>NZ_JAYKPK010000007.1:0-231947 GCF_035117555.1 Yoonia sp. 67-2
GCATCACACCCGTCATGAAATTGAATATGGCTGCATGAATTCTACGGATGCACCCCGTTAAAAAAGGGGAGATTACCGTGGCTTTGGTTGGGCTGTTCAGAATGACTTGTTGAGCGATTACAAAGTGATCGTGTTGGCCATGGATGAAGGCTTGGTGGCCCGATCCGTGCAGAAGCGGATGGCGGACAGCGATAACACCCTTCAGCTGGATGATGTGACCAAGATTGTGGGCTGCTACAAAGCCCTAACCAAGGCCGATCTAGCCACCGATGTCGGGGCCGACACACAGCCGATGAAAAGGGCACTGGCCTTCTGCCGTGATATCGCATCATCCAAGCTGGTTCAGGATGAATTCGCCGCTGTGGTGGATGAATTCTTGTGTAACGACCCACTGTTGGATGATGCCGATGAAGTAGAAGCCGATCACCTGCGTTGCCAGATTGAGCACGTGGACGGCACTTTCAACGCCAAGACCCGTGGGGAACTGCTGGATTGGTTGAAGGCTGAACCCGATGCCAACACCTGCCGTATCCTGACCAATGCCCGCTGCCTGAGCGAAGGCGTGGACGTGCCTGCCCTTGATGCCATCATGTTCTTGCATCCCCGCAAATCGCAGATCGATGTGGTTCAATCGGTCGGGCGGGTTATGCGTCGGGCACCGGGCAAGCGGATGGGCTATGTGATCCTGCCGGTTGGGGTTCCTGCGGGTGTGCCCCCTGAACAAGCCCTTGCCGACAACGAAAAGTATCGCGTGGTCTGGCAAATCCTGAACGCCCTTCGTGCTCACGATGAACGCTTTGATGCCACCATCAACCAGATTGATCTGGGGCAAGATGTATCTGACCGCATCCAAATCATAGGCGTTTCGGGCAAACCCGAAGACAGTCCCGAATTAAAAGCCGTAACCGCCACTGTAGAAAACCTGCCCAACAAAACCGCTGCAAAACGTGCGGTTAACTACGGGTCGGGTGCTGCGGCTGATGATGATATTGTGCTGGAAGGGCCGATCAGCCATCCAGAACTCCCCGGCTTCGTGGTGGATGAATTTGCCCGTGCCATCAAAGCCAAGATCGTCAAGAAATGCGGCACCCGCGATTATTGGGAGGACTGGGCCAGCAATATTGCGGACATCGCCCAAGCCCACATCACCCGCATCACCGCCATTGTAGAGGCCCCCAACACCCCCGCCCGTGCGGCCTTTGATGCTTTTCTTGAGGAGCTTCGCGATGATCTGAACACCAGCATCACCCCTGAAGATGCCGTGGAAATGCTGGCACAGCACATCATCACGCGACCGGTGTTCGAGGTGCTGTTTGAAGGCCATCAGTTCACGCAGGAAAACCCCGTTTCTAGGGCCATACAGGGCGTGTTGGGTGTTCTGGATGCCCACAACCTGGACAAGGAAAACACCGATCTGGAACGCTTCTACGCAAGCGTGAAGGCACGTGCCATGGGCATCAGCGATCCCAAGGCCAAGCAGGAACTGATCCGCCAGCTCTATGACCGCTTCTTTGCTGTAGCCTTCAAGCGGGTGCAGGCCAAACTGGGCATCGTCTACACCCCTGTGGAAATCGTGGACTTCATCCTGCATTCGGTGAACGACGTGCTGGAAGATGAGTTCGGCCAGACCATCGGTTCCAAGGGCGTGCACATCATTGACCCCTTCACGGGCACCGGCACCTTCATCACCCGACTGCTGCAATCCGGCCTGATCAAACCCGAAGAGCTGGAACACAAGTTCCGCCACGAAATCCACGCCAATGAAATCGTATTGCTGGCCTACTACATCGCCGCCATCAACATTGAAGCCGTGTTCCATGGGCTGCACGGCGGTGACTATGTGCCCTTCGGGGGTATCTGTTTGACCGATACCTTCCAGATGTATGAAAAGGGCGATCTTGTGGCTCAGATCATGCCGGATAACAGCGAACGCCGGAAACGGCAGCGGGAACTGGATATTCAGGTCATCATTGGCAACCCGCCCTATGCCGTATCGCAGCACATCAGCTACCCGGAACTGGATGGCCGGATCGGCGAAACTTATGCCGCCCGTGGATCGGCCACCAACAAGAACGCCCTCTATGACAGCTATATCCGTGCCATCCGCTGGGGCAGTGATCGGTTGGGCGATAGCGGGGTTCTGGCCTATGTGACCAATGGCGGCTGGGTGGATGCCAACACGGCGAATGGGATGCGTAAGTCCTTGGCCGATGAATTCACCAGCATTTATGTGTTCCACCTCCGGGGCAATCAGCGAACCAGCGGCGAAACCTCACGCCGTGAAGGTGGCAAGATTTTCGGCGGTGGCAGTCGTGCCCCCATTGTGATCACACTGTTCATCAAGAACCCCAAGGCCGAACAGCAGGGGCAAATCTTCTTCCACGATATCGGGGATTACCTGTCGCAACAGGACAAGCTGAATATCATCCGCAACTTCAGCAGCATCAGGGGCATCACCGCACGCGATAGCTGGCAAGTGATAGAACCCGATGAGCATGGCGATTGGCTGAAGCAGCGGGACAGCAACTTTGCCGATCACATCTCCATCGGGGACAAGAAGTCTGATACCGGCGTGGTGTTGTTTGAAAACTACTCGGCTGGCCTGAAGACCCAGCGTGACGCGTGGTGCTTCAACTCATCCCGCAACGTGCTGGAAACCAGCATCGACCGCACAGTGGCACACTACAACCGGCAACTGGATGCCTTCCGAGCTGCACGGGCCGCGAACCCTTCCATGGAACCAGATGCTTTTACCAAGGACGCACCGCTGGAGATTTCGTGGACTTCCGCACTGAAAGGGGATTTCGAAAAGGAACGTGAACTTTCTACTGAAGAAGGCACCTACGTTCCGGCCCTGTATCGGCCCTACTTCAAACAGTGGCTTTTCTACAGCAAGCGATTGAACGAACGTCGCTACCAAATCCCCCGCATCTTCCCAGAAGCAGGGGTTGAGAACAGGGTTATCGTGGTGAAGCAGCGGGTTACAGGCGAAACACAGTTCGCCTTGATGGCGGACCACATCATAGAACTGCAAACTGACGGGGGCACGCAATGCTTCCCCCTGAAACTCTACGAACAGGCTGCCCCAGCCGATGAAGGCGATCTGTTTTCGGGCCATGACACAGCCACCGGCTACACCGTGCGGGATGGCATCACCGATGCTGGGCTGGAACATTTCAAAGCCGCTTATCCCGGCGAAACGATCACCAAGGAAGACCTGTTCTACTACGTCTATGGCCTGCTGCATTCCGAAGACTACCGCAGCACCTTTGCCGATAACCTGTCCAAGGAACTGCCCCGCATCCCCACGGTGAAAACCGCTGCCGCTTTCTGGGCCTTCACCGCCGCTGGGCGAAAGCTGGGCGATCTGCACGTGGGCTATGAAGCCGTTGAACCCTATCCTGTGGTGGTTGCCCAAGGTGACCTGCGATTGGCCAGCATCCCCGATCCAGAAGCCTTCTTCCGCGTGACCAAGATGCGGTTCGGCGGCAAGGGCAAAGCCAAGGACCGCAGCACGATCATCTACAACAGCAACATCACGATCACCGACATCCCCGAAGAAGCCTACGACTACGTGGTGAACGGCAAGCCCGCGATTGAATGGGTGATGGAGCGGCAGGCGGAAAAACAAGACCCCACCAGCGGCATCATCAACGATGCCAACCGCTACGCCGTGGAAACCATGGGCGACCCACGCTATCCGTTCGATCTGCTGTGCCGGGTGATCACTGTGAGCTTGGAAACGGTGAAAATCGTGAAAGGACTGCCGAAGTTACTGATCTAGTGCGACTGGCTGACGCTGACTTATGCCACCAAATGTATCCAAAAGATAACTATAGAATGTGCGAACAGTCGTGGTACTTTATCGCTCTAAGGTATCACCTTGCGTTCCTGCATTGCCGTTGAATCAAACGCAGAAACGGCGTGTCGACTATTACAACGCAGGAAAACTTAAAGTGAAAATCCTGTGCTTGCCCAAAATTACATGTCAGTTGACTGTGTGGGCATTGGTACTTCCAAGTGGAGCTTACGCACAGTCTGTTCTGGAGCGTGTGCTCAGCCAGATCGACGGGTCTACGAACCTCGCCCAAGTTAATGGTGTTTACGCCAATATTGCCGAAAGCGTGCTTCTGACTAATCCTGTAGAAAACACTACTCCTCTTGTAATTGCTGATGCAGAGCCATCAGATATATTATTTTTTATCCGTAACAATTATGGGCCAACACGAACTGTGACGGCAGCAGATATCGGAACGACTTTAATTGTACCCTATAGTGCAATCACACTTAATGCTGATGGTAGTGTCTCGACAGTCGATACTGATGGCGATCCCACTGACGTATGGAGCTTTTTTGATCCAAGTGGATCACAACTTCTTTTCGCGATACAGGATGGCAATTCGGCAACTATCGATTTTTCTGAGTATCGAATTTTTGATGATGGAACTGCTAGACGCATAACTACCGTAGCCGCAGCAGCTGCTGCAAACTATGAAGCGGCTGGTTTTAGTCAGACTTTTGAAACATCTGTTTCACAGGAGTTTATATTCACAACCATCGACGGCTCCGTGACGAACATCATCGAAGGCGTGACTGAATCGACGAAAGAAGCGATTGCAGGTGCAGCCACAGCAACTGAGTATTCGATACCTACCATCAATATCGGTGATATCGCTACCACTGCTCTTGGTGCGGTAAACACCGGTGACATAACGGTTGGGGTAAACACGGCAGTTAACGAAGCTTCAAGCTCAGCTAATCGTGCCATAAGTGCAAGCCTGACCGTGGTTGGTGGTTCGGCAGATACGGGCACATTGATGCTGAACGTCGCTCGCAATACTTCTTCGATCCAAGGTAACGTGAACAACACACTTATCGCCGTTAATGGCTCGGTTGGCGATGTCACTACAACAGCACTCGGTGCCGTTAACACTGGCACGATTACAAATGGCGTCGATACTGTTATACAAGGTATCGTTGGGTCAGCAGGGGTTAATTGATCGTCCAATCAATCTGAAACCGTAAACGATCAGCACTCCTTCTTGATGTGCTAGTTTCATGGCCAACTTGGAGACGGTGAAAATCGCGAAAGGGCTATCGAAGCTGGATATCTAAAGTCTGCAAGATCGGCCTTTGCAGATAATGCTGCCCTTAAGATCATGTAGCATCGTGATCAATATTTTGTAGAGTCCATAATGTGCAACACAATACATGCCTGTATTGAAACCTGCCTCGCACGCCAACTAGGCCACGCCGCATGTCGGCGTGGTCCTTTCCGTTTAATCACGAAGGGGACGAAAATGATCCGACGCACACTTGCCACTGCTGCGGCTATCATGATCTATTCTGTTGCACTTGCAGACACGCCTTTCGAAGGGGTTTATCTGCCCCTGAAGGCTGACCCTGCCACATGGGACTGTCAGAACATCGGGTTTGAAGGTGGTGCAGTCGCCATTGAAGGTAACTGGCTGATCGATATCGAAAACGCCTGTGAACTGAACAACCCAACCGATGTTCGCGGTTTGCACGCAATTCTGTATGATGGTCAATGTGCAGCCGAAGGCGAGGAATATGTGGAACGCATCATGCTGATGGAACAAGCCCATGGTGGGGTGTTTGTGATCCGTGATGCATCGGTCGATCTGTGGAAGCCCTGCCGATGATGCTGGTCCGTGCAGGTGTGTTCATCGTCGCCGCTGGGCTTGCCAATGTAGCAGCCGCTTCCTGCACTGATGACCCCTTTCTGACTTGCACGACCGGGGGCAAAACTCTGTCGCTGTGCCTTGGTGAGGGAACGGCCACATACACCTTTCTACAAGCTGGATCACCTGAGTTGGTCCTAGCCCGCCCGATCAGTGAAGTGGACTATGTGGCTTGGAGTGGGTTTGGGCGATATCCGACAAATCAAGTCGTTTTTCGCAACCATTCCTACAACTATGTGATCACCAGCGTCTATGACAGGCACGAAGATGGTGAACGCCCCTATGAAGTCACGATCTTGGTGGAACGCGATGACCGCATTGTCGCTCGCCTATCGTGCCGGGAAACGTTCGAAGATGATCCGCTAACCCCGATCTGGCGAGCCAAGGAAGCTGCGGGCCAGTGTTGGAAGCTTGAAACCCGCGACTGGCATGATGATTGCAAACAGTGATTTCTGCATTGCGGCGACCGTAAGGGTATACCTCAACAAGTTATTGAATTCCTGGCAAAAACCTTATGGCTTTGTTGTCCGTTAGACTTGTTTTGTTTCTACGGACAACTTATTTGTGGACTCCACCTTAACGGACACAGGAGACCGCATGGCACACACGTTTCTTTACGCGAGGGTATCGACCGCCTGCCAAACGCTGGATCATCAGCGGACCCAAGCAGAGCAAGCGGGTTTCAAGATCGATGAAGTAATTGCCGATCACGGCGTGTCAGGCATTAGCACCCGGCTGAAGGATCGTTCTGAAGGCAAGCGGCTCTACGATAAGCTGCGGGCTGGCGACGTGCTGGTAGTTCGTTGGGTGGATAGGCTTGGCCGCAACTACGCCGATGTGACCGAAACCATCCGCGACTTCATGAAACGTGGGGTAATCATTCGTACGGTGATCAACAACATGACATTTGATGGGGCCACCAACGATCCCATGCAGATGGCAGTGCGGGATGCTTTGATCGGGTTCATGGCGGCATCTGCACAGGCTCAGGCTGAAGCCACACGTGAAGCCCAGCGGGCCGGAATCGAACACGCTAAAGCAACTGGGCAGAAGTATCGTGGCCGGAAGCCTAGCTACACCCGCGAGCAGGTGGCAATGGTGCAGGACATGCTGAGCACCTCGCAGAACATTTCAGCCATCGCTGCCGCCACCCACTTGTCGCGTCAAACCGTTCTTCGGATCAAGGCAGACCCGAAGAACGCTATCGCTGTGCTGGAGCGGTGGGCAGCTTGACCTTCGGGTCGGCTGCCAGTTCTTCCGTTCCAACATCAGGATGCATGAAGCAGTGGGGGCATTCATCCCCTATTTCAGCTGCAATTCAAGCAATGGAAGCACTGCGATCACGGCAACAGGTAGAAGCAAGGGGGCTGTGATTTTGTGCATATTCTGTGTTTTTGAACTGGTTTTCGGGTCGATTCCGCCTCCGATGATAGGTCAAGACACATGACAGCCGACAGTCATAAATCACGCTTAAACTATTGTTTTAAATGTATAAATCTTGTTTTTCAGCAACTTGCGAAGCTGACGCAAATCGCGAAGGTTCGTTGCGTAGTGGATTGAAAATCCTCGTGTCGGTGGTTCGATTCCGCCCCTGGGCACCATTACAGACATTAGCCAGAAAATTGATGTTAGTTACCCCATTAGGGAATGCTTTATCAGCATGATCATCGCCGAGCGGTAGCTTACCTCTAATGGTTTTGCCTGATCAGCCGCGCCAGATAGGGTCGCACGCGATGTCGCTGCCCGGACCGTCGATAGTGGCGATAGCGTTTGAGTATAGTAGGGCGGGCTTTGACGCTTACTGTGTTAGAGGTGTCACAGGTGTGACGCGTCCGTCACCTGACGGGTGTATTTCCATGATCAAGACCGGATCATGTCATGAGTGCCTATGATGCAGAGACGCGGAGCAAGGCATTGTAAATCGCATCGTCATTCCGGTTCCAACCATATCTGGCGACAACACGTTCTGCTGTTTTTAGCGCTCTTTGCCCGTATGCATCTGAATCACGCACCAAGGCAACGGCATGCTTCAAGCCATCATACCATTGACCATTGTTAACGACCATGCCGTCGTCAGGATGATCAACCGCGCGTTCAAAGGTATAGCTTTTCGATACAACGCTATAGGTACCGACGACAGCCGCCTCAAAAAACTTCAGTTCGCTTTTACAATGCGTGAAATCGTTAAGCTGCAGCGGGGCAATGTTGATGTCAACCTCGGCAATTCTTGCCTGTAGGTTCACCCAATCGTGAAACGGGATTACATCAACACGGTTTCCGAAACGCGCCAGAGCGACATGGCTTTCCATATAGCCCGCGATACGGACGCCGATAGAGTCATCCTCGTCCATCAGGTGGATCAATGAGTCAAGAGCAATGCGGAAGTCTTTGTTATGTGTAGGCGACCCGCTGAAATACCCGATGGTGACGCGACCGTCACCACGAAACCCTCTGGCCGCTTTCGCCTCCAGCAGGTGTTGCGAAATATTTTGTTGACGGCGGTTCAGGAAATTGGGGATGACCGAAACCGGACCTCGACACACATTCGCTAGTTTTTCGGCCAAGAACGCATTTGTTGTGATGCCGCCGTCGCATTGCAGCGCCGTCGCGTTCAGGCGTCCGACATAGGCAAACCACCCGTCAAGATGTGGTTCAAGTTCAAAGTTCTGATCATTATTGACAGACACAGTCTGCGCATAGCGCGGATCAAACACCAGATCATCACAATCAAGCAACACCCGGACGCCGTTAAGCTGTGCCGCTGCAATAAGATCGGAAACGGCACGCGTAATTCTGACCCGGGCCAGAACCAAAGTCGTTATGCGATGCAGGCAGGCACGCAAGCTATCGATTTCGCGCGCCGAAAACCAGCTTGCGCTGACTCTGTCATCACCGGCAGCGCGAAGGGCCTCCATGATGTTATAGACCCGATAGCGAAAAGTACTGCTGTCCGGCCATTCGTAAATATAGGCAACCTTTTCACCTTCCCCTGCAAGCAACTCGCAAAGCCGCTGTGGCAAGGTTTCGTTTTCCCATGGAGTCTCAAATAAAACCGGTTCGGCAAGAAGATCATGAAACATGTAAGTGCCGTCCGTCCGTCAGGTCCGCAAGCTGCACAATGACGTCTTCGAGCGCCGCTTCCCAGTCGCGGTTGATATGGTCGCCAGCCATATTCACGGCACAGGTCTGCGGATCAGTCGCAAGCGCCAAAAGCTGCCGCAATCCGTCAAGCATTGCAGGCATAGTTAGATCCGTGCACAGGATGTTTTTGGAATAGCTGGACAGGTCCGACTTTACGCCAAAACGATTCGTCAAGACCGGTACTCCAATCGCCGCAAGGTCAAGCGGTGGATACGAGGGATGTGGCGTATACATAAAACTTAATCCCGCATCCATGGTCTGTAAGAACGTAATATAATCGTTCCATGCCATCGGATCGTGGAAACGGACGACAAGGCCGCCATCAAATACGCGCTTTTCAAGTCCCCGACCGACAAGATGCAATTCCCAGTCTTTGGGATTAAGCACTCCTTCAATGATGGCCTGATTGATCAGTTGCAAACAGGTCGCATATAGATTTCGGTCGTTGTGCGGGCGAGCATAGACGAACATCTTGCGCTTTCCCGTATGAACTGCGCTGGACTTTTTTAGTGGATAGACAAAGGCTGGTTCAAAGCTGACACTGCGTGACGCCAGGCCGGGGACAGCATCATGCCCCTCGGTCATATGACGATGCAGCAATCCCGTATTGACGATCACCTTTGCAAATGGTTCGGCTAAGGCATTGCTGCAATTCAGATGGTCATCGCCATATGGATAGAACATGCGTTCATCTTCCTGAAGAAGATATACAATACGATCAGAAGGTACTGTGTTCAGCAGGCTGCGCGCTGTCCACCATGATGTCGCAAGGAACATGTCGTTTGAAGAGACAGCAATCTCGTCACTGTTGAAATGTGGCGCGTGGACAAATGCGACCGGACCGTCAAAGTGCAGCCCATTTGCCGACAACACCGTCGACACTGCTTTTGTAGATGGAGGTTCGCCCCGGGTGATGATGCGCAGCTCTGCGTCTGTCCGCTTTGCCCATAGCGCAGCAAGAATTATTGCGGTTCCAACACCACCAAACAGGCTTGATGCGCCAATACTGTCCGTAACAAGGTTTATCCGGTTTGTTGCAGCGGTATCTTTGAAAACCGTCAATGGCCGCAAGGCCGAGAAGCGTTCATCAAGCCAGTCCTGCACATGCATGTCGACCGCAACCTGGCGCGTCGTGCCCGCAAGTGAATTGCCCTTGTTCAGCAGGACCGCGTATCGCGGTCTTGGCAAACCGTTCTTTTTAAATACAACCCTGCGAAAAGCGGGGCGGACTCTCCCCGCCCTGTCCACCAACAATGCGATCAACCAGCGGCGCGGGCGCCCACTTTTGTGAAAACCGATTCGTTGTGCAATTTTATTCATCGGCAAATCTTTATCTGGACTACTTCGGATGGTGAGTTTGACGTCGATGGTCTGCCACAAACATAAATTTGAACTGCCTGTTCTTTCTGGCTGACGCAACCAGAAATTTAATACTCATGCGCTAAAATCGCCCTTATTTCATTAACACTAGGCGGACGATTGCGCCAATGTTGAAGCTCACTTTACAAGCGAGCACAAAGACCACCTAGCGCCCGCGACATGCTTCTCTCGACGCCATGAAACGCGGTGTTCCATCCTACACACTTCAAAAAGTCAGTTTTTCGCCCGCTCAATCTCCGACAGAATCACAGCCGAAGGTGGTGCGATCAGGCCCGCGTTGACAGCGTTCAAATATGACCTGCGGGCAGCCCGAAAGATCGGCTCATTGCTTTTCTTGACGAATGACGTCCCGAAAATCTTGGCACTCGCCAACGGATAGGCCGCATTGAACCGGCGACGATTGACCCAGCGGCGGATATGGTCAAGCACCGCTGCGCGCCATTCCGGCTGGTCGGGGGCGCGAGCCAGAAGATCGCCAGCCTCTGCCTCGAATGTCGCGTCATCATAGGAAGCGTACGCCAGAACCTGCTGCAACTCTGTCGCGTCGAACCTCGCCAGTTGCGTCAGAAAAGCGTCGCGGCTGGTCAGCGCCGCCAGATGATAGCCCGCATCCGCCATGGCCCGCGAAAAACCGATCTCACCATGTCTGATGGTTTTCGGTTTGATATCCGTCATCGGATAATTGTGCCAGAATTGTTCAAATACCGCAGAACGCCAAAGCTGGCCGGACACAACCAGAAAGTAGCTTTCGATATGCATCCTGCTGGTCTGTGTGCCGCCTCTGGTGTCGTGTTTGACCTTTTCATCCTGCAGCAACCCGAACAGGTCAGCTTGCTGCGCCTTCACCCGATTCAAAAGTGCCGGGGTCAGGTCGGACCAGAAACTGTCATTCATCAAGATCACCTGGTCAGGGCTGATCCCGGCCTGTCTGATCAACCGCATGCCATCGCGATAAGCACCAAAATCATAGCCAAAATTGGGCCTGCTGACCACGCGCCAGCATGATTTTGCCAGACGGGCGGTGTCACTGTCACTTAACGGCGCATTCGACATGACCAGCGGGCTATAGCCGCCGTGCCGCAGGTTTTCGCAGGTTTCAAAGGTCGAGGCCGCAAGGCCCTTTGGTTGAAACACCACGACAACGGCAAGCCGGCCGCCTGCGGCCACATCCCCCGCGGTGATCCGCAGATTTCCCGGAAAAGCCGCATCATGGGCGCGGCGCAATTGCGGTTCACGGAACCGCCGTGGCAGCGTTGCAATCGTACGAGGCAGACCGATGAGTTGATCCGTCAGGCGCTTCAGCTCGCGCTTGAGCTTCCAGATAGGTATCACTTTGGCCTCTTTTACTGCTGCTTGCGTCGTGGGGCTGTCCTACCTAGGGTGCAATCTGAACGCAATTAAATGCAGCATCCGTCCTCCTTGGGTGGTTTGCAAAGCACTGAAAACGGGTTACTGGCGGGAAAACGGGCGCGGATGGTGCCGCTCTGAGCGACGAAGGATGACAGCTTGCAAGTCGAAACGACAAAATTGCGCGATGTTCTGATTCTGACACCCGCGCGCTTTGGCGATACACGCGGGTTCTTTTCGGAAAGCTGGAACCGCAAAACACTGGCCGATGCCGGCGTCACGCTTGATTTTGTGCAGGATAATCATTCGCTTTCAGCCCGCGTCGGCACGGTACGCGGGCTGCATTTCCAGTCACCGCCTCATGCGCAGGCCAAGCTGGTGCGCTGCGGCAAGGGGCGGCTTTTCGATGTCGCCGTCGATATCCGGCGCGGGTCACCGACCTATGGGCAATGGATCGGTGAGGAATTGTCCTTCGAGAATGGCCGCCAATTGCTGATCCCCGCCGGGTTCCTGCATGGTTTCATCACCCGCGAGCCCGATACCGAGATCATTTATAAATGCACTGACTATTACGCCCCCGCCTGTGACGGGGCGATCCGGTTCGATGACCCTGACATCGGTATCGACTGGGGGCTGCCGGACGGCGTTGCGCCGCTGTTGTCAGACAAGGATGCGCAGGCCCCTTTGCTGCGCGACTTTGATACACCTTTCACTTATACGGAATAAACTATGAAACTTTTGGTGACGGGCGGCGCGGGTTTTATCGGATCAGCGGTAGTGCGCCTTGCCATGGCGCGCGGCCATAGCGTTGTGAATGTCGATGCGCTGACCTATGCCGCCTGTCTGGACAACGTGGCAAGCGTGGCTGACAGTCCCGATTATGCCTTCGAGCAGGCCGATATCCGGGACCGTCCGGCCTTGGACCGTATCTTTGCCAGCCATCAGCCTGATGCCGTCATGCATCTGGCTGCGGAAAGCCATGTGGACCGGTCCATTGATGCGCCGGGTGATTTCATCGCGACCAATATGACCGGCACCTATAACATGCTGGAGGCCGCACGGCTTTACTGGACAAGACAGGGCAAACCCGGGCAGTTCCGCTTTCACCATATTTCCACCGATGAGGTATTCGGGTCGCTGCCCGCTGACCCTGCGATCAAATTCACGGAAACCACCCCCTATGATCCCCGCTCGCCCTATTCGGCGTCCAAAGCGGCAAGCGACCATCTGGTCCGCGCCTGGCATGAAACCTATGGGCTGCCGGTCGTTCTGACCAATTGTTCCAACAATTACGGCCCCTATCATTTCCCAGAAAAGCTGGTGCCGGTGATCATTCTCAATGCGATCGCAGGCAAGCCACTGCCGATCTATGGCGATGGCGGCAATATCCGCGACTGGCTTTATGTCGAAGACCATGCCGATGCCTTGCTTCTGGTGCTGGACAAAGGGACTTTGGGCCGCAGCTACAATATCGGCGGCGAGAATGAGCGCAGCAATCTGGAACTGGTCCACACGCTTTGCGCCATTCTGGACGATCTGCGCCCGAAAGCTGCCGGATCTTATGCTGATCAGATCACCTTTGTCGCCGACCGTCCTGGCCATGACGCGCGCTATGCGATCGACCCGACCCGCATCCGCGACGAGCTGGGCTGGCGGCCATCCGTCACCGTCGAAGAAGGTCTGCGCCGCACCGTGCAATGGTATCTCGACAATGCGGATTGGTGGCAACCCTTGCAAGCCCGTGCCGGTGTCGGCCAGCGTCTGGGGACCAAAGCATGATCCGGGTTCTTGTCTTTGGCCAGACCGGGCAGGTCGCGACGGAACTTGCACGTCAGGCAGGGGATGATATCACACTCACCTGTCTTGATCGCGAACAGGCCGATCTGACCGATCCTGACGCCTGTGCCGCGCAGATTGCGGCAACGGATGCGGATGTCGTGATCAATGCAGCCGCCTTCACGGCGGTTGACCGGGCCGAGACTGAACCCGATCTTGCCGCAGTGATCAATGGCGCGGCACCCGGCGCTATGGCTACGGCCTGTGCCGCACGTGGCCTGCCATTCCTGCATGTCTCGACCGATTATGTCTTTGACGGCAGCGGCACGCGGCCTTGGCAGCCGGATGATGCGACCGGTCCGCTTGGCGCTTATGGGCGTACCAAACTGGCGGGCGAACAGGCGGTGCGTGCCGCCGGGGGCGCGCATGTCATCCTGCGCACATCCTGGGTGTTTTCATCGCATGGCAGCAATTTCGTGAAGACCATGCTGCGTCTGGGTGCCACACGCGACAGCCTGACTGTTGTGGCCGATCAGATCGGCGGGCCAACCGCCGCTGCCGACATTGCCGCCGCCTTGCTGGTGATCACACGGGCGCATCATGCAGGCAAAGGCCAGACCGGCACCTATCATTTCAGCGGCGCGCCCGATGTCAGCTGGGCCGATTTCGCGCGCGAGATTTTTGCGCAAAGCGGCCTTGCCTGCAAGGTCACGGATATCCCCACCAGCGCCTATCCCACCCCCGCAGCGCGGCCTGCCAATTCGCGGATGGATTGCACGGCTTTGCTGCGTGACTATGGCATCGACCGACCCGATTGGCGCAAAAGCCTCGGGTCTGTTCTGCAAGATTTGAAGGAGACGTGACGTGACCAATCGCAAAGGGATCATTCTGGCCGGTGGATCAGGCACACGGCTTTACCCGATCACCATGGGCCTGTCGAAACAGCTTTTGCCAGTTTATGACAAGCCGATGATCTATTACCCGCTCAGCGTGCTGATGCTGGCAGGCATCCGCGAGATTGCGATCATCACCACCCCCGAAGATCAGGACCAGTTCAAGCGCCTGCTGGGCGATGGCAGTCATTGGGGTGCCGCCTTTACCTATATCGCGCAACCGCGCCCCGAAGGTCTGGCACAAGCCTATATTCTGGCCGAGGATTTTCTGGCCGGTGCGCCATCGGCCATGGTGCTGGGCGATAACATCTTTTTCGGTCACGGCCTTGTCGACCTGATGCTGGAAGCCGCTGAAAAGCCCGATGGCGGCACGGTCTTTGGCTATCAGGTCAGTGATCCCGAACGCTATGGTGTCGTCAGTTTCGATGATGGCGGCAAAGTCGTGTCGATCATCGAAAAACCGGCCAAGCCTGCGTCGAATTTCGCAGTGACAGGGCTTTATTTCCTTGATGGGACCGCCCCCGAAAAGGCGCGCAGCGTACAGCCGTCCGCGCGGGGCGAGCTGGAAATCACGACGCTGCTCGAACTCTACCTTGCCGAAGGATCGCTGTCGGTCAAACAGATGGGGCGCGGCTATGCCTGGCTTGATACCGGCACCCATGGCAGTTTGCTGGATGCGGGTAATTTCGTGCGGACCCTGGAAAAACGCCAGGGCATGCAGGTCGGCTGCCCCGAAGAAATCGCTTTTGCACAGGGCTGGATCAACCATGCGGAACTGACCGCGCTGGCAGATAAATTCGCCAAGAACGATTATGGCACATATCTGCGCAACATTGCCAACGGGCGCGTCTAGGTGGGGGGTAAAGCGGCCTGATCATCGCCACAGCTCTCTGGCGCGGTCCCGATTGCCAATTGGCAACTTGGCTATAAAGCCATTTAAATCAATGCACTACAGCAATTCGTGTTTCATTGGATGCGGCAGGCGCTAGCCTACCATGCCCCGATTGAAACGGTGTTCCAGCAGCTTGAACATCAGCGCCAATAGCCCCGCGATCATCATATAGATCACGGCAAGCAAGAGCAGCGGTTCATAGATGATGAACGTATCCTGCCGGACCCGGCTTGCGACGGCGTAAATGTCGACCACCGTGATCGTCGCGACCAATGGCGTGGCCTTGAGTTGCAGCACCGTTTCACCGCCCAAGGTCGGCAGCGCCCGTTGCAACGCCTGTGGGAACCAGATCCGGCGGAAAATCGCGAAACGGCCCATCCCCATGGATCGCGCCGCCTCCAGCTGGCCGCCGGGGACGGATTTGAAGGCACCGCGCATCACCTCACCCTCATAGCCCGCAAAGCTCAGCGATAAGGCTAACAATGCATAGGGCCATGCTTGCCGCAGATAGGGCCAAAGCTCGCTTTCCCTGACCCAGGGAAATTGCGGGAACAGGCTGCCCACGCCGTAATAGATCAGCCAAAGTTGCAGCAGGATCGGTGTGCCCCGGATCACCGTGCAGAAGGCGCGCGCCGGTGCGGCAAGGATGCGCGGCCCTGCGGCCTGCGCCAGCCCCAAAGGCACAGCCAGCATAAAGCCAAACAGACAGCTCAGCGCCAGCAGCCAGATCGTGCGCCACAATCCCTGCAACGCCAGATCGTAATAGCGTGGTATCCAGTCCCAGCGCATCGCCATCGCGGCCCAGACCACCAGACCGATGGCAACCGCGATCATCACCAGCCGGTGCGGGACCAAGATTTCCTGCGCAAGCCTTGCCCGTGTCATTGCCGCACCTGCCCCCGGCGATAGCGTGCTTCGATCCAGCCAAAGATACGACCCGACAGCAGCGTCATCATCAGATAAAGCGCTCCCGCTGCAAGGAAAAATGTGAAATAGGCGCGGGTAGACCCCGCAGCCTGCCTTGTCTCCAGCGTCAGTTCGGCAAAGCCAACAATAGCCAGCAAAGCCGTATCCTTCGTCGCGATCAGCCAGAGGTTGGACAGGCCCGGCAAGGCCAAGGGCAGCATCGCCGGGAATGTCACGCGCCGGAGCGTCTGCACAGACCCCATGCCATAGGCGCGTGCCGCCTCATGCTGGCCGCGTGGCACGGATTGGATGGCACCGCGTAACACTTCCGTCGCATAGGCGCCCTGCACGATGCCCAGCACCGCAATGCCCGCCACCACGCCAGAGATTTCGACAGGCCGCTGGCCCATCGCCTGCAAGGCTTGGTTCAGGATATCTGTCCCCGCATAATACAGTATCAGGATCAGGATCAGTTCCGGCACCGCCCGCACGACGACCGTGTAGACCGACAGCAGATCGCGGGTCACCGGCCCGCCATGCAGCTTGCCCAGCGCGCCGAACGTGCCGATCACCAGCCCCAGCGCAAAGGCCCCCAGCGCGATCTGTAAACTGGCCCAAGCGCCGCGCAACAGATTACCCCCCCAGCCCGGCGGCTCAAGGGCTAGCAGGCTGACCGAGGCCTCAAGCCCCGGCCACAATGCATAGAGCCAGTCCAACACGCCCGTCAGCCGGGCTTAATTGCCATAGATCGAGGTGGCGAAATAACGCGCCGTGATCTCGTCATAGGTGCCGTCCTCAAGGATCGTGGCGATCCCTGCGTTGATCGCCTCGCGAAGCTCATCATCGCCTTGGCGCAGACCGGCACCGACACCGGCCCCAAGGATATCCTCGTCAGCGGCAACGGCACCTTTCACCTCGCAGCAGGCACCGGCATCACTGGCAAGGAAATCATCCATCGCCAGACTGTCGGCCTGTGTCGCGTCGATCCGGCCTGCGGCAAGATCCTGATTGGCCTCATCCTGCGTCTGATAGGGGCGCAATTCGGTCTCTGCCTCGAAATAGGTCTGGGCATAAGTTTGGTGGATGGTCGAAACCTGCACACCCAGCACTTTTCCGGCCAGCGATTCAGGGCTGGCGTCCATGTCGATATCACGCTGGCCGACGATCACGGTGGGGGTGTTGTAATAAGGGTCCGAGAAATCGATTGTCTCCAATCGGTCTGCCGTGATCGACATCGACGCCATAATCGCATCGATCCGGTTGGACAGCAGCGCCGGAATGATCCCATCCCAGGCAGTGGGGGTCAGCACGCAGTCCAGCTCTGCCGCGGTGCAGATGGCGTCTATCACTTCAATCTCCCATCCGACCCAATTGCCTGCGGCATCGGGCGAGGCGAAAGGCGGATAAGGTTCAGCGGCGATCCCGATGCGGACGTCCTGCGCCTGCGCCATACCGGCGACAGCGATGAAGGCAGTCGTTGCCATAAGGGTCAGTTTTTTCATTGTTTTCTCTCCTTGTTGTTGAACATGCGGGTGCTGACTGCACCTCTTGATGGTCGCGCAGCGCCGGTTTTGCGCTGCATTTGCGAAGGCTGCGCCGCCCGAAATGGCATCGCAATCGAAATGTGATTGTATCTGGTCAAAATCCGCGCAATTATTCAAGTGTATAATTTCAGCAGAAGTGAATCCGCTATGCGCTATGGTGCCGAAGACCGATCAAAACCCCTGTCCGCCGTGATCATGCGCGCGCCCGGTGCCGCCATGGCCAAGGCCGACCCAAAAGACTGGCATTACGGGCCGGGGTTTGACCCTGCGCGCGCGGAAATCCAGCATGCCGAACTGGCCCGGATTGTCACCGCCAACGGGGCAGAGATTCACTGGATGCCATCGGATGATGACGGTCTGTCCGATGCTGTTTTCGTGCAGGACCCGTCCTTTGTCACCCGCCACGGTGCCGTGATCCTGAACATGGGCAAAGCTTTGCGTCGGGCTGAACCTGACATGCATGAAGCCTTTTACACGTCCATTGGTGTCCCAGTCATCGGTCGCCTGACAGGCGATGCGACCGTGGAATCGGGTGATTGCTTCTGGCTTGACCCACAGACCCTCGCCGTGGGGCGCGGCGTGCGGACTAATCAGGCAGGGATCGCGGCGCTGGCCGATATCTTGCGCCCTTACGACATCACGGTGCAGGCCTATGACCTGCCCTATTGGACCGGCCCCGCTGCCTGCCTGCATCTGATGTCGCTTGTCTCCCCCCTCGGCCCCGATATCGCGCTGATCCATGCGCCACTGCTGCCCTATGCGCTTTGGACGGACATGGAGGCGCGGGGCTGGACCCTGATCCATGCGCCGGAAGATGAATTCATCGCCTCAGGCGGGTTGAACCTGAACGTCCTGACCCTGCGCCCGCGCGATGTGGTGATGGTCGATGGTTTCCCCAAGACCCGCGCCCTGATGGAAGACGCAGGATGCAATGTGCAGGTCTTTGCCGGTGACGCGCTGTGCATCGCCTGCGAAGGCGGGCCAACCTGCCTGACCCGCCCGGTACTGCGCGGATGACAACCCGCCGCACCTTCAAACGCGAAGGCGAAGAGGCGCGGCGCGCAGCGCTGATCGACGCCACGCTGGACTGCATCGCCGCAGGTGGGCCGCAGGCCGCGACAGTGCGCGCCATCGCCGTCAAGGCAGGCGTGACGCCGGGACTGATCAAACATTATTTCGACAGCAAAGAAGACCTCGTTGCCGCCGCCCACGAAACCCTGATGACGCGCCTGACCGAGGCGAGTGCCGCCTCGCTTGACGATCTGCCGGCTGATCCTTTGGCGCGGTTGGCAGGGTTCATTGCCAATGCCGTGACCCCCCCTGTCGTCGATCCGCGCGCCATGGCGCTTTGGGCGGCATCGATGCAACTGGTCCCGCGTGACGCTGCGATGCGCGCGGTGCATGAACGCACCTATCTGGCCTTCCGCAACCGGCTGGAGGCGATGATCACCGATGCGCTGCGCGAGACCGGCAAACCCTGCGGTAAGGCGACTACCCGCAGCCTCGCCATCGCGGGCAATGCGCTGCTGGACGGGCTTTGGATCGAAGCCTCCGTCCTGCCCGACCAATTTGCGACCGGCGAGATGCGCAGCCTTGCGATCCGCGCCTTTGGCCGCCTTCTCGACCTCAACCTACCGGAGTAAGTGATGCATTATGCTGCTGTGACCACCCGTCTTGCCGGGATGGGGTCTGATAAATGGGCGCTCAGCGCCGCTGCCAATGCGCGGATTCGCGCGGGTGAAAAGGTGGTCAACCTGACCATCGGCGAACCCGATGTCCCGACACCCGATACCTTGATCCAAAGCGCCACAAGCGCGATGCAGGCCGGGCGCACCGGCTATTCCAACGGGCGGGGGGAACCGGCCCTGCTGCGCGCCCTGTCGGGCCGTTATAGCGCGTTAACCGGGCGCACGATTGGAACTGACCGTTTCCTGTGCCTTCCCGGCACGCAGACATCCTTGTTTCTGGTGCTGATGGCAATCTGCGATCCGGGGTCCGAAGTGATCCTCGGTGATCCGATGTATGCGACATATGAAGGGCTGATCCGCGCCGCCGGTGCGGTCCCGGTGCATGTCACGCTGGACCCGGCGCATGGCTTCCGGCTGCAAGCCAGCGATATCGCGGAAAAGGTCACCGCCGCCACACGCGCGATCATGGTGAACACACCGCATAACCCGACCGGCGCAATTTTGGGCCCCGATGATCTGGACGCGATCTGTGCGGTGGCGGAAGCACATGACCTCTGGGTCATCTCGGACGAGGTTTACGGCAATCTGACGCATAATAACGCGGTCTTTACCTCGGCCTTGGCCAATCCGACATATCAGGACCGCGTGATCGTCACCGCCTCGATCTCCAAATCCCATGCCGCGCCGGGGTTCCGGTCGGGCTGGGTCTGTGCCTCGGCCGATTTCTGCGCGCGGGCTTTGCCCTTGTCGGAAACCATGCTGTTCGGCTCGCAACCCTTCATCGCCGATATGACGGCAGAAGCGGTGACCAGCCCCCCCACCCTCGCCCGCGCCATGGCCGGACGGATGGCAAATCGCGCCCGGATCATTCATGACGCCTTGGACGGGGTGGCAGGCCTGCACGTGCATCTGCCCGAGGCGGGAATGTTCGCCTTGCTCGACATCCGCGCCCTTAGTCAGGATTCACAGGCTTTCGCCTTTGCCTTGCTCGATGCGACAAAAGTCGCCGTCATGCCAGGTGCCTCCTTCGGCGCGGCGTTTGAGGGTTGGCTGCGCCTTGCCCTAAACGCCAGCGATGATGACACGCGCGCCGCCTGCGCCCGGATCGCTGATTTCGCGCAAGGATATCAGCCATGACATCCGTGGCCGAAACCCTTGTCGGCTGGCTCAGATCCATGGGAACCGAGGTAATCTTCGGCATCCCCGGCGTTCATACGATCGAGCTTTACCGTGCCTTGCCGGATGCCGGTATCCGCCATGTCACGCCAAGGCACGAGGCTGGCGCGGGTTTCATGGCCGATGGCTATGCCCGTGTGACAGGCCGGTTCGGCGTGGCCTTGGTGATCACCGGGCCGGGGCTGACCAATATCCTGACGCCGATGGCGCAGGCGCGCGCGGATTCGGTGCCGATGCTGGTGATTTCGGGGGTAAACCGGCGTGACAGCTTGGGCAAAGGGCTGGGCCATCTGCATGAACTGCCCGACCAACTGGCGCTGACCAAGACATTGGGTCCGGCCTTTCATCTGAACCAGCCTGACGAATTGCCCGGCATCCTGACCCAGATCGCCACTGCCTTGACCAATGGTCGCGGCGGTCCTGTGCATCTGCAAATCCCGCTCGATTTGATGGCGGCAGAGGCACCAGACGCGCCAGAAAATGTTGCGGCTGATCCCGCCACGACGCCAGATGTGACCCGTGCAAATGTCCTGCTTGACCGCGCAGAATCCGCGGTGATCCTTGCCGGTGGCGGCTGTCGCCATGCGGGCGCGGAATTGCAGGCGCTGGCCGAACGGCTGGGTGCGCCGGTGATCCTGACCACCAATGCGCGCGGGCTGATGCATGGGCATCCGCTGGTCGTGCCTGCCACACCCAGCCTTGCGCCGGTGCGCGACCTGATCGGCGCTGCAGATCAGGTACTGGTGCTCGGCTCTGAAATGGGGCCGACGGATTACGATATGTATGATGATGGTGGTTTCCCGGATGTGGCACAGATGATCCGCGTCGATATCGACGCAGACCAACTCGCCCGCCATCCGGCCGCCCTGCCACTGCAAGGCGATGTCGGAACAATCCTGCCGCATCTGACACGCGCCACCCCCGCACAAAATGGCCCTGCCCGCGCGGCTGCCACATGCAAAGCAGCGCATGCCGCCCTCCCCGCAGGTTATGCCGCAGAAATCGCCGTGCTCGACGCTCTGCGCGACACCTGTCCGGGTGCCATCATGGTCGGCGATTCCACACAAGTGATCTATGCAGGCAATATGTATTACGACCACGACCGCCCGCGTGGCTGGTTCAACGCCGCCACCGGCTATGGCGCTTTGGGCTATGCGACGGGTGCGGCAGTCGGCGCAGCGCTCGCTGCCCCCGATGCGCGCATCCTGTGCCTGATCGGCGATGGCGGTCTGATGTTCGCCCCCGGCGAGCTGATGACAGCGGTCGAGGAAAACCTGAACATCACCTTCATCGTTTTCAACAACGCGGGCTTTGGCGAGATTGCCAATGCCATGAAAGCCGCAGGGGCAGAGGTGCTGGGCTGCACCCCGCGCCCGCCCGGCTTTGCCGATTTCGCGCGGGCTTGCGGCCTGCCCTATACCTGCACGACGCCCGCAAATCTGGACGCAACAGCCCCCGGCCCCCGGATGATCGAGGTGACATTGCCCCCGGTCACTGCCTCCTGATCCGGCTGGGCGGCACCCCGAACCGCCGCCGGAACGCCCGGGAAAAGCTGGTCGGATCAACAAAGCCACAGCGCAGCGCGATATCGCGCAGCGCATGGTCGGTGTCCGTCACCATCCGCCGCGCCATCTGTAACCGCAGGTCCAGATAGGCCGCGCCCGGCCCCTGGCCCAAAGCATCACGAAACACTTGTTCCATCCGGCGCGGGCCCAGCCCCTGCGCGCGGGCAATGGTGGCAAGCGGCAGCGGCTCTTCCAGATGCGCATTCATCATCGCCAGCGCGCCCGCCAGCCGTGCATCGCCCGCCACCGGCACCAGACCGGGGCGTTGCGGGCGGCTTCCATCGACCTGCGGTTCATATTGAAACGACGCCGCCACCTGCCCCGCCAGCGCCGCGCCACACCGCGCCCCGATCAGATGCAGCATCAGGTCAGCAGCAGGCGCCGCACCGCCCGCCGTAAAGCGGTTGCGCGAAATGACAAAACGGTCTGGCACGACATCAACGGCGGGATGGGCGCTGGCGAAATCCTCCAGATCTTCCCAATGAACGGTGGCACGGTGCCCGTCCAACAGACCGGCCCGCGCCAGAACCCAAGGTCCCGCATCGACCGCCCCTACAGCGTGGAATTGCCCGGCAATCCGGCGCAAGTCTGCGATCAAAGGACGGGTCGCAACCTCCGACTGGTTATAGCCCGCGACCACGATCAGCGCATCAGCGCCCACGGCAGCATTCAACGCCCCGATGGCAGGCAAGGCGATCCCGCAGGTTAGCGCCACATCCTCGCCCGAGGGCGAGACGACGCGCCAGCGAAACCCCTCCTGCCCCAGATGCCGGTTGGCATTGCGCAACGGGTCCAGCACCGACGCGACCTCCAATATCGACGCCCGCGGTAGCACCAGCACCGCAATGTCCAGCGGGCGGTCCGAAGGCGCAAAAATGGTTGCAGAAAATGCCATATCTGTTTCGTAAATCGCCAAGCCTGCGCGCGCAACCCTGTTAGCCTGCCGGGAAAGGAGACAGCCAATGCCACTCACCATGAACCGCGAGGTTTTCATCACCTGTGCCGTCACCGGATCGGGCAGCACGCAGGATATGTCGCCGCATGTGCCACGTTCCCCCGCACAGATCGCCAGCGCCGCGATTGACGCGGCCAAGGCCGGGGCCGCCATTGTCCATTGCCACGTGCGCGACCCTGAAACTGGCGTGCCCTCACGCGACCCCGCACTGTACCGCGAAGTCACCGACCGTATCCGCGACGCAGAGGTCGATGTGATCCTGAACCTGACCGCTGGCATGGGCGGCGACCTGATGTTCGACGGGACGGAAACGATGAACCGCATGTCGCAGACATCCGACATGGCAGGTGCCGCCGAACGGGTGCAGCATATCGTCGATTGCCGCCCTGAAATCTGCACGCTTGATTGCGGCACGATGAATTTCGCCGAGGCCGATTATGTCATGGTCAACACGCCCGGCATGTTGCGCGATATGGCCGCGCGCATGGCAGCCACCGGCGTGCGGATCGAAATTGAAGCCTTCGACACCGGCCATCTGTGGTTCGCCAAACAATTGGTGAAAGACGGCATCATCCCCGCTCCGGTGCTGGTCCAGCTTTGCATGGGTGTGCCTTGGGGCGCGCCGGATGACCTCAACACCTTCATGGCGATGGTCAATAACGTGCCGGACGACTGGCACTGGTCCGCCTTCGCACTCGGGCGCAATGAAATGCCCTATGTCGCGGCCTCTGTGCTGGCGGGCGGCAATGTGCGGGTCGGGCTGGAAGACAACCTCTATCTGTCCAAAGGCATGCTGGCCAGTAATGCGCAGCTGGTCGAAAAGGCAGTCACTATCGTAGACAACATGGGCGCAAAGGTGATCGGGCCGGATGCTGTGCGCGAACGCTTGCACCTGACCAAGAGGGCACCATTATGAAGGCCGCGATCATCGGTGGTGGCGTGATCGGCGGCGGCTGGGCGGCGCGGTTCTTGCTGAACGGCTGGGATGTCGTTGTCTTCGATCCAGACCCCGACGCACCACGCAAAATCAACGCAGTGCTGGACAATGCCAGATTATCGCTGCCCGCGCTGTCCGATGTGCCGCTGCCCGCGATGGGCAAGCTTAGCTATGCCACGACCCTGACAGAGGCCGTGACAGGGGCGGATTACATTCAGGAATCCGTCTCCGAACGGCTCGACCTGAAACATCGCGTCTATGCGGATATCCAGCGCGCGGCACCGGATACACCGTTGGGCTCCTCCACATCCGGTTACAAACCGTCCCAATTGCAGAAAGGCGCGATCAACCCCGCTGCGATCTTCGTCGCGCATCCGTTCAACCCGGTCTACCTGCTGCCGCTGGTCGAGGTGGTGCCCAGCCCCGCCAGCGACATGACCCTGATCGAAACCGTCAAGGAAACCCTGCGCAGCCTAGGCATGTTCCCGCTGCATGTGCGCAAGGAAATCGACGCCCATATCGCCGACCGGTTCCTGGAGGCGGTCTGGCGCGAGGCGCTGTGGCTGGTCAAAGACGGCATCGCCACCACCGAGGAAATCGACGAGGCAATCCGCATGGGGTTCGGCCTGCGCTGGGGCCAGATGGGCCTGTTCGAAACCTACCGGATCGCCGGGGGCGAGGCTGGCATGAAACATTTCCTGGAACAATTCGGCCCCTGCCTGACCTGGCCCTGGACCAGATTGACGGATGTGCCGGAATTCAACGAAGACCTGGTCGATCTGATCGCCGGGCAATCGGATGCGCAATCCGGCCATCATTCGATCCGCGATCTGGAACGCATCCGCGACGACAATCTTGTCGGCTTTCTGCGGGTGCTGAAAGACCGCGACTGGGGGGCCGGTCAGGTGCTGAACGCGCATGACGCCTTGCGGCGCGACACTGTGACAGCACCGGATGCCGATGGCCCGCTGGTAAACCTGCAGGTCCTGCCCAGCTGGATCGATTACAACGGCCATATGACCGAAAGCCGCTATCTGTTTGCAGGCTCAGAAACCTCAGATGCACTGTTGCGGCTGATCGGCGCGGATATGGATTATGTCGCAGGCGGGCACAGCTATTACACCGCCGAAACCCATATCCTGCATCTGGGCGAGGCAAAACTGGGCGACCACCTGACCGGATCAGTGCAGGTTCTGGAAGCCGATGAAAAGCGGCTGCATGTCTTCATCACCATCGCGAAAGATGGCACGCCAGTGGCGACACTGGAACAGATGCTGCTGCATGTCGATATGGCGGCAGGCAAGACCTGCCCCGCCGCCCCCGATATCCTCGCCCGGCTGCTGCCGATCCGCGATGCCCATGCGAGCCTGCCGCGCCCCGCCAGCGCAGGCCGCCATGTCGGACAAAGGAAAACCTGATGCATTTCGCGATGAGTGACGAACAGCGGATGATCGTGGACACGACCCGCGCCTTTGTAGAGGCCGAGCTTTACCCGCATGAGTCCTTGGTCGAACGCACCGGCCATCTGCCGATGGACCTGATCCGCGAGATTCAGGCCAAGGCGATAGCCGCAGGACTCTATGCCGCCAACATGCCCGAAGAGGTCGGCGGCGCCGGCCTCGATACGCTCTCTTGGCTGCTCTATGAACGCGAACTGGGGCGCGCCAATTACGCGCTGCACTGGACCTGCGTGGCGCGACCCTCCAACATCTTGCTGGCGGGCACCGAAGCACAGCGGCAAAAATATCTCTATCCCTGCCTGCGTGGCGAAACCTGGGATTGTCTGGCGATGACCGAACCCGGTGCCGGGTCTGACCTGCGCGGCATGCAGGCCAACGCACGACAGGATGGCGACGACTGGGTGCTGAACGGCACCAAACATTTCATCAGCCATGCCAATATCGCGGGTTTCACCATCGCGTTCATGGCGACCGGGGAAGAGGACACGCCGCGCGGCAAGAAGAAAAAGATCACCGCCTTCTTCGTCGACAAAGGCACGCCGGGGTTCACAATCCGCGATGGCTATCGCAATGTCAGCCACCGGGGATATTCCAATGCGGTGCTGGAATTCGATGATTGCCGGGTGCCCACCGAAAATATCCTCGGCGAGGTCCATAAAGGCTTCGAGGTCGCCAATGACTGGCTCGGTGCCACCCGCCTGCAAGTCGCGGCCACCTGCCTTGGCCGCGCCGACCGCGCCTTGCAACATGCGATCAGCTACGCCGCCGAACGCCGCCAGTTCGGCCAGCAGATCGGCAAGTTTCAGGGTGTCAGTTTCAAACTCGCCGATATGGCGATGGAACTGAAAGCCGCAGAATTGCTGACATGGGAAGCTGGCTGGAAGCTCGATCAGGGCAATGTGACCGATGCCGACATGGCCATGGCAAAACTCAAAGCCAGCGAAGTGCTCGCCATGGTTGCCGATGAGGCGATCCAGATCCATGGCGGTATGGGGCTGATGGATGACCTGCCGCTGGAACGGATCTGGCGCGATGCGCGGGTCGAACGGATCTGGGAAGGCACCAGCGAAATCCAGCGCCATATCATCAGCCGCGCACTGCTGCGTCCGCATGGTGGCTAGACAGAAAGAAGGGGGCTGTCTGCCCCCTCGGCGCTGGCGCGCCTCACCCCCGAGGATATTTGGGAACAGATGAAACGAAATGTTAATCAATCGCTGTGATAAAGATCAAGCGGTACAGGGGGGGACCCCGATGACCGCAACAGGTGAAGTTTCCCTGTCTCGCTTACGCGGGACAGGGCGACGCGCCCTTTTCATCTGTTCAAAAATATCCTGGGGGTCCGGGGGCCAAGCCCCCGGCTGCTTGCGCCGCAGGCAGATGCGGCCATGACCGACCTGTCGCGCCTTTTGCGACCGCATAGTATTGCCGTGCTGGGCTCTGGCTGGGCCAGCAATGTCATCACGCAATGCCAGCGGATGGGCTTTGACGGTCCGGTCTGGCCGGTGCATCCGACGCGCGATCAGATTGCAGGTGTCACCTGCTATCCGACTTTGGCCGATCTGCCGACCGCCCCCGACGCGACCTTCATCGGCGTCAACCGTCATGCCACGCTGGATGTGGTCTCCGATCTGGCCACGATGGGCGCAGGCGGGGCGATCTGCTTTGCATCGGGCTGGTCGGAATCAGGCCAAACCTTTCTGCAGGACCAGTTGGTCGCAAATGCCGGACAGATGCCGATCCTGGGGCCGAATTGCTATGGTGTGATCAATTACCTCGATGGCGCGCTGCTTTGGCCCGACCAGCACGGCGGGCGGCGGGTGGATCGCGGGGTGGCGCTGCTTAGCCAATCCTCCAATATCGTGATCAATATGACGATGCAGACGCGTGGCCTGCCGGTTGCCTATGTCGCCTGTCTGGGCAATGCCGCCCAGGTCAGCCTTGGGCAGCTGGCGCAGGCGATCCTGGCTGATGACCGCGTCACAGCATTGGGGCTCTATATCGAAGGTCTGGGTGATGCCCCTGCTTTCGCCGCCATCGCAGATGCGGCGCAGCAGGCGGGCAAGGGTATCGTGGCGATCAAATCGGGCAAGACCGCCGCCGCGCGCGATGCCGCAGCATCGCATACCGCCACACTTGCAGGCGGCGGTGCGGCATCATCGGCCTATCTGCGCCAGATCGGTGTGGCCGAGGTGAACACACCCGCCGAACTGATCGAAACGCTGAAAATCCTTCATGTCCATGGCCCCGGTCTGGGGCGGCGGCTGTGTTCGCTGTCCTGTTCGGGTGGCGAGGCCGGGCTGGTCGCCGATCTGGCCGCACCTTTTGGCCTCGATTTTCCGACCCCCAGCACAGAACAGCGCGCCCGCCTGTCCGATATCCTTGGCCCGATTGTCACGATTGCCAATCCATTGGATTATCACACATTCATCTGGGGCGACGGGCCGCGCACCACGGCTGTCTTTACCACCATGCTGGCTGGCTATGACGCGGGGATCTTTGTGATTGACCCGCCGCGCCCGGACCGCTGCGATCCGGCCAGCTTTGCGCCCGCACTGGACGCCATCGTCGCGGCAGGCAAAGCCACCGGCAAGCCCGCCTTTCCCGTCGCCTCCCTGCCCGAAAACTTTGACGAGGATCGCGCGATTGCCTTGATCGATCAGGGGATCGCGCCTCTGATGGGGCTGGACACCGCGCTGGCCGCGATCCGCGCGGCGCAGGTGACGCCGGGGCGCGCGGATTGGCGGCCATGGCCCGTGGTCCCGCGCCAGCGCCCGCTGACATTGCTGCCTGAAAGCGATGCCAAGGCATTGCTGAACACGGCAGGCATCGCCACGCCGCGCGGCATCAGCGCCGTGACGCTCGTGCATCTGGCACAACATGCCAGCAATCTGACCCCGCCCTTGGTGCTCAAAGGGCTTGGTTTTGCCCATAAGACCGAGGCAGGTGCCGTCCGGCTGCACCTGCCGTCACTTGACGGGCAGGCAGATATCCCCGGTGCGACGGGCTATCTGGCTGAAGAAATGATCACCGATGCGCTGGCCGAAATGTTGATCGGCGCGCGCCGCGATCCGGTTTACGGGGCGACGCTGACACTTGGCTTTGGCGGGGTCACCGCGGAATTGCTGGCCGATACGGTGACATTGGTCCTGCCGGTGACGGCCGATGATATCCGCGACGGATTGCGGTGCCTAAGACTATGGCCGCTGCTGGATGGCTATCGCGGCAGGCCGCTGGCCGATGTGGATGCTGTCATCGCCACGGCACTGGCGTTGCAGAATATGCTGCGTGATGACAGGCTGTTGCACGAAATAGAAATCAACCCGCTGATGGTCCGCGCAAAAGGGGCCATCGCGGTCGATGCCGTGATCTGGAAGGAGAACGACGATGCAGATGCTGAGTGAAGGCCCGATCCGCACGCGGCGCGATGGTGCCGTGCTGGAGGTCACGCTGGACCGGCCCAAGGCCAATGCGATTGATCTGGCCACCAGCCGGATCATGGGCGCGGTGTTCCGCGATTTCCGCGATGATGACAGCCTGCGGGTCGCGATCCTGCGCGCGGAAGGTGACAAGTTCTTTTGCCCCGGCTGGGATCTGAAAGCCGCAGCAGGTGGCGATGCCGTTGATGCCGATTACGGTGTCGGCGGCTTTGGCGGCTTGCAGGAATTGCCACAGATGAACAAGCCGGTGATCGCGGCTGTGAACGGCATCTGCTGTGGCGGCGGGCTGGAACTGGCGCTTAGCTGTGATCTGATCCTCGCCTCTGACAACGCCAGCTTTGCGCTGCCCGAAATCCGGTCCGGCACAGTGGCCGACGCCGCATCGATCAAATTGCCCAAACGCATCCCCTATCACGTCGCGATGGACCTGCTGCTGACCGGGCGCTGGTTCGACGCGGAAGAGGCGCTGCGCTGGGGTCTTTTGCGCGAGATCACGACGCCCGCTGATCTGCTGCCCAAGGCATGGAACCTGGCGCGATTGCTGGAAAGCGGCCCCCCGCTGGTCTATGCCGCCATCAAGGAAATCGTCCGCGAGGCCGAGGATATGCGGTTTCAGGATGCGCTCAACCGGATCACGAAACGGCAGTTTGCCAGTGTCGATGTGCTTTATGCCAGCGATGATCAACTGGAAGGCGCGCGCGCCTTTGCCGAGAAACGTGATCCGGTCTGGAAAGGCCGCTAAAGCCGATTGACCCTGCCCCGTTCCAGAATATCTGAATTTGGCGTAATATATTGATTACACATGAAATATCGCGAAGTTGCCAATTGGCAATTTCGCCGTTTTCCGCTGCTGCGCGGCGCGACTATCACGCGATAGAATCTACACTGTCAGGCCGTTCAGCACCACAAAGACCAGCGCCGAGATCAGCGCGGTAGCGGGCACTGTCACTACCCAGGCTGCGATGATCGTCATGAAATGCGACCGGCGCACCAGCTTGCGCCGCCGCCGTTCCTCGGGCGCGATGCGGATTGCGGGTGCGCGGGCGGTCTTGCTGTTGCGCAGGCGGCGTTCGGCGTCCCATTCACGAAAGAACCCGACACCGAAAACAGCACCGACAGCGATATGCGTCGATGATACCGGCAGGCCCAGCCAGCTGGCGATGATCACCGTGATCGCCGCCGACAATGCCACGCAATAGGCGCGCATCGGGTTGAGTTTGGTGATCTGCGACCCGACCATCCGGATCAGTTTCGGGCCGAACAGAAACAGGCCAAAGGAAATGCCGAAGGCCCCGACGATCATCACCCAAAGCGGGATCGCGACCTGCGGCGTAACCGTGCCAGACTGCGCCGCATGCACGATGGCCGCCAGCGGGCCGACCGCATTGGCGACATCATTGGCCCCATGCGCGAAACTCAGCAAAGCGGCAGAGATCACCAGCGGCACGCTGAACAGCACCTTGAGCGATTTGTTGCGGTTTTCCAGACCTTCAGACTGGCGCTTGATCAGTGGGATCGTCACGATCCACGCGATCACCCCCAGCAGCATTCCGACTGTCGCAGCGGATTGCAGACCGATGGTGACAACCCGGCTCAACCCTTTCATCGCCAGATAGGTCGCGAAGGCCCCGACCATGATCCCCACAAGGATCGGCACCCAGCGCCGGGCGGCCTGAATCTTGTCATCCTGATAGATGATCCGCGATTTGATCAGGGCAAGGAACAGCGCCGCGATCAGACCACCCATCACCGGCGAAATGACCCATGACGCCGCGATCGCGCTCATCGTCGTCCAGTTGACGGCGGCAAAACCAGCCGCCGCAATGCCAGCCCCCATCACCCCGCCGACGACCGAATGGGTGGTCGACACAGGTGCCCCGATCCATGTGGCAAGATTGATCCACAGGGCCGCCGATATCAGCGCCGCCATCATCGCCCAGATAAAGACCTGCGCATCAGCTACCGTCGCAGGGTCGATGATCCCGCTGGAAATGGTCGACACGACATCGCCGCCCGCGAGCAACGCGCCAAGCGTTTCAAAGATCGCCGCAATCGCAATCGCACCGCCCAGGGTCAGCGCATTGGCCCCGACCGCAGGCCCCATATTATTGGCCACGTCATTGGCACCGATGTTCAGCGCCATATAGCCGCCAAAGACCGCCGCCGCGATCACGACAAAGCTCATCGGGGAGGAGCCAAAGAAAACCGCAGCGGCAAACCCGGTGACCACCAGGAAGGCAAGCGCGATCCCCGGGGCGACCATCGGCCGGGCGACATATTGCGTGGCGGTTTCCAGATGCGAAAATCGCTGCAAATCCCGGTCAAGGGTTTCCAGATGGCTTGCTTTGTTTTGCGGTTCGCTCACAGCTTTCGGCCCCGTTGGTTCAACAGGTCGCGGCATAGGGAAGGCTGACCGGAGGGGCAACCAATTACGTCACAAAACTGATACAATATTGTTACATATCCCGCAGGATCTGCTGCAATTCCGGCTCTTGCACCATATTCGCCGCGACCGCCGGGCTGACCCATCTGCGGTCACGTTCATCGACTTCGGGATATTTGGCCGAGAGTTTGCTGACTTCCACGGCAAAGACCAATGTTTCCACCTGCACCGGCAGGCCGCTGGACAGCTCTTTTTCGTAACAGAAAATACCGACAGCCTCACCCGTGATATTGCCTGCGCGCACGCCTGCTTCTTCCCAGGCTTCCTGAAGTGCTGCACCGGGTGCATCCTTGCCATCGATGGGCCAGCCTTTTGGGATGATCCAGCGGCCTGTGCCGCGCGATGTGATCAGCAGCACCTGTTTACCGCCATCTTTGACGCGGTAGCACAGCGCAGCAACCTGAAGCCTGCGGGGTCGGATAAATAAGGGGCGGACCAAATCGGTCCATGCCCGAAGCATGCCTGTTGTCATAAAATAATGTCCGTCCCTGTCCGGGTTTCTTGTTAATAACGTAAGTTATATAGGCTTTGTCTCGTATTTGCAAAATGCAACAGCATTGCGTGTCGTTTACAACCTCGCTTCGCCAGTATCGTTCCCTCCGGGTGGCAGAACGATTGCATTTTACGCAAAGCGCCGCGATAGGGGGCAGAATGACCAGCTATCTGCATGAAGACCGTCTGCAAGCCGTGCTCGCCGCGATCCGCGCCAGCGGAGCGGCGCGGGTGTTGGATCTGGGCTGTGGCGATGGCGATCTGTTCGTGCGTCTGGCGGTAATGCCGGAGCTGACGGAACTGGTGGGGCTGGATATCTGCACCGCCTCGCTTGACCGGCTGCGGGCAAAGCTGCTGCGGCTGGATGTGCAGGCCGGCAAGATCGATGTGCGCCATGCCTCGATGACAGACCCCGCGCGCGATCTGGCCGGCTATGATTGCGCGGTGTTGCTGGAAACCATCGAACATATCGATCCCGGCGATCTGTCGCGGCTGGAACGGGCGCTGTTTACGATATTGCGCGCGCAGACCATCATCATCACCACGCCCAATGCGGAATTCAACCCTTTGCTGGGTGTCCCCGGCCACCGGATGCGCCACCCCGATCACCGTTTTGAATGGGACCGCGCGCGGTTCCGCCAATGGTGCGGGCGCGCGGCCAAGGCGGCGGGCTATACCGCCGCCTTTCATGATATCGCAGGCGCGCATCCTGTGCTGGGCGGGGCCAGTCAGATGGCGGTGTTTACCCGCGCTTAAGCCAAAGCGGCGCGCACAGCCTCTGACAATGGCGTTGTCGGGCGGCCCAGAAGCTTGCTGAGCGTGCCGGACTTATCCGCCAGCCAGCCCTCATGCGCCTTCAGATCCACATCGACCAGCGTCGCGGCGAAACCTTCAGGCAGGCCGAAGCTTTCCAGAATGCCCTGATACACATCGCCCGGCAGGTTGTTATAGGGGATCTCCTTGCCGGTCTGGCGCGACACTTCAGCGGCGATATCGGCCAAGGTGATCACCTCGTCCCCGCCCAATTCATAAACCTGCCCGGCATGGCCGTCACCTGCTGCTACGACAGCCAAAGCCTGCGCATAATCTGCACGGGTTGCGGGGGTGAAGGGTGCATCCCCTGCGGCACCGATCAAGGCCCCGGCAGAGATTGCCCCGGCCAGATTGCCGGTCCAGTTTTCGCTGTACCAGCCATTGCGCAGGATCGTGGCTTTCAGCCCTGCCTCATTGATCGCCTCTTCCGTCGCCTTGTGATCGGCAGCGATCAGCATGGGCGAGGCATCGGCCTGCTGGATCGACGTATAGACGATCCGCCCGACCCCAGCCGCCTTGGCCGCGTCGATCACATTGCGGTGCTGGCCCACACGGTCATTGAAATCATTGGACGAGATCAGCGCCAGCACAGTGACGCCTTGCAGCGCCTCTGCCATTTTATCAGGCGCGTAATAGTCAAAGGCGCGGGCAGCGATACCCAGATCAGCCGCTTTGCCCGGATCACGCGCAAGGGCGATGATGTGCGCAGGATCGGTCAGGGTTTTGAGATGCGTGATGGCCAGACGGCCCAATTGGCCGGTGGCACCTGTGATGGCGATACTCATGGAAAGCTCCGTTCATTGATTGACGCCACACAGATAAATGCATACGCACGAAAAGGAAGTACCCACATATTTGTAAGTATGAAAATGGCCAAAGACCTGACCCCAGATGTGTTGAACGACCGCTGCCCGTCGCGGGTGGTCTTGAACCACGTCACCAGCCGCTGGGGCGTGCTGGTGCTGATCGCCCTGCAGGACGGCACCTTGCGGTTCAGCGCCTTGCGCCGCCGCATCGGCGGTGTGTCGGAACGGATGCTGACGCAATCCCTGCGGCTGTTGGAGGAAGACGGCTTTGTCCGCCGTACCGCCCTGCCCGTCGTGCCGCCGCATGTGGAATATGATCTGACGCCCCTGGGGGTTGAGGTTGCGGAGAAAGTCCATGCGCTGGCCGCCTGTATCGAGGGCAATCTGGCGCAGATCATGGCGCGGCGCGCCGAATAAAGCCCGCTTTGGTTGAAATCTTTGGCCTGATCAGGACATAAGGGGGCAAGAGCAAAGCAGCACAGGCAGGATATCATGATCAGAACAGCCATCATCACCGGCGGATTATCGGGCATGGGCCTTGCGATAGCGCGCAAATTGCACAGTGACGGCGTTACGATCTGCATCGGCGCGCGGCGCGGCGGGGATCAGGCGGCAGTCGCAGCGCTGCATGAGGCTATCGGCGCAAAGGTCATGGTCGCCGCACTGGACGTGCGCAGCAGTGACAGCGTGAACAGCTTTGTCGCGCAGGTTGTCGCGGCGCATGGGCAGGTCGATATCCTGATCAACACCGCCGGTGTTTACGAGGAATCCGCTGTCAGTGATCATTCCGACGATCTGTGGGATGCCACCATCGACACCAATCTGACCGGCACGTTCAAGATGATCCGCGCCGTGTTCCCCGGCATGAAAGCGCGCGGCTGGGGACGGATCGTCAACCTCGCCTCGGTCGCGGCGCATCAGGGGATGCCGAACAACGCCGCCTATTGCGCGTCAAAGGCGGGGCTGTTGGGGCTGGGCCGCTGTGTCAGCCTTGAAGGGGCGGCGCATGGCGTCACCTGCGTCAGCATCAGCCCGACATGGGTGGAGACCGAAATGCTCAAGCAATTCATCGATCAGGAAATCGCCGAGACCGGCGCGCCACGTGCCGAGGTTCGTGCGAAATACGAGGCCTCGAACCCGCAAGGCGCGCTGGTCCAGCCCGAGGAAATCGCCGAACTCGCCGCCTTTCTGGTCAGCGACGCAGGCCGCGCGATCACCATGGAAGATATTCAGGTCAATGCCGGATCATTATGGTGATGTGAAACGCTCCCAAGCCGGGCTTTGATCAGGGTGGCGGGGTCGGAAACCGCCGTAAACTCTTCACCTGTGATTTGCTGCCATGTCGCACTCGCCGCGTCATGGGTCAGCGTGGCTGTCGCGCGCAAGACCGACAGATCGGCGGCGATCAGGGCGCGTTCCCCCTCGGACAGGGGCGCGTCATGCAGCCAGTCTTCAACCGGCAACACCTTCATCGCAGGCGGCGTGGCGTAGATATCAGGGGTCAGGTTGAAATACCGCACCCCATCCGCCCTTGGCAGATCGGCCAGAAACCGCGCTGCCGCCTGCACGGCGATCATGCGGAAGGTCAGGCCTTCGGGGACCGCCTGCATCTGCGCGCAGGCTTTCATAATGATTTCATAGATATCGTTCGGATTGGGGTCGCCCAGATCATAAAGCGACGGCAGCCGCACCACGGCAGCATCCACGCCAGAGGCGGCAATCAACGCCTCCGCCGCGACCTTGGCCGCGCCATAGCCGGAGATTTGCGGATAGGCCGTCGTTGGCCCTTCGGGATAGCGCCCGCCCTGATCGGCAAACACCGCTGTCGAGGATGAAAACCGCAGATCCGCCCCCGCATCGGCGCAGAATTGCAGAACGTTCCTGATCCCCGCCTTGGACCAGCTTTCCATATGATCGCGGTCCACCGCAAGGTTCACCATCGCCGCGCAATGGATCACATGGCGGGTGCTTTTCGCAAGGCTGGCATAATCTGCCGCATCCAGCGCGAAATGTTCATCGTCAATCGACGCAGGCACCAGCACCAGCCGGGCCGGATCGACCCCCTGCTCGGTCGCAATGGCGTGCAGCCGTTCCAACGGATCACGGCGTTTGGGGCGGATCAGGCAATAGATCACCTCGCCCTCTGGCAAGTTCTGCGCAGCGGCGGCCAGAACGCGGCTGCCCAGAAACCCGGTCGCCCCCGTCAGCAGGATGCCGGGGCGGTCGAACTGGCCTTGTGCTTGCGGCGCTGGCACAATGTCTGACAGCAAGTCATGCAACCGGCCCAGCGGTACATTCAGCGCGAAATCAAAATCGACGGGGCGGGCGTAGATGTCCTCCAGCGCCAGCAGCAAAGTCACCGCCATCAGGGAATCGCCGCCTTGGTCATGAAACGACAGATCAGGATCGAGTGTGCTGGCAGAACAGCCCATCACCGCAGCCGCCTGCGCGATTGTCGGGATCACTTCGGCATCGGATACGTCGGCTACAGCTTCTATCGCGGGCAAGGCTTTGTAATCGCACTTGCCCGACACCGGATGCAGCGGCAGCGCATCCAGCCGGACCAGATAGCTTGGGATGCAATAGGCCGGCAGTTCCGCGCGCAACGCCTGCGACAGGCTGGCGGGCAAGCGCGTCTGACCCACGTCAACACCCCATTGCTGCTGGTTCTCTGCCGCCTGCGCAGCATCGGCGCAATAGTAGAACACCAGCGCCTTGCCCTGCCCCGGCACATCCTGCACCCAAGGTACGGCGGTGCTGAATTGCAGGAAGCCATGCAAGGACTCCGTCAATTCCCGCGTCTGGATCGAATGCCCCCGCAGTTTGAGCATATGCGCCACCCGGCCGAGCACAAAGATCGTGCCATCGTCAGTGACATAACCCTGATCGCCAGTGTCATAGAGCCGCGCGGCACGCCCGTTGATCGTCAGTTCACGGAACCGCAAAGCCGTTTCCTCGGGCCGGTTGATATAACCGGGGCCAAGCATCCTCGGTCCCTCGAAATGCAACAGACCCGGCGTGCCGGGCGGGCAAGGCTGGTCATGATCATCCAGCACGACAGGCGTCAGAAAGGGCATCGCCTTGCCAACACTGCCGGTCTGGCGCGGCCCGGATTGATGCGATACCTGCGTCATGCAGATATCATGCGTTTCGCAAATTGAATATAGGTTCCAGACAGTTACACCGGGCAGTTTATCCTCTGCCGCAGCAACCAGATCATCGGTCACAACCTCACCATTCAGGATGATACGCCGTAGGGTGTGCCCTTCGGACGCGCCTGCCCCCCACCCCTGCAACGTCTTGTCAAAGGCCGACGGCGTGAACAGCATCTCGGTCACGCCATGCCGGACCAAGAACCCACGCAACGCCTCGGGGTTCATCAGCTCCGCCATGCGCGGGAAACAGACGGTCGCGCCATCGCGCAAGGGCCGGAACATCTCCCAGATCGCAAAGATATAGACACCCACCACATCACCCGGCGCATAGGGCGTATAAGCATCGCGCCACAGATACGACAGATAGGCCGCGTCATGGGTCACGGGGATGCATTTGGGCTTGCCGGTCGTGCCGGATGTGGCGACCAGATAGATGATGTCATCAGGCGCGACAGCGGCGGCGCGGACAGGTGCGGCGGGCGTATCGGCAAAGCCCGCAATGACCTGCGCCACATCGACGTGGCGGCAATGATCGGGGATCTGGCCGGGCTTGGCGGGTTCCGACAGCAGCACCACGTCGATGTCCAGTTCAGACAGGATATTGCGCAGCACCTCATCCGGCATCGCCGGGTCCAGATGCACGAAAGGCCGCCCCAGAACGACACAAGCCGTGACGGCAGCCCCGAACAACGCCGAAGGTTTGCCGAAAACCGCCACCGCCCCGCGGGGAAGGTTTTCACCCAGCCTAGCGATGCAATCCGCCAATTGCCCATAGGTCAGCGTCAGATCGGCATCCTTGATCGCGATCCGGTCGGCATGGTCCCGCAAGGCAAGGGCGATTTGTGCGGGAACGTTGCCTTTGGGGTAGTCGATCATCAAAAACGCCTCTTTGTCCTGCTTTTGCGACAGTGACTTGGTATCAGGTTCACAAAGGCAAAGGTCAAGTCACGATGCGGTCACGCACAACCTTTACGCTAGTTCCGTTTCAGGATCAGCAAGGCGGCCAGCGCCAGAACCCCCAGCCCCGCCGTCAGCCAGACGGCATTCACCCCCCAGGCGGTGAGCGCCGCGCCAAAGATCAGCGGGGCGGCGGCCTGCGATATCCGCGCAGGCGCATTCAGCCAGCCCAAGCGTTGCCCGTAACCCGCAGCGCCAAACAGCGACAAAGGCAGCGTGCCCTTGGCAATCGTCATGATCCCATTGCCCGCGCCATGCAGGATGGCAAAGACATAGGCCGCAGGCCCGCCAAAGCTGATCAGCGCGACCGCCGCCACCGGATGCGCCGCAGCGGCCAACCGGGTCGAGGCGAGCGGATGAAACCGCCGCAACAGCCCGAATTCCAGCACCCGCGCCGCAACCTGCGCCGGGCCGATCAGCGCGCCTGCCGCAATCGCCATTGCGGTGCTGGCCCCCGCGGCCTGCAACAGCCCCGGCAGATGCGCCGCCATCGCGGTGGCGTTGAACCATGTCACAGCGAAAACGAAGGCCAGCACGTAAAGCGCAAACCGCGATGGCGGCTTGCCTGCGGCTTCCGGCGTGGCGGGTTTGGGCAAGGCCTCGCTGCCCCGTGGCAACCATGCGTTCAGCGGCAAGGCGATCAGGATATGGATCAGCGCCCAGCCCAGACAAGCCTCGCGCCAGCCCCATGTCGACAGCATGATGCCGGAAAGCGGCCAGCCCACCGTGCTGGCAAAGCCTGCAATCAGGGTGATCCCGGTGATCGGGCCGCGCGCGTCTTTGCCATAGATGCCTGCCAGCGTGGCAAAGCCTGCCTCATATAGCCCGATCCCCATGCCCAAGCCGATCACCGCCCAGCCAAGATAAAGCATCGCAGGCACCGGGGCGGCTGCCAGCAGGCACAGGCCAAAAGCAAAGATCAGGTTCGACGCCATCAACACCCCGCGCCCGCCGAACCCGTCGATCCGCGCCCCCGCCCATGGCCCGACGAGGGCCGAAACCACCATCGCCATGGAAAACGCGCCAAAGACCCAGACCGGCGACAGGCCGAAACTCTCGGCCATCGGCACGGCAAGGACAGCGGGGATGTAATAGCTCGATGCCCAACTGATGGTCTGGGACGTGCCCAGCGCGGCGACGGTGAGGCCGCGGCGGGCAGAGGATAGTCTTGCGATCATCAGGAAACCTTCGCGGGGATTACATGGCAGTTTGTGCGACAGGTGAAAGCCGCGCGACAAGGCTGGTGTAGGCCGGTGCGGCCCCCGCTGCCAGCAGCATCGGTTCACCCAGCAGCTTCAGCGCGACAGGACCATTCGGCAGATCATAGCAATGCCCCATCGAATGGGTCAGGGCCACGCGTTCGCCGGGCCTTGGGTTCAACCCTGCCCGCGTCGGCCCAAGATTGGCCTTGAGGTGATGGGCAATGTCCCATTCCAAGACCTCACCTTCGTGGCGCGTCACCACCCAGCAATGGCCATCATCTGTCATCCCGCCGCGTTCCAGTGGAAAGAAATAACCATAGAAATAGCCAGCCTCATAGCCAGCGGCCCGCAGGCTGGCGACCAGATAGGTGTTGATATCGACGCAGGACCCTTCGGTCAGGCCGCAGGACAGGTAAGGGACGGCATCCAGCCCTTCGTTGAATTTGCGCTTGGGGTGGGCATAGGCGAAGCGCGCCTCTGCCTCGGCCACCAAGGCGGCAATCCCTTCGCGCCCGCCGCCTGCGTTTCGGGCAATGGCGCGGCTGGCGTCGACCAATGCTGCCGCCGCGCCGGTGTAGCGGTTGTCACGAGGCTGGAACGCGGCCTGAGGGTAATCACCCGGCGCGCCGATGCTGTAATGCAGCGTGACCGACCCGCCTTGGGGTTGGATCAGCGCGGCACCAAGGCCAAGCGCGGCCTCTGTCGCAACCGCGATGATCTGCCCGCCGCTGACGGTCAGATTGGTCACTGTCTCATAGGGCGTGGCGGTGCCGGTGGGGGCGATCACCGGGTCAGTCACCGGCCCCGTGATCGTGACGTCAAGCGTTCTCATATCGTCATCCAGAGTTGAAACAACAGACCGACCGCAAAGGCCCCGACCAGTGACAGGCCGAGGTAAAGGAAAAACACCTGCGGCTTCGCCAGCGCCCAGACGGCCATCGCGGCGGGGATCGAGGTGACACCACCCGCGACCAGAAAGGCCAGACCAGCACCCGGTGCCATGCCCTGCCCGATCAGCCCGCCGACAAGGGGCAGCGCGGCGTAACCGTTCAGATAGGCGGGGACGCCAACCAAAGTGGCGATCAGGATCGGCAGGATACCTTCACCGCCCAGCGCCGCAGTCACGGTTTCCGCAGGTATCCACGCCAGCATCAGGCTTTCAAGGATAAAGGCCAGCACCAGCCATTTCGCCAGAAACAGCGTTGTGGTCAGCGCTGTTTTGCCGAATTTGGCACGCCGGTCGGGCTCTTGCCAGAACCGCCAGACGACAGGCTTGGGTGCGCGCACCCGCGCCCCGCCGCAGCCGCCATTGCCGATGCCATCGCGCAAGGGATCGGTGAATGCCCCGCCGCGCGCCAACAGATGCACCGTCAAGCCACCAAAGATGCCCAGACCGATGGCAGCCAAGGTTTTCGCCACGGCGAATTCCCAGCCCAGCACGCCTGCGGTCAAAACGAACATCGACGGGTCCATGATCGGCGAGGCCAGCCAGAACGCCATCACCGCAGACAAAGGCACGCCCATCGCCAGCAAGGCCGCGATCAGCGGGATCACCCCGCAGGAACAAAACGGCGACAGGCCCCCCGCCAGCGCGCCCAGCCCGATCATCAGCACGGGTGCGCCAGTGAAGGCTTTGGCGATCAGGTTATCCGCCCCCGTCGCCCCGGCCCATGCGGCAATGCCGATGGACAGCAGCAGGAACGGCGCGGTTTTCAGCAAGGCTTGGCCTGCAAAGATGGCCGAGGCCCCCGCCTGCGCCGTGTCAAACAGCGCCAGCACCAGCAGGATCAGCGCCGAGGCGAGCCAGACCCGCTGATCGCGCCAGAGCGCTGGCATGATGCGCGGGCTGGCACCGGGGATTGCTGTTTCAGTCATATCTACACCTCTAGGTTTGTAGTTATTTTAAGCAAGAAAATGTCTATGCCCTCTAAAGCCAACGTATCCGGGCGGCGTTCTCGGTGTCCTTTGCCGCAACGCCGGAACAGCATTCCGAGGTCAGGAACCCGACCAGCCGGTTCATCGCGTCGAAATCGACGCTGTTGAACACTTCGCGGCCCTGTTTGTTCTGCACCACCAGCCCTGCACCCGTCAGCATTGACAGGTGATGCGCCAGTGTCGAGGCGGGCAGCCCCAGATGTTCGCCGATCTCGCCGACGCGCAGCCCCTCTGGTCCGGCTTTCACCAGCAGGCGAAAGATCGAAAGGCGGGCGTCATGGCCCAAGGCTGCCAGCGCGGTGGCATGGGGATTCGTGTTGTTCATGACAGCATCATAACTATAAAATTAGTTTTATAAAGATTTATCGTCAGGACAGCCGTGCAGCCTCGGTCACAATGCGAAATCTGGCTTCACCCCCCAGTCAGAAAACTGCGTCTGACCCGGACGAAGTGGCTGAAGCGACCGGATAAATAAATCTCGCGCTTGTGTGACAAGCGCGCTAGAGTCCAAAAAATGAACTGGCGATGGTAGGCCATATTGTGAACAAGTCGACACGTTATGTCATGGAAATTACCGACCATCTGGTCGAGTTGGAAGCCCCGCAGACCCTGATCGGGGTGACAGGGGCGCCCGGTGCGGGAAAATCTATTTTTGCTGCGGAACTGGCGCGCAGGCTGAACAGCCGGGGGCGCAAAGCGGTCGTTGTGCCGATGGACGGGTTCCATCTGGACAATGCGGTGCTGGAAGCGCGCAATCTGTTGCCGCGCAAAGGCGCGCCGGACACATTTGACGCCCAAGGCTTTATCCGGCTGATCAAGGCGATCAAAGCGGGAGAGGATGTTTATGCCCCCGTCTTTGACCGTCACCGCGATCTGTCGATTGCGGGCGCGGTCCATGTCCCGTCCAATGCCCGCTTTGTGATTGCCGAGGGCAATTATCTGATGTTCGACGAGGCCCCCTGGGCCGCGCTTGCCGATTTGTGGGACGTGACGATCCGGCTTGATGTGCCGATCCCGGAATTGCGCGCCCGGCTGATCCAGCGCTGGCTGAGCCAGAATTTGTCGCGCGCGGTTGCCACAAGGCGCGCAGAAAGCAATGATATGCCCAATGCGCAGCGGATCATCGCCAAGGCACTGGACTGCACCTTTACCTTTGATGGCCAGCCTGCGCAGGCATAACGACCGCATCAGTATTGGAAAGACCACGCATGCACATCCGCGACATCCCCACCGCCCCGATAGACGGGCAGAAGGCAGGCACATCCGGTCTGCGCCGCCGCACCCGCGATTACATGGCACCGCTGTTTCTGGAAAATTATGTGCAGGCGATCATTGATGGCACCGGCGGCGCGACCGGCAAGACCTATGTCGTCGGCGGTGACGGGCGCTATTTCAACGATACGGCGATCCAGATCATCCTGCGGATTCTGGCGGGCAATGGGGCTGCGCGGGTGATTGTCGGTCAGGGTGGTTTGCTATCCACGCCCGCCGCGTCGCATCTGATCCGCAAAATGGCGGCTGATAGCGGGTTCATCCTGTCGGCCAGTCACAATCCCGGCGGGATCGATGCGGATTTCGGGTTGAAATACAACATGGCCAATGGTGGCCCCGCGACAGAGACAGTGACCGCCGCGATCTTTGCGGCAAGCGCCGCGATCACCCGCATTCGCATGGCCGAGAGCGCCGATATCGATCTGCAAAGCAGCGGCACAGCCCGGATTGGCGCGATGCAGGTCGATGTGATCGATCCGGTCACGGATTATCTGGCCTTGATGGAAGAGCTGTTTGACCTTGATGCCATCGCAAGGCTGTTTGCTGGCGGGTTCAGGATGCGGTTCGATGCGATGCATGCGGTGACCGGCCCTTATGCCCGCGCCGTGCTGGTAGAGCGTTGCGGTGCAGCCCCCGACAGCGTGATGAATGCCACGCCCCTGCCCGATTTCGGCGGTGGCCACCCCGACCCCAACCCGATCTGGGCGCATGAATTGATGGCGGTGATGACCGGCCCCGATGCGCCTGATTTCGGTGCGGCGAGCGATGGCGACGGCGACCGCAACATGATTGTCGGACGCGGCCAATATGTGACGCCGTCGGATTCTCTGGCGCTGATCGCCGATCAGGCGCATCTGGCGCGCGGCTATGCGCGCGGCCTGACCGGGGTGGCGCGGTCGATGCCGACCTCAAGTGCGGTCGACCGGGTCGCAGCGGCGAAAGGCATCCCCTGTTTCGAGACGCCGACGGGGTGGAAATTCTTTGGCAATCTGCTGGATACCGGGCAGATCACGCTCTGTGGCGAAGAAAGCGCCGGCACCGGGTCGGACCATATCCGTGAAAAAGACGGGCTGTGGGCAGTGTTGATGTGGCTGAATATCATTGCCGTCTCGGGCCGGTCGGTCGCGGATCTGATGGCAGCGCATTGGCAGGCCTATGGGCGCAATTACTATTCCCGCCATGATTATGAAGAGGTGGAGAGCGATATCGCCAACGCCCTGATGGATGATCTGCGCGGCAGGTTGCCCGATCTGCCGGGGCAGAGCTTTGCCGGGATGAAAATCACGGCGGCGGATGATTTCGCCTATGATGATCCGGTGGATGGCAGCCGCAGCGAACATCAGGGCCTGCGCCTGTATTTTGAGGGTGAGGCGCGGGCTGTGCTGCGTTTGTCAGGCACTGGCACGAGCGGGGCGACTTTGCGGGTCTATCTGGAACAGATCGTCACCGCGCCCGGTGACCTGCATCAGGATGCAGGCGACGTGCTGTCCCCGCTGGCCGCTGCGGTCGATGCTGTCGCCGGGATCGCGCAGCGGACCGGGCGGAATGCACCGGATGTGACGACCTGAGGGCAAAAACTTTTATGCCTCCGGCGGGGATATTTGGGCTCGGACGATGAATCTTCCCCGCGGGGAAGATTCACGTGTATTTTACCCGGTCCGGTGGCGGCGCAAAACCTTCCCCGCGGGGAAGGTTTTGCGGGACGGGCCTAGATCAGCACCAGCGTGATGACCGGGAACATCAGCAGGATCACCACCCGCAGGATGTCAGACCCGACAAAGAACAGGACCGCCTTATAGGTGGCCGTGATCTTTGTTTCGCGGTCCATGCTGTTGATGATGAACAGGTTCATGCCCACGGGTGGCGTGATCAGCCCGACCTCGACCACGATCAGCACCAGAATGCCGAACCAGATCGCCAGCTGCTCCGGCGTCATACCGAAATCGAGGCCGGAGATGACAGGCCAGAAGATCGGCACCGTCAGCAGGATCATCGACAGGCTGTCCATCAGGCAGCCCAGCACCAGATAGAAGACCAGGATCATCACCATGATCATCATCGGGCTGAACCCCTGCCCCGCGACCCATGCGGAAAGCTCCTGCGGCACTTGCGTCAGCGCCAGAAAGCCGTTGTAGAAGGCAGCCCCCAGCACGATGAAAAAGATCATGCCGGTGCCGGTCGCCGTTTGTGTCAGGCTGTCGCGCAGGGCTGCCCAGCCGAGTTTGCCGGAGAGCAATGCAATCAACCCGGTGCCTGCCGCGCCGACGGCGGCGCCTTCGGTCGGGGTGAACCAGCCGTTGTAGATGCCGCCCACGACGAGGCCGAAAACGATCAGCACCGGCCAGACCGGGATCAAGGCTTGGACACGGTCGCGCATCGGCAACCTGTCCTGCGTGCCGGCCTGATCGGGGTAAAGCCGGACATAGATCGCGATGGTCAGCATGTAACCCAAGGCGGCGAGGATGCCGGGGATGATCGCGGCGGCGAAAAGCTTGGCGATATTCTGTTCGGTCAGGATCGCATAGATCACCAGAATGACCGATGGCGGGATCAGGATGCCCAAGGTCCCCCCCGCTGCCAGCGTTGCCGTGGCAAAGCCGCCTGCATAGCCAGACCGGCGCAATTCGGGCAGCGCGACCTTGCTCATCGTGGCTGCCGTTGCCAGTGACGACCCGCAGATCGCGCCGAAGCCTGCGCAGGCCCCGACGGCGGCCATGGCCATGCCGCCTTTGCGATGGCCCAGAAAGGCCCCCGCCGCGCGGAACAGGGATTGCGACATACCCGAATGGGTGGCGAATTGCCCCATCAGCAAAAACAGCGGCACGATCGACAGGCTATAGTTGGAAAAGGTTGAATAGGTTTCCGATTTCAGCCGCGCCATGAAGACGGTGGTCCCATCCGTCGCCAGCCACAGCCCGCCGATCCCGCAGAGCAGCATGGCAAGGCCGATGGGCGCGCGCAGAAAGATCAGCGCGAGCAGGAAAGGGAAGGACAGAAAGCCAAGGGCAAGATCGCTCATCCGATGCGCCTGCCGGTCAGGCGCAGGGCCGCGCAGTAAAGGCTGGTGATGCAAGCGACCACGGCGGCGGCAAGGCAGGCGGCATAGGCCCACCAGACCGGGAACTGGATCAGGAATGTGGTTTCATTATAGCGCAGCTTGTCCTGCATCCCGGCATAGAGCCGCCAGGTGATCAGCAGGATCACGGCGGCCATGACCACAGACCAGAACGCGCCCAAGGCGGCATTCGTCCTTGGCCCCAGACCGCTGGTGAAGATATCGACGCGGGCGTGGGACTGGGTCAGCTGCGTCAGCGGCAGGAAGGAAAAGACAGCAAAGGCCATGCCCGCTTCGACCAATTCATAGTCCCCGGTGACGGGGCCGATACCGATCTGGCGCAGAAAGCTGTGCAATGCACCAGTCCCTGCGAGGCCGATGACCTCGCGCCCGGTGATGCTGGCGCAGATGATGCAGACCAGCGCGATCAGCACGGCACCGCCCAAAAGCGCGGTTCCTTGGGCCAGACGGGTGATTGCAAGGTGCAGCAAGGGCAACTCCGGGCTGTTGTTGCCCGCTCTCTAGTCGCTGGCTGCGTGCTTGGCAATCAAGGCTGTCGCCGCTTCAAATAGTCCGGTGCCGTCGATACCTGCGGCATCAGCCTCCGCGATCCAGGCGTCGGTGGTGGATTGTGCCGCGGCACGCCAGATTTCGGTCTGCTCCGGGGTCAGGGTGACGATGCTGTTGCCTTCGGCCAAGGCCAGATCACGCGCCGGGGCATCATATCCTTGCTGGGTCCGGCCTGCGAAGGCGGAAAATTCAAGGCCGGAATTGGCGTCGATCACAGCCTGCAGATCATCTGGTAAGCTGTTGTAAACGTTATGATTCATTGCGAATATGAAGGTCGCGTTATAAAGTGCGGCACCGTCAAATTCAGTATGATGGCTTACCAGTTCCTGCACCTTCAGCGATGGCACGACTTCCCACGGGATCACCGCGCCGTCGATCACGCCGCGCGACAAAGCCTCTGGCACGGCAGGCACCGGCATGCCGACAGCCGTGGCCCCAAGGTCGGTCAGAAGGTTGGTGATCACCCGGGTCGGGCCGCGTAGTTTCAGCCCTTCGAGATCGGTGATTTCTACCACCGGCCGGTTGGCATGGATCACGCCGGGACCGTGGACCCACAAGCCGAGGGGTTTGAAGGCGGCGAAATCTGTGTCCATCATCCGCTGTTCCGCCAGTTCCCAGAACGCGCGCGAAGTCGCTTCTGAATTGGGCGAGATGAAGGGCAGTTCAAACACTTCCAATTGCGGGAACCGCCCCGGCGTGTACCCCGGCAGGGTCCAGATGATATCGGCGACGCCGTCGATCACCTGATCGATCAATTGCGGCGGCGTGCCGCCCAGTTGCATGGACGGATAGCGGTCGATCTTGATCCGGCCATTGCTGTCAACCTCGACCTGATCCGCCCAGACATCAAGGATATGCGCGGGAACATTGGCCTGCGCGGGCAGGAATTGATGCAGGCGGAGCGTCACCTCCTGCCCGCTCGCGGCAGGGGCGATCATGGCCGCCATCAAGGCGGCAAGAACACGGCGGGTCATATTCATGGCAAGGCCTTCCCTGAAGATTTTGCCGCAGCTTTGCGACAAGCCCCATCCGCGTGCAAGTGAAATGACGTCACACCGGCCCGTCAGCCGTCCCGGCCTTGATCAACTGGCGGCATGTGAGGTTGCTGCATATTGTCGGACCAAGGCTCTCGGATATTTGAGTTGAAATTCAGCAGGCACTGGCCTAACTCCGATCAACGCGCCATGATCGCGCAAGTTTTGGGGCAATTGCAATGCCGCACCCCGCACTGGAGCGAGATTTGACTGACGCGCAGCCACATCTGGATGATCTTGTCGCCTGCCCACAATGCGACACGCTGCATCAAGCGCAGAACCTGCCCGAAGGGTCGCGTGCTTGCTGCCAGCGCTGCGGCCAGGTGTTGATGTCGACGCAAGGCACGGCTGTCGCCCGGATCATTGCACTGGCGCTGACGGCTTTTGTGCTGATGATCGCAGCGATCTCGTTCCCCTTTCTGTCGCTCAATGCAGGTGGCGCGCAGAATGCGACATCGGTGATTGATGCGGTCCTGGCGTTCAAGGACGGGCTGGCCTTTCCTTTGGCAGTTGCGGTGGCTTTTTTCATCGTTGTGCTGCCGTTGATGCGGCTGGCCGCGCTGATCTATGCGCTTGGGCCGCTGGTGGCCGATCGCAGGCCGCATCCGGGGGCGCGCTTTGCCTTTGGTCTGGCCGAACGGTTGCGGCCATGGAGCATGGCGGAAATCTTTATCGTCGGGGTGACCGTGGCCCTGATCAAGGTGGCTGGCATGGCAACAGTCACCATCGGGCCGGCCTTCTGGGCCTTTGCCGGTGTTGTGGTGATCACGATCCTCAAGGATCAATTGATTTGTAGGTATTCGATTTGGGAAGCACTGGACCAAGCCCGCATCTGATGACCGCGCGTGACGCGGGTCTGGTCGCTTGCCAGACCTGCGGACAGGTGCATCACAAAGGCACAGAGCGCTGCAAGCGCTGCAAAGGCCCGTTGATCAGCCGTGATCAGCAGAGCCTGCAAAAGGTCTGGGCCTGGCTGATTGCCGGGCTGATCGCCTATATTCCGGCAAATATCTATCCGATGCTGCTGACCGCGACCCTGCTGGAACGCAGCGAGAGCACGATCATCGGCGGTGTTGTCGATCTGATGCATTACGGTGCTTACGGGATTGCCTTTGTTGTGTTTTTTGCCTCTGTGGTGATCCCGGTGGGCAAGTTTCTGGTGATCATCTACCTCGCACTTTCGGTGCAGAACGCATCGCAGGCCAATCAGCATGGCCGCCACAAAGCCTATCATATGGTGGAATTCATCGGCCGCTGGTCGATGATCGACGTTTTTGTCGTCGCCATCCTTTCGGCACTTGTGCAACTGGACACGCTGGCCACAATTAACCCCGGTATCGCGGCGGTCAGCTTTGCTTTATCAGTAATTTTCACCATGTTGGCGGCGCAATCCTTTGATCCGCGGCTGATCTGGGACGTTGACAGGACATCACATGACTGAGACCCCTCCCCCCGCTGGCCCTGCGCCAATGAATATCCGCCCCGCCAAGGGCCCCGTGATGCAACGCCTTGCGCTGGTCTGGATCGTGCCGATCTTCGCCTTGGCCATCTCACTCGGGGCGGCCTGGCAGAATTATCGCGGTCAAGGCGTGTTGATCACCATCGCCTTTGAAAACGCCGCCGGCGTCGCCGCAGGCGCGACCGAGATCCGCTATCGCGATATTCCGGTCGGGCTGGTCGAATCGGTGGCATTCGATGATGGGCTCGGCACCATTCTGGTCAATGCCCGCATCGATCAGGATATCGCACCCTATCTGGATTCCGATGCGCAATTCTGGGTCGTGCGGCCCAATGTATCGGTGCGCGGGATCAGCGGTCTCGATACCGTTCTGTCCGGCGTCTATATCGAAGGCAACTGGAACTCTGAGGCTGATGTCGCGCAGACCAATTTCACCGGGCTGGAACAGCCGGTCCTGACCCGGGCCAGCCAGCGCGGCACGATGATCGTGCTGCAAAGCGATGATGCGGGCGCTATGTCCGCTGGTGCGCCGGTGCTGCACAAGGGATTGAGCGTCGGTTATCTGGAAGAACCGCAGCTGAACCGCGAAGGCACCGGGGTCACCGTCAATGCCTTTATCGAAGCACCTTATGACCGCCGCATCACCAGCAGCACAAGGTTCTGGGATGTCTCGGGTTTCAGCGTCAGCCTCGGGTCCGGGGGTGTTGCGCTGAACGTCAATTCGCTGGCGTCCTTGATCGAAGGCGGGGTGCAATTTGACACTGTCGTCTCTGGCGGTGCCCCGATCACCGATGGTGAGGAATTCGCGATCTTTCCTTCGGAAGAGGCCGCGCGCGACAGTCTCTTTACTGACCCAGCCGCCGAAATGCTGCAGGTCGCCGTGCTGTTTGACGAAGCCGTGACCGGCCTGACACGTGGGTCAGAAGTCCGGTTTCAAGGCATCCGCGTCGGTGAAGTCAGCGATATCAGCGCCATCGTCATAGATGACAGTGCCGAGGCTGAGATCCGCCTGCGCGCCGTGCTGGATATCCAGCCATCGCGGCTGGGGCTTGGCGCGGATGCAAGCGCCGATGATGCGCTGGTGCTGCTGTCTGATTTTGTCGATCAGGGACTGCGCGCGCGCATGGTCACTGGCAATATCCTGTCAGGGTCATTGCAGGTCGAATTGGTCGAAATCGAGAATGCTCCTGCAGCAGAAATCATCGGCAGCGATGGTGATTTCCCGCTTATTCCGGCGACCGCATCCAACATCTCTGACGTGGCCGCCACCGCCGAAGGGGTGCTGGCGCGGATCAATGCGCTACCGGTAGAGGAATTGATGGATGGCGCGATCAATCTGATGGATTCTGTCGAACAATTGGTTGCCAGCGAGGATACCCGCAACGTGCCCGGATCGGTCATCGCGCTGCTGGATGAGGCGCGCGGTCTGGTCGGATCGGAAGATCTGCAAGCCGTGCCTGCCGATCTGCGGCAAGTCATCGCCGGAATCGACACGATCATTGCCAGCGCCAATGAGGCGGATCTGGTCACCTCACTCGATGACGTGCTGAATGTGGCAAGCGCCGCACTGGCCAATATCGACGAGGCGACGCGCAACTTGCCACAGATCACCGCCGATATCGAAGCGCTGACCACCCGCGCCAATGAGTTGGAGTTGGAAGCCTTTGTCGACAATGCCACCACCACGCTCGCCGCAGTCGAGCAGTTGCTTGCGTCAGAAGACACCCGCGCCCTGCCCGGCAGCTTGAACGGAGCCTTGGACGAATTGCGCGCTGTCATGGTGGAAATCCGCGAAGGTGGCGCGATCAATAACGTCAACGACCTGCTCAACTCCGCAAATGAAGCCGCGCGCGCTTTGGAAGAAGCGGTCGGCACCCTGCCCGCCTTGGCCGCGCAGGCCGGACGGTTGGTCACGCAATCCGAGACAGTGATCGCCAGCTATGGTGACAGGTCACGGTTCAACGCCGAAACGCTGACCACACTGCGCGAAATTCAATCCGCGGCCAATGCAGTCTCGGCGCTTGCCCGCGCGATCCAACGCAATCCCAATTCACTGATCACAGGACGGTAAAGATGCTTCAGAAACTGATACTCGTGGCCGCCCTTGGCGTTGCAGGCTGTTCTGCGCAACCCGACCGTTTGGCCTTCACACCCGCGGCCTCTACCCTGCAACTGCAGCCTTTGGTCAGTTCTGCCATGGTGCGGACGGTGTCTTTGCCGACCTATGCCGCCGTCGAGGAAATACCGCTGCAGGAGGCAGGCGGCCTGATCACCGCCGATGGCGATATCCTTTGGGCGGATGACCCGCAACGCGCGATCACCTTGGCGATTTCCACGACATTGGCGCAGATCACTGGTGCCGATGTGGGCGCTGAACCCTGGCCCTTTATCGGCCTGCCCGATGTGGCGATTGATATCCGCGTGACGCAGATGATCGCGGGTTCTGACGGCACGTTCCAACTCGCGGGGCAATATTTCGTCGGCGGTGATGGCATCGATTTCCGCAATACCGCGCGGACCTTCGATATCCGCCAGCCGATGGCCGATCAGAACCTCGGCTCAATCAGCGCCGCGCAATCCGCCGCAATCCTGACGCTGACCGAACAGATCGCGCGCAGCATCGCCCGGTGATTTCATCGTCAGAGCCCAAATATCCCCGCCGGAGGCCTAAAAGTTTTTCTACGCAACCGCCCGCGCGCGGATGGATTTGCGTAGAAACGCCGCGATAAAGATCATCGTCATCACCAAAATCACCGTTGGCGCAGGGGCAGAGTCGAGAAAGAAACTCGCATAGACCCCGACGAAGCCCGACACCAGCGAGACGGTGACTGCGATCATCAGCATCGCCTCGAACCTTTTGGTGACCAGGAAAGCGATGGCGCCCGGTGCGATCAGCAGGCCGATGGCGAGGATGATGCCCACTGCCGACAGGGTCGCGACGATCGTCATGGAAATCAGCGCCAGCAGACCATAATGCAACCAGCCCACACGTAGCCCGACCGCCTGCGCCTGAATGGGATCGAAGGCATGCAGCAGCAGATCCCGTTGTTTGGCCAGCAGGATCAGCGTAACGAAAGCGGCGATGGACCCTGCCGTCCAAAGATCAGTCGCAGACACCCCCAGCATATTGCCGAATAGGATATGATCCAGATGCACCGCCGTGCTGATCTTGGTGTAAAGCACGATGCCAAAACCGAACATGCCGGAAAAGACCACGCCCATGGCCGTATCCTGCTTGATCCGGCTGTTGCCCGCCAGAAACCCGGTTGACACGGAACAAAGCATCCCCGCGAGAAAAGCGCCGATGATCAGCGGGATCCCGGCGATATAGGCCAGCACGATGCCGGGCAGCACCGCATGGCTGATCGCATCGCCCATCAGCGACCAGCCTTTGAGCACCAGATAACAGGACAAAAGGCTCGTCGGCACGGCGAGCAGCGCCATGATCACGAAGGCCTTGTTCATGAAGGCGAATTGGAACGGGAAGAGCAAAGTTTCCATCATGCCCGTGCCACCCTACGCCGCGCGGCCAGCCAGCCGTGTTTCGGTGCGAAGACAAAGGCGGTTAGAAACACCAGTGTTTGCAGGCTCACGATGATGCCGCCTGTCGCGCCATCAAGGAAAAAGCTCAGGTAGGCACCGATAAAGCTGGTCGCCGTGCCGATGGCGACGCTGACGATCAGCAGCCGCTCGAACCTGTCGGTCAGCAGATAGCCGGTGGCGCCCGGCGTGATCACCATGGCGATCACCAGAAACGCGCCCACCGTCTGCATCGCCGCGACACAAGAGGCCGCGAGCAAGGTGAAAAACACCGCCTTGAGCAGATCAGGCCGCAGCCCGATGCTGCGCGCATGGTTTTCATCGAAAAACGTCACCATCAGGTCTTTCCATTTCGCGAGCAGGATCGCCAGCGTGACAAAGCCGATGATCGCCAGTTGGAGTGTGTCAGAAGCCGAGATCGCCAGAATATTGCCCAAGGTGATCGTCTGCATGCTGACCGAGGCGGGCGAGAGTGACACCATGAACAGCCCCAGCCCGAAAAAACCGGTGAAGATCATGCCGATGATCGTGTCTTCCTTCAGGCCGGATCGTTGGTTGAGAAACAGCATCGCCCCTGCGGCCAGCCCGCCTGCGACGAAAGCCCCCAGCGCGAAAGGCAGTCCCAGCATATAGGCCCCGGCCACGCCCGGCACGATGGAATGGGACAGGGCATCGCCGATCAGCGACCAGCCTTTCAGCATCAGATAGGCCGACAGAAAGGCGCAGATCGCCCCGACCAAAGCGCTGACCCACATCGCATTGACCATGTAGCCATAGGCGAAAGGCGCAAACAACGTGTCGATCATGATGGTGTATCATTCCCGTAAACCACGAAAGGCCGCTCGTCATCGGTGATCACCCGGATCTGGCGGCTGTCGTCGTCATCATGCAGATCGGTTCCACCGAGCACGAAATGCCGCAACACCCCGCCAAAGGCGCGTTCAAGATTGGCGCGGGTGAAGGTCGCTCCTGTCGGGCCATAAGCCAGCACGGTCTGGTTCACCAATATTGTATGATCACAGAATTCGGTGACCGAGCCGAGGTTATGCGTCGAGACCAGCATCACCCGCCCTTCATCGCGCATCCCGCGCAGCAGGGTGATGATCGCCTCTTCGGTCTGCACATCGACGCCGGTGAAAGGCTCATCCAGCAGAATGACCTTGCCATCCTGCGCCAAGGCACGCGCCAGAAACACGCGTTTGCGCTGGCCGCCGGACAGCTCACCAATCTGGCGCTTGCGGAAATCCACCATGCCGACACGCACCAAGGCTTCGGTCACTGCGGCTTTGTCGGCATTGGTTGCGCGGCGGAAAAAGCCCATATGGCCATAGCGGCCCATCATCACCACATCTTCGACCAGCACGGGGAAAGACCAATCGACCTCCTCGGATTGTGGGACGTATGCCACGATATTCTGGCGCAAGGCCTCTTTCACCGGCATGTCCAGCACGGTGATGGCCCCTTTGGAAGCGGGCGCAAAGCCCATGATCGCCTTGAACAAGGTGGATTTGCCCGCGCCGTTCACCCCCACTAGCCCGGTGATCGTGCCGGTGGGAATGGTGAAACTGGCATCGCGCAGGGCGGTATGCCCGTTGCGATAGGTCACTGTGACATCGCGCGCTGTAATGCCGGTGGTCATTCGGTCAGACCCCGCACGATGGTTTCCGCCGTCACGCGCAGCAGATCCAGATAGGTCGGGACCTCGCCATCCGGCTCGGTCAGGCTATCGACATAAAGCATCCCGCCATAGGCAGCACCCGTTTCGCGCGCGACCTGTTCTGCAGGCGCCTGGCTGACGGTGCTTTCGCAGAACACGACCGGAATGTCATTTTCGCGCACTGTGTCGATCACCTGACGCACCTGCTGCGGGGTGCCTTGGCTATCCGCATTGATCGGCCAGAGGTAGAGTTCCTTCATCCCGAAATCATTCGCCAGATAGGTAAAGGCGCCTTCACAGGTCACCAGCCAGCGCTCATCCTCGGGCACGGCCTGCACCGCATCACGCAAAGGCGCAATTGTGGCGATGATCTCTTGCTTATAGCTTTCGGCATTGGCGGTGTAGATTTCCGCATTTTCGGGGTCATGCGTGACAAAGGCATCGCGGATATTGTCGACATAGATCAGCGCGTTATCCAACCCCATCCATGCGTGGGGATTGGGCTGACCATCATATTGACCAGAGGTGATGCTGACCGGCGTGATCCCGTCGGTGACAATCGCACTTGGCACATCGCTGAGATTTTCAAAGAATTGTGCAAACCAGCTTTCCAGATTCAGCCCGTTCCACAATATCAGATCGGCATCCTGCGCGCCGATAATGTCGCGCGGGGTGGGTTGATAGCCGTGAATCTCTGCCCCCGGCCGCGTGATACTTTCGACCACAGCCGCATCGCCCGCCACATTGCGGGCCATATCGGCGATCACGGTAAAGGTGGTCACTGCCTTGAACCTGTCATCCTGCGCCTGTGCAGATGTCGCGATCACGGCTGCGGTCACGCCCAGAATTATCTTGCCCAACGCCACGGTTTTTCCCTTCGAGTCCAGTTGCAACTTATTCGCAATCCAGATCATAAATGATAATCATTCGCAAGTACTCACTTAGAAAGTATAAGTTGCCTGACAAGTCCGCAGGTCGCACAATCCTTGCGCTTTAAGGGGTACAACGCGCAAGATGTCGGTTTTGTTGCAAAAAGACCATGTTTCGCGTTGCATCTTGGGGGCGACCCCGGTTTACTTAAAAAAAATATAAACTACCAAAACCTGGGAGGTTTGGTTTGCAATCAGTCAAAAACGACGACGCGTTCGTCGCGTTCGAACGTGTGCAGAAAAGCTATGACGGGGAAAGCCTCGTCGTCAAAGACCTGAACCTGACAATCCCCAAGGGGGAATTTCTGACCCTGCTGGGGCCGTCCGGATCGGGCAAGACCACCTGTCTGATGATGCTGGCCGGGTTCGAGACCGCGACCCACGGCGATATCCGTCTGGATGGCAAATCGGTGAATAATATCCCACCGCACAAGCGCGGCATTGGGATGGTATTTCAGAATTACGCGCTTTTCCCGCATATGACGGTCGCGGAAAACCTGTCCTTCCCTTTGGAAGTCCGCAAGATGGGCAAGGCTGATCGTGAGGCCAAGGTCAAACGCGCGCTGGATATGGTCCAGATGGGCGATTTCGGCGGGCGGCGTCCGGCGCAGATGTCGGGTGGCCAACAGCAACGTGTGGCGCTGGCCCGTGCGCTGGTGTTTGAGCCGGAACTGGTGCTGATGGATGAACCGCTTGGCGCGCTGGACAAGCAATTGCGCGAAACGCTGCAGTTCGAGATCACCAATCTTGCGCATCAGCTTGGCATTACGGTCGTCTATGTCACCCATGACCAGACCGAGGCGCTGACCATGTCTGACCGCGTTGCCGTGTTTGAGGACGGGCGCATTCAGCAATTGGCCACGCCCGATGATCTGTATGAGCGTCCACAAAACAGTTTTGTTGCGCAATTTATTGGTGAAAACAATACATTGACCGGCGTTGTGCAGGACATCAGCGACCATCGCTGCACCGTCAAACTGGACAGCGGCGATGTGATCGAGGCGATGCCGGTGAACGTCAACGCCGTGGGCGACCGGACCAAAGTCTCGATCCGGCCTGAACGGGTCGAGATTGACAAGACCCGCCTGCAACCCGGTGCTTTGACGCTGAAAGCCGAAGTGCTGGAATTCATTTATATGGGCGATATTTTTCGCACCCGTCTGCGGGTCGCAGGGATGGAAGATTTCGTGATCAAAACCCGCAACGCCCCTGATCAGGTCCGGCTCACGCCCGGCACCCAGATCGAGATTGGCTGGTTGCCAGAGGATTGCCGCGCGCTTGATGCGTGATGGCACGAACAGGGACATCGCCGCCCGGTGGGTATTCCTGATGCGACGATCAACCGGGCATGACAACGGGAGATAACAATGAAACTGACCAAAGCAATGATGGCAACGACAGCCTTGACGCTGGCCGGAACCACCGCATTCGCTCAGGACATGGTAAATGATATGACCATCGTCAGCTGGGGTGGAGCCTATCAATCCAGCCAGGACAATGCCTATCTGCAACCCTATCTCGCAGCAAACCCCGGTGTAACAGCGGTCTGGGACGAAAGCTCGAACGAGGCTGTGGCGAAGATGCGCGCCATGGACGAGGCTGGCAACCTGACCTGGGATCTGGTCGACGTGACCGCTGCCGACGCCATGCGCCTGTGCGATGAAGGTCTGGCGATGGAAATCGACCATGATGAATTGCTCGCAGCTGCACCTGATGGCACATCTGCGACAGAAGATTTCGGCGATATGATCATTTCTGACTGCTTTATCCCGCAGATCGCCTATTCGACCACAAACGCTTACCGCACCGATGTGGCCGCATGGAACGGCGCTGTGCCAGAAGATATCTGCGCATTGTTTGATACCGAAACCTTCCCCGGCACCCGCACGCTGGAACGGCGTCCGCTGAACAACCTCGAATGGGCGCTGATCTGTGACGGCGTGGCGTTTGAGGATGTCTATGACACGCTGGAGACTACAGAAGGCCAGGACCGCGCCTTTGCCAAGCTCGACACGATCAAGGGTGACACGATCTGGTGGACCTCTGCGGCGGAAAGCATCCAGTCCATCGCCGATGGCGAGGCTGTGATGGGGTCGTCGTATAACGGGCGTTTCTTCTCGGCCATTGTCGAACAGGACCAGCCGATTGAAATGCTCTGGGATGCGCAGGTCTATGACCTTGACGGCTGGATCATTCCCGCCGGCCTGCCAGAGGAGCGTCTGAACCGTGTGCTGGATTTCGTCTTCTTCGCGACGGATACACAGCGTCTCGCGGATCAGGCGGCTTACATCTCCTATGGTCCGGCACGGATGTCCTCGGCACCGCTGGTATCGACTCATGCGGAACTGGGGATCGAGATGGCACCGCATATGCCAACGAACCCGGAGAACGCGACCAACTCATTCGTGCAGAACTACGAATGGTGGGCAGATTACCGGGATGATCTGGATTCCAGGTTCCAAAGCTGGCTCGCGCAGTAAACAGCGGTGAGGCGGTAAGGCGGTAAGGCGGTAAGGCGGTAAGGCGGTAAGGCGGGAAGAACCCCGCCCTACGGTGTCGCACAAGGTAGGGCGGGGTTATCCCCGCCGCCGCCCATCAAAGCAGGTAGGGCGGGGTTCACCCCGCCTCACTCACCCAATCAAAGGTCCCGATCCATGGCAGAACAGATGATGGCCGCCGATGGCCGCACGCTCAAGTCCAGTCTGAACCGCGCCTTGCGCCGCCAGAAACTGCGGGCCTTGCTGCTGATCGCGCCGCTGCTTGTGTTCATTATGATCACCTTTGTGGTTCCCATCGGGCAGATGCTATTTCGGTCCGTTGAAAACCAGATCGTCAGTGACACCATCCCCCGCACGGCCGAGGCTTTGGCCGATTGGGACGCCAGCACAGACCCACTGCCTGATGAAGCCACCTATATCGCTTTTGCCAAGGATATGATGATCGCGGTCGAAGAACGCCGGCACACACGGCTTGGGTCGCGTTTGAATTATGAAACATCCGGGATTTCGTCCCAATTCCGCCGATCTGGCCGCGATGTAGAGGATATGGGCGAAGAATTAACCGAACAATTCGTGGCGCTGGACCCGGCGTGGGAAGATCCCGCCACATGGGTCGCGCTGATGGCTGATCCCGACTGGATCGCAGAAGCGGCGACCGCCGAGGAAGAACCCCCTTTCGTCATCTCTGACGCAGTGGGTCAGGTTCTGCCACAGACTGCCGATATCTATGCCGATTTCGCCCGCGTCACGCAGGACAGCAACAATGACAGTCCGACTGAAGAACAGCCGTGGAACGTGGTTTATCTGGCACTTTATCAAGATCTGACCAATGACCTTACGCTTGCATTCGACGATGCAAGCGACAACCTTCTGGCTGCGGCAAGCGCGGCTGTCGATGATTTCACGGCACCCGATATCCGTGCCGCCTTCATTGAAAGCGACGATGGTTGGGGCGAGACCGAGACTTGGCAGATCATCCAGACCTTCAGTCCCGCCTATACGTCCGGTTACTTTCTGAACTCCATCGACATGCAGAAAACCCCTGACGGCGTCGAAATGGTGGCAGAAAACCAGCAGATTTACGTGCAACTGTTTATCCGCACGTTGATCATGTCACTGACGATCATGATTTCCTGTATCCTGCTTGGCTATCCGGTGGCCTGGATGCTGGCGAACCTGCCGTCACGGCAAGCCAATCTGATGCTGATCCTTGTGCTGCTGCCGTTCTGGACCTCGCTTCTGGTGCGCACTTCAGCGTGGAAAGTTTTGTTACAACAGGAAGGGGTCATCAATGATCTGCTGGTCTGGATCGGTCTTGTCGCCGATGACAACCGGCTGACCATGATCAACAATGCCACCGGCACGGTGATCGCGATGACGCATATCCTGCTGCCTTTCATGATCCTGCCGCTGTATTCGGTGATGAAGACGATCCCGCCGAGCTATCTGCGCGCGGCGAAATCTTTGGGTGCCACCAATTGGACCGCCTTCTGGCGGGTGTATTTCCCGCAATCCGTGCCGGGGATCGGGGCGGGGTCTATCCTCGTGTTCATCCTGTCGATAGGCTACTACATCACGCCGGAGATTGTCGGCGGCACCTCGGGGATCTTCATCTCGAACCGGATCGCCTATCATATCTCAAGTTCGCTCAATTGGGGGCTGGCTGCTGCCTTGGGCACCATCCTGCTGGTCGTCGTCATGGCGCTCTACTGGGCCTATGACCGGATCGTCGGCATCGACAACGTGAAACTCGGAGGATAATCCATGTCCAGCTTGCCCATCTATGCGACCACGGGCCAGAAGATCTGGCATTATACCTTCCGGGTGATCGTGGGACTGATCCTGTTCTTTCTGATCGCGCCGATCCTGATCATCATCCCACTATCGTTCAACGCGCAGAGTTTCTTCACCTTCACGCCGGAAATGCTGGCGTTGGACCCTGATGGCTATTCCCTGCGCCACTACCGCGATTTCTTTACCAATCAGGACTGGATCCAACCGCTGAAAAATTCGCTGATCATCGCGCCTTTCGCGACGATCATTTCGGTCAGCCTCGGCACCCTTGCTGCCATAGGTCTGTCGCAATCGCATGTGCCCTATCGGCGCGCGATCATGGCGATCATGATTTCGCCGATGATTGTGCCTTTGATCATTTCGGCGACGGGGATGTTCTTTTTCTACAGCCAATTGGGTCTGTGGATGGAAAACAACCTGGGCTTTTCGCGGTCTTTCACCGGCTATGTGAAGGTGATCCTCGCCCATGCCGCACTTGGCATTCCTTTCGTGATCATCACGGTGACGGCGACGCTGGTGGGCTTTGACCGGTCTCTGACGCGCGCTGCTGCCAATATGGGGGCGACACCAACGCAGACATTTTTCAAAGTGCAGATGCCACTGATCCTGCCCGGTGTGGTTTCAGGCGGGCTCTTTGCCTTTATCACATCCTTTGATGAGGTGGTTGTGGTGCTTTTCGTCGGTGCCGCTGCGCAGAAAACCCTGCCCTGGCAAATGTTCACCGGCCTGCGCGAACAGATCAGCCCGACCATTCTGGCAGCCGCCACTGTGCTTGTCGCTGTCTCGGTCGTGCTGTTGGCCACGGTGGAAATGCTGCGCCGCCGCTCGGAACGTCTGCGCGGGCTGTCGCCCAGCTAAAACCTTCCCCGCGGGGAAGGTTTTCTCGCGTTGGAAAAAATACTCCCGCCGGAGGCACCGCCAGCGGCGGTCTTGCTACGGCAATACCGCCAGCCAGCCCCAGACCGTCAGGATCGACAATCCCGTCGCCATCAAGACCGAGGATGCGGCCACCCTTTTGGCCCGCCCATACATATTGGCGAAGAGAAAGGCATTCACCCCCGGCGCCATGGCTGCGGTCAGAATGGCCGAGCGCGTGCCAGCAACACTGAGTCCGCCCGCCTGCGCCAGCCCCCAGACGATGGCCGGATGCAGCAGCAGCGAGACAGCGACAACATACATGATCGTGCGCATGTCGCCCTCGGGCCGGTAGCGATACAGAACGCCACCCAGCCCGAACAAAGCTGCTGGCAAAGCGGCACGGACCATCAGGTCCAGCGCATCGGTCACCATGATCGGCATGGCGAGCCCCGCGACATTGACGACAAACCCCAATGCGATCCCGATGATCAACGCGTTATGGGACATCGCGCGCACGACCTTGCCGGGCAGGGTCATCATGGCGGCACCGCGGTTGCGCGCGATCTCCATCGCGGTGATGCCGACGCAATAGCAAAACGGCGTATGGATCGCGATGATGGCGTAATTGGCCTCCAGCGCAGAAACGCCATAGGCGCGTTCGGTGATGGGCAGGCCCAGCAACAGCGAATTGGAAAACAGGCAGCAAAAGCCGATGGCGACGCTGTCTTCCCAATCGCGTTTGAAAATATACCGCGCACCCAGCAACCCGGCAAGAAAGCCACCAAAGGCCCCGGCGTAAAAGCTGCCCAGCAGAACGAGGTCAAAGCTTTGTTGCAGATCAAGTGTCGAGATCGCGCGGAACAACAGGCAGGGAAGCGCGAAATTCTGGGTGAATTTCATCAGACCTTTGACGCCCGCATCGCTGAAAAAGCCGCGCCAGACCGCCAGATAGCCAAAGCCGATCACGATGAAGACCGGCAGAATAACGTCGAGCAGGGCGGCCATGGGCGTGTCCTTGAAAAACTTTTATGCCTCCGGCGGGGATATTTATGCTCGGAAGATGGGGAAGGTCAGGATCAAGCCATCATAGGCGGGCTGGATATGGGCGGGGGTCTCGGCGGCGATTGTGGCGTAGTCGAGGTCGATATGCATGTTGGTCAGGACCGCTTGTTTCGGCTGTACCTTGGCGATCCAATCCAGCGTTTTGGCAAGATGGGCATGGGTCGGATGTGGGTCGCGCCGCAGGGCATCGACGATCCAGCAGGTCAGGTTTTCCAGCGCAGGCCATGCGGCGTCGGGTATGTCAGAGACATCGGGCAGATAGGCCACGTCATTCACCCGGAACCCCAAAGCGTCGATATTGCCATGGGTCACTTTGAACGGGGTCAGGGCGATGGCCCCCCCTGCCCCGTCAATCGTGATATCCCCGTCAATTGTGTTCAGATCAAGGATCGGCGGATAGGCTGATCCTTTCGGCTGCACAAAAGCATAGCCAAAGCGCGACAGCAGCGAATCCGTCGTGTCGCCATCGGCCCAGACCTGCAGCCTTTGGCCCGTGTTGAAGACAATCATCCGCAGGTCATCGATCCCGTGGACATGATCGGCGTGCGCATGGGTATAGACCACCGCATCCAGCGTGCTGACACCGGCATCCAGCAATTGCGCGCGCATGTCGGGTGATGTGTCGATCAGCACGCGTGTCGCCTGATCGCCGCGCTGCCGCGTGATCAGCAAGGAACAACGCCGCCTTGCGTTGCGCGGATTGGCAGGGTCGCAGGCGCCCCAATGCCCGCCCAGCCGTGGCACCCCGCCCGAGGAGCCGCAGCCGAGGATCGTGAAGCTGATCGTGTCGCTCATGCCACCGCTTTCCAGAAAAGCCGGTCGAAATTTTCATTGGTCGCAGCGGCGAAATCGGCATAGTCGAGGCCGAATACCTCTGCGCCCACAGCCGCTGTATGCGCGGTATAGGCCGGCTCATTGCGCCGCCCGCGATGGGGTGGCGGGGCCAGATAAGGGCTGTCGGTTTCCACCAATATCCGGTCCAGCGGGGCGCTTGCGAAAATATCGCGCAGGTCTTTGCTTTTGGGAAAGGCCGCGATCCCCGACATCGACAGGTAGAAATCCAGATCGAGTGCGGCGCGCGCCAAAGCGGCAGAGCTGGAGAAGCAATGCATCATGCACGTGTAAGCGCCGTTGCGGTATTCCTCGGCCAGGATCCGCGCCATATCGTCATCGGCATCGCGGGCATGGATGATCAGCGGCAGCCTTGTCTCACGCGCCGCAGCGATATGGACCCGCAGGCTGGTTTGCTGAATCGCTTTGCTTTCGGCGGTGTAATGATAATCAAGGCCCGTCTCGCCGATACCGACGAATTTGGGATGCTGCGCCAGTGCGATCAACTCATCCACCGTCGCCAAAGGCTCATCCGCCGCAGACATAGGGTGGGTGCCCGCAGCGTAGAACACCGGCGCATAGGTTTCGGCGATGGCGCGCACGGCGGGTTCGTTTTTCAGCTTGGTGCAGATCGTCACCATCCGCGTGACCCCTGCTGCCAGCGCGCGCGCGATAATGTCGTCGCGTTCGCCGTCGAAATCGGGGAAATCAAGGTGGCAATGGGCGTCGGTGATCGGGCTTTGGGTCATGGCGCGGCTTTCAGGCTGCGGCGACGCCTTGCGCCGTCTCTTCAATCTTGAAGATCATATCAAGGATCAGCGCGGCAGGGTCAAGGTTCACCGCGCGGCCATGGCGCGACCTTTCGGACAAGTCCTGCTGCAAACGCGCCCAAGCCTGCGCTGCGCGCGGATTTGGGGCGATGCGGGCCAGCAGGCGCGCCTCGCCCGCAGCCCCTTGGGTTGTGGGCTCGCCGAGCAGCCCTGCCCGCGCAGCACGTGCCAGAAAGAGATCAATCAGGTCCAGTGTCAGGCCAAAACGCGCCTCGGCCCCGCGCCCGGCGCAGGCATCGGCCAGATGCAGGCCGGCCTGCCTGTTGATTTGCGGCAAGCCATCGAAAAGCTGTACCAGATCCGCATAGAGCGTCAGGCCGCCGCTGCCCAGAAGCCTTATCGCATCGCCCACCGATCCACCGGCAAGGGCGGCAAGCCCGGCGGCATTATCGGTGCTGTGCCCGGACTGTGCCAGCGCGCGCGACAGGTCATCCGGCCCCAGCGCATGGCAGCGCAATTCGCGGCAGCGTGACCTTATCGTCGGCAACAACCGCGAGGGTTGGTGTGCAACAAGCAGGATCACCGCCCCTGCAGGCGGTTCTTCGAGTTCTTTCAGGATCGCATTGGCGGCGTTGCGGTTCATCTCATCTGCCGCATCAACGATGACAACACGCCTGCCGCCATCCGTCGCGGACATCTGAAAGAAATGTTTCAGGCTGCGCACGGCATCCACGGTAATCTCGGCCCGGAATTTGCCAGTCTTGTCATCCCAAGGCCGCCGGATCAGCGCAAGGCGCGGATGTGCCCCAGATTGCACCAGCTTGGCATCGGGGTGGTCGGGGGATACCGCCAATGTCGGATCACCGAGCATATCGAGCGGTTCATCCGCCAGCAGGAAGGTCGCGATTTTCCATGCGAGCGTTGCCTTGCCCACACCGCGCGGCCCGGTGATCAACCAACCTGAATGCATCCGACCGGCGCTGAAAGCATCAAGAAAGGCCTGTTCTGCACCTTGCTGGCCGTAAAGCGTGGCGGTTTCGCGCGGATGCGGCGCACCGGCGATCTGGTCGGGGGCAAGGACGGCATCATCGCTCATAAATGCGCGGCCACGTCGCGGGCGATCTGGTCCATGGTGCGGTTGCCGTCGATCACCACGCAGCGCGCGGGTTCGGCCTGGGCCAAGGCCAGAAAGCCATGCCGCAGGGTTTCCTGAAACGACAGGCCGAAATCCTCGAACCGGTCTTCGCCAGATTTGCGGGCAAGGCCGCGTTGCAGGGCGGTGGCGGGGTCCATGTCGATGATGAAAGTCAGATCAGGTTCGCGTCCGATCATCAGATCATGCAAAGTATCAACCTTGGCCCGCAGATCACCGCGCGTGGCACCTTGATAAACGCGGGTGCTGTCGGCAAAACGGTCAGAGACCACGGTTTTGCCAGCGGCAAGCGCAGGCAGGATCGTCTTTTCCAGATGGTCGCGGCGGGCGGCGGTGAACAGCAGGATTTCGGTCTCGGCAGACCAGCGGTCGGTATCGCCGGTCAGCAAAAGCTGGCGGATATCCTCGGCCCCCGGGCTGCCGCCGGGTTCGCGGGTCAGGATCACATCGCCGCCCTGCGCGCGCAGATGATCGGCGAGACGGCGTGCCTGCGTCGATTTACCGGATCCGTCGATCCCTTCAAAGGTGATGAAGCGCGGCTGACTCATGCGCCATTCGCAGGCGCATCAGCATCGGGCGCAAACCCGTATTTTCCCCAGAGCACCATGGCCGCCGTGCGCATCCGGGCGCTGAAACCACCTGCGGGCACATCGGCTTCGGCCACCAAAGGCACGCGTTTTTCGGGCAATCCGTCAAGCGTGATGATCAATTCGCCCAAAGGCTGGCCTGCTGTGACGGGGGCCTGCACCGGCCCGTCAAACACGACCTGCCCTTCGACGGCACCCTGATGCAGGATGGGCACCAGCAGGCTGATATCTTCGGCGACCGTCAGACCAACGCTCTGCTCTGCGCCCATCCAGACATCGGCGGTCGCAACGCGGGTGCCTGCGGTCGCCACATCGCGTTCGGCAAATTGCCGGAAGGCCCAATTGACGATCCGTTCGGATTCTTCAGCGCGTTCGGCCATGCTGTCCAGACCAGTGATGACGAAGATCACCCGCCGGTCGCCCTGCACCGCTGATCCGGCGAGGCCATAGCCTGCCTCTTCGGTATGGCCGGTTTTCAGACCATCGGCACCGATCCCCATGCGCAGGATCGGGTTGCGGTTTTGTGAATTGGACGGCACCCGGCCATCAAAGGCAAATTCGGTTTCGGCGAACAACGGATAAAAGGTTGGAAAGTCACTGATCAGACGGCTGGACAGAATACCCAGATCTTCGGTCGCCATCCGGTGCCCTGCGGCGGGCCAGCCGCTCGCATTGACGAAGACAGAATTGTTCATGCCCAATTGACGCGCGCGTTCGGTCATCATCCGGCCAAAGCCAGCCTCGGTCCCGTCGGGCGACAAAGCCTCGGCCAGAACGACGCTTGCGTCGTTGCCTGACAGCACGATCACACCGCGCAACAAATCCTCGACCCGGACCCGGTCTGTGGTGTCCAGAAACATTGATGACCCGCCAAAGCTGGCCGCATGGGCAGACACTGGCAAAACGTCATCAACGGATAGCCGCCCCTCGGTGATCGCCTCGAACGCCATATAGATCGTCATCAGCTTGGACATGGAGGCAGGTGGCAAAGGCGTCGATGCATCCTTAGCCAGCAACACGGTGCCGGTCGTCTGATCATAGACGTAGGCCGCACGCGCATTTGTTTCAAAAGCCTGCGCCTGTGCCATGGTTGCGCAAAGCATCATGATACCGGCGGTCAGGCCCTGGGTGACTGTCTTCATGACTGGCCCTTTCACGTTGGGTTCTGCAAGATATAGGCGTCAGGGAACCCCAGAGCGCGCAAGCGCGCCAAAGCGACCTGATCCGGCACTGGTCCTGCCACAACGCGCCAAGTCTGGCGACCTGCGGATTGCAGCGGGATTACACTGGCAGTGAAGCCAGCCGACTGCAAGGTTGCGGCAGCAGCATCTGCATTCCCCTGCACACCGAAAATACCGACCTGCGCCAGTGTGGCCGGGGGTTGACCAGAATCGGGCGGGGCTGGCGCGGCGGGCGGCAAAGCCACCGCGACAGGTTGAGTGGCCGCGGGCGCAGCAGCGGGCTCAAGTTCCGCGGCCGCAATTTCGGCTGGGGTGGCGAGCGGCGCGAGATCGGCATCAGCGGCAGGCTCTGCCTGAGCGACGACCTCTTCGCGGCGCAAAGCGACGACGCTTAACTCAGTCGGGGCGCCAGCGAGGATACCCAGCGCCTCAGCCGCATCTGATGACAATTGCAAGGCAGGGCCGGGATTTGCGCGTTCGCGCCGGAACAAAGCGCCAATCGTGGATTGCCCGTTGGCCACGTTGCGGATCACCACACGCTCTGGGTCGCGCACATCGGGATGGGCCACCCAGATGCCGCCAAGCGAGGGCCGTCCGTCCCAAAGGCCGCGATCCGTGGCCTCAAATATGTCTGGCCTCTCAACGTCTTGTTCACCGCGCGTGATCATCGGGCCGGATTGATCGCCAAGGACGGCGGTGCTGACAGCCTCTTCACAGGCAGACACCAGGGTCACGGCGGATAGGACTGCGGCCAGTTTCAGCCAGCGCCCTTTGGTGATCAAAATGCCTGTCATTCCCCACTCTCCAACCCAACGCCAACCGACGATGAAATCGGTCCTTCAACCGCACCGGACCGCGGTGACCGATTATCAATCCGGTCTGATCACATATCCACCTTGGCACAGATACCCGCAGGACCAGCACATGGAAAGCCGGAACCCCGATTTGTCGGCGATTTTCCCCGCCAGCAAAGCTGCTTTCCGAATCATTTCCCAGCCGCTAACAGGGCTCAGTCGGAGGAGTGGCAGAGTGGTTGAATGCACCGGTCTTGAAAACCGACGTAGGTGAAAGTCTACCGTGGGTTCGAATCCCACCTCCTCCGCCAAGATTGCTATACAGGTCTTTGTTTTTATTCGTTTTTACTTACATCAAATTCGGCCTGCCCCCTTATATGCCCCCTTACTTTTTGCACTGGGGGTCTATCAAGCCCCTGCTGGGAATTAGCATATACCTCCGGTGGCCCTCTTGATTCGCTGCCTGTCCCATCAATCCTAAATCTGGCATGCACCGTGGTTAAAATGTCGTGCTGTAAATCGACGGTGATTTCATTTTACTGTGAGCGAACCCGGATCGATGCCCCTGCCGTGTTCAAGGACAGGACGGCGCATCCTCCCATTCGCCTGTCCTCGGCCCCACCCCCCGGCCTACCCCGGCGCAGACGCGCTTTCACTTATATAGGCTACGCCCATAGCGGCACTCTGCTGGAAGTTCTGACATTTTTGACAAACCGCATGGTGGTGCCGCTCTCCGAGTGAAGGCGCGGCGAGTGACTATTGCATGTGTTATAACATAACAACTGACATCGATATCAACCGCGCACTAAACTCGGCGGGGGTGGTTGTTTGAACAAGGTGCGAACATGAGAAGATTGTTGCGGTTTCTGATTTGCATGGCTGCAATCGCAGCGGGGGCGGCGCTCGGTTTGATAGTGCTGGGCAGGGCAATGCGCACCGGCTGGTATGGCTGCACAGCGGTTTTACGCAACCCTGACACTGGCTGGGTTTCCGGCCTTCAAGGGCTGTCGGAAGAAATGATAGCAGAGCAACTCCGGCAGGGGGCGGGCCTGATGTTCTTTTGCCAGACAATCGCTGGCCAAATTTATGTCGGACCAATCGTAAACTCTGCGGTGATCGCGCTGTCCATAATACTTCCCGCAGCGATAGCTTTGGTCGTGGCGGTCAAAGCAACAAGGCGGCTCCGCTCAACATACTGATCGCGGAATGGGACGCGGGATGCACTGTCGAAACGACGGACACGGACGTCTGCACTGTTACGCTGATCATGCAGCCCTTGCCGGGTTTTGCGGAAGTGTCTGCGGAAGTGTCTGCCGGGACTGCCGCCCGCACACTTGGTTTTCCCGGCAGGGGGCTGTCGTTTCTGACGTCCTGATAAACCCCTTAAAAACTGCGGGTGCGGAAGTCTTTTCCTATAGTGAAACTACTACCTCCGCAGGGGTTCCCCCTTGAGGGGGGAACACCCCGCAACGGCACTGGTTTTGTGGCCAGCGCGGAAGCCTGCGGAAGTGTTTGCGGGCGTTCACGCGGACCTCCGCACATCCCAGCGCCCCTGCCGGAAACACGATGTTAGCGCGCGCCATCCGCGTCCACGTCTGCGTCCGTCGCTTCAACATCCGCGTCCGCGTCACCAGCTTCTACCCGGACGCGCCCCACAGCGATACATTTGCGGTCGTGTCTATCTGCGCCCTTCTCTTGCGTCTGGACCAGCCAACCGTCAGTTACCCCGCTTTGGATCAGTGTTGCCATTTCCTGACGCGCGAATAGTTGCTGCGGGGTCAAGCTATCATTCGTTGCACCCATCGGCCCCACGTCCACGTTGAGTGCCTCCGCAACAAGAAAGCCTATCCAACCGCGCGGCGAGTTCTTGGCCTCGATCCGGCGATCTGGCCCAGCGCCGTTCAGCGCCTCTTGCACCGCCATGATATCCGCGTCGCCAACCGCATGGCCAACTGCAACAGCGGGCGGCGTCCAAGGTTCGACCGTCTGCACGTTGTCCCCTGCCGGATAGTCACGGGTGCCGTTGCCCAGCGCCACACTAGCAAGGTGCAACCACGTCGCATTTTGGACAGGGGCAAGGTTCGCCTTTCCGTTATCGACGCGGATGTAGCGCCAGCGATCATTTTCGCCGATCCCCAGCTTCTTTGCGTCCCCAGCCGCCATGCGGCCAAGCTGGCGCACGTTGCGGGCGGCATCCACGAAAGCGGATGCACCCCGCGATGCACCCGCCCCCGCACCTTGCATGTCTGTTGCCGCGCCCTTCCCTGTATGGTGAACCAGAACGATTGCGGCACCAGTTTCATGCGCTACCTTGCGCAGCGCCCCCATCAGCGTGTTTGCAGCCTCGTTGGAGTTCTCCGGCAGGGTGTGCAAAGCCGCCAGCGGATCAAGGATTACCACGTCGATCCGGTTTTCCTTGATCCACGTTGTCAGCTTTTCCATCGCACCAGGCACGATTTCCAGCCCATCACGCCCCTGCCGGGCAAGCATCATGGGCATGTCGCGCCCAGACGTAAGAAACAGCCGCCCCCCAATCTCTTTTTCCGTAACCGCGTGGTGCTTCATCGCGCCATGCAGCCGACGCAAGGCTTCTTCCCGGTCGTCTTCTTCGTTATGGTAAAGCACCCGCAACGGACGGTGCGGCTGGTCGCCCAGCAAGGGTCGGCCCGACGCCATCGCAATCGCTTCAACCATCGCAAGCGCCGATTTACCCGTCCCACCCGGCGCGACAATCATAGAGAGATACCCGGCGATCACGTTCTTCCCGTAAAGCCACTTGCGGGGCGGAAGCTGTGCAACCCCACCGCCTTGGGCATAGCGGGTCAGGTCCGCGTCGCCCATCGCAGCAACGTTTGCAGCAGCAGCGTTGGCATAATCGGCGGCGGCGGCGGCGGCTTTCACCTGCACGTGGCCTGCCGGGTTGGACTGTTCGAGCATCCGCATAAGTGCGCCCCAACCCGAATGGGTCGCCCCCATAGTGTCCCAAACACGTTCGGTTTCCGCCGGATCGCCGCCAAAGTGCCATCGCGCGCCCCACTCCATAGCCGCGTCGCGGCCATCAGCCTCAAAACCACCAGCAACGGCAGCACCTTTGACCGCTGCCACGACGCGCAGGAAATCATCCCGGTCATCAAACGGGCCGTCGTTTGGCAGTGCTTCGACGGCCATGCGCAGCACGGCTGCGCTGGGCGCAGGCCAGCCCGTCTTTACCGCACTGCTGGGGGTAGCGACCACCCCAGGTGCCGCGCCCGCGTTGTGCTTGCCCGGCAGGCCAAGGCGGTCAGCCACGCCTTCCAGCGCGGCGCAGAGGTCAGCCACCGTCAACGGTCCATAACTGACACTTCCACCGTCCGCCCCGTGCCGGAGTGTCGCCACCACCGGCACGTTGCCTCGCTCACGCTTGGATGCGGTCGGCAGGTTCACAGTGAAGGGCAGTCGCGCAACACGCGGCGCGTCCGCCAAGTTGTCGGCACCCAACCGCGCCATCACGTCTTTGAGCGGGGCGACCGATGCGGCGACGTCTTTTCCATCGTCGGCCAAAGGCAAAACAACGTGGACGCCATTACCAGTATCGAACACGGCCAGCACGTCCGTGACGTCACGGATCGCTGCCACCGTCTGGGACCAGTCAGGGTCCACGTCCGGCGCTTCGTGCATATCAAGGTCAAACACGGCGACGCGACGGGGAACGGCAGCGACATGTGGTGCGCTTGCTGGTCGGTCCGTGCCAGCAAATTCAGCGACACGTGGCTGGATGCCGTAATACAGGTTATTGACCGCGTTGTGCTTCTGAATGAACGCTTTCATCGCAGCGCGTTCGGTCGGATCATCCAGCCGTCCATTGATTTGCCCAGCGCTGCCCCCTGCCTGACGAAAGGCGCGCAGTTCGATCACGTCGTCAGGGCGAAAGACCGGCGCAATTGCGTCCAGTGCGCGCGTTGCAGCAGGCCCAGCAGCCAACAGGGCATTGACCCGGCCTGCGACGTCAGCAGGTGGCACAACACCCAGCGCCAGTTCGCATTGCAAGCGCCCTGCGGACCCGGCAGTGGCTAAGCCGTGATGTTCCGCTTGCGTCAGAACAGGGATCAATTCGTGTGCATTGTCTGCACTGTCAGATTGCAGCGGTGGTGCAGTTGGGGTATGTTTCATATGAGCATCTTTCTCGGGACCGCCTGCCCGGACAGGGGCAGCGCGGTCCATTGTGTCTACAGGACTGGTTGGCGGGCTATTCAGACCAATGGTGAGCATTGCGGGCGATCCAGTCGTCCGCCCTTGCTTGGGCTTCGCCTTGATTCATTTCTTTCGCAGCTATGCGTTGCGCATTCTCTTGGACAGCGGCCTTATGCTGGACTTCCGCCAACAATCGGTCAAATGTGCCGGGTCCGCAGTCGGCGTCTAACCACTGCTTCATGGTGCAAAAGTAGCGATACCAGTATGGGGGGTCTGTCTCGCCCGGCAGGCGGGAAGGGTCAGGCATGCCTAGCATGATCGCCCCCTGCCGGGTGAAGGCCTGCAACATAATCAACGATCTGTTGGCCAGTCCATCTGACAGTCCGAGGGCCAATCTGTAGTGGCAGCGGAAATTGACCGTTCTTCCGCCAAAGATAAATGGTTGAGATATGCACACCCAATTGGGCGGCGACTTCTTGGCCAGTGTAAAGGCCGTTAGGCCGAATGTCTGGCTGGGGGGTGGGTGAATAGGTCAAACGTCTTGCTCCATACAGTGCCACGGCTAATTCCGGGTCGCGTGGTCATGTTGAGCCTTCCTTTTCTACCTGCGCCCGACAGCACTGCATTTGGTATCGGGGTGATTTCTTGCTACAACAGATAGCGCGTCATGCCTTGTTCGCACAAGCCCTATTAACCTCCTAACTCATTGATTTTATTCTGACAAAACAGACAATAAAACCTGACAGGACTGTCAAGCTGCGCCGTGTCACCAAAAAGGGATTTGTGTTTGGCATCATTGGGCGGGACGCTGCAACCTGATCTGGCAATGCCAGGGCTACACCGCTGGGGTATTCAGCCCGCTTTTGTCGACGCGTTGTCCGCATCAGGCGCGCTCATGTAGGCTTCCCATTGCGCCATCAGCCTGCGCCGCCGGTCAAAGGCATCCCCTCTCCGATAGGCGGCATCCACCTTGTCTCCGACTGTGTGAGCGAGGGCAGACCGGATTGTGCCGTGTGCCGCCTCCGCGCAGTCTTCCGCCCAGTCGCGGAACGTTGACCGGAACCCGTGGACGGTGATCGTTGTGCGCCCCATGCGCTTGAGGACAGCCGCCATAGTCATGTCCGACATTGGCTTGCCTTCCCGTGCGCCGGGGAACACCAACGCGGTGCCGTCCTTGTCACCGGCAGGGCGCATGATTTCGACTTGCCGCAAGATTTCCAACGCGCGGGTTGTGAGCGGGACACGGTGGTCCCGCTTTGCCTTCATCCGCCTGCCGGGGATCGACCAACGCGCATCGCCGATGTCGATTTCAGACCACGTGGCACCCCGCACTTCGCCAGACCGCGCGGCGGCTAAAATGGTGAACTCCAACGCCAGCGCAGCAACACCGTCCCGCATGCGCAGGTCGGCAATGAAAGCGGGCAGGTCTTTCCACGGTAGGGCAGCGTGGTGTCCGCGTTCGGCACTGGAAACCTTGGGCAAGAGGTTCTCTAGATGCCCTTTCCACCTTGCTGGGTTCCCGCCCGTCCGCAGTCCAGTGGCGGACGCTGCGTCCAGCAGGCGCTCTATCCGGCCCCGGACGCGGGTTGCCGTCTCGTGCTTACCCGTCCAAATCGGCTTGAGAATGCGTAGCACGTCGTCCGTGGTGATATCTGGCAGGGGGCTGTCCCAGATCGGAGCGGCGTAGGTCTTCAATGTGTTTTGCCATTGTTGGCGGTGCTTTGGGTTGCGGAATTGGCTTAGGTTGTCACGTAGCCAGTCTTCCGCAAATGGCCCAAAGGCGGTGGGCGCAGCCTTGATCGCCTCGACGCGCTTGCGCTCGGCCTCGGCGTCCCGGTGCTGAATTGGATCAACACCTTGCCGTGCCAATCGCTTGGCCGCGTCCGCTGCGTCACGCGCATCAGCAAGAGATACCCTGCCACTACCCCCTGCCGGACCAAGGCCCATTTCGCGGCGCTTGCCGGTCATGGGCGACGTGTAGCGCAGCAGCCATCGCTTTCCGCCGGTGGTGGTGATGTGCATCAGCAACCCACCTCCGTCCATGTAGTAGCCGGGTTCGGTCGCCGTCTCGACCTGTCGTGCCGATAGACGGTTGGTCGTGCGGGACCGCTTGGCGAGGGTTTGCGCGTTCATAGCATGATCCTTTGGTGATGGGGTGTTAATGCCCCTGCCGGGCGTTGAGTTACCCGGCATCAGAGTTCACGTCAGATGCCCATCAGGGCGCGGTATGACCCGACAAGGCCTACCGGCACTGCGGCTTCGTATGCAGCCATTTCGGTGGACAGCCCTTCATCCTCTATCAACGTGACAATGATTCCCGGCAAATCTACCCACTCATGCGGCAGGAGTGCCAAGGCTTCGTCGGACAGTCCCGGCAGGGCAGCAAGGACGGCGGCGAAACCTGCGCCGTGCTTGGCGTAGTCGATGTGCAGAGGGATGGGCGAAGGGTTCAGATGGGCAGCATTGGGAAGCTTCATTCTAGGGGCCTCTAAATAAGGGGGCATGATTGCCCCTGCCCCTCTTTCTGCCCCCTTACAAGTTTCGATTGCAAGCGAAAACATCAGAACCCAATGAATATCTCTTGTCAGTTTTGTCATACTTACAGTAGGTTAAAACCCGCAAACTTGAGGCATTTAGATGTTATACGAACACAACCGAATAAATCATGGCGGACACCTCCTCCGCCAGATGATCCGATCACTGCCACGACGAATTGCAGGCAGGACGGGTCCAAGGCGAAATCCGTTCCGCCGGTGGTCCGACAGGATTGAATAGTGAAACGACCAGACATCAGTGGCTCGCAGTCGTCGTCTCGAACTCGTTTTTTGTGCCCGCGCATAGCGGTGCGTCCGGTTCCTACTTGCCAAATGGGCCTGTCCCGCGCCATACCGCGCCGTAGCGGTCTCATAGCTCAACTGGATAGAGCAGCTGACTTCTAATCAGCAGGTTCGGGGTTCGAGTCCTCGTGGGATCGCCATTCTAACCGTTATTCAAAGCTGACATCACCCTTGACCTTGGCCATGGATTAAGGGACTTTCATGGCTGTCCGGCAGACCTGTGGCGGACGGTTGGTTTAAAGGTTCCCATGTCGGATTTACCCATTATCGCCTCTCTTTGGATTGGCGGCAATCTGAGCTACATTGAACAATTGTGTCTCAAGTCATTTGCCGATCACGGGCACCGGACGCTGCTTTACACCTATGAGCCGGTCGACAATGCCCCGCCGGGGGTCGAGACGCTGGATGCCAATGCGATTTTCCCGGCATCCGATTTTATCCGGCATGCCGAAAGCGGATCACCGGCGGTGCATGCCGATGCTTTCCGGTACAAGATGATCGCCTTGCAGAATGTGATCTGGGTGGATGCGGATATGCTGTGCATGCAGCCTTGGGCGTTCAAGGATCAATGGGTCTTTGGTTGGGAAAAGACAGACCGGCTGGTCTGTAATGCCGCGCTGGGATTGCCGCGGTTTTCGCGCACGCTCGGTTTGCTCAATGATTTCTGCAAGGATGAATATCCGATCCCACCCTGGGCCGATGACGAGGAGCGTGCACAGCTGGAGGCAGCGGCGGCGGCTGGCCAGCCGGTGCATGTGTCAGAGCTGAAATGGGGCGTCTGGGGTCCATCGGCGCTGACCTATTTCCTCGAACAGACCGGTGAAATTGCCCATATCCTGCCGCAAGAGGCGTTTTACCCGATTTCGTTCAAGGACCGGCGGATGCTGCTGGCACCACAGCGCCGCGTCAACGGGCAATTGGGGAAGGGTTGTTATGGTGTCCACCTGTGGAACCGCCGCCTGAGCCGCCGCCTTGTGACCAACCACGACGGCTTGCCACCCGAGGGCAGCTTTATCGCGCAGGCTTTGTTACGCCATCAGATTGATCCGTTGCGCGCGCCGATCCCGGACCGCCCTCCCAAGGGCTATCCGACACAATCGGAACTGGCACAGGCCGCGCTGGAAGGGCGGGAAATTCCCCTCCCTGCCGCTGCCCCGTCAGTAGCTGCCGCCCCCCCCCTGCCGCCTGCTATGCGCGAAATATGGCGCGGCAAGCCGCTCGACCGCCTGATTCAATCGCCGCACTATCAAGCGGCGATTGACAATCTGGAACTGCGCACCAATGATCTGGCTGATCGTCTGCCCCCGCCTGACGCGCCAATGTCGCATGATCACATTCTGATCCTGACCTCGATGAAAAACGAAGCGCCGTTCATTCTGGAATGGATCGCCTATAATCTGGCCATCGGGGTGACGCATTTTCTGGTCTATACAAATGATTGCACCGACAATACCACTGCCATTCTCGACCGGTTGGCAGAGCTGGGCCATGTCACGCGCCGCGACAATCCTTGGGACCCCGCGTCGGACAAGAAGCCGCAGCATGTGGCCCTGCAGGATGCGCTTGATCAACCGGCCTATCAGCGCGCGGATTGGGTGCTGACCATCGATATCGATGAATTCGTCAATATCCATGTCGGTGACGGGACCTTTGCTGATTTCTTTGACGCGGCAGGTGATCCCAATGTAGTGTCCTTTACGTGGAAGTTCTTTGGCAATGACGGCGTTGATATCTACGAGGACAAGCCGATCATGGCGCAATTCACCGCCTGCGCGCCGGAATTCATCCCCAAACCAAGGCTGGGTTGGGGTTTTAAAAGCATGGTACATAAATCCGCCCCCTATACCAAGATCGGCGTGCATCGCCCGCTTGACCTGAATGACGAGGCCAACCTGCCTGCCGTACGATGGGTGAACGGATCTGGCCGTGCGATGCCAGAGGCTTTGCTGACCAATAATGGCTGGCGGTCGACCAAACGATCGCTCGGCTATCGGCTGGCGACGTTGAACCATTATATTCTGCGCTCTGCTGACAGTTTTCTGGTCAAGCGCGACCGTGGCCGGATTAATCACACTGATCAGGATCAGGGCATCGATTACTGGATGCGGCGAAACTACACGACCGAAACCGATGCGCGGATGCAGCACCGTCTGCCGATGATGCAACGCCAGCTGGACCGATTGATGGCCGATCCGCAACTGGCGCAATTGCATCGTGATGCCGTCGCCTGGCATAAACACAAGATCGCAGAGCTGAAAGCTGACCCCGATTATGCCGCACTTTACGATGCGGTGACACAGGTTGTGCGCCCTGATGCCATCTATATCACCAAGCCTGAAGGCGAAGATACTGCCGCCAATGACATCCTGATCCCAGAACCGGAGCAGATGACCCTGTCACCAGAAGAGGTTGCCGCGAAAACGGCGATGCTGCGTGATATGCTGCATGGCAATCTGCGGCGTGATGATGCGCCCGGCCCTGAACCGCGCGCAGCGACGGCCCCTGCCATTGTGCCGATTGCCGCGTCCGATATCTGGCTACCGCAAGCGCCAGCCTCCGCCCTGACAGAACCGCGCGATCCACGCTTTCTTGAGGCGCGCAATCACGCAAGCAAAAATGCAGGATTTTTCTGGGAAGGCCCTGAAAACGCTTTGTATTTCGAACCTTTTGGCAAACGGCTGGTCGTCACTTTTGACAATCTCTCGATCGTCAATGGCGAAGGGCCGCGATGGCCTTGGGGCTATGATTTCCTGACCAAGACAATGGGATGTTCTGTGCTGGGTGTGATGGCCAACAAGCGCAACTGGTTCCGCGAAAGCTTTGTTCATGACAGTTTCGATCTGTTGCGCGACGGTGGCTTCTTCCGGCAATTCGACGAGGTGCTGTTTTACGGTGCCTCGATGGGGGGGTTCGCGGCGCTGACCTATGTGCGCTGCGCGCCGGGCGCGCGCGTGCTCGCGATTGCCCCGCAATCAACGCTGGATCGCCGGATCATGCCAGATGAGGATCGCTGGGGCTGGACCGCGCGCCTGAACTGGGACGACCGCTATGGCGATGCGGCGGGTCATACCGGTGACGCGGCCGAGGTGATCACGCTGCATGATCCCTATTTCGCACCCGATCAGGCGCAGGTCGCGCGGTTGTCAGGCGGGAACCTGCGGCATTTGCGGATGCCGTTCTTTGGACATCAATTGCCCAATGCTCTGGTGAATATGAAAATCCTCAAGCCGATGCTGATCGATATGTTCGCGGGCGACCTGAGCGATGAGCGGTTTTATACGCTGCTGCGCGCGCGCCGCGATCTGCCGCGCTATCAACATGATCTGTTGATGAAGGCGGAAGAGAAAAACCGTGTGAACCTCGCGATCAAAGTCTGCGAATATACGCTGAAAAAACGGGATGCCTCGAATATCGCCCGGTCGCTGCGGCGGTTGCGGGCAGCTTTGGCCGCACAGGATGATGCGTGATGGCAAGGCGGCTGATCATCACCTGCATGAAAAACGAAGGCCCGTTCATTCTGGAATGGGTCGCGCATCATCTGTCCATCGGGTTTGACCATTTTCTGGTCTTCACCAATGATTGCGACGATGGCACCGATGCCGTGCTGGATTGTCTGGCCGAGGCGGGCATCGTCACGCGGATGGACAACCCTTACCAGCAGATGGGCGAAGGATTTAACCCGCAGAAAGGCGCGCTGAAATACGCGGAATCGCTCGATCTGGTGCGCGAGGCGGAATGGATTCTGGTCTCTGACGTGGATGAATTCGTCAATATCCATGTCGGCGACGGCGATCTGGATGCGTTGTTCGCCGCCGTGCCGGAAGCGGCGCTGATTTCCATGCAATGGCGGTTGTTCGGCAATAGCGGACAATTGCAATACGACGATGTGCTGCTGACCGAAAGGCATGTGCAGTGCGCGCCAAAATACTGCCCTGCCCCGATTCAAGCCTGGGGCATCAAGACATTGTTCCGCACGGACGGCAAAGGTGTGGCCGGGGCCTATGAACGGCTGGGGGTCCACCGCCCCTTGAAGCGGCGGTTCCGACCGATGCCGCATTGGGTCAATGGGTCCGGCATGCCATTGCCCGAAGATTATGCCGATGCGGGCTGGCGGCTCGGGATCCGTGATCATGGCTATGATCTGGTCACGCTGAACCATTACGCCGTGCGTAATTGCGAAAGCTTTCTGGTCAAACGCGACCGGGGCCGGGTGAACCATGTCGACCGGGACCAGGGGTTGGCCTATTGGATGCGGATGAATTTCAACATGGAAAGTGACAGGTCCATCCAGCGCCGCCTGCCCCAGACACGCGCCGCATTGGCGCATCTGCACGGCATAGTCGGGGTGACGGCGCTACATGAGGCTGCCGTCGCGGCGCATCGCGCCAAGATCATCGATCTGCTCGCGCGTGACGATATGCAGCGGTTTTATACCGAGATATCGTCAGACAAACTGGCTGTGATTTCGCGGCATCTGAACCTGTTCAGCCGGGTGGAGCTGGATCAGGGGCCTGATGCGGTCCCGGACGATCTGGTTGCGGCGTTACAGCGGGTACCGATCCTTTAAGTAGCGCATCTGTCACAGAAATCCGCGATCTGCGGCGCGATAAAGGCCAGAAAGTCAGGGTCGCTGAACTGCCCATCGACCAGCTTTTTGGGCGCATGCGGCACGACAATTTCCTGCCCCGGATGCACCCGCGCCAGCATACCGTTCAGGATATATTTCAGATGCGCCTGCGCACGTACCCCGCCCAAAGCGCCAGCAGATACGCTGATGATCAGACAAGGCTTGTCCACGAACACCGAGGCATAAGCAGGCCGAGACGCCCAATCGATGGCGTTCTTCAATACGCCGGGGATGGAATAATTATATTCCGGGGTGACAAAGATCAGCCCGTCCGCATTTGTGATCTGCGCCACGAAATCTGCAGTAGCGGCTCCGCCATCATGGTCGGCGTTATAATGCGGGATGGTCCCGATATCCGCTGTGGCCTGTGGCACCCCTTTGGGCAGGCTGTCCAGCACAGTGCGCAGCACCGCCTTGGAAGATGACGCCGCCCGCAGCGAGCCTGCTATGCCCAAAATCTGTGTCATGTCGTTGTCCTTGTCAGCCGCGTGCGAGCCATGTCGCGATAGAGGGGAAAGCAATGATGATCACCAAGGTGAAAAGCATCGCAAGCACGAAGGGGAACGCCCCGCGAAAGATTTGCCCGACCTTCAGATCGGGATCATTCATCGCAGATTTGATCGTATAGACCGACAGACCAAAGGGTGGCGTCAGCAAGCCGATCTCGACCGCGATCACGGTGATGACGCCGAACCAGATCAGATCAAACTCGGCAGCAGAGGCGACAGGAAGCGCGATGGGCAACAGAATCAACATGATAGATATGCTGTCGATGATGCAGCCGAGCATGATCACCAAAACGACAAAGACCAACAGGAAACCGTAGGGGCCGAGCGGGCCTGACAGAAACAAATCCGCCACTTCGCGCGGCAGGCCCGACATCGCCAGCATCCGGCTGAAGAATGTCGCGGCCATGATCAGGATCAGGACAGAAACCGTGATCTGCCCGGTTTCGACAAGCAGGCTCCAGAAACTGCGGGGGTCCAGCGACCGCCGCGCGAGCGCGATGATCAGCGCACCGGCGGCCCCCACGGCACCGGCCTCGGTCGGGTTGAAGAACCCGGAATAAAGCCCGCCCAGCACCAGCCCCATCAGGGCAAGGATCGGGACAAATTTACCCGCCATCTGGAAGCCTGACAGGCGTTCAATCTCGCTTGATGTGGCAAGTGGTTCAAAGACGAAATCGCGCCGGAAGGTCGCCAGCAGGACGATGGTGACCGAAAACACCAGCGCCAGCAGGATGCCCGGCAGGATACCGGCCAGAAACATGCGCCCCACCGATTCCTCGGCCAGAACGGCATAGACGATCATCAACAGCGATGGCGGGATCAGCATCCCCAGCACCGATGATCCGGCAACGACACCTGTGGCGAATTCCTTGCGATATCCATGGCGCAGCATTTCCGGCACTGCGACGCGGGAGAAAACAGAAGCCGAGGCGATGGAAACCCCGGTGATGGACGCAAAGACGGCATTGGCGAATACTGTTGCTACCCCCAACCCTGCGCGGACCCGCCGCATCAGGTGCTGGAAGACGTCGAATGTATCCTTGCCCACGCCCGATATCGTGACCAACAGCCCCATCAGCACGAAAAGCGGCACCACCGCATAGAGATATTCGCGCAGTGAATCATTGGCGACAGCGCCTGCCATGCTCATCGCGACGGTGTCGTTACGCAGCAGCGTTACTCCGCCGAAGGACACGATCAACATGCCGATCGCGATGGGCATGCCCAGAATGATCAGCCCGATCAGCAGGGCGATGGCCAGAAGCCCGATTTCAAGCCCGGTCATTTTGTGGTCCTTGTATCACGATGCGCAGCGCCCCCAGCAGTTGCAGGATGAATTGCAGCCCGCCGATGACCATGCCCGCCAGAATTGCCGCGCGGAACGGCCATGTCGGCAAGGTCATGACGCCGGTGACGCCGATAAATTGGTTCGCGCCGATATCCCGCGTCAGCAGGTTGAGCGTGGCCAGCGCCATCACCCCGATCATCCAGATACCCGCCAGATCAAAAATCGCGCCCAGTGCAGCCCCCTTGCGCGGATGTTTTTCGCAAAAGCCGGAATAGAACACATCTGCCCGCGCCAGCCGGTCATGCCGGATCGTCGTCGCCAGTTGCAGATAGACGATCATGACGACCATCAGCGCGCCCAGTTCCGACACCAATGGCAGCGATGATCCCATGATATTGCGCGACAGCACATCGGCGCAGATCACGAGCATCAGCGCCACGATCAGCAGCGACCCAAGCGCACCCAGACCGTCCACCAGCGCACCCCAGGCACGCGCAATCAAAGGGATGCGCGCCCCATCGTCAGGGCGCGCGTTTTGGTTATATTCGGCCATTGTGGCGGATCACTCGGCCGACCAGTCACGCGCGGGGGTTTCACCACCGGCGCGCAACCCGTCCATATAGGCGGCCAGAAATTCGGCCGCAGGCAGACCGCGACCGTCATTCTCTGCCGCCCATTCACCGGCCAGATTTGGCAAAGCATCGACCCAGGCCTGACGCTCTGCCGGGTCCATTTCGACAATAGTCACGGGTGGGTTCTGCTCCGCACCCAAAGTTGCGATCTGTTCCATCGCGACTGCAGGACGGTCCATCATATCCTGCGCATGGGCTTCGGAATAATAAGCACCGGCATCCAGCATTGCCTGCTGCACTTCTTCCGGCAGGCTTTCCCAACGGTCGCGGTTGATCGCCACACCGCCCGAAAACACCGTGCCCATCTGCACGCGGGTCACATAGGGGGCGACCTCATAGATGCGCGTCGGCAAGGCACCCAAGGCCAGCGACAGCACGCCATCCGATACGCCGGTCTGGATATCGGTGTAGAATGTGGTCAGCGCGCCATCGACCGCACTCGCCCCGGTGCCACGCAGCCAAGTGCCGAGAACGCCGGGCGCGGAAATCCGCATCCCGTCCAGATCGGCCAAGGTTGCGACAGGTGTCTTGGTATAAAGGTCATAGCTGTCGGATGCCGTCATCCCGAGCATGACGATATTGTATTGTTCCCATTCGTTGCGGAACGCTTCGTTTTCGTTGAACAATTCGCGCATCACGCTCAGCTGCACCGGCACGTTGCTGGTAGCAAAGGGCGTATAGGCGGTCACCTGCGACAAAGGCATTTTTGCACCTTCGAGGTAGGAGAAGACCCAGCCGATATCGGTGATCCCCTGCTCGACCGATGTCAGCGTGGCATTGGCGCGATAGAGCGTGCCGCCAAACGCCTCATCCCATAAAATCTCGTAATTGCCTGCTTCCGCCAGAATGCGGTCGGTTTCGGCCATGAAATGGGTCTGGATCATACCGACCCATGGAATCGTCGTTGGGTGACTGGATGCCACCGTGAGCGAGATGGTTTCTTGTGCCGCTGCATATGTTGGCAGTGCCAGAATTGCGGCAATCGCCGTGGTGCGTAGATGTTTCATGAATTCCTCCCTTGGAAATGAATGGCCTGCCCTCCCGGCAGGCCGGTTTGTCAGCCAGCCTTGCGTTTGGCCAGTTCGTCGCGGATCGCGGCACCATGTTCATCCAGCGTGGGCGGTGCCATGACGCCCAGTTCAGGTGTACCGTCGAAATTGTAAGGCGCGCGGACAGTGGTGAATTTGCCCATCTCTGCATGATCGGCGGATACCGCGATCTGCAAATGTTGCGCCTGCGGGTCCTCCAATGCCTCGTCCGCATCATAGGCTGGGGAATAGGGAACCTCTTCCGCCTCGAACCTTGCGCACCATGCGTCGCGTGTGCGGGTCTTGAAGACAGGCGCAAGGATATCGATCAGATCATCCTGATGCTTGATCCGTTCCAGCCGTTCGGCAAAGCGGGGATCATCCAGCAATTGTTCCTGTCCTGTCGCGCGCAGCATCCCTTCCCAGAATTTGGTGGGCGATGACATGTGGAACGCGATCCATTTTCCGTCGCTGCATTCAAACGTATAGCTTTGCGACACGACCGGGCGCGACAGCGGCCCCATCACCTCACCCACGCTGTAATAATGGGTGAAGCTGTCGAGGTTGAAATGGCACATCGCCTCCAGCATCGAAATATCAAGCCGACGACCGATACCGGTGCTGCCGCGTTCGATCAGTGCCGCCATGATCCCCATCGCCGCATATTGGCCGGTCATCGCATCAGCCAGTGCAGGCCCGATCACGCGTGGATTGGTCGGTGGTGTGACCAGCCGCAGGAAACCCGATGCCGCCTGCGCGACGGTATCATAGGCAGGGCGATCCCGCGCGGGGCCGGAGGTGCCGAAACCCGAAATCGCGCAATAGATCAGATCGGGCCGGACCTTGCGCAGATCAGCCTCGCCCGCGCCAATCTTTTCGGCAACGCCGGGGCGGAAGTTCTGGATGAACACGTCTGCGGTCGCAATCAGGTCCTGAAACACCGCCAGATCATCAGCGTCACGGGTATCCAGCGCGATGGAGCGTTTGTTGCGGTTATAGGTCTGGTAATGCGGGCTGTAGAGTCCGCCTTTGAATGCGCGGAACGGATCACCGGTGCCGGGGCGTTCGACCTTGATCACGTCAGCGCCGAGGTCGGCCAGGTGCATCGCGGCGGCAGGGCCGGTGATATAGGTGCCCATTTCGACGACGCGGATGTTTTTCAAAATCTTGACCATGGGATCAGCCTTTCTGCGCGTCTTTGCCATCATAGGAAATGGCAAGATCGGCGTTATGGGACAGAATGAATCCGATAGACCGGCGCGATTCTTCCAGCAGATGCGCGGCCAGACCACCGGCGCGGGCGACCAAAGGCACGGCTTTCAGCGCATCGACTGGCCAGCCAGCGTCAAGGATCACCGCAGGGATCGCGCCGGAGACATTGACCGGCAGCGGGCGGTTGATGATCCGGGGCGCATGTTCGCCGAGCAAGCGCAGAATGCCGACATAGCGGCCAGACACCTCATGTTGGTCGCACAATTGCATCAGACGCAACGCACGTGGGTCGCCTTCGGAATGCTGCGGATGACCTAACCCCGGCACCTTGTCGCGGCGGGCTTTCAGGGCTTCCAGCGCTTCGATCACCGCAGCCTCATCGCCTTTGCCGTCCTTGTCAGCGGCGATGCGAATCTCTTCCAGAAAACGCCCGGCGACTTCCGTTGATCCGGCGACGACCGTGCCCATGCCGAGCAGACCGGCAGACATCGCGCCTTGCCAGGCTTCGGGTGCGGCGGCCAAAGTCATCCGCGCGGCCTGCACGCTGGGCACCAGCCCATGTTCGGCGATGGCGACAAGGCAGGCATCCAGCATCGCGCGCTGTTTCGGCGCGGGCTTTTCGCCCAGAACCAGCAGCCAGAAATACTCGGTAAAATCAATCTTGCCGATCAGATCATTGCACAGGTCATGGCCACGCACGGTGATAGAATCGGCATCCGAGGTGCAGATCGCGGTAAAGGCTTGATCGGTCTTCCCAATTCGCATGGCTCTTCCCTTTTTTCGATAGGCGCATAAATTTTCTCTTGCCGTAAGATACGACATGAAATAATCTTCCGTCAACCCCGCTGTTGCGGGATGTTTTATGTCTTTGGGAGGACGCTATGGATAAGCTTAATCAATTCACCCTGACCGAGGCGGTGAAAGAGTCGTTCAAGACCGAGGAAGGCACGCGGTTCAAATTCCTGCTGGAATCATTCATCGACCACCTGCATGACTTCACCCGCGAGACGAACCTGACACACGCCGAATGGATGGGCGTACTGAATTTCATGTATGATTGCGGCAAGATTTCCACACCGGAACGGCACGAATTCATTCTCGCCTCTGACGTGCTGGGGTTTTCGGCGCTGGTCGATATGATCAACACCCGTGGGGGCGGCACCGAAGGGTCAAACCTCGGGCCGTTCTATCTGGATGATGCGCCGGTCAAGGAACTGGGTGCCGATCTGGCGACCGACCGCGACGGTGTGATCATTCTGGCCAAAGGTGTTGTGCGCGATATTCTGGGCAAACCGCTAGCCGGTGCCATCGTGGATACCTGGCAGGCCGATGGGTCTGGCACCTACCCCATTCAGGAACAGGAACGCGGGCAAGACAAACACGATCTGCGCGGCAAATTCACCACCAATGAAAAGGGTGAGTATTTCTATACCACAGTGCTGCCCAAACCCTATACCGTGCCATTCGATGGCCCCGTGGGTGATCTGATGCGCGCGGGCAAACGGCACCCATGGCGTGCAGCGCATCTGCATTACATCCTGCGCGCGCAGGGCTACCGCGATATAACGACAGAGGTTTTCTTTGAAAACACCGAATATGTCGATAATGACGCGGTTTTCGGTGTGCGCAAATCCTTGATCACATCCCTGAAACCTGTGAAAAAGGGGCAGGATCTGGGTCTGCCGCTGGAACGCACGCCCGATGCCATGTTTGAATTCGATTTCGTCCTGTCACCGGAATGATCCCGCTGGCTTTACAAGAGGTTGCGGTGACAGACAGACCATCAGAATTTGTCGAAGCCCTGGCCAATGGGATGCGAATTCTGGAAAGTTTCGACGTCTCGCATAATGAAATGACGCTCAGCGAGGTCGCACGCCGCGCTGATCTGACCCCCGCCACGGCGCGGCGCAGCCTGATCACTTTGGTCACGCTGGGCTATGTCGGGCAGGTCGGCAAAAGGTTCCACCTGACGCCCAAGGTGATGGGGCTTGGCTCGGCCTTTTATTTCGCCGCTGGCATTGATCAGGCGTTCCAGACTGAATTGCGCGCCTTGGTGGAATTGTTCGGTGACGCCAGTTCAGTCGCCAGCCTGCAAGGCCATGACGTGCTCTATGTCGCGCATTATTCGCAACAACGGGCGCGCCGCGCCTCTGCTGTGGTGGGTGCGCGTTACCCCGCGCATGCAACGTCTTTGGGCCGGGTGTTGCTGGCGGGTTTGCCCGACGCAAGGCTGGACGCCTATTTTGCCGAAGTGCAGCCCGTCGCCCTGACCAGCCGCACGGTGACCAACCGCGATGAATTGCGCCGACTGGTCTACCGCGTCCGCGAACAGGGTTTTGCGACCACGGTGGATGAATTGGATTACGGCGTCACGGCGCTGGCCGTGCCGATCCGTGGCGCGCAGGGGCAGACGGTCGCGGCGCTGAATTCATCAGGCTATAGCGGGCAGGTCACGCCGGACATCTTGGTTGCGGAGCGCTTGCAGGAACTGCGTGCAGCGGCGTCAAGGCTCAGCCAGAATATCGCCCGCAACCCGGTGCTTGAATCGACTTTGTCAGCCTAGGGCGATTTGCCGGGGCTGACTGAATTTATCTTGAACAGACCGCGAATAATTTTTCGTAAAGCGAAACATGGAAAGGGAGGAGACCCCATGTGCAAACTCTGCAAGACAAATGCCGTGCATATGCCCGCGAGTGAGGGCAGCCCGTCACCCCGGCCAAACCGCAAACACCAGCCGATGCCTCAAGGGGTCGGCGCACCGGGGCGCAAAACGCTGATCAAAGGCGGCTATGTGCTGTCGATGGATGAAGCGGTCGGCAATTTCACCAAAGGTGATGTCCTGATCGAAGGGTCCAAGATACTGCAGGTCGGCGCGGATCTCGACGCGGGCGATGCCGCTGTCATAGATGCGACCGGCCATGTCGTGATGCCCGGTTTCATCGACACCCATCACCACCAGTTTGAAACCGCTTTGCGCGCTTTTCTTGCCGATGCGGTGCTGATGAACGATGGCCGTCCGGGGGGTGAGTTCAATTATTATGAGATGATCCTGCAGAAATTCTCGATGCTCTACAGCCCCGAGGATGTCTATATCAGCGAACTCTTCGGCGGCTTGTCGCAGCTGGATGCAGGTGTGACCACGGTGATGGATGTCAGCCAGATCCACCATAGCCCAGAACACTCCGATGCGGTGGTCAAAGCGTTACATGACACGGGCCGTCGTGCCGTGTTCGGCTATTTCGAAGGCTGGGGCGAAAAGGCGCAATATCCCAATGACGCCGCGCGGCTGCGCAAGGAACATTTCAACAGCGATGACAGCCTGCTGAGCATGGTTATGGGCGGAGAGATTTATCTGCCCGGTTATGAGGAAAGCTGGCGGATTGGCCGGGAGCTTGGATTACCGATTGCCCTGCATGTCGTCGGCACCTTCGGGATGGTCCCGACCTTTGATGCTTTGGCGACGGCGGGGCAGTTCGGGCCGGACAATATATTCATTCATATGACCGGCATGTCCGATCTCGCTTGGCAACATGCGGCGGATGCAGGCGCGCATGTGTCGCTGTCGGTGCCGATCGAAATGCAGATGCGCCACGGCACGCCGCCGACGCAGAAAGTGCTGGATATGGGGATGACCGCATCGCTGTCGACGGATGTCGAATGCACGATGACGGCGGATATGTTCACGCAGATGCGCAGCCTGATCACGTCGCAGCGGATGTTCTGCAATGAAAGGGCATTGCTGGGCGAGGAATATCCGCAACTCCTGAGTGCAATGGACGCAATCCGCTTTGCCACGCTGAACGGGGCCAAGGGGCTGCGGCTGGACCACAAGACCGGGTCGCTGACGCCGGGCAAAGAGGCCGATATCATCCTGCTCGATGCCCATGCGCTGAACGTTGCACCGCTGAACCATGTGGCGGGGGCGGTGGTGACGCTGATGGAACGGTCCAACGTCTCCACCGTGATCTGCGCCGGACAAATGCGTAAATGGCAGGGCGAGTTGCTGGGCCATGACATTGACGCTTTGCGGGGCAAGCTGGAAGCCAGCCGCGACGGGCTATTCGCTGCCGCCGGGATCGAACAGAACCTGTTCCGCTAAGTCAAGTGGCGCGGGCCGCGTCGCGTTTTTGCAGACCGGCTTGGCGGATGATTTCGCCAAGTTGAGCCAGTTGGTTAGAGAGCGGGTTGGTATTGCGCCAAACCAGCCCGATGCTGCGCTTTGGCGCGGGGTCAGCGAAGCGCGCGACACAAATCCCCCCTGCCCTTTGTTCCAAGTTCATTGCAATTTCGGGGATCAGCGTCACCCCCAGCCCCGCGCCCACCATCTGCACCAGTGTCGACAGCGAACTGCCCTCCATCACCTGACGCGCCTGCACTTGCGTGATGTCGCAGAACGACAGGGCCTGATCGCGGAAACAATGGCCTTCTTCCAGCAGCAAGAGCCGCATGGATTGAAGGGATTTCGGGCTTGGGACCTTTTTATCGGCTTCGGACAGCGGGCGGACCAGCACGAAATCCTCCTCGAACAAGGGTAATTCGCGCAGGTTGGGTTCCGAGATCGGCAGCGCCACGATAGCCAGATCAAGCCGCGCTTCCAGCAAATCCTGTATCAGCGCATTGGTGACAGATTCGCGCAGTTCAAGCGTGACACCGGGATAATCTCGCGCCAACCCGGCGACGATATCGGGCAGCAGATAGGGCGCAATCGTTGGGATGATCCCCAGCCGCAGCGCGCCGGACAATGACGCATCGGAGGCGCGGACAAGATCACCCAATCCCTCGACCTCCGCCAAAATCTTGCGGCCTTGGCGCAGCAGTTCTTCGCCCGTCGCGGTCAGATGCAGCTTGCGCGATCCGCGTTCCACCAAGGGCGTGCCGAACATATTTTCCAGTTCCTTGACCTGCAAGGATAAGGCCGGTTGCGAGATCGCACAGGCATCCGCCGCCCGGCCAAAATGCTGGTGCTTGGCCAGAGCCGCGAAATATCGCAGCTGTTTGAGGGTCACATTTATCATAATCTTAGCTTATCGAAATCAATAATTTATTCAATTGGAATTTATGATAGGACTGGGGTATGGCAATCCCTGTAATCAAACTGACATGACCGCATGGCAGCCTGATCCGAAACAAGGAGAAGACGATGATGGACGGAAACAACGTGAACCGCAGTGGCGGTTGCCCCGTGATGCACGGCAGCAATGCCGAAGTAAAAGACGGCACAGCAACAAAGTGGTGGCCCAATGGCCTGAACCTCAGCATCCTGCATCAGCATGGCGCGCGCAACAATCCGATGGACGCTGATTTCAACTTTCGCGAAGCAGTGAAATCGCTCGATTATGAAGGCGTGAAGGCTGATCTGCATGCGCTGATGACGGACAGCCAGGATTGGTGGCCAGCCGATTGGGGCCACTACGGTGGTCTGTTCATCCGTCTGGCATGGCATGCGGCAGGCTCCTACCGCCTTGGCGACGGGCGCGGTGGTGCTGGCACCGGCAACATCCGTTTCGCGCCGCTGAATTCCTGGCCTGACAACGCAAGCCTTGATAAGGCGCGCCGCCTGCTTTGGCCGATCAAGAAGAAATACGGCAACGCCCTGTCATGGGCTGACCTGATTATCTTGTCGGGCACGGTGGCTTACCAGTCCATGGGTCTGAAAACCTTTGGTTTCGGCTTTGGCCGCGAAGATATCTGGGCACCCGAAGAAGACATTAACTGGGGCAGCGATTCCGTCCTTCTGGCACCGACAAACGAGCGTGTGGCAGATATCAATGAACCCAACACCATGTATGACCCGCTGGCCGCATCCCACATGGGTCTGATCTACGTGAACCCCGAAGGTGTGAACGGGAACCCCGACCCGGCGCTGACTGCGAAATATGTGCGCATGACCTTCCTGCGCATGGCGATGAACGATGAAGAAACCGCAGCGCTGACTGTGGGTGGTCATACTGTCGGCAAATGCCACGGGATCGCCGCCGATATCGGCGCGACCCCCGAAGGCGCGACAATGGCCGAGGCTGGCTTTGGCTGGGATAATCCTGCGTTCAACGGCAAGGCGAATACCGCCCATACCTCTGGTCTGGAAGGCGCTTGGACATCCAACCCGACGCAATGGGACAATGGTTATCTGGACCTGTTGTTCGGCTATGAATGGGAAATCACCAAATCCCGCGCCGGTGCCTTCCAGTGGGAGCCGATCAATATCCGCGAAGAGGATAAGGTTCCCGATGCGTCCGACCCAAGCATCCGGCACAACCCGATCATGACCGACGCCGATATGGCGATGAAGGTTGACCCGATCTACCGCGAGATTTGTGAGCGGTTCCACAAAGACCCGGCCTATATGTCGGAAACATTTGCACGCGCATGGTTCAAACTGACCCACCGCGACATGGGGCCAAAGGTCAACTACTACGGCCCCGATGTCCCGTCCGAAGATCTGATCTGGCAAGATCCGGTACCGGCTGGCAATACGGGCTATGACGTGGATGCGGTCAAATCCGCCATCGCTGCCAGCGGTATTACGACGGCCGAAATGATCGCGACAGCTTGGGACTCTGCCCGGACCTTCCGTGGGTCGGACAAACGCGGCGGCGCGAATGGCGCGCGTATCCGTCTGGCCCCGATGAAGGATTGGGAAGGCAATGAGCCTGCCCGTCTAGCCAGGGTTCTGGCGGCGTTGGAGCCGATTGCCACACAACATGGCGCATCGCTTGCCGACGTCATCGTGCTTGCGGGTAACGTCGGTGTGGAACAGGCGATCAAGGCCGCCGGTCACGATATGGCCGTGCCTTTCGCGCCCGGTCGTGGTGATGCCAGCGATGAGCAGACCGATGGCGAAAGCTTTGCTTCGCTGGAGCCTTCGTCGGATGGGTTCCGCAACTGGCACATGGATGCGGTGCAATCCAGCCCCGAGACCATGATGCTGGACCGCGCGCAATTGCTGGGTCTGACCGGCCCGGAAATGACTGTGCTGGTGGGTGGTCTGCGGATGCTGGGCACCAATCACGGTGGGTCCAAACATGGCGTATTCACGGATCGTGAAGGGCAGTTGACGAATGACTTCTTTGTCAACCTGACCGACATGGCCTATAGCTGGCACCCCGTCGCAGGCGGCACGTTTGAACTGCGCGAGCGAAAGACAGGTGCGGTGAAATGGACTGCGACCAGTGCTGATCTGGTGTTCGGGTCCAATTCGATCCTGCGCGCCTATGCTGAAGTCTATGCGCAAGACGACAACCACGCCAAATTCCTGCGGGACTTCGTCGCCGCATGGACCAAGGTGATGAACGCAGATCGTTTCGATCTGGTTGCCTGAATGAGCATCGGTTCAGGCAGTACCGCTGCCTGAACCATTCTTTGCAGAACATTACCCCTGTTGCGGCCAAAGGCCTCCACGGGCGTGTGTGCCGAACGAAAATATCGATCAGTAAATTGCGGCGAAACGCTCAGGCGCCAGTGACGGCAGGACCCGCACGTCGACGCCATGCCGCACGCGCCGGTGCAGGTCGATCACGTCGTGATCCAACAAGCGGATACAGCCCGAAGACGCAGCCTTGCCCAGATATTCCGGCTCGCAAGCACCGTGGATGCGGTAGAGCGTGTCTTCACCATTCTGGAACAGATAGAGCGCCCGTGCACCCAAAGGATTGCCCGGTCCGGGATCCATCCCACCATTGGCCACTGAATATGGCTCAAGCTCTGGTTGGCGCGCGATCATCTCCTCCGGCACCCGCCAGCGTGGCCATTCGCGGCAGAATTGCAGACGCGCCGTGCCATGCCATGTAAACGCATCGGCCCCGGTGCCTGCGCCATAGCGCATCGCGCGGCCATCTTTACCGATCAGATGCAGATAGCCCGCATTCGGGTCGACAACGATGCTGCCCTCGGCGTCATTGGGAAAAGGGTTATCGACCTCTTGCCGCCATAGCCGTGGATCTACGACGTTTTCCGGCACGGCCGGTATCGGAAATGGCTCATCCGTGATGGCACCGTAATGCGCGGGCAAGAATGGCATCACCGGTGGCTCCGGCATGATAAGGTCATCTTCGGCGATAGGGCTGTTTTGCGGATGGACTGCGCAAGCTGAAAGCATAGCAACAGCGCCTCCGGATAGGAGGTGGCGTCGGGTAATCATGGGGTTGGTCCTTAGTGCTGATAATCGTTGGATGCCGCGCATCGCGCGGCGGCGATGATCAGCTCAAGCGCGGCGGCTCTGTATAACCGGTTGCTGCAATCCCCTGCGGCAGCATGACTTCACCGAAGTAGGCGACCTTTTCGATCAAACCATCGCCATCCATGATTGCGACCCGCTGCCAGACAAGGTCTGAGACACAGGATATCCCGGCCAGAACCGCGATCCGACAGCGTTTCGATTTGATGGTGATCTTGTCAGTCTCAGCGCTGGCGTCGATCAGAACCGGTGATGCACCTGCCGCAAAGCTGGCGATATCGCGGTTATCCGATTCCTGTACGTCGGCGATAGAAGCCAAAGCATTTGCCCATGCGCCCCAAGGCAACATGACCAGAACAAGACCATAGACCAAGATATAGCGCAGCATTCCCATATCCACATCGCTATCCGGGCAACTGGCAAAGCGCAACGAACAGACAGCGTTCGACCTGTCAATTCTACGCGATGGGTGCCACGCCACAGATTTTCGGGACCTTATCGACCCCAGCATGTTCATTGAAAATAAACACAAACCCCCTGCTCTTTTGTTAAACTTGATCCTGCGTCAATCACCGCCCATAGTGTTCCTGTCTGACGACAAGACAGTGGCAGTAAGAGTATCGCAGGCCCCAAGCCTGAGACGTTTTCGAGTATTGGCTACATTCCCGATACGAAAACAATCTGTGTGCTGTGAACGCTGGTGGCCCAATCCGCGCAACACGCCACCTAGCCTGGCACCGGCGATGCTCGGCCCGTTGTCTTCTGCGTAAAACCGCAGTTGCAGGGCTTCTGCCTGATCCGCCGTCGGCAGAAATCTTTTATAAATCACTGAGTTTACCCGTTTTTGACCTTTAGTAATCACCTCTATTGTTTCGATATTAGGCACAAAATCGCTCCTGAAAACTTTACCCAAGCCGCCGTTCGGTTCGATGCGGTGACCACGCGCCTGCGACAATGGTCCCGCCGACGAACGCCACCAATCGTGTCAGCGACGACAAGTTGACAGATTTTTCCGACCCGCTTTCGTCCGTGACGCATCGGGGCTCACTCGCGCAATTGCTCAAACAGCGGAGAATGGGACTCCACACCAAATTCACCTTGCTTTTTCAGCAAAATCCATGCGTGAGTGGACCTGCAAATATATCAGCTAAAGCTCTGAAGAACTTCTATTTTGCTTTGTTTTTCTAGATTTACTCCTGCCGTCATTCCGTAATTCGACGTCTTGATCCGTTCCTGTCGTATCTGCTTCGTCCAACCCAATCGTTAACATTGCGCGGAACAGCCAGTGACATGGGCACGACCACCCACGCTGTGGTGTGCCGCGCGCTTTCACAGGGAGATCTAATTTCATGACAACACTCATAAAACATGGTGGTTTTCGTTTGAGTTCAGGTGCCCGCCTTTCCGGATCAGTCGCGTTTTCGGCGATGACAGCATTGTCGTTGGCCGTCACCACGTCGTCAGTCTTGATGGCTCAGGATCTTCAAAGCTTTGCTATCGTTTCTGGTCAGTCGGTAACCAACACCGGTGCGACAACCATCACAGGAAACATCGCTATCAGTCCGGGCATTTCCTATACCGGGTCAGGCACCGTGACGCAGGATGGTGCCGTTTTTCTGGCGGATGCGGTCGCGGTGCGGATCCAGAATGATCTGGTGACGCTTTACACATTTCTGACCGGACGTCCGACCTCTGCCGGTGGCAATCTGTCCGGACAGAACCTTGCCGGGATGGTTTTGTCGCCGGGCGTTTATAACTTTGACAGCAGTGCTAATCTTGCATCAAACGGGGTGCTGACGCTGGATGCAGGCGGCAATGAGGATGCTGTTTTTATCCTCAATATCGGGTCCACATTGATCGCGGAAAGCGGATCAGAGGTGCAGTTGATCAATGGCGCGCGGGGCGGCAATGTCTTCTACCGTGTCGGAAGTTCCGCCACCTTGGGTGACGATGCAAAGCTGCAAGGGCAAATCGTTGCGCTGACCAGTATTTCGATGAATGCGGACGCACAAGTCGCCTGCGGCGCCGCATTGGCCCGCAACGGATCGGTCACGTTGATCGAGAATACGATCCAGATCTGCACCCTGACCGTTCCTGATCTGGCCGAGGTTGCCGCAAACCCGACTCTGCCACCAAGCCAGCAAGCGGTCGCCGTTGCCCTGTCCGAATTCATCGGAACTGGAGGCGTCCTGCCAATCGGTCTGGCGATCATCGCAGCGACGCAAACACCCGAGGAACTGGCAATCAGCCTGTCGCAATTATCGGGCGAGGTATCGACCGGGCTTGCCCCGATGGGGCTGCAATCGATGGGCGGGTTTCTTGACGTGGTCATGGGGCGTGGCCAACGCCCCAGCGTGCAGACGATCGCACCACGCGATGAAGGCGTGCCCGCAGGCATGGTGCCTGACAAGATCAACGCGCCATATCTGCCCGGTAAATTCAACGCTGCAGATACATCGGTTACACCACAACCCATGGCGTTCAGCGCCATGCTGGCCGAGCAAACCACCCCATGGAATGTCTGGGCCGCAGCCTATGGTTCGCGCAACATCATTGACGGTGACAGCGGTCTTGGCGTGCGGGAGCGAACCTCGGACACGCGCGGTATCGCCGTGGGCATGAACTACGCACTGCAGACCAATCTGGATCTCGGTGTCGCGCTCTCTTGGAACACCGCTGATTTTGCGCTCGATAACGATGCGGGAACAGGCACGAGTGACGCGATTTTTGCAGCTTTGCGCGCGCGATCATCGACCGTGTCTGGATATGTAGAAGGCGCTGTCGCTTATGGGCGGCATGATCTGACCACGGACCGCAATGTCACCATCGCGGGCTTCGACCAGTTGCGTGGCGAAACCGAAGCCAATCATTTCGCCGCGCATGTCGAAGCAGGCTATCACATGGGGATTTTCACGCCCTTCGTCGGTCTGCGCGCGCAGTCATTCAGGACCGATGCCTATGCCGAAACGGCCACGACGGGCGTTGATACTTACGCGCTGAGTTATGCCGCACATACGACGCATTCACTGCGCAGTGAACTGGGTGTTGATATGCAGTGGGCGCGTGAGGATATCAGCGGTCGGGCGACAACGCTGGGATTGCGGGCGGCCTGGGCCCATGAGTTCCGCAATGATGACCCGGCTTTGGGGTCGTTGGTCACAACACCTGCACTCAACTTTCCAGCCAGTGGCGCGACAAGGGATAGCGATTCCCTGTTGCTGTCGGCAAGTGTTGGCTCCACAGCGGCGACCGGTCTTTTTGTCGAAGGCGGGGTGAACATGGAATATTCCCAGAATGCGCAGGATTTAGGTGGCTCCGTCACAATCGGATATCGCTGGTAACCCAAGCGCGACGATGCCGCGCCATGTCAAAAGACATCTGGCGCGGCAATTGCTGCTTACGTCGCAATCGACAGCTTTACGACATTGACGGCACAGAAAATTCGCGCAAAGGTTGTATTGCGCGTCTTCAGTAGTGGCATGTTCTGAATAATAACCATCCGTTCTGATAACGTCGCAGCAGGCTGTGAGATGGGTTAACGTGGATGTTTTTGTGCGATAAGATTGCGGCTTGGCGGATAACCACACGTCGCCTTATCATTTTGGGTATTATTTTCAGTCTGTTGCTGACTGGTGCTGCGATCTTTGCAACTCTGCCCCCAAGCGCGACCAACGTTTATGTCGTGCAGATCGCTGACAGCCCTGTTGTTGAGGTGACAGTGGTGATCCCTTATCCAACAGGGAACGGCCCGCTGGCCCATTACACCGAACATCTGGTCTGGTTAAACACCATCGGCCGAACAGCCCGCGCCGCAGACCGGCATACCAATGCCTGGACCAATCCGCAGGCGATCGGCTATGAGTTGACCGGCGACAGCAAGGATTTGGCCGATCTGCTGGGTACCCTGTCCGGCATCTTCGACCCAATTGATCTGCAATCGTCCTTTGCTGCAGAAGAGCGTAGCATCATCCTGCGTGAATATGAGTATCGCATTGTCGGCAACATTGATGCGCAGGCGGCAGAGGCGCTGGATGCGTTTCTTTATGCGAGTAACGCTATCGCGGCTTCGGTGATCGGCACGCCCGCTCAGATCAATACGCTCGATGATGCTGCCGCCCGTGACTTTCAGGCGCAAACGCATCAGCCTGAAAACGCGCTGCTGGTGGTGACCGGCGCTGTCACAGAACGGCAGGTCAGTCGCGCATTGCGCGCAGCGGGCTGGCCACGCCCGCCATCGGACCGATCCGCACTGACACCGCAGCCATTTGATCTGGCGGAAATCGCACAGAAGCAGTTGCGCTATCCTATGCCTGACGCGGCCCCGCGATTGCTGTGGCGGCGGGTAGTGGATTTACCCGATTCGGTGCCGTTCGATCTGCTGGAGGCGGAACTTGTCTTGCTGGCCGACATTCTGAACAGCAACCTTCCGGGCGGCCTGGCCGGTCCTTTGCAATATGATGCCGCCATTGTCCGTAGCTTCGAGCTTCAGATCTGGCCTATTGACGAGGACAGTATCGAGATCAGCTTTCGTGCAGCGCCAGATTCAGATGTCACCCTGACTACCTTGCAAGCTGTTTTTGAGGCCGAACTGTCCGGCATCGCCGCTGCGGGTATCCCTCGCGACACTTACGCCCGCGTTCTGGCGCGTTCTGATGACTACTGGCCTGACTGGGCCGACGAGGATGAAACTGCCGATTGGATGGCTGATTATGTCATCGACCGCGTCACCAACCTGCAACAACCGTTGAGCCGGCGCGCATTAAAACCCCTGAAGAACGCACTGTCCCTCACCACATCCAACACGCTTTTGCGCCAACTTGCCACCGAAGGGCGCAGCGCCAGCGCCTTTATCGGACCAGAGGAAACCTTTGAATGATACGTCATGTTGTCCTGCTTTTCGCTTTGCTTGCCCTTACGGCATGCAAAGATGAAGGTCCGAATGCCGCCACCCAGACCAGCGCGAATGGGGTGCCATTCACGCTGATCACTTTGCCCGAACATGAGTACGTGTCGATCCAGATCGCATGGGGCAGCGATTGGGCTTATCGTGCCGAGACCAACAAAGCAGCAGCCATTGTCGGCACGCATCTGATCCTCGCAGGCGGTGCGACGGGCTATCCCGCCGGTGCCGTGGCCGAGCGTTTGGCTGATATCGATTCTGACGGCGTCATCTACGATTCTGTTAACGATCACATCATCGGTGAGTTGACATTTACCCCTGAAAACATGGACGAAACGATCCAGATCGCCAATGCCCATCTGCGTGCACCGAATCTGGATACAGTCTGGTTCGACCGGATCAAGGATGAAATTGCCCAAAATATCGCCGAGGCGCAGGCCCGGCCCGACAATGCCGGGTTTGACGCAATGCGCTGGGCCGTTTTTGGGGATCAGCCATTGCGCAATGCGCTGTCGTTCGACGATCCCGAGACATTCGCACGATTGACCATCGATGATGTTGCCGCTTGGCATCAGGAGATTTTTACACAATTCCCCACAGCTGTGGTGATCGCCGGTGACATTGACGCCGATGCAGCGGGCGCGGCGCTGGATGCGCTGCTCTTCGGGTTGCCAGCAACGCAACGCCCCTTGCATCGTGAGGCCACACCGGATTTCACCCCACGCCGGATATTGCTGCATGTACCTGATGCTGAGGTGACAACGCTCGCATTCATTGCACCCATTTCACCGACGAACCAAGGTGGCGAGATTGAAGATATGATCTTGGTGCAAGCCCTTGGCGGCGATGATGACCAAAGCGTTTTGTTCAATGCTGTGCGGACCGACTTGCGCGCCAGCTACGGTTTCGGCGCAGATATTGCCAATTATACCCGGGCGCATCGAATCCTGTTCATGACCGGACAGGTGGAGACGGAGAAGCTGGCGCAAGTGGAAAGCACCGTGCGTACGGCCTATGCGACCTTTCTGCGCGATGGTCTGCAAGGATCGCTGGACGAACGCAAAAAGCCATTGGAGACATATTTTGCCGAAATGCCTGAATATGTCGTCGATCAAGCCCAGTCTGAATTGCAAAGTGCGCTTGACGATTATCCGCCAGGGCGGTCGTTGGACTTGGTCACAGAATTGCAGGCTGTCACAGCCGAGAGCCTGATGGCGCGCTTGGCCACAGCCTTCCCCGCGCCGGACGCGTTGAGCTTGATCGCGATCTCGCCTGATGCGGATGCTTTGGCCGGTGCCTGTGTCATCACGTCACCGCGTGAGGCGGTCGATTGTCCCTGACCCAAAGACGGATCCTGCGTGCTACAACCGGCCCGCGGCGATGATCCGTTGCAGGAAGGCCTGTGTGCGATCCTCTTGCGGATTGCCAAACAGGCGATCGGGCGTATCCTCCTCCAAGATCACACCGCCATCAAGGAAGGCAACACGGTCCGCACATTCGCGGGCAAAGCCCATTTCATGCGTGACGATCATCATTGTCATACCCTCGTCTTTCAAGCCCCGGATGATTGCCAGCACATCGCCCACCAGTTCGGGGTCAAGCGCTGCGGTGATTTCATCCAGCAACAGCACATCGGGACGCGTCATCAGCGCACGCGCGATGGCCACGCGCTGTTGCTGTCCACCTGACAATTGTTCGGGATAGGCTGCGGCAAACCCGTCCATTCCAAACCGGGCCAGAACGTCGCGGCCACGATCCTCTGCCGCAGCCCGCAACTGTCCATGCACGCGGCGCGGCGCAAGCGTGATGTTATCCAGCACGTTCATATGCGGGAACAGGTTATAGGATTGAAACACAATCCCCGCGCGCTGTTGCAGCCCGGTCTTCCCAAAGCCGGGATCATCGACCGACACACCGTCCAGGCGGATCGTACCGTAATCATGTTCAACCAGCCGGTTGACGCAGCGCAGAAGCGTGGATTTGCCTGACCCTGATGCGCCGATCAGACAGACCACCTCATGCGGGTTTACACGCAGGCTGACCCGGTCCAGCACCAGTTTGTCACCGAAATATTTCGTGACATTGTTGATATCGATCTTTGGGGTCATGTTAATCTGCTATTTGCAAGCGACGTTGGCGGTCACGCCGTGTCAGATAATCAGCCAATCGCGCCATTGGGACGGTCGCCAGCAGGAACAGACCTGCCGCCACGATCAGGGAGGAATAGTTGAATGTTGTCGCGGTATAAATCTGCGCCTCGCGCACCGCATCGCGCACGCCGATGACGGAGAGCAGGGCCACATCCTTTTGCAGCGCCACAACGATATTCATCAAAGCAGGCACGACATTGCGCAAAGCCTGCGGCAGGATCGCATAGCGCAGGGTTTGCCATTCACTCAGACCCAGGGATTTCGCCGCCGCCCTTTGCCCTTCATGCACCGCGTCAATGCCAGAGCGGTAAATTTCGGCGACATAAGCGGCATAGCTGAGCACCATTGCCACCGCGCCCCAGAACAGCCCCGAACTGGGCAGACCGGGCAGGTTCAGCGCCGGAATGCCAAAGCCGAACAGCAAAACCAGCAACAGGACCGGCACGCCCCGAAAAATGTCGATATAGATCATCACCATCAGCCGGAACGGCGCAAACCATGGCGCACGCAAAGCCCGCACCACCGCCAGCACTAACGCCCAGATGACGATGCAAGCCAGCACAATCAGCCAGACCTGCATGTTGACCCAGAAGCCCTGCAGCACCCGTGGAAAGGCTGCAATCATGGCGTCAATATTGAAGAACTGCAGTTTGATCCGCGGCCACGTTTCGGCCGAGGTGACAAACCACGCGATTGTGCCGAACACCACGACAACGCTCACCATGCCAATCAGCGTTGGGATCATGGCCGTACGCCAGTCGAAACCCCGATTTGGCGGCGGCGGGGGTGGTCCCCGCCGCGCCTGATCTGGCACCGCGCGCCGATGCGCGGCCTTGGTCAGTTGGGTCATTCGCTGATAATCGGAAGGTCTGGATCAGCGACCAGATAGGTCGCCACCAGATCGTCGATGACACCGCGTGCGATCAGCGCGCCCAAAGCGGCATCCACAGGTTCCACCAGCGGGTTTTCGAACTGAAACAGCAAGCCGTGCCCGTTGTCATTCTCATCAGCGGGCAGCAGCGCCACGATATCCGCCTCTGGCACCTGCACGGCGGTCATGAACAAGGCAGTCGGCAAAGCGGCCAATGTTGCATCAATCTGGCCCGACTGGAGCGCGAGAAACACATCAACCTGTTCATTGTAAATTGCCGCATCCTCGACCCCGAGGATATTGACCAGATAATCATTATCCGTCGTGCCGATGACTGCGCCCCAGCGCAAGTCCTGCAGATCGGCAAAGCTGGTGGCAGTCTCTGCCGCTGTTCCGGGCAAGGCAATCACTGCCTTGTCGGGCTGGAAATAAACCTGGCTGAAGCTGACCACCTGCGAGCGTGCTTCGGTCACCGAAATCTGCTGAATCGCAAAGTCATAAGGCTTCGCCCCCGGCGCAATTGTTTGATCAAAGGTCTGGGCGACCCAGACGACCTGATCGGGGGTGAAACCCATTTCTTCGGCAAGGGCATAGACCAGCCCGTTTTCAAACCCTTCACCACCGGCAGGGTCATTGTTCAGCATCCACGGCGGATAGACCGGATCGCCGGTGCCCACGGTCAGAACGCCGGGGGTGACCAGCCTGTCATCCATTGTGGAAAAGTCCTGCGCGCCCGCCAAAACCGGCAGCGTGGCGGCCACCGCTCCTCCTATCAGCGCAAACACGCCCCGGCGTGTCGCACCCATACAATTCCCAATCATCTGCAATCCTTCCATATGAAACCACCTGCCCCGCCAATTGTGCGATTCCTCAAATTCGCTTGCCTGCCCGTTCGGGTCAAGCACCTAGGTGCTGCGGCGCAGCGGGTGTAAGAAAGCCAATACCGGTCTCAGCACAACCGCACTGGTCACTTCACCTGAAACGCCTATGCTTGCAACAAATGACCCTGACGGTCATCCGTAGCCAACGGCAAGACAGGACCATAACCATGAGCGTTTTTCGCGCGATCTACACATCGATCCCATTCGGATTTGACGAAAGCATCCTGAACGGCATTCTGGTGCAGGCGCGCCGCGCGAATGCGCGGGACGGTATCACCGGGGCGCTGATTTGTCGGGCGGATATCTATCTGCAATGGCTCGAAGGTCCCGAAGACAACGTGCGCGACACGATTGCCCGGATCAAACGCGATGATCGCCATCTTGAAGTCCAAGTGCACGTTGCCGAGATCGCGGCAGAGCGGGTTTTCGGCGATTGGGCCATGCTGCACGATCCTGCGCAAACTTGGATCTGGTCGCAGGCCGAGATTGCAGATGGCGCGATTGAGCGCGCGACGCCGCAAGAAGTGACGGCCTTCTTCCTGCGTCTGGACGACGCTGCGACACCGACCTAGCGGCAGGCTTTGCCCCGCGACATTTCTCCCATAGGATCTTCGCCCAATACAATCGCGCGCGCATGGGCGGTGCGTTTTGTCGCAGCCGCTGTTAACCGACCGTCGGTTGCGCGCGCGGCTGTTGTGATCCGGCCGATACTGCCTGCGGGCACGCGGGTGACGATATGCCCTGCGGCTTCCAAGGCGACCAGCGTCGCCTCTGGCAGGTTGGTTTCAACGACCACGCCGCCCGGTTGCCGCGATCTGGGGTAGAAAGAGGCGGGCATATGCGTCGTATGAAACATCGGCGCGCGCGGGCTTGCTCGGAGGAACATTTGCGGTACCGGCGCAGAGCCTCAGCATCGATCGCGGCATCACTGTCACCCGCCAAGGCCATTCCGGGCGATGCCGGACAAGCGGCTTATTGGACCAGGCGCGCAACAAACGGTGTCTGTGTCTTGCACTGCATGCCCGCCAGCACTGCATTGACCGCTGCATCGCCTGCCGTGGATGAAATGCTGTAGTCAAAGACGCTTCGGCCCTGCACTTCCGTCGGGCTGACAAGGGTGACCGTCCAGATCACGCTGGCAGCACTGGCGCCTTCGCTGCCGCTCAGCGCTTCGTCCGCCAACACACCGCGCCAGCTGCGCGCACCGGTGCTGGACCAACGGACCATGCCAGCCGCCTCTGACATCAGCTTGTCCGGATGAAAGCTGCCATCCCAGTTGATCTGCCGTGTTCCGCCCTGCATCGGTGGCGGGCCACCCATCCCCGCCAAAAGCGGGCAGGCAGACGCGTCAGTGGCACCCGCGGTCATCCGCCACAGACCGTCCTGCGGCACGATCTCGTCGAACAATTGCAACGGGCAATTGCCCGGTCCCCCATAGAGCAAGTCAAGATCAGCCGGGGCCATCGCGCTCCACCCCAATTTGCCGTCAGGCGTGCGGACCAGCAGTTTGTCCTCGGCCCCGTCGGGAATGGCGACCGGGACTGTGGCGGCGACTTCTTCCAGCGTCAGGTTGCTGACCTGACAGGTGCAGCCGCTTTCCGTGCAGGTCGCGATCTGGATTTTCTGCCCGGTCTGGGCCATTGCCCCAAAAGTTGAAGCGGCCAGTAAGGCGCAAGTGGTGATCAGATAGTAGCGCATGCTTTACTCCGTATTTGCGGGGGCCAGCAGAAGGTCGAGCAATTGGTCAGTGCTCATTCCTTCCGGGGTGATTTCGATAAAGCTCGGGTCGGTCGGGGTCTCTGTCGGGCTTTGCGCCGCCGCTGTCGCCCCCTGCACGATGGCGTCAGCCATGAAGCCACCGCCATCGGCCAGTTGCATCGGTGCAAAGACCACCGGGGCCGGGCAATCGCGGGTCACGTTGCCATCACCTTCGAAATAGCGGCATTGCGGCGTGGCAAAATCCAGCGTGATGCTGTCGCAGCGTGCCATCAACATCAGGTCGGCGGTGCTTTGCCCGGTGCTGCCAAAAGACTGGATTTCCAACACCAAAGGCACTTCGGCATCCACAATGCTGCGCAGATCCCGGTCATTGGACGTGGCTGTGACCGGCGCGATCATCCGATAATTCTCGCTTTCCGGCCCAGTCAAATCGGCAGAAATGAAACATCCCGTCTCGAACTGGGTGCGGCCTGTCGGGGTGACGGTGATCTCGGTAGCTCCAGCCTGCACGGCAACCGCCTCGAATTCCGTGCCGCCGAACATTTCACTGTTGAGGTCGAGAAACCGGACTTCGTAGACACCGGGCTGGTCGGGCACCGGCAGGACCTGATCCTGTCCGTCCTGCATCCTTGCGCCATCAATCGAAAACAGCGCCGGGCCGTCGCGATCATATGCGTCATGCACGGCGATTGTTCCGCGGAACCCATCGGGTGCCGTCAGCATGACCGGGAAATAGCCACCCGTTCCGGCGATGATCGGATCATCGGGCAGGTCAAGTGAGACCTCCTCCGCAAGGTAAACCGGGGCGAGTGTCACAATCTGCGCCATATTCCCCGGTGTGACACTGACATTGCGGTTGCGGTAATCACGGCCGCCAAAGCTGGCACGGATGTCATAGACATTGCCGACACCCAGCGGATAATCCTCCAGCGAGATCGCGCCAAGGAAGCGCTGGCCACCCTGATGGCGCGCGTCCTCGCCTGCGACCAGAATGATTTCCAACTCATATGTCGCATCACGCGGCACGCCGGGCAAGGTCAGGCTGATCGGCCTTTCCTGTGCCCTCGCGACCGGCTGACCGCGTTCCATCAAAGGGGCGATCATGCTGGCGGTCAGCGCCGTCGTGATATCGGCATCGGCGAAATGACACAGCACGCCAAGGTCTTTGGTATCGTAACAAGGGCCATTGCTGTCCAGCCATTGACGCGGGTTCAGGCGCAATTCCTGACCGTCCGGGCTGTAAATTGACATGCTCGGCACATCCATTTCTGTCGGCGTGGCCGATGCGGCCTGGAACTGCGGTGCTGTCAGGCTCCACCCCTGCGGCAGCGGCACGGTCACGCCGCTGGCCGGATCGGTCCAGGAACAGACCGATTCCGCGCAGGCAAAGACAGTCTCACCATCTTGCGGCAAAGCCCCGTGATCCTCTGGCCCGGGACCGTAGAGCTGATCCTGCATCTTTGCCAATGACGGCAGCGGCTGGGCTGTGGGCCAGAAAATCACCGGGATGCTGTTCGGGCCCGCCGCCATCGTGCCAGAGAAACCATCGGCATAGGGCGCAAGCGAGACAACAAAAGGATCAGGTGCCACTGCGGGCAAGGCGAAGGTGATGAACAGATAGCCGTCTTCCTCGGTCACGCTGTCCAAGGCGGCTTCGGTGCCCGGGGCACCGGTCATCAATGCCGAAGGGGTAAATGTGCCGCTGTAGCCCGTGCCGGTGCCGTTGATCCCCAGCGTCACATCGACCATCGTCATCGGCTCTGTCGGGGCATCTGCCGGCGCGTCACGCGGGGCGACTGCCAGCACGCGCCACGGGCCTTCCAGCCCCAATGCGCCATGATCTTCTTCACCGCTGGCGTTGATCTGGACGGTGAAATCATTCGCCTGCCCAGGAAAGATCGCGACATCGGCTGACAGCGTCACTTCACCCGGCGCATAGGCCGTGACGCGCCAATTGCCGGGCTCGAATGTACCGGAAATGACCGGGCCGGTGTCCATCGGCGCCCAGGCCTCAGGCGACATATCGGTATCCAGCGGCACCGCGTCCCATGTCACATCCGATTGTGGCACATCAGGCGGCAGGCGGAAGGTGGCGGGGACAGCGGCGATATCGTCCTGCGTCGGGGCACCCCGCGCCGTAGCTGCCTGTGCAGCCAGGTCATCGGTCGTTGTCAAATCCGCGTCCTCGAACTGGATACCGACACCAAAGCGGCGCGAGAACATGATCTCTCTCGCTGATGCATTGAGGTATCGAATCTCGTATTCGCCCGGTTCTGCTGGGACGCGCATTGTCACCAGACCGTTCTTGGCCAGCGCATAGTCCCACCCGATCCGGCGGAAATCATCCACGGGTTGGTCGATTTCCGCCAAGACGACGCGCTCGCCGAGCTGGCTGGGTGCCCGAAACGTAAAGTCGACGCGCGTGCCCGGTTCGACCGACCCGATCGGGTCGAACCCCATGGCGGGGGGCACCACCTCGACTGGCTGCCGCGCTATGACGCCAAGACCAGCCGAACTGCGGATGATCAGGTCATACATGCCGGGTTCGGCGGGTGCAGTCCGGCTGACAGGATTGCGCGGATTGAGATCCTGACCGATGTTGATCGGCCCGAATGACGCTGACGAGTTGGCGCCATCCGCGCCTTGCGGAACAAAGCCAAGGAAATCCGTCTGGCCGGCTTCGCCGGTCCAACGGATCGAATAGGTAAATCCGGCCTCGGCCTTTTCACCTATATCGAACGCGGCTGCGGGGGGCGTGGGTTCAGGCAATACTTCAGGCTCAGGCACAACCGCGCTGACCTGCTGCAAAGCATTGGCCAGTTCCGCGCCGGAATTGGTCTGGAACAGCATCCCGCCAGTCTGGTCGGTGATACAGGACAAAGCCTCGACCTCGACAGCACTCAGCCCGAAACCGACGACATGGGCGCGGATGTCGATACCTTCGGCAGCAAGGCTGGCAGCCAATGCGCAGGGATCGCCTTCACAATTTTCCAAGCCATCGGTGACAAGGATGATATCCGCTGCCTCTGCCGATGGTGGGATCTGGTCGCGCGCCATGGCAAGACTGTCGGTCAAGGGCGTCATGCCGCGCGGCATCAGCGCGCGCAGGCGGCTTTCCAGTGACCCGACATCGCCCTGGCCCATCGGCGTGACCACTTCGATATCACGACAATCGCCGCGCCGGTTATGGCCATAGGCGATGACCGACAAAGGGACCGCGCTGTCACGGCTGCCGAAATAATCGCCCATCACGTCGCGGGCGACCTCGATCCGGGTCAGGTCGCCTTCAACCCGGTTCCACATCGATCCGGATGCATCGAAAACAAGCACCGCAACGCGGTCCGCCATGACAGGGGCGGCAGAGAGCATCAGCGCGGCAAAGGCAGGAATCAGTCGGGTCATGTGATATCTCCAAGAGGAAACGACAGGGCGGCGTTCAGATAGCCGTTGAGGATGGCAAGATCGGATGCAAAGGCGGGGATCAGCACGTCAGGGTCGAGCTTTTCCCAATAAGGTGGCGGCTCGAACGCGCCGTCGAACATGGACAAGGGCGTCAGCACGACCAGCTTGACGGGCAGGATCACCACCCATGGGCGCAACCCGCTGCCTGCGGGTACCTCGGTCAGGCCCGTTGGACCACAACGCGCCTCTGCCTCAAGCCGGGCGAAGCCCGCGCGCAAGCCAGGTGTCACGCGCGATATGTCGCCAGACACGGCATAGCATTCGTCGAAATCGCGATCCCCTGTGGGCTGGCTACGGTCCCGGTGCATCAATTTCTGCGCCACCTTCGAGATGATCGACGCATCCTTTGCCATGATCGTCGTGGTGGTGCCGGATTCTGCGGTTTCGGGCAGAGCCACTTCGACCATCACAAAGGTCAGTCCGCCGCCCTGTTTTTCCTTGTACCGTCTTTCCCGACCGAACATCAGCCCGATCCGGCTCACGACGATGATGCGCCCGTCGCGCTGGCCGGTCAGACACAGATCGACCGTGACCTTGCGGATATGCGAAAAGAGCTTGAGTTCGTCCAGCTCCTCGGTTCCGATGACGGGCGAAGGATCGACCTGAAAACCCATCAAATGGCGCGCCAGCGCATCTACGATCTCATGTCTTGTGACCCTGCGCGGTTCATCCATCGCCCTGCCGAACAGAAGGATCAGCGCACTGGCCGCGAAAAGCGCTGCCAGAAAGAGGCCCAGCAGGATATCGCCGGAGATACCCCAGCCCAGCACCAGCCCGACCAGCGCCGCAGCCGGCAGCACGCGTTTCAGCAGGAAATGATCGGCCCGGTCGGCATGCGCCGCGCGATCCCGGTCGAGGCTTGCCATGACCGGCGCAAGCTGCGCCCGGAGCACGTCAAGATCATCCCCCGGCAGCGCTGCCGCGATCGGACGCGGTTCATAGGCCTCGCCAAACTGCATCCCGCGATGGAAGCACGTGTAGCGGCCGAGCGTGCGGACGATGCTGAAACCGCGCGATTGAGGCGCCAAGGTCATGCAGGCGTCCCAACATCTTGTCCAATAGGGGCCGGGGCCGCGGGGCCCATCGCCCATGACGCCGCACGTGCACCCATCTTCTGAAACTTCGTGGATGCCCCGTGGAGTTTGCTTTCCCAAGTGGGGTCCGGCACCTGCCCGTCAGTGACTTTGAAATAGGCCTGCAACATACAGGCAAGCGCGAAAGGTTCGATCAGTGCCGCCTTCAGCGCCCAGGCGAAAAGCAGGGCGAACACCACCGCAGCCGCTCCCATTTCATCCGGCAGAAGCCAGACCATCACACCCGCCGGTGCCAACATCAGCAAAAAGATCACAAAGCTGACCAGCCAGACAATCGCGGTCACCCATGCGGCATTGACCAACATCGGACGGGCATTCTGCGCATAAAGTACCAGCGCGGTGCGGGACCCCTCGAACGGGTTGTCGGCGCGGGTGGCAAAGCAATAGGCCAGCATGACTTCGTCCAGCAGGCCGACCGCCACGCGCAGATAGGCGCGCACCACCCCCATCAGCTTGTCCAGACCGGGGATCGGCAGAATGGAAAACAGCCCCTGCAGCAAACCGGTGACGGCCGTGATCACGCCTTTGACCAGTTGATCCACGCCAAACAGTACATTGGCGGTGCCAAAACGTTCGGTCACCATCATGCGGGCATAGCCGATCTGACCCTGACCTGCAGGTATCTCGCGCCCATGCAGCAATTCCACCATCACCGCGATATGGCCAGCCTTGACGATATAGAGAATGTATTCGCGCAGGAAATACAGCAAAGCTGCCGTCAGTCCAAAACCTGCAACAGCCCCATAGGCGCTGTAAACACGCGCCGTATCCTGTTCCCAGAACCCACCGACGCCATATCCAATACCTGCCCCGGCACCGGTGGTCAGCATATAGGCGAGCGCGATTCCGATATAGACAACCAGTCGGAAGACCACAAAAGGCGCGGTTTTGCGCAATAGTGACAAAGCGGTCGACGTCTTGAAATCAGCCACGGATGATCCTTCGTGTTTTGGAACCAAGTCGACCATACGAACCGACCGGGAAAGGAAAACTACCATCTGGTACGATTTCCGCTTCATTTGGCGGGCAGATGAAGGCTGGATTTGTCAAAACTCTCACCTCTCAAAAAGCGCAACAGGTGTCGTACAGGTCTTGGGCAACCAAGGTCACAAAGGTTAATGACCGGAAGCCCTGATAAGGCGTGTCATGATATATTCCCGACCCGATGTTCGGCAGAGCCGCGACCTCAGGCCCTTACAAAAACGTAGACGGCTAAAATGGCCCGTGCCAATATCAGGAAATCCATAGGTTTCAGAGGCACGTGAATTGGCCGAACCTGCGCTTGATGACTTTCTGGAAGAATTACGCCAGCTTCAGCCGTTGCCGGACCAGACGCTGACCGATGCTGTCTGGGCGTTAACGACTACATTTTTTGCGCAGAACGGATTCGACAAACTCATTTTCATTGAGTCGGACCCCAATCAAATGATGCTATTGTCAACGCTGCCAATGGAATGGGTTAACAGATATCATTCTGAGAATTATGCCGAAATCGATCCGTTTTTCAGTTTTTGTGGCACGACATTCCGACCGATCAGCACTGGCGTTGCCTATTCGGACGCGCATGAGGGTTTGACACAGGCGCAGCATAACCTGATCGCTGAGGCAGCCGAATTTGGCATAAACGCCGGCTTCTCATCGACCGTGCGGCTGTTTGGACCGGGTGGCTTTGCGGGGTGGAACATCGGGTCGTCTTTGTCAGGCAAAGACGTTGATCGGTTGCGGGCTGATCGCGAAGTCATGCTGCGCTTTGCGGCCCGACAGGCACGTGATTTGTTATGTCTGGCTGAAGCCGGACATCATGACAGGGTATTGTCCAACCGCGAATGGCAATGCCTGATGCTGCTCGCGCAGGGGCAACGAACAAAACAGATCGCATGGAATTTATCGATCAGCGGGGCCGCGGTTGAACTTTACCTGCGGAACGCGCGGATCAAGCTGGGTGCCACGACCCGCGAACAAGCGATTGCCATTGCGATGGCAAAGGGTTTGCTTGGTGGTATTTGAACGAGCAGCTATACGACTTGATCAATGGCGCGATCTTCGCCGCTTATGTTGAAAAGGTGCTGGTGCCGGAGCTTTCACCCGGAACCATGAACCCCTACAACAGATTCAGCCATGACTGATCTGCTGTAGGGGCGGAATGGTCAACCCGATTGTATTCCCCGCATTCGACCTCAGGCGACCAACCGTGGTTCGGGTTTGCTGGCGCTTTGCGATTCCAATACGTCGTCAGCGGTCGTTGTCACCCGCTCTTGCCTGATCAGCGCTTCATGCAGCACCTTGACGGCATTATCTGCATCCTCGCGCGTCAGTACGAACTGAATATCCACATTTCGTGGCCCCTGCTGCACCGCGACAGGCGAGATACCTGCAGCTTTCAGCGCGGTCAGTCCACATCCGAGCGCATTGAGCCCTTTCAAGTCACGTCCGATCGCGGCAACAACGGACAGACTGCGTGTCGTGACGGATGCTGCCGGATAGGCCTCTGTCAGATCGCGTTCGACCCTTTTGACCCGCTTCAAGGAAGCATCGACGTAATGGGTGATCGTATTGGCGTTCGAGGATTTCGCGACGATGCTGACTTTGTGTTGGGTCAGCGATTGCAGGATCGTCGCGTCATAGCCTTTGACGCCCACCATCTCATGCGCAAAAACCTCCAGCGCGAAGACATCCAGCGCAGTGACGATTTCAACCTGCGGCGCAGTCGCGGCGGTATCATCAATCAGCGTGCCGGGGTCGGATGGTTCAAAGGCGTTTGTCACGCGCAGCGGGATATCTGCCTGACGGAGCGTCTTGGCGGCTGACGGGTGGATCGCCTCCATCCCCATGTTGGATAGCTGATCGGCAACGTCATAATTCGTATAGCCAAGCTTTCGCACATTTTCCGCGCCGACCAGTTTCGGATCGGCAGAGGACAGATGGAATTCCTTATGGATAATCGCCTCTGACGCGCCGGTCTGGGCGGCGATGCGACTGAACGTGACTTCGGAATAGCCGCGATCATAAAGCGACATCAGACCTTCGGAACATTGAGCATAGCCGGTGACAATCGGCATCTCGCTGCTGATATCAAGATCGCGCATTCCTTCTTCGATCCGTTGCTCCAGCGTGACTTCACGCTCGTCCCGCCAACCGCCGAGATCGACGAACCGCGCATTCAAACCGGCGCGGCGCAGCATTAAAGACGTGACATAGGCAGAATGGCTTTCGCCAAGGCCAGAGAGCATTTCGCGGATGATGTCCAGATGCTGGTTCAACCGGAAATGGCCGTAGGAACACAGACGCTGCAGATCGATCAGGCAGGACCGTGCACCTTCGACGCGCTCGCGTACGAAATGATCGGCGTCACGGATATCACCGGGTGCATCCAGCACGTTGCGATGCGCCTCGTTCATGGCGGTCATCACGTCGTTCAGCGCGTCAGACCAGCCCCGTTCATGATTGGCATTGGAAAACCGGGCATAAACACCGGATTCGCGGGTCTTCTTATGTTCCAGCAGCATATTGGTGATGCCTGAATAAGCGGAAACAACGAAGATACGGTTATAGGGATCGGCCCCATCGCGCAGGAACAGGGAGTCAAGCAGTTCAGCCGATCGGCTCATCGAGGTGCCACCGATTTTCTCAACGGTATGTGCGTGTTTTTTCATATTATTCGCCCAAATTCGTCACGGACGCCTTCTATCTGGAGCGTTAACGCTGACCCAAAGCCCGCAGCAATTCTGCGGGCCTTGGTCGTGCGGTTTCGTCAGGGTGCAGTGATCGTTCACTCAGCGGCAGCGTAAGAACCGTCCGCCTGATGCACCTCATCACCTGTTACGGGCGGGTTGAAGCAGCAGGCCATGACCAGCTCTTCTTCCGCGCGCAGCGTGTGGCGATCGTGTTTGTCCAGCGCATACATCACGCCGGGGCGGATCGCATGGGTTTCGCCGGTCGCAAGATCGGTGATCGAGCCTTTGCCGGACATGCAATAGACGCTTTCAAAGTGGTTCTTGTAGTGGAACGTATGTTCGGAACCGGCTTCTAGCGTCGTGATGTGGAAGGAAAAGCCCATCCCGTCCTTGGCAAGCAGCAGACGGACAGACGTCCATTTTGCATCTTTCACTTCTTTGTCGGTGTTTTTCAGATCTTCAATGTCACGTACGATCATGGCGATTACTCCGCTGCAATTTTGGTTTGGACGCAGGTGCGTGCGGCCTCGGTCAGGATATCAAGGCCCTGTTGAAACTGATCCATCGGCGTGGTCAGCGGGGCAAGCACTTTGACCACCTCATCATCCGCGCCGGAGGTTTCAATGACCAACCCGCGCACGAATGCCTCGGCACAGATCGCACTGGCGAGGTCACCGGACCCGACATCAACACCCTGCATCATGCCGCGTCCTTTCAGACGTGCGCCGGGGATCGTATCGGCGATGCGCTGCAGGTAATCCGTCAGCACGGCTGATTTTTCCGCGATCTCATTCTTGAAGGCATCATCGGACCAGAATTTTTCCAGCGCGACACGGGCTGTGACGAACGCATGGGTATTGCCACGGAAGGTGCCGTTATGTTCGGCGGGCTTCCAGACGTCGAGTTCTGGCTTGATCAGGGTCAGCGCAAAGGGAAGACCGAAACCGGATAGCGATTTCGCCAGCGTGATCATGTCAGGTTCAACGTCCATATCGTCGAAGCTGAAGAAGCTGCCAGCACGACCGATCCCGGCCTGAATGTCATCAATGATCAACTTAGCACCATGTTTCTTGGCCAGACGCGCGACCCCTTCGACCCAGGTGCGGGATGCGGCGTTCAGACCACCCTCCCCCTGTACCAGTTCAAGGATGAACGCCGCAGGCGCATCGATCCCACTGGACCCGTTGTCCAGCATCGTCTCGATCAGGGACAGCGTATCGACATCATCGCCCAGCGAACCTTCAAATGGCAGATGGGTCACGCCGTTCAGCGGCAAACCAGCACCATGACGCTTGCCCGCATTGCCGGTCAGCGCCAGCGCGCCAAGGGTCATGCCGTGGAAACCGTTGGTGAAGGAAATCACATTGGTCCGCCCCGTCACCTTGCGCGCCAGCTTGATCGCGGCTTCAACGGCATTTGTGCCGGTGGGGCCAGTCATCATGATCTTGTGGTCCATGCCGCGCGGCTTCAGCACCAGACGTTCAAAGGTCTCAAGAAATGCGGCCTTGGGGCCGGTATACATATCCAGCGCATGGGCAATACCGTCGCCGGTGATATGGTCGATCAGTGCGGCCTTCATATCAGGATCGTTATGGCCATAGTTCAGCGAGGAACAACCGGACAGAAAGTCGGTATAGGTCGCGCCGCTTTCGTCATGCAGGGTCGACCCCTGCGCCTTGGTAAAGACAGTATCGAAAGACCGGCAATAGCTGCGAACCTGCGATTCACGTCGTTCAAAAATATTCTTGTCGGATGAAATGTCCGTTGTCATAGTCTATTCCTTTTTTTGGTCAGAGCCGAAGTGAACGCGGGCCTTCAGGCCACAGCGTCCAGTGTTTCAGCTTCGGGCAAGGTGATTGTCACCATATGTTCGGTGGCATGTTCGCCTTGAAAGTGGGCGTCGCTCTCGAAATGGGCCTCGTGGTCCAGTTCGGCGTCTTGGGCATCGGCAAAGCTGCGGAACAAAGCCCAGCTTGCGTCATTGTCTTTGGTGATCGTGGTCTGCATCCGGGTTACGTCGTTGCAGATATCGCGTGCCAGCAGCTTTTCCAGCATCCGCTTGGCCAGACCCGTGCCGCGCGCCTTTTCAGACACGGCAACCTGCCAGACAAAGAATGTCGACGCGTCAGCCGGCAGCACATAGCCGGAAATCCAACCGACAGGCTGACCGTCAATCTCTGCCAGAATGCAGGTATCGCGGAAATGATCGCATTGGATCAGATTGCAATACATCGAATTTTCATCAAGCGGTTTGCATGAAGCGACCAGCTCCCAGATCGCTGCGCCATCCTCGGATTCAGGCTTACGGAACTGAACTTTGTCGCCGTTCGATTTTATCTGCCGGACGTTGACCACGGGATACCTCTAGTGCTGCTTCATTATTTCGTTAGGTATACCAATCTTATTCCAGAAATCAACCATACTTATCACGCTTCTGCTATATAATTTTTATTCAATAAAAACAGTTATTTACGCCGATATTTCATCGTATTTTTACGATATCTGTCACGCCAAAATGCCCATATGCTTTGTTACGCTAACTAATTTATTGCTTTGACGCACATGACAATATATTCAATATACTAAAGACTTCAGACAGGAGGCGACGTGGATCGCACTGATACATCACTCATCGCCCTGCGCCGCATTTTGCGCGCGACAGAGCTTTATGGCCGCACATTAGCCCTCACAGCAGGTCTCACCCCGGTGCAAATCCGCGTGCTGCAGGTCGTGCTCAGCCATGGCAGCGCCACGCCAACGCAGATATCATCACAGATGGGCGTCAGCCCGGCGACGATCTCCACCTTGCTGGACCGGCTTGTTGCCAAAAAGATGATCGAACGTCAGCGATCAGACCGTGACCGGCGTCAGACAAATGTCGTGCTGACCGACAAGGGACGTCAGGCCGTAGACGGCGCGCCAGACCCTTTGCAGCAGAAATACGTCCGCGAATTCGAGGCACTTGCCGACTGGGAACAGGCGATGATCGTCGCATCGTTGGAACGGGTCGCCGCGATGCTGAATGCCTCGGCGCTCGACGCGTCCCCCCTGCTCGACATGGGCGAGATTCATCGGACCGACATGCCAGACACAACCGCTGACACTTAAACCGCCATGGTGCCCCTTCGGGCTAAGCCAGCACCACCGTGACGCCGGCCAACGCCTCTGACAACGCAGCGGGGGGCGGGGCGTCGGTTACAACGCAATCGACATCGCAGATCGCGCCAAGACGGACCAGCGCCCGCCGCAGGAACTTGGTCTGGTCGACCGCCAGAATTGTGCGTTCCGCCTGTTGCATCGCGGCGAGAACGGCCTGCACCTCACCATGATCATCATCGCCCATATCGCCATCCCCGTCGATTCCGCTGACCGAGATGATCGCAGTGTCAAACTTGAAACTGCTGATAAAATCCACCGCGTCATGACGGAACACGCCCGCATCGACGTTACGCACGAACCCGCCGGGAACCGCGACAGAAAAACCATCGGCCTCACATAACGTGGTCGCAGCACGCAGGCCGTAGGTCACGACCCGCAAATTGCGGCGCAGCATCAGGCCGCGCGCCACCGCCTCGCAGGTTGTGCCAGTGTCGAGAAAGACCGATGCGCCATCAGCCACCAGATCAGCGACTTTTGCCCCGATCCTGTCTTTGGCGGCAGCATTCTCAACCCGCCGGTGGCGCAGGGTCAGTGGATCGACGGCACCATTGGCCAGCATCGCCCCGCCATGCAGGCGACGAACGATCCCGGCGTCTTCCAGTTCCATCAGGTCACGTCGGGCAGTCTGGGTGGTGACAGAAAAGCGGCTGGCAATATCGTCAAGTGCGATGAAACGATGGGCCTGCAAATGCGCCACCAGTTTCGACTGGCGGCGGCTTTTCTTATCTGTCTCTACCATTCAATCCCCGGGGCATCGTCAGTTTTGCTGCAATTCCGCCCCTTATAGCGGGAAAGGGGACGACATGCGCCCCCTTTCGCGATGATTTCTAAAAGCGGATGCGCAGGTCCGCTGTCAGGCCATGATCGGCAGTGTCATCGCTGAACTGGCCAGCGTAGCCCACCGCCAATTGTGCCCCCGGTGCCAGGTCAAACCCGACAGAGGCCCGCAGGACAGCGGAGTCTTCGGCCACAGGCGCGCCCAGCACGTCAAAGCCAGTGCCGCCGTCCGCAAAACCCATTGCGATACCGGGGTCCACGTCACCAAAGGCGTGCCGCCAGCCCAGCTCACCCCGGAAGGTAGCGTCAGTCTGGCCCATGGCGAACAGCTGTTCAGTCCGCAGACCGAGCGTGGTAAAGGTGGTATCCACATCACTGCCAGCCGAGGTCAGCGCCGCAGCGCCACCCTTTTCCGTAAAAGCATCATTTGACTGACGGACATGGGCGATCGCGCCAAACGGCTCCAACGCACCCTGCGCTGTGTCAAAGCGATAGCGTGCTTCACCAAAGATCTGCGTCGTGTCGCTGTCATATGCCGCAGTCAGCGTTTCGGTGGTGCCACCAAATGTCGTGCTGCGCAGGCTGTTCACGTCATTGCGGCTTTGGGTCAGGCCAAGGCTCAATCCCAGAGGACCAGATGTCGTGCCCGCATAGACACCCGCATGAACGCTGTCAGCATCCAGCCGGTCGCCACCGTCACGCCGCAGCGATCCGTTGCCGAAGCCGACAAAACCACCGGCGTGCCAGTTGTTGCCAATGTCGGTATCAAACCCAATCAATGTACCGTTGCTGTCGCGCTTGATATCAGTGACGCCGTCGCCGCTGCTTTCACCCCAGTTGCCGAAAGTCTGGAACCAGACCTGTCCTGCACCCATAGCACCCACTGCCGGGCCCTGCGCCACATCAATCGCGCCGCCAGCCATCGCGCGGCTCCGCTCGGCCACCACATTGCCCATCGCAAGCGCAGTCTCAGTCAGCGCCGCTGCGGCAGAAGCATGCGCCTCACCCGACAGACCATCAAAGGTGGTATCAGCGGTGTCAGCATCAGTCATGACGACCGCATCATAGACCGCATGACCCATGCCCAATGTCTCTACTGCGGCGGCCACAGCGCGGCGGTTCCCGGTGCTTGCCACGCTGTCAAAAGCAGTGTCATTGCGGTCCAGACGTAAGCTTACATCCTGCACACCATAAGCCAGACCGGCATCAAGGAAAGCCAGCGTCGAGGTGACAGAACCAAAAGTACCGATGATCCCATCGCCTGCTGTCAGGATGGTGTAGCTGGTGCTGGGCTTGTATTCCCCCGCCGCTGTAAGCGCAAAGACAGATCCTGACAGGTTTGCGCGGCCTGTGACGTCGACGCGGTCGGCATTGCCTTGTGAATCGGTTTCAACCTCGAACCTTGCGCCATCGGCAAAGGTCAGATCACCCGCGACACTCAGCGTGCCGATGGAATTGCCCGCGCCCAAGGTACCGCCTGACGCGATGGTCAGATTGCCCACGGTGCCTGACCCGCCCAGCACGGCATTCTGCTGCACCGTTGTCAGATTGGAGGATGCGATAGAACCATCGACCGTCAACACCCCGCCCGAAACCATTGTGGCACCGGAATAGCTGTTGTCGCCCGACAAGGTCAGCCCGCCTGCACCATGTTTGGTCAAGCTCCCGGTACCTGCAAAGACCCCGCTTGCATCGACACTGGCCGCGCCATCGGCGATGTCAATAAAGCCGCCGATACCTTCCAGCGACACGTCACGATCAAGCGCAGTCATCGCGGTGCCCGCAATCCGCAGCCCGCCATCAGCCAGGCGCAGCTGTGCGGCGCTGCCGCCCAGCGCGGCATCTTCGTCAACGATCAGTGTGCCCCCATCCATCACCAGCGTTTCATCGATAAAGATGTGGTCGTCGATGCAATATTCCACGATCGCCGCTTGAAAACGCGGGTCGCTGCTCGTGCAATCCAGCAAGGTCTTCTTTTCATCCAGTGTCAGTCCGGTTAGGACAGGATTGCCGTTCTCATCCGCAATCTGGCCCAGATAGACATCGGTGCGCATGTTGTTACGTGTCAGATAAAACACCTTGTCATCTTCAGCAAAGGTGCTGGCACCCTCGCCCCAGATCAGCCGTGTCGCATCGCTATCGTAGGTTTCCAATTGCGGGCCGACCCAGCGGAACTCATGCGCCACAAGATCGTGGTCAGTCAGTGGACGGCGGTTATCCTCTGGCCCACCTTCAAGCCCGTCAATGACGCCCAGGTAGGGGTCGTTCGGGTCATCCACCAGCGTGAACCATTTCCCATAAGGGCGCGACACCATCAGATGGTCGATCCGCGCACGGTGCCAGCTGCCCCAGGTATTGGTCGCATCTTCCAGGTTGCTGGGCCAAGTGGCGCTGCCATTGCCACGCTCATGCGGCACGAAGGCTTCGCGCACCGCCTCTGTCTGCATCAGCATGAATTGTTTTTTGAGGATATTCATCGTGACCGGCGTATTTCCGGCGATCGGATACAGCTCTTCCTCGAACAGGCCCGCCGGGATCGGCGCATTATCTATCGCTGTATTGCCACTGCCGCGCCAGTCGGCAATGAACTGATCCAACGCCGCCTTGTCGGTCGCATATTGCGACAGCAAATCGTAGTAAAAGCTGTTGCTGCTCTTGGTATGTATGCGGAGCAGCAGTTCTTGCTGGCTGACAGAATGCAGCCCGCGTTCAGACACATCACCCGCGTTGAAATCGCCACCCATAATCAGCGGGCCATTGATCGAGCGCGCCCAGGCGCTCAGGCCTTTCGCTTCGTTGATCCGTGTATCCGGCTCGTCAAAATAGTTGAAGTGTACCGACCCGATCACAGTTTCCGGCCGACCATCCGCCGCATCGGCGCGCACATAGCTGATCGAGCGGCCCTGCGCACCGGGCGCGGGCAATGTATGAGTTCCCATTGTGCCCGGCAGCCGCGAGATCGTGCCGGAACTGCCGTTGCGTGCCCCTTGATAGGTTCCGAGGCCACGATCTGCGAGCATGGCGGGAATATCGGCCACATAGCGCGATCCGTTTTCTTCCTGAAACATCACCACGTCATAATTGCCAGCGGCGATCGCGTCAGCGGCATATTGCGGTGACTGTTTGTAGCGATTCCAGATGTTATAGGTCAGCAGGCGCAGCGTATCAGACGAATCCTGCGCCTGCACCGGTGCGGCCTGCAGCAACGGAATTGCAATAGTTGTGCTTAAAAGCAGGGCATAGCCGCCTTTGCGCAGGTTAGAATACGGGCTGTCTGGTCGAGTCATGCGATCAAATCCTTGGGTTAAAATATGGAGTCATCCACGTCCAAGTGTCGCGATAATTACATTATATGTCAGAAATATTACATTTATCAGAATGAAGGATAACTTTTGATCCATGGCCTGTTTTCGCCCGCAGCAATCCGTCCTTCACCTTTCTCGAAAGGCCTTGGCAACATAGTCGGTCAGCGGCTTGGTGAGATAATCCAACAGACTGCGCGCGTCGGTGCGCATGAAAGCATCAACCGGCATGCCCGGCAGCAGCTTGGTATTTGCCGGCAGTCGCTGCATTTCGCCGTCGTTCAACTCCACCTCGACGCGGTAGTAGGACAAGCTGGTCGCGTCATCCCGAAACGCATCTGCCGAGACGAGCGTAATATGGCCCGTCAGTTCCGGCGTGCGCCGCTGGTCAAAGGTGGGAAACCGCAAGGTCACAGCCTGCCCGAGAAAGACCTGATCGATAGCCACGGTCGGCACCTGCGCGACGAAAACCAAAGGCCGGTCTTGCGGGACGATATATAGAAACGGATCGGCGGGCAAAATGACGGCACGTGGTGCAAAGACCTGCATCCCGTAGATGACCCCGGACACCGGCGCACGGATATCCAGCCCTTTCAGCTGGCGCAGCAAAACCTGGCGGCGTTCCGTCAGTTCCAGCTGTCGCGATTGCAGATCGCGCAGTCGGGTGATCGCCTCTTCCCTGCGGGAAGATCCGAGCCCAAGAATCTGGATGTCAATCTCGGTCATCCTTTCACCGGCCTGCGCAGCTTGCGCTGTCAATTCAGCGAACCGCCCAAGAAGCGCCGCATCTTCACGCTGCAAGGTCAGCACCCGGCTGGCTTGGGCCAGACCGCGATCCAGCAGGTTTTGCTGATCAGCCAATTCTCGGGCGATCAGCCCCCGTTGGATTGTTACGGCAGCCTGTTGTTTGCTGATCCCGGTGATCTGGTCGGCGATCCGGGCGCGCTGCCGATGCAACTGTTCGACCGATTGCGTATTGGTTTCCAGCCTCGCCGCGAATAGCCGCAGCTGGGTATCGATCAGCGCGTCCACGTCTGGCCGGCCCGTTTGCAACAAGAGCGGGTCAAACACCAGATCGGTGGTATCGTCACGCTCTGCCTCCAGCCGGGCGCGGTCGGCCATTATCTCGAACAATTGCCCTTCAACAATGAACAGATCGGACTGCAGATCACTTGCATCCAATCGGATCAGCAGGTCGTCTGCGGCGACATGATCGCCCTCACCCACAAGGATATCCTGCACCACACCGCCAAACGGGTGCTGTACGACCTGGCGGTTGCGGTCCACCTCGATCTGGCCACTGACGATCACCGCGCCGGAAATCTGTGCCAGCATAGCCCAGGCGCCAAAGCCACCCAAAAGCACGCCAAGCGCAAGACCGCCGGTCATCAGGTAGTGCCGCACCGGCCAATGACTGGGCGCAGTCATGACATGCCCACCACCTGCGGCGCGCTGCATGTGATTTGCTGGTGGTTATTCACGACTTCGGCGAGCACCTTGTGTTTCGGCCCAAAAGCTCGGGATAAACCGTTTTCAAGCACTAACAGCAGGTCACATTCCGCAATCGCGGCAGGCCGATGCGCAATCACGAACACAATCCCGCCGCCCGCCTTAAAGGCACGGATCGCGGCATTCAGTGCCAGTGACCCGTCATTGTCGAGGTTGGAATTCGGCTCATCCAGAACCAGCATCACAGGGTCACCATAAAGCGCACGCGCGAGCCCGATCCGCTGGATCTGCCCGCCGGACAGACGGCCCGTGGTCGGTGTAACGCTTGTGTCGTAGCCACCGGGCAATTGCAGGATCATCTCATGCGCCCCGGCCTTTTGCGCAGCAGCCACGACGAGCGCATCATCCGGCACCATCGCCATGCGGGCGATGTTGTCTTTGATCGTGCCGTCAAACAACTGCACCCGCTGCGGCAGATAACCGATCTGCTGACCCAATAAATCCGGGTCATATTGATCCAGCGGCGCACCATCGAGCTTGATCTTGCCGCTGACCGGCTGCCACATCCCCGTCAGCGCCCGCGCAAGCGTCGATTTCCCCGCGCCCGAGGTGCCGATCACGCCCACCGCCTGTCCCGCCGACACATCAAAACTGATCATCCGCAGCGCCGCATGGCTTTCGCCGGGGGGCACGATGGTGACCCGGTCAGCGCTTAGCCGTGCCTTTGGCCTTGGCAGAGGTGTCCGCTTAACTTCAGGCGCGATCTGCGTCAGCAAGCTGGCCAAGTTCCGCCAACCTTCACGCCCGCGCTGAAAAATGGCCCATTGTCCCACAATCTGCTCAATCGGGGAAAGAGCGCGGCCCAGCAGGATTGACCCTGCGATCATCGCGCCTAGTGACAATTCCGCCTGCAACACCAGATAAGCCCCCAGCCCCAGCATCGCGGATTGCAAAAACAGCCGGAACGACTTGATCAATGCGGCATAAATACCCCCCGCATCCGCCGCGCAAATATTGGCATTGAGCGATGCCCCCCGCGCGCTCTGCCAGCGGGAAAAAGCGGCATCGCGCATCCCCAAGGACTGAACGACTTCACTTTCCTGCCAGATCTGGCTACCCAATTGGTCCGCAGCAAAGCTGGCCACGCTGGCCAGCGCGAGCGGCGCGCGGCTGCTGAACTGGTTCAGCAATGCGAGGATCAGCAACACCAAAGCCCCGCAAAGCGCCAGCAATCCCATCAGCGGGTGAAACATGAAAATGCACAGGAAAAATAACGGTGACCATGGCAGATCGAACATTGTCATCAAGGCGGGCGACGTGATCAGCCGTTGCACCGCCTCCAGATCACGCAGGCCGGTCGATGATTTACCGGGCGCGCGCAGGACTGCGCCAAACACCCGGCGGTCCAACCGCGCCTGAAACCGTGCGCCCACGCGGGCCATCACCCTGCCCCGCACATAATCCAGAGTGCCCATCATAGCGTACAGGAAAGCGACCAGTACCGTCAGCGCGATCAGCGTTTCGACCGAGCGTGAATTCAGCACCCGGTCATAAATGTTCAACATATAAAGCGGCCCGGTCAACATCAGCAGATTGACGAAGAAGCTGAAGACCCCGACCAGCCAATAGAGCGCCCCGCTTTCACGCCACGCCGCGCGCAATTCAGCTTGCCCTTGGATTGTTGGGAGGCCTGTCATCCTGCGCTTTCTTCGCTGCCAGTTCTGCCGCGAAAGCGGCCCGGCAACCTTAGCAGTCAGGTCTTTACAAGACGTAAACCGGCTTGAGGATAACTCAGATGCGGCCGTTCGCCTGACGCGGCTTCGGCCAATATTGCTTGGCCGCAGCGAGCCCCAGCTGTGCCAACAGCCCGCCGCCAATCATCAATGTGTCCAGAACGAAATCCTGTCCTGTCACTGTCTTTGCCGACTGGATCGCGAAAGCCAGCACCGTGCCCAGTGCGAAGACCGGCAAGGCCTGCTGCCCCAAGAGGGCAAACGGCGCCGCGAAAGCTGAAAAACAGATCCGGCGTACCGTGACGAAGCTGGACAGAAAATAAGCCAGCGCAAGGATATGCAAAAGACGCGGCGCGGCCAGATAGGTTTTATTGAACCCGGTAATGACCCAGGGCACGCCCGCATCCTGTGCCAACTTTAAGCCACCGCGCATGACCGCGGCGAAATCCGGCCATTGCATCCAGACAAGTGACAGCAGCAGAAACCCACCCGTCAGCCATTGCAACCACGGCAGAACAGGCACGAAGCGCCGTCCTGCTTTATGCGCAACGCCGGTCAGCACACCAACAACGAACAGCAACTGCCACGAAAAGGGGTTCAAAAACCAACCGCCGTCCTGTGGGTAGTTCGGAAAATTGATCCGCAGGACACCGGCAGTCAGCCAGATCGTAACCGATACCGACAGCACGACCAAGGGCCAGCGCATCGCCGCCCAGATGACCGGAGGCACCAGCAGCAAAAGCACAAGGTAGAGCGGCAATATGTTCACGTAGCCAATCTGCTGGCCCAATAGCGGTACACCGATTAAAAACCCAAGCGGATCGGTGACCAGCGTCCAGATCCCGTGTTTGCGCATCATATCAGGTGCCGCGAACCAATGCGCAGCGGCTGCGGCAATCGCGATGGCGACGACTGTGATCAGAATATGCACCTGATACAGCGTCCAGACCCGGCGCAGCACTCTGGTCACGCCATCAAACGGATCCCCCCGCCGGAACGACCCTGAATAAGCGATCCCTGCCGCGATCCCAGACATGAAAACAAAAGCCTCCGCCGCGTCGGAAAATCCGAAGTTGCGGTTGGTGAAACTCTCCAAATAATTGCGCGGTGCGTGGTTGATGAAGATCATCACCAGTGCCAGCCCCCGAAACACGTCAAGCCGCGGATCGCGGCCACTGCGGGACTCGGCCAACCTAGGGTCCTTCGACCCCACAATGTCAGACATGCTGCAATCGACCCGTCAAGAGCTCTGGTTGTTCATCGGCCGTGCCTGCGTGCCATCGATCCAGAACCTCGGCCCGGAGCAGGATCACAGGCGCGGGCGACAGTTCTTCCGGGGTGATGAAAAGCGACGGATCGCCCGGCTGTGACGTCCATGCGATAATAAACGGCGATAGCACCATCGGAAGCGTCACCGGCAAAAACCACGGGATCAGCGCGGGTGACAGCACCGCAGCAAGTGCGAGTCCAACAAAACCACTGATCACAATCCAGTAGCTGGCGGCAAATGCATCTGACAGGCGCAACCGGCCATCGCCGCGATCATGCGCGGGCCAGCCGCCATCGCGCCCCAGCAGAACCTGGAACACCGACCGGGTCTGATACATCAGAAAAATCGGTGCGTTGATCGACGACAGCAAAAGCTCTGTCATTGTTGAAGCCGTCGCTGGCCACCATCCGCCAAAAAGCCGCGCGCGGCCCCGCAGGACCGCATCCGCGCCGATCAACAATTTGGGCAAGATCAACAGACCGAAAATCCCGATGACCAACCCGATGGCAAGGGCGGTTTCCTCGGGCGGCATTACCGGCATTGGCCAGTATTGCGTCGGAAAATAAACAACGGGCGGACCAAAGACCGGGGCAACAATGCTCGCGATCAGAAAGCCAAGCCAGACGATGGAGACCAGATAGGCAAAGATCCCTTGCACGAACACAAAACGACTCCAGCCCCGCAGACCGGGGGCGAAAACAAGGCGCATATGTTGCAGATTGCCCTGACACCAGCGCCTGTCGCGTTTGGCGTGGTCAATGATATTCTCCGGCCCTTCCTCGAAACTGCCGTCGAGGTCATCGTCAAGCCGGACAGTCCAGCCTGCCCGCGCAAGAAGTGCCGCTTCGACATAATCATGGCTCAAAATGTGACCACCGAAAGGTGGCTTGCCTGCCAGTTCGGGCAGACCACAGCTCTGCGCAAAGGCGCGCACACGGATGATCGCGTTATGTCCCCAGAACGGGCCGGTATGTCCCTGCATCATCGCCAGACCGCGTGCAAAGATAGGTGAATTGAAAGCCGCCGAAAACTGCATGGCGCGTCCGAAACGTGACCGCGCCTGAATCACGCGCGGTAAGGTTTGCAGTAAACCCAGCTTGGGATCGGCCTGCATGCGGCGGGCCATTTCGACCATCGTTTCGCCTTCCACCAGACTGTCAGCGTCAAGGATGATCGCAAGATCATAGGCTGCACCAGAGGATTGAATAAAATCCTCGACGTTGCCCGCTTTTTTGCCTTTGTTATCTGCACGTCGCCGGTAGAAGATCCGGCCCTGCCCGTTCCGGTCGCTCAACAAGCGCAGATACCATATCCGCTCGCGGGCGGCGACGATCTCGTCCCGCGTGTCCGACAAGATGGCAAAATCAAATCGGTCGCCCTGGCCGGTTGCAGCCAGCGATATGTCCATCGCCGCGATACGCGAAAATGTCGCGATCGGGTCTTCTTCATAAACCGGGACAAGCACGACGACCCGGCAATCCAGAGGCTTTGTGCGGTCGATCATCGGCGCGCGGCTGCGCGAGGTGAGACCTAAAAACGCCTGCATCGCGCCCCATGACAGCCAGAAGGTCGAAACCAGCATGAAGACACTGCGCAGAACATCGACCTTGTTCAGCCCGTTCGCCGCACCGTATTTCAGAAAGAAAGCGCATGCGGCAAAAGCCGCAACCAAGCTGGCGATCAAGGCTACGGTGCGGGCTGAAGTGACGCCCCGGCTGACCGGTAGCGCGGCTGACATCGTTTACTGACCCGTTTTGGGTGAAAATACCCCGAATAGACGTAGCAGAAGACCGGGGTGTTCCGTGCTGTTTTCACGCTCGAGCTGTTGACGCACGACCTTCATCGGTGCCGCAGGCGGTTCCCCGATCATCGCGATCAGACGTTCAATATCGACATCATCTTCGGACATAAAGTCACGCATCATTTCTGATCCATTGATAGAGCCAGGTTTCTGTAAGCTTGCGATCATAACCCGCGACATGCGCGGAAAGTTCCACCACGCCGCCCTCGCCCGCGATGACATCAAGCACCATGCGCCAGATATCATGGCCTTCAACTGTGCCAAGAGTGACATTGACCAACTCGCCTCCCGTCACGCTGACGATCGGGGCCACATCATCGTCTGCCGACAGGCGGGAAAGAAAACCGCCCTTGAAATCAATGACAAATTTGCGCTTATTCGCGGCGTTGACCACGCCGGACACGCCCCCTGCCCCGGCCCGTGTTTCAACCACATGGGCAAGTTCAGCGGTGTCGCTTTCCGGCAAATCGCCCCAGCGCAAACGGTAGGAGAATTCCCGCGCATCGCCTGCTTTCACGTCACCCTCGGGGATAAAATAGGCAACAATATTATCATTGACCTCAAGATCCGTCGGGATCTCGACAAGGCGGATGTGGCCGGGTCCCCAGTCGCTGGTCGGAACAACCTCCAGCGAGGGTCGCATTTCGTAATGTGCTTCCGCATCCTGATACTTGGCGAAATCGCGTTCGCGCTGATGCAGGCCAAAGCTGACCGGTCCGTCTTCTGCGAAATAGGACCCCGCCAGCCTGACCGGGTTGTTCAGCGGACGCCAGATCACGTCGCCGCCGCGCTGCACGATCCGCAGCCCGTCGCTGTCATGGACGCGCGGCCGGTAATCATCAAACCCGGTGCGGTTGATGCCATTATAGAGAAACATCGAGGTCATCGGCGCAATGCCCATTTCGCCCACATCGGCGCGGAAAAACAGCCGGGCAGTGACGTCCATCTCGGTCGTATCGCCGGGGCGAATGACAAAGCGGTAAGCGCCAGACACGCTCGGACTGTCCAGCAATGCATAAACGACTGTCTGTGCAGCGCCCTGCGGATCGCGTTCGAGATAGAAGCGGGTAAACCGCGGAAACTCCTCCGGCACAGGGCCGGCAGTATTCAAAGCCAGGCCACGCGCGCTCAGCCCGTAACGGCTGTCGCGGCCCAGCGCGCGGAAGTAGCTCGCGCCAAGAAAGGACACCAATTCATCGAAACGGTCAGGATGATTGAGCGGCGCATTCAGCCGGAAACCAGCGACACCGGGAAGTTCCGCATGTGCAGGCACACGATCAGCCAGTTCGTTGAGATATTCGAAATCATCGGTCGAAAAGATCATCGGCGTCGCCGCTGCGCTGTCACCGTCGCGCGTGACTTCGAACAACTTCACAGGCTCGCCAAACAGCCAGCCGGTGTGGAAAGCATGAACCTGGAACGGCGCATCACTCTCAGCCCAACGAGCGCGATCCGCATTGAACCTGATCAGCCGGTAATCGTCATAGTCCAGCGCGCCCAGAAAACCCTCGGGCGGCGTGGGTTCGACATAAGCGTCTGCGGCATGGGCCTGCGCCAGTTCAGTCAAGGTTTCAAAAGAAAAAGGCTCGGATGTCAGTGCAGCAGAAGCAGAATCTTCAGCTGCAACCTCCTGCGCGCCACCACGGCTGGCCAGCATCATCGCGGCGGATGCGGCGCTAACTTGCAACAGATTACGCCGGCTCATCAGTGTCGAATAGTTCATGTCGGTCCTTAAAGCGGCTTATTCCAACGGCTTGCGCCGCAAATCGCAGCGATTCTACCAGATAGCCCATCACATTAGCACATATTGCGGCAGTGCAGCGAAGCGCAAGATCTCGTGAGATAACGCGCGAAGGGTAAGCGCGGTTCCGCCAGTTCATCGCGTGATTCCGGCCCAATCTGCCTGTTTTTAGTTCAGATCGCGAAAAGCTAATGTTTTCGAAGGCTTCGACCAATTAATCGATACGGACCGCGCGCAACCTTTATAGCCGTGCTCGGCAGATAAGCGATTAACCATCGCCAGACTTGATTGAACGATGGCGCCGGAATGGTTGCAGGAAGCACGCACAATTGACCCCGTTGACAGGTTATTTGACATCTGCTTACAATGCGCAAACGTTATCTCAAATTTGGCGCAATATGCTTGTGTCATCAGATAACGCAGGGAGGATTGTATTTTGCGGGTGACTATTCGCGATGTCGCATCACGTGCTGGGGTCAGTGTGACCACGGCATCACGCGCGCTGAACGGCGAGGGCCGGATGGCACCCGCAACACGCAACCGCGTTCAAGAAGCGGCCAAGGCGCTGGAATATCGCCCGAACCCGATCGCACAGGGGCTGGTACGCAAACGATCCTTTACGCTGGGCCTTTTGACCAACGACACTTACGGACGGTTCACCCTGCCCGTCGCTGCGGGCGTGTCAAATGCGGTGGTTGATCGTGGCGTATCAGTACTTCTGGCGTCCTATCAGGATGATCCCGACCTTGCGCGGATCAACCTGCAAGCATTGCAGGACAGGCAGGTCGATGGGCTGATCCTCGCCGGAAAGCGGATTGACCGCGCGCCCCATGCCAGCCTGCTGCGATCCGGGATTCCGACGGTTCATGTCATGTCGGCCTGCGACAATGACGGGATCGCCTTTGTCCCGGACGATGCAGGCGGTGCGCGGATCGCGACGCAGCATCTGCTTGATCTGGGACGACGCAAGATCGCCCATATCACCGGCCCAACCAGCTTTACTGCGGCCCGTATCCGCGCCGAAAGTTACATCCGGACGCTGGCCGACAATGGCGCAAAGCCATGGGGTGATGCGATCTATGGTGCCTGGTCGGAACAGCATGGCTTTGACCTTGCCCTGCACCTTTATGACCGCAAACGCCGGGCAGATGCCCCTGACGCGATCTTTTGCGGCAACGACCAGATCGCGCGCGGCATGATTGACGGGCTGACCCAACTTGGCGTGTCAGTCCCGGATGATGTCGCCATCGTCGGTTTTGACAATTGGGAGATTTTCGCAGCGGCCACCCGTCCGCCGTTGACAACCATCGATATGGGGCTGGTCGAATTGGGCCGTCAGGCAGGCCTATGCCTGCTGGACCTGATCGACGGGCAAACCTGTGCGAGCGGGCTGACCCGCACGCCGAGCCAACTTGTTATCCGGCAGTCATGCGGGGCAGATCGCACCGACATCGCTGCATGATCACGACGACCGAAAGTGGAGGAGCTTTTTGTCGTTTTGCGCAAACGTTCTCTCAATGACGAGAGACGCACCAAGGAGGAGAAGACAGATGAACTTTCGGACAGTGACCAGCGGGCTCGCGCTTGCAACGCTTGGTATGGGTTTCGTGCCGGGGATCGCCGTGGCAGAGACCTTTTCTCTCTGGGTCCGCTCTGACGGATCGGAATTCATGCCGCCACTTGTCGAGGCATTCAATGCCATGGGCGAGCATGAAGCAAACCTGCAGATCGTTCCGGTGGATGAACTTGTGCAGCGCTACGCCATCGCCAGCGCAGGCGGATCAGCCCCTGACGCGCTATCGCTCGACCTAATTTTCACCCCTGCCTTTGCAGAGGCCGGGCAACTGCGCGATATGACAGAATTTACGCAGGCGCTGCCGTATTTTGGCGACCTGTCCCCTGCGCATTTGTCAGTTGGCACCGTGAATGATCGGATCTTCGGCATCCCGTTTTCGGGCGATGCAAGTTTCTTGTTGTGGAACAAGGATCTTTACGAACAGGCGGGGCTTGACCCCGAAGCAGGGCCCACCACCTGGGCCGAAATCGAGGATCAAGCCCGCGCAATCTCAGAATTGGGTGACGAGACCTATGGTTTCTACTTCTCCGGCAATTGCGGCGGCTGCAATATCTTTACCTTCGCACCGCTGATCTGGGCAACCGGAGGGGATCTTTTGTCAGCTGATGGGCGCACTGCGATGCTCAACTCTGATGAAGTCATCGCGGCAATCGACTTTTATCGCGGCATGGCCACCGATGGGCTGGTGCCTGCCGGTTCACAGACCGACAGTGGCGCGAATTTCTTTGCCGCTTTCGCAAACGGCAATATCGGAATTTCTCCATCCGGGTCTTTTGCTATCGGTGCGCTGAACAATAATTATCCTGATCTGAACTATGGCGTGACCTTCCTTCCGGGTCAGGAAACAGGTCAGTTTTCCAGCTTTGCTGGCGGCGACAACTTTGTCATTTCGGCTGGTACCGATGACAGCAAGATACCAGCCATCGAAGCATTCATCGAATTCGCCTATTCGCTGGAAGGCCAAAAGATCCTTGTGGCCAATGGTGCGGTGCCGGTGCGGGGCGACCTTGCTGCAGAAGTGTTTGAAGGTCTCGACGCGCGCTATCTGGTTTCGGCTGAGGCGATGGCAAATGGGCGCACACCCTATACCACCGTCTTCAACGACATCATCAATTCGCGCAACGGGCCTTGGATCACGATGCTGAACCGCGCCTTCTTTGCCACCAGCGAAGACGAAATGCTCAAGGCAATCGAAGATGGTCAGGCAGAAATGCAGTCGATCATCGACGCTGCCAATTGACCAATGCGGGCGGGCCCGGATGCGGCCCGCCCCCTTTTTCAAGGGATGATCCGCGATGACACCCACTGACCCGACAAGAGACAACGCGCCGCCCACGCCCCGCAAACCACGGCAGGCGGGCTGGCATGGGCTGTTCTATGTGCTTCCCGCGCTGGTACTGGTCGCGGTGTTCTTTCTGGTGCCATTGGGCATGACGGTCTGGATGTCTTTGCACGACTGGCCACTTTTGGGAAATCCGCGCTGGATCGGTACAGCAAATTACGAACGTTTGTTCAGCGATACCGGGTTTTGGAACGCAATGCGGTTCACCGCACAATATACTGTCGTGGCAACAATCGGGCTGCTGGGCGTGGCGATGGGCCTTGCGCTGATGGTGCAATCGCAGGGCCGGGCAAGCTCAATCTACCGGACGATCTATTTTCTGCCGGTTGTGACCGGCTTTGCTTCTGCCTCGTTACTCTGGGCGTGGCTGTCGAATGTGGATGCGGGGCTGTTTTCGCCGGCGGCCCAGCTACTGGGGGTGACCGAGAACCGGATCAATCTTCTGGCCAATTTCGATACTGCCTTCTGGACAGTGACCATCATGGTCGTTTGGAAAATGGCCGGGTTCTACATGGTCATTCTGATGAGCGGGCTGCAATCCATACCCACCGATTACGAAGAAGCTGCGCGCATTGACGGTGCAAGCTGGTTTCAGCGCTTTCGCTGGATCACCATGCCGCTGATCCGACAGCCTTTTGCGCTGGCGCTTATCCTCTGTGTCTCGGGGTCGATGCTGGCCTTTGATCAGTTCTATATCATCCTCAATGGCGGACCGCGCAATCAGACGGTGACGGCTGTCTACAAGATCTTCAACGAAAGCTTTGTGTCGTTCCGGCTGGGCTATGGCTCGGCGCTCTCTGTCGTGCTGCTGATCATCCTGATGATCCTGTCGGCAATCCAATTGCGACTGTTGCGCGACAAGGGAGAAGCGAAATGACCGCTATCGATATCCAGACCAATGCCCCCACGGCGCGCGGCGGGCGCATCAGCGCGCATCGCATCCTGTTCCACGTGACGGCTGTGATCGTCGCCGCGATCTTTCTGGTGCCATTGGTCTGGGTCGCGCTGGCCAGCTTCCGGCCCACCGCGGTATCCATGCAACCGCCGATCCCGCCTTGGCCCGGCGATGCCGCCACGCTGGACAATTACATCAGGCTGGAAAATTTCGGGCAGTCGATCCTGCATTACGCCGGAAATTCAGCCATTGTCGCCATCGGCACTGCGGCGCTGACCGTCGTCGTGGCATTGCTCGCGGGCTACGGGTTCTCGCGCTATCGTTTCCCGTTCAAGCCGCTCGCCTTTGTGCTGATCCTGTCAACGATCATGATCCCATTCCAATCAATCCTGACGCCACTGTTTCTTTTGTTGGCAAAGATGGGGCTTCAGAATTCGCTGTTCGGGCTGATCCTTGTCTATACAACACTGCAACTGCCGTTCTCGGTCTTCATGATGAAGAACGCCTTTGATTCCGTCCCGCCCGAGATTGAAGAAGCTGCACGCATCGACGGCATCAAAGGCCTGCGCATGCTCTGGCAAGTCATGGTGCCGTTGGTCATGCCGGGCATGGTGACATCCGGGCTCTTTGCCTTTCTCAACGCCTGGAACGAATTTCTGGCCGCACTCGTGCTGTTGTCAGATCAGGACAAATTCACCCTGCCGGTGCTGATGACCGCCGTGCGCTCGGGCCGCTATGGCGCGGTGGACTGGGGCGCCGTGCAGGCGGGCGTGACCGTCATGATGATCCCCTGCCTTGTGCTGTTTCTTATCCTGCAACGCTCTTACATCCGCGGCCTGACGGCTGGCGCGGTGAAGTAACCAAACCGAAAGACTGACATGACATCCCCAAAGCAAAACCCCACCGGCGCAAAATTCCGCCCGCTTTCCGTTGATAAAATCAAGGTCGGGGGCTTTTTCGGCCCGCGCATTGACACGATCAGCACTGTAACGGCCCGCACCCTGTTCGAACGCTGCATTGAGGCCTGGATGCTGGATCAGGTCGATCCTGAACTCCCGAACCCCGGACTGGTCATCCCTTTCCAGCACAGCAACACCGTCACGACCCAGATGTTCTGGGACAGCGATTTCGGCAAATCCATCGAGACCGCTGCCTATGCCCTGAACCACAAACCCGATGCCGATCTGGAGGCGCTGGTTGATGATGTGATCGACGCCTATGGCAGATTGCAGCAAGAGGACGGCTATCTCAATTCATGGTATATCCGCATCGAGCCCGGCCAACGCTGGACCAACCTGCGCGACCGGCACGAGCTTTACAACGCTGGCCATCTGATCGAAGGCGCAGTGGCCTATTTCCACGCCACCGGAAAGCGCAAATTTCTCGATATCATGTGCCGCTATGCTGATCATATCGGGCAGGTTTTTGGTCCGGGTGATGACCAGTTGAAAGGATATCCGGGCCATCCGGAAATGGAACTGGCCTTGGTCAAACTGGGGCGTGTCACGGGTGAACAGCGCTATCTGGATCTTGCAAAATATTTCGTCGATCAGCGCGGCCAGCAGCCAAACTATTTTGAAGAAGAGGCCAAGCGCCGCAATGAGAAGGAAGGCGGTTTCCACTTCGGTACTCTCGAATATTGTCAGGCGCACAAGCCCGTCCGCGAACAGGACAAGGTCGTCGGCCACGCCGTCCGCGCCGCCTATCTTTACGCCGGTATGGCCGATGTCGCGACGGAATTCGGCGATGATACGCTGACCGCGCCTTTGGAAACGCTCTGGTCGCATCTGGTCGACCGTAACCTGTATATTCATGGCGGCTTTGGTCCTTCAGCACAAAATGAAGGACTGACATCCGATTACGACCTGCCCAATGCCACGGCCTATGCTGAAACCTGCGCCGCTGTGGCGCTGGTTTTCTGGGCGAGCCGCATGCTGGGGCGCGGCCCGGACCGGCGGTTTGCCGATATTATGGAACAGGCGCTGTATAACAACGCGCTGGCCGGGCTGTCGCTGGACGGGACCAAGTTTTTCTACGACAACCCACTGGAAAGCCTTGGCGATCATCATCGCTGGACCTGGCATCGCTGCCCCTGCTGCCCACCCAATATTGCGCGGCTGGTCGCCTCTATCGGATCTTATTTCTATGGCGTGGCCGAGAACGAGATCGCAGTCCATCTGTACAACGCCAGCCGAGCCGAGGTTGCCCTGGCAGGTGGCAGCGTGACGCTGGAACAGGTGACAGATTATCCCAATAACGGGACCATCGCGATCACGGTCGAGCCAGAGCAACCGCAGGACTTCACTCTCTCGCTACGCATCCCCGGCTGGGCCAAAACCGCCAACGTCACGCTCAACGATGAAACGGTCAGCCAGGAGCCGCAGGCTGGCTACATCCGTCTCCAGCGACGCTGGCAATCGGGTGACAAAGTTGTGCTTGTGCTGGATCTGTCACCACGCCGTGTCTTTGCCAACCCGTCCGTCACCATGGATCAAGGGCGCGTGGCGCTGATGCATGGACCCTTTGCCTATTGCCTGGAAGAGATAGACAATGGACCCGATCTCAACTCGCTGGTCCTACCCGATGATGCGCCGCTGACGACCACAGACTCGTCTGATCTTGGTGGTATCATCCGCCTGTTCGCATCAGCCCAGCGTGAAAGCGCGGGCAGTGACGCGCTCTATCACACTGAAAGACCACAGCGGGAAAGCGTGACGCTGACCGCCGTGCCCTATCATGTCTGGGACAATCGCGCGCCGGGTGCGATGCTGACCTGGGTGAGGAGAGAAGGATGAACGCCATGACAACGCAAAAGATCACCAACAGGCATGCCGCTGGGGTCACGCTGCGGCGGCTGCACAAATCCTTTGGCGCGGTCGATGTGCTGCACGACATCAGCCTTCAGATTGCGCCGGGGGAGTTCGTGGTTTTCGTCGGCCCGTCCGGCTGCGGAAAATCGACCCTGCTCCGCCTGATCGCCGGGTTGGAGCATGTGACCGCAGGCGATGTGTTCATCGGTGATACCGATGTGACGGAAAAGGACCCTTCTGACCGGGGCATTGCGATGGTGTTCCAGACCTATGCGCTTTACCCGCATATGAGCGTCGGACAGAATATGGGTTTCGGGCTGAAAGCGGCAGGTCGTCCAAAGGCCGAAATCGCGCAAAAGGTCAGCGAAGCCGCTGCTGTGCTGAAACTGACCGATTATCTGGACCGCAAGCCAGGCCAGCTGTCGGGCGGTCAACGCCAGCGCGTGGCTATTGGGCGTGCCATCGTGCGCAATCCTGATGTGTTTCTCTTCGACGAACCTTTGTCAAATCTTGACGCTGAACTGCGGGTCGGCATGCGGCTGGAAATCGCGCGGTTGCACCGCGAACTCGGGATCACCATGATCTACGTGACCCATGACCAGACCGAGGCGATGACGCTCGCTGACAAGATCGTTGTCTTGCGTGCAGGCCGCGTGGAACAGGTCGGTGCGCCCGCCGACCTTTACGAAGACCCTGACAATATCTTTGTGGCCGGGTTTATCGGATCTCCGGCGATGAATTTCTTTCCCGCCGTTATGGGCGAAAACGGCCAGATCACCGTCGCAGGCAACAGCATTCCCGGCCCCGCCCTGACGCAACCGCCCGCTGCTGGGTCCAAGGTCACGCTCGGCCTGCGCCCGGAACATCTGGAAATCGTTACTGAAACGACCAATCCGCAAGCTCTGACATTCCACGCGGAATTCACCGAATATCTAGGTGGCAGCTCATATTGTTACGGCACACTCGGTGATGGGCTGCCTTGTACATTGGAGCTGCCCAGAAACCGCAAGCTGCGCGCTAGTGACCGAACACAGATCAGCGTCGATCCGAGTCAAATGCGCATTTTCGATAGAGACGGCTTGCGGATCCGCTAGGCGGCGTTCGGCGCGCCGACCTTGGTAAAGAAAGCGCCAAGAACATCTTCAAACGCAGGGTCACCTTGCGCAAGATGCAGAACTGCGGCCAACATCCCCTGTTTGGAGCCACAATCAAAACGCTGCCCCGAAAACTGGAACCCTGACAGACCAATATCATGCAGTCCCACTGCGATAGCATCGGTCAATTGAATTTCGCCGCCAGCGCCGGGGGCCTGTTGCGCCAAGGCATCGAAAATCCGCTGATCCAGCACATAGCGCCCGACAACAGCAGCCTGCGATGGTGCATCGTCCGGCGCAGGTTTTTCGACCATACCGTTTGCCTTGATGAAGGGACCATTCTGTTCCAGCACCGACAACACACCATAACTTGAGACATCCCCCCAAGCGACGTTCATCGTCGCAACAAGATGGCCAGACCCACAGGCAGCATAGGCGTCGATCATCTCGCTCAGACAGCCTTTCGGCCCAACGATAAGATCATCAGGCAGCACAACAGCAACGGGTCCCGGCAGCACATGGTCCTTTGCACATAAGACGGCATGCCCCAGCCCAAGCGGTTCATCTTGCATCACAAAGCGGACGTCAAAGTCAGCTTCATCAATGGCTGCTTCTTTCAGGTCGCGCGCCAGACGGGCTTTGCCGCGCTCTCGCAATGTTTCACGCAAGGCGGCATCGTCCATGACATAGCGTTCAATCGCAGATTTAGAGGGGTGGCTGACAAAGATCATCCGCTCGACCCCGGCGTCGCGCGCCTCATTGATCGCGAACTGGATCAGCGGGGTATCAATAACGGGCAGCAGTTCTTTCGGGGTTGCTTTCGTTGCGGGCAGAAAACGCGTCCCCAGACCGGCTACAGGAAAAATCGCAGTTCGCACGGTTCCGTTAGACATATTCTCTACTCCTTTGATGCATTTATGCCGCGATGCAGCGTAAATCCAATAGGACGTGTCGGGGTTAAAATGTCAAAAAACGACATCTTGATGCGCAGGCTGTATTATTTTGGGAACGACAGACACCATCGACAGTTCTTGTTACAGCAACATTCAAACATCGCTATGAGGCTTAATGTATTTATTAATTATTTTAAATACTTATGAAAATAATCATCCAGAGCGCCAACTGAGCAGTCGCAATAATTTCGCAAGTAAGATAGATTCCCCTCCAATCGCAAAGGCACAAAACTTGACCGACTTGCACGATTTTTATGCTGATTGCCGAACTGGAAACCTGCAAAATGTCGTTTTTATACAAGTCCGCTTGAAGCTGGGTTACATTCCTTCCACCCTGCCAGAGTAACGACGATGTGGGACACAAACACGATCCTGTGTCAGCTGCTCAAATCGGGGCAGCATAAAAGAAAGCAGATCAATAGACGATGAATGCATCAACACTCCCCCCTACGCCCAGCCTGCATAGCCGCCCCTATGACCGCATCGCGGTGATTGGCGGCGGGGCTTGGGGCACAGCGCTCGCGACCGTGGCGGCGACAGCCGGACGAGAGGTGATGCTCTACTGTCGGCGGGATGAAATTGCCGATGCGATCAACGCCACCCACATGAATCCCACCTATCTGCCTGATGTCGCGCTGCCGCCGCATCTGCGCGCAACGGCTGATCTGGCAACGGCGCTGGAAGGGGCTGATGCCGTCATGTTGGCGGTGCCGTCCCGCGTGATCCGCAGCGTGGCATCGGAGGTCGCAAAATGCATCGGACCCGGATTACCCGTCGCGATCTGCACGAAAGGCATCGAACCCGCATCGGGGTTGCTGATGACCCAAGTGGTCGAGGAAGAGATCGGCGATGCCCGCCTTGGTGCAATCTCCGGCCCGACATTCGCGCGTGAAACCGCACTCGGCCATCCGACAGCGGCAACGGTTGCCTTTCCCTTTACCTATGCAGATCGCCTGAACCCGCACGAAAGCGCGGCTGCGCGATTTGCGATCTCGCTCAGTTCCGCCTCTTTTCAGACCTATATATCCGACGATCTTGTTGGTGTGGAAATTGGCGGCGCGGTAAAAAACGTGATCGCCATCGCCTGCGGGATGATGACAGGCGCCGGTTTTGCCGAAAACACCCGCGCCGTGCTGATCACCCGCGGCATGGCCGAGATGAAAGCACTGGCAGAGGCATTGGGCGGCAGACGCGAAACAGTGACCGGCCTGTCAGGCGCAGGCGATCTGACGCTGACCTGCTCTAGTGCGACCTCTCGCAATATGTCGCTGGGCCTGCAACTGGGCCAAGGAATCCCACGCGGTGATTGTTTTGATGGACGTCCCGTTGTTGTCGAGGGCGAGGTGAACGCTGTTTCCGTCACCGATCTCGCCCGCCGGGTCGGCGTGTCGATGCCGATCTGCGAAACCGTCAACGCCATCCTGAATGGTAACATGAACCTCAAAACCGGATTTCACGCATTGTGGACCCGCCCAATCGAAGGCGAGCCAAAAGGGCTGGAAATCCTGCTTGCAAACCCGGTTCACATCGCCGCAACACAAGGTATCCAAAAGCTCTGATATGACTGACAACATGACACAACTGGCAGACCGCCGGATGGTGCTTGCCACCGATCTAGACGGCACGTTTCTGGGCGGCAGCGATGCCGACCGCGATCACCTTTATGAATGGGTCGAACAGAACCGCCGCACCATCGGACTGATCTTTGTCACAGGGCGCGACCCGAAATTTATCCAGGACCTTTGCGGGGCCGGTCGTATCCCTTGGCCTGATTACGTTGTCGGCGATGTCGGCACGACAATCGCACATGTCGACCCGTCCACTGGCCTGACGCCCATTGCATCGTTGGAGGCGGATATCACTGCCGCCTGGAACGATCTTGGACCGAAAGTCCGCGCCAAACTGGACGGACACGCTGGTCTGCGGCTGCAGCCAACGGAATTCCGTTACCGTGTCAGCTATTACATGCAGCCGGATGAATTTGACGATTCAGCTGTGCAGATTGTGGAAAGCCTCGGTGCCGATGTGCTGATATCCGACAATCTGTATTTCGATGTCCTGCCGCGCGGCATCAGCAAAGGCCCGTCACTGCTGCGGCTGATCGACCACCTCGGTGTCGATGCATCGCGTGTGCTGGCTGCAGGCGATACGTTGAACGATCTGTCGATGCTGATCGCGGGCACACCCGCTGTTGCCGTGGGCGGTTCCGAGGCTGACCTGCTGCGCGCCCTGCCCCCGTCAGACAGGATTCACCGCGCCAAGGCGATCGGAGCCGCCGGCATTCTCGAAGCAATCAGCGCGTTTGATCTGCACCCGACCCCGAAAAAGGTATAATTATGTCATCAGATTTCGTTATCGTCTATCACCGCCAACCTTACGAAGAGGTTGAGGTCAACGGCAAAACCGAACTGCGCGAAAATTCCAGCCCCAACGGCATTGTGCCCACGCTGAAAAGCTTTTTCGGCAAGGCCGAGCATGGTGCATGGGTCGCGTGGAAACTGGCAGAGGACCCGGCCAACCCGACCTTTGAGCGGGTGATCGAGATCGACGATGCCCATGGCAAATACACCGTGTCCCGCCTGCCGCTGACCGCCGAACAGGTCAGCAGTTTCTACCACATTTCGTCGAAAGAGGCGTTCTGGCCGATCCTGCATTCCTTCAAGGAAAAGTATAATTACGACCCCGTCGACTGGCCGACCTTCCGCGAAGTGAACTGGGCGTTCGCAGAGGCCGCAGCGAACGAGGCCAGCAAAGGCGCACGGGTCTGGGTCCATGACTACAATCTATGGCTGGTCCCCGGCTATCTGCGGCAATTGCGCCCTGATGTGGTGATATCTTTCTTCCATCACACGCCGTTCCCTGCAGCGGATATGTTCAACGTCCTGCCCTGGCGCAAGGAAATCGTGGAAAGCCTGCTCGCCTGTGATGTTGTGGGTTTCCACATCCCGCGCTATTCCGCGAATTTTCTATCGGTGGCGAGCAGTATGTTCGACGTGACCGCCAGCGAACGCCGGCCCGTCGATCCTGATCTGATTTTCGAGGGCACGGCGCTCAGCGAACGGCGCGCCCCGACCTTGGTCGCCTATGACGGGCGTGAGATTTCGATCAGTTCCTCCGCTGTCGGCGTCGCGGTCGATTTCATCGAAGAACGGGCGAATGATCCGCAAGTGCAGGCCAAAGCACGCGAAATTAAGCAAAGCATGGACGGCGTGAAGCTTGTCATTTCTGTCGGGCGCACAGATTACACCAAAGGCGGCATCCAGCAGCTGCAAAGCTTTGAACGTGTGCTTGACGCGCATCCCGACCTGCGGGGCAAGGTGCGGCTGATGCATGTCTCTGTCAGCGCCAACCGCAATATGACCGCTTATGAAGATATCCAATCCGGGATCGAAGAAACCGCAGGCCGTATCAATGGCCGCTTTGGCACATTGGACTGGCAACCGATCACCTTGATTTCCCGCGCGATCCCGTTTGATGATCTGATCCAGTATTATCTGGCCGCCGATGTCGCCTGGATCACGCCGCTGGCGGATGGCATGAACCTTGTTTGCAAGGAATATGTCGCCGCCCGCACCGACGAAGATGGCGTGCTGGTACTGTCTGAATTTGCCGGTGCCGCGGTCGAGCTTGGCGCAGCCGTCATCACGAACCCGTTCTCCAGCCGATCGATGGACCGCGCTATCCTGCAAGCGCTCGAAATGGAACCTGATGAGCGGCGCAACCGGATGCGGGCTTTGCGGCAGATGGTCAAACGGTTTTCGGTATCCGCCTGGATGGCCGATCAGGAAGCCGAATTTACCGCAGCAATTGCGCGCAAAGGCGATAAAGCCAAGCCATAGATCGACGGCGCAGGCATTTCGGAACGAAAGGACGACGGGCGGGGTTCCAACGACAGGAGCCAAAGGAACCCTGCCGATGCCCCATGATCACCGTCCCACGCGAACACCTGTCGAAAACGCTGGCTACGATACTTTCGTCGTGAATCTGCGCAACGCACATGCGTTGGAAAAGCAGGTGATTGCCGTTCTCGAAGCGCAGTTAAAGCAAGTCACGGCCTATCCCGATTTACATCTGCGGTTGACCCAGCACCTTGCCGAAACCCACCATCAGGTGGATCGCCTGCAAGCCACGCTGGAGGCCTGCGGCGAGGCACCGTCGCTGTTCAAAGACACGTTACTGAGTGTCATGGGAATAAGCCAGTCGTCGATGCAGGGCCTGAGCGACGATGCCGTGCTCAAGGCAATTGCTGCCGATACGATGACCGAACATCTGGAAATCGCGACCTACCGCAGCCTGATCCTGCTGGCCCGGCTGGCAGGCAGGCCCGAGCTTTGCGCGCAGTTAGAAGAATCCTTGCAAGAGGAATTGGCGATGGCGGCATGGTTTGACCAGAACCTTGATCAGATCACCCGCCGCTACATTGAGATGAAAGCTGCGGACCAAGCACCGCCCGCCAATCCTGCGCCACGCGCCGACAACCATCCTCACCGGCCTTCGAATATCTGACCAAGACCCCTCCCATGCGGCTGCGGGCTCACGCTGTGTCCCCGTCCGCTGGCAATCCCCACTCCCAAGGAGAAGACCCTATGCTTCATTTCATACATACCCTACCGCCTATTTTCAGCAGGCCCCGATAGATGCGCGCCCTGTGCTGGCATGGCAAAAGCGACGTGCGCGTCGATAATGTCCCCGACCCGACGATCGAACATCCCCGCGATGCTGTGATCAAGATCACCGCCTGTGCCATTTGTGGGTCTGATCTGCATCTTTACGACGGCTATCAGCCAACGATGGAATGCGGCGACATCCTCGGGCATGAGAATATGGGTGAGGTTGTCGCCCTTGGATCAGAGGTCACGAACTTGCAGATCGGTGACCGCGTCGTGGTGCCCTTTACGATCAGCTGCGGCGATTGCTGGTTCTGCAAGCATGATCTGTTTTCGCTTTGCGACCGGACCAATCCCAATGCTGAAATGGCCATCAAAGCCATGGGCCATTCGCCCGCCGGTCTGTTTGGGTTCAGCCATATGTTAGGCGGCTACAGCGGTGGGCAGGCCGAATATCTGCGCGTGCCGATGGCCGACTTCGGGCCAATCAAGATCCCCGATAATGTTACGGATGAACAGGCATTGTTTCTGTCTGATATTTTTCCAACCGGGTATATGGCGGCACAGAATGCCAATATCAAAGATGGCGACACTGTCGCCGTCTGGGGCTGCGGCCCAGTTGGACAATTTGCCATCCGGTCTGCGCTGATGATGGGCGCAGGTCGTGTCATCGCGATTGATGAGGTGGCCGAGCGTCTGGCCATGGCCGAGGCCGGCGGTGCCGAGACGATCAATTTCTCAGATGTCGATGTCTACGATGAACTGATGGTCCGCACCAAGGGGCGTGGTCCCGATTCCTGCATCGACGCTGTCGGATGCGAGGCCGCACCCCACGGCGCCGTTGACGCGGTCATGGACAAGGTGAAAGCGGCGGCAATGCTGACCACCGACCGCGTGCATGTTCTGCGCGAGGCGATCTTCAGCTGCCGCAAAGGTGGAACCGTGTCGATTCCGGGCGTCTATGTCGGGATGGGTGACAAACTTCCCATCGGTGCAGCGATGAACAAAGGCCTGACCTTCAAAATGGGCCAGACTCATGTTCAGGCTTATACCAAGCCGCTGCTTGAAAAGATCGAGGCCGGCGCAATCGATCCGGGCTTTGTCGTAACGCATACCACTTCGCTGGAAGATGCGCCGGAAATGTACAAGAAGTTTCGCGACAAAGAGGATGGTGTCATCAAGGTCGTGCTGCGACCTGGCGGCTGAGACGATCAAAGAAAAAAAGGTTCGGCTCAGCCGCTCGTCTTCAATCACGTGACCGGGTCCGACGGTCACGTGTCGGACAAGACAAGCCGGGAATCACACCTAAAAACAACCAAAAGTTGTTCCCACTGGTTAAATACGCCTCGTCAAAAATGGTGAAATTACGACGTTGAGCGCCGTCAAAAACGTAATTAAAGCGAACACTGGCTGCATCAAAGCATAATTGTTGTGGTGATCGGAACAATGCATCTTGCTATCAACCGGAAGGCGACTAATAAGCTGTAACCTGACGACATCTGAAAGACGCACCATGATCCGCCATCTGATCGCAGCCTGCCTTGCGCTGCTTTTCGCCTCGCAAGACAGCAGCGCGCAGTCGCGTGAATACATCGGCTACGGTCGCCTGCTGACCAACGACTTTCTTGCCCTTGACGACGACCGGTGGCGGACCGGCTCTTTCAACTCCAGCCGGATCTGGGGCTATGGCTGGGATGGTGAATTGCCACAGCAGCCCGGCGATATTCTGGAACTTCGCCTGGGCGCGCAAATCATCGCACCGGATAGCCTGGTGAAACGCGCACCGGGAGACAGACCCTACGCCGGGGTCATCACTGCGGGTTTGCATACGCATTTCATGCGCTGGGGCACCGATTTCGCAATGGGCGCTGATCTTGTCGCTATCGGGCCACAGACTCGGCTGGACAGGCTCCAAAAGGCTTTTCATGATGCAATCGGGATAAGGGCACCGTCGAAACGGATACGCGCCAATCAAATCGATGATGCGTTCTATCTTGATGTGGTGGTCGAGGCAGCACACGATATCGCGCTGTCGGACGTTGTGACAATGCGCCCTTTCGTTGAGCTGCGCTCTGGCGTGGAAACGATGGCGCGCGTTGGTGTGGATATGACCATCGGCGATCTGGCAAACGGCGGCTTGCGGGTGCGCGATACCGTCAGCGGTCAACGCTACACCGCGATCAGGACCAACGAGCGTGGCTTTGCGTTCCTGTTGGGCGCAGATATCGCCACGGTCGCATCAAGCGAATACTTCCCCGCATCTTATGGTGTCGCGGTAAGTGATACACGCTACCGCTATCGCGGCGGCATCCAATGGCAAACAAATCCCGCCACGATATTCTACGGCGTGACCTATCTGGGCGAGGAGTTTGAAGGTCAGCAAGAAGGCCAGTTCGTCGGATCAATCCGCGTCGATCTGCATTTCTGAGCGCGATGAATGCCCAACGTCACATGATTGCCGATATTGCTGTTACGCAACCCGGACTGCTTTGTCCGGGACAATATCCCTGCGCGTGGGTCGGGCGAAGGCCAACCATTGCGGAGAGATCGTAATCGACAGCATCGATTCAAGCGTGAAATAGGCGCGCAATAGTCGGAAGATCAGATATTCCGGCACGGCAAGTACACCAATCGGCATACGGTTGAGAAGCGACGCAACCACACCGACAATCGCAGGGGCGCCGATCGCAACCGCAGCAATCGATTGCCATGGCAGGTCGCGGGTCTCGTTAAAACCGGCGATATATTCGGTCAGCCCGAACAATAGCAACGGGATCAGCATCGCACGGCGTCCGGAATTCAGCATCATATAGGGCAAGATAACCTTGCCACGCAGCGTCGGCCAGTCTGAATAGATCAGGTCGCGACACCGGGACGAGATATGATAAACCGACCGGAACCACCGCATCCGCTGTTCACGCATGTGAATATAGCTTGCGGGGACTTCGGAAATAAAGCGAATCTTTGGATCAACCAAAAGCCTGTAGCCAAGTTCGCCGATCCTCAGGGACACATCGGTATCTTCACCGTTCATCCCTTCGACGAAGCCGCCAAGCTCCCGGACAAGATGTGTGCGGTACAAGACAAACATACCCGGCACACCGACCAGACCGTTCACCGTCGTCAGCGCGACCGAATAAAAGCCATGTTTGACCAGAACTTCAACAAGACGGGCCCGGTCAAACAAACCACCCCCGGGCGGTAGCGGCACCCCACCCACAACACCCACTTCAGGATCGCCGAAATTCTGAACGGCCAGAGTCAGATTGTCTTCGCCGATCTCAGTATCCGCATCAACCCGCAACAGGATATCGGTTTGCGTCATGTCCAGACCTGCATTCAGCGCATGGGACTTGCCCGGTTGGGGGATCGACACGACTTTCCCCCGCGCGGCAACGCAATGTCCAAGAGCTGTGGCAGCGATCTGCGCCGTTGTGTCATGCGAATTGTTATCAAGGATGAGAACTGTCACCTCACCGCCATAATGGATCGCCGCGCGATCAATCGCCGCGATGGTGCGGGCAATGATATATTCTTCGTTATAGGCAGGCACGATGACCGTGATTGGTGGTTTGTCCTGCGACGTTGGCCGAAACCAGCGCCCGGTCACGGACAGCACGTATAATTGCATGAAAAACAACGGCAGCACCAGAAACACGCCGGGTCCAATACCGCCGAGCAGGGCCACCTCGCGCAGGTGATGGATGAAGGCGAAATTCTGCGCATCGATCAGATGGGCAAAGACAATGGCCAGAACCAGCGTCAGCCCAAGTTTGAACCTTGCCCGCTTTTTGCGATGTGTCACATGCGTCAGACGGATCCGCGACGGCATCCGGCCACGTTCGACCAGCCGGATCGAGAATATGGCAAAGCCAAGCAATCCGCTGACGACTTCGCAAAATGTCAGCGTCAACGTGATGTTCAGCAGCTTGGTGGAGGCAAAGTTAATCAGATCCAGACCACCGCAAAGCAACATATAGCTCGCGATCATATCAACGCCCAGCATGGTTCGCGCAGCCCAGTTGCCTTGGGCAAAGGCGGCAAAGGCAATGAAAAACGCGAGCGAAAACAATCGCATCGCGATGATATGCGACCCGGTATAGGCAGAAAACACCAGATCATGGGCGGGAAACCAGATTGCAATCGGACTGCGGTTCACCAACCATAATAAACCAATCGAAACGACCACGAACAAGGCCAGAACCGCAGGGGCGCGGTACAACGGCACCGGTCCGGTGAACCTTTGTGGCGCGCTGTCAATGGATGTGAAAACAACGCCGGACCGGTCGGCGATCGATGATGCGACCATGACCTAGTTGACGCGCACAGGATCGGCGGGAGAGATGCGCAATCGCAGACCATCCTGCGGTTGGATCATGCCCTCACCCGTTGGCAAGGCAACGATATATCCGGTCTCATCGCGGCCTACGACCATTTCAGCATAATGTCCCGATACATCCACACCAGCCGCCACAACCCGCATTTCCAGCGGTCTGTCGGTCGGTACAGGATGGCTCGCCGGCAATGTTTCCGCGATCAGATGCGAAACCTGCTCCGCCTCGACGGCGCTCAGCGCTGGCAACCCATCGGTCGCCAGGGCAAACCCCGCTTCGGCAATCACGGCACGCAATATGGCCAGCCCGGAATCGACATCCGCCGATCTGTCATCGGATGACGACAGCACGGCTGATCGCAGTTCCGCCATAGAGCGTCCCATATCAGGACAAGCCACTGCAGAAGCTGCACTGCGCCGCGCATCAATTTCAATCAGATTGTCGCGGCCTTGCGCGTCGCGTGGCAGTTCGACACGGCGCGAAAGCTCTACCGTGCCACCCTCGGTCTCAACAATGTCGATCAGCTGTCTGTTGAGCGTGGTGGAAACAATCCAATGCTCCCCCACAGGCAATGGACCAAGGAACATGGAAAATGACAGCTCCTCTGGCAAGGCGACATCATTCAACTGACCAAGCGAATAGCGATGCCGCCACTGCGCAGCGTTGTCAAAGCGACGCAAACCGTCAAGCGCGGCTATTTCCGTGATATCGGCAGGCAATGTGACGGTCCCCTGCCCAGGCATCCCTGTACGCAGGATCGCCATCTCGTCCGCAGTCAAAGACGTAAACGGCGCGACGCTGTCGTCGGATGCGAACATGACGTCAGCCCCGCTTGCCAGCAAATTCGCAGCTTCAAGAATTGCATCACGACGGTCTTGTGCGGAAAGCTCTTTGGTCCACGCGACCCGTGCCACGTTGCCAGAAACGGCAAACTGGTCACGCGGGCTTTCGGCAGGGCTCGCCAGATCAAGCGCAAGATAGGACTCATTATCAAGGCTGACGACAGCGGCAAGAGTACCGCTTGACCGGCACTGCCCCTGCTGGTCTTCACCGGCAAGGTTGAGCGAGACAGCGATATGATCACGCGCAAGATCCTCGGCCGTCAGATCGAAGGTGACGTTTTGCACCACCAGGCCGGGAACGAGCAGCAGTTCGGCGCGCCGCGAACCACCCACGCTGGCCCGCAATGTCCCGCGCGCGCCCTCTGCCACCTGAGCAGTGATCGCAAGACTGATCTGACCACCCAGAATGCGCGCATCATGCGGCAGCGGGAAGATAAGCGTCTGATAACTATCAAAGCCCGACAAAATCACCGGGCTGGCACTGTCTGCGCGTGTGACATGCACCGGCGGCGCAATCTGTTCGCCGCCCGATGTCCGTATCGGGAAACTGATGTCGCGCGAGAATCCATCAACCGCATAGGCGACGGCACGCGCCCGCAGATCATTCTCCGTCGCCCAGATGAGCGCCGCAGAAATTGCAAACGCGGCAATAATTAAACCAACCAACCTCATAATAATTCTTTACAATATGAGGTTTGTTCAAGCCGCGCGGTCAGGCAGGGCTGGCAGGTTTTTGCGCACAACCCCCGGCAATTGATCTTTTGTCCAAAGCGACTGGCTTGGGATCACGTCAAGCCGCGCCCTGCTGGCATAGCGGGTCGATACTTCCAGCGTTTCCTGCAGCAGCCCGTCCGCCAGCGTGATCGGATCAAGGCCAAGATCGACCAGCCCCGTGTTCGCGACACGCAGATCGTTTTCGGCGGCTTCTTTGCGGGGATTGTCGACCATCGCCACGTCAGCGCCGGTGATATCCGCCACAATCTTCGCCAGATCGCGAACCCGGTGGGTTTCGGTCATCTGGTTCAGAATGCGCACCCGGTCCCCCCGCGCAGGCGGATTGGCAATCGCCAGGGCGACACATTTCACAGTGTCTTCCAGATTGATGAAAGCGCGGGTTTGACCACCTGTACCATGCACGGTCAATGGATAATTCACCGCAGCCTGCATCAGAAACCGGTTCAGTACGGTGCCATAATCACCATCATAGTCGAACCGGTTGATCAGTTTTGGATGCTTGCGTGTTTCTTCGGTCTGGGTGCCCCAGACGATGCCCTGATGCAGGTCGGTAATCCGCATGCTGTCGTTCTTGGCATAGAACTGGAACATCAACTGATCCATCGACTTGGTCATATGGTAGATACTGCCGGGGTTCGTCGGATAAAGGATCTGGCGATCAAACTCGGTGCCATCTTCCCCGGTCAGCTTTACATCCAGATAACCTTCCGGGATGGTCAGGCCATCACCATCGTAGCCGTAGACGCCCATCGTGCCGAGATGCACGATATGTGTATCCAGACCCAGTTCCGATACCGCGGCAAGCAAATTATGTGTCGCCGAGATATTGTTATCAACGGTATACCGCTTATGCTGTGCGTCCTTCATCGAATAGGGCGCTGCCCGTTGTTCGGCAAAATGGACGATGGCACTTGGCCTGACCGCGTCGATCAATGCGACCAAGGACTGATAGTCGCGTGCGACGTCGATCTTGCGAAACTCAATCGGGGCGCCGCCCACATCGGTCCAGGCTTTCAGACGGGTTTCGATCGATGCAATGGGCGTCAGGCTGTCAGAGCCCAGTTCGAGATCGATCGCACGGCGTGACAGGTTGTCGACGATCGTTACCTCAAACCCGAGAGAAGAAAGGTGAAGGCTGGTCGGCCAACCACAGAAGCCGTCACCGCCGAGCACCAAAACACTTGATTTACTTGCAAAAGACATATTGGAAATCCGTTCAGTTCATTAAATTACAATTCGTTGATATGTCATGTAACAGTTTCCAAAACAAAAACCCATGTGCGTCACAGCACATGGGTTTCAATTTTATGGCATGGCTACTATACTTTTGCACAGGTAGTGGCGATTTCCTGTTGCGTTGCTTATGCAGCCTAGTGACCTGCCGCCGCCTCGTCAGCTATCAGCCAGGCTTGCCGATCAGGTCAGGTTCCTCTGCATCAGGCACCATATCACGCCGCGAAATCATCGCGTAAAACGCAGGCACGACAAACAACGTGAACAATGTCCCTACCGTAATACCGGCAAAGATCACAAGCCCCATCGCAAACCGCGCCGCAGCCCCTGCGCCATCTGCGGTCATCAGCGGAAGCACACCAAGCGCTGTCGCGGCGGTTGTCATCAGAATAGGCCGGAGACGTTGCCGGGCAGAGGCGACAATCCCTTGTTCGCGCGTCAGCCCCTTATCGTGGCGTAACTGATTGGCAAATTCCACCAGCAGAATACCGTGTTTCGTGATCAACCCGATCAGCGTGATCAGCCCGACCTGCGTATAGATGTTGAGAGTCCCGAGCCCAAGGTTGAGCGGCACAATCACCCCGAAAATCGCCAATGGCACCGACATCAGAATAATCAACGGATCACGGAAGCTTTCAAACTGAGCCGCCAGCACAAGATAGATGACAACGATGGCCAGCCCGAAAGCGACAGCAATCGTATTGCCTTCGGTCTTTTCCAGCCGGGACTGGCCAGCATATTCGATGAAGAAACCACCGGGCAGCAATGGGCGCGCGATATCTTCGATCACGGCCAAGCCGTCACCTGTTGATACGCCGGGAATGGGCAACGCTGTGATCGTCGCGGAGTTAAGCTGATTGAATTGCTCAATCGTTGCCGGTGCGGCGCGGGTCACGACGTTGATCACCGCAGACAGCGGGACCATATCGCCCGTCGTGGCGCGGACAAACAATTCACCCAGCCGTTCAGGGTTATCGCGATACTCCTGCGGCACCTGTAAGATCACGTCATAGCTGTTGCTGTCGCGGTCGAACTGCGAAATCGGCCCAGCCCCTACCAGCAAACTCAGCGTCTGACCAATCTGCGCGGGTGACAAATTCAGCGCCGCGGCACGGTCACGGTCGATCTCTATCACCAACTGCGTCGTGTCGAAGTTGAGTGAATTCTGCACCACGATAAAACGACCAGAAGCCTGTGCCTCCTGCCGGATCTGATCCGCAATCTCATAGACTTGCGACGGATCGCCGGTTGACTGGATCACCAGTGAAATCGGCAGACCGCCACCGGCACCGGGCAGGGATGGCGGCGCGAAAACGAAGGCCTGCACCCCAGCGATAGGGGCGAGCCGCCCTTGCAGATCCGCCTGAATCTCAGCCTGGGAACGATCACGATCAGCCCAGTCATCAAACGCCCACAGCATGATCGCGGAATTGGTTTGCCCACCGAACCCCGTGATCGAGAAATTGGCCGCAACCTCTGGTATGTCGTTGGTCAAGGCCCCCATTTCATCGACGTAACGCTGGGTATAGGCGGTGGTCGCATAGCTTGGTGCGTTGATGAAAGAAAACAGCGCGCCAGAATCCTCTTCCGGAGCCAGTTCAGATGTCGTCTTGGTGAACAGATAGCCCGTCACGCCAGTCAGCACGACCACCATCAGCACGGTGACCGGCAGGAAGTTCAGCGATGATGACAAACGTCGTTCATACCAACCTTCGAACCGGGTAAAGCCCGCATTCAGGCGTTTCTGAAACCGGTTTTCGCCACCTTTTTTCAACAGCCGCGCGGCCATCATCGGCGAAATCGTCAATGCGACGACGCCCGAGATAAACACAGCCCCCGCCAGCGTCACCGCGAACTCGCGGAACAACGCACCAGTCAGGCCGCCAGTAAACAGGAGCGGCAGGAACACCGCGATCAGCGTCAGCATCATGGCGATGATCGCGGTAGACAGCTCTCTCATCGAACTGAAGGCAGCCTGCATCGGGCTTTCGCCCTCGTCGATGTGGCGCTGAACGTTTTCGACCACGATGATCGCGTCATCCACCACCAGACCAATGGCAAGCACCATCGCCAGCAAGGTCAGAAGGTTGATCGAATAGCCCATCAGAAACAGAATAAACATCACGCCGACCAGCGACAGCGGGATCGCCACCAATGGCATCAGCACCGACCGCACCGATCCAAGGAACAAAAGGATGATCAGAGCGACGATGAGCGTCGCTTCGATGATGGTCCGCAGCACCTCGTTGATCGATGCGGCGATCTGTTCGGTCGCATCATACATCAGCGTCAGTGTCATACCGTCCGGCAACCCCGCCTCGATCGCAGGAAGTGCGGCAAGCACATTGGCAGAGGTATCAAGCGGGTTGGCCGCAGGTGCCGGGAACACCCCAATAAAGGTTCCCGGACGCCCGTTGAAGTTCACGATTGTATCGGTGCTTTCGGCAGCCAGCACGATCTCGGCCACGTCCCGCAGGCGGACCACCTCATCGCCGCCGCCGGAAATCGGCAGCATGCCGAATTCTTCGGGTGTTTGCAGGGTCGATTCCATCGTGATCGCGTAGCTGACCAGTTCATTTGTGGTCCGGCCGGGGGCCGCAAGAAAGTTCCCGCCATTGATCGCCGTGGCGACATCAGAGGCGGTCAGCCCCTGCCCTGCCAGCCGCACCGGATCAATCCAGACCCGCATGGCATAGCTTTGCCCGCCAAGGATCTGGGATTCGGCGACACCATCAATGGTGGACATGCGCGGCACGATCACACGGTCGATATATTCCGTGATCTGCTCGGCGGTCATCGCCGGGTTCTGCACCGCAAGATACATAGTCGCAAAAGTCTGCCCGGTCCCCTTGACGATGCTCGGGTCTTCGGCGTCCTGCGGCAGCTGCGACCGGATCTGCTGAACCTTCGACATGACCTCTGACAAGGCGGTATCCGGGTTTTGCCCCAAATTCATCTGGACCGTCACCACAGAGGCAGAAGGGCGCGATTGCGTGGTGACGTAATCGACACCTTCGGCGGTCGCGACGGCCGCAGCGATCGGCGAGGTGACAAAGCCCTGAATCAGATCAGCCGACGCCCCGGGGTAAACCGTGGTGACGGTGATCACGACCTCATCAACCTCTGGGTATTGGCGGGTCTGTAGCCCGAACATCCCTTGCAAACCCAGCAAAACGATCAGCAACCCCAGCACGGTCGAGGCGACTGGTCGTTTGATAAAGGTATCAGACAGGCTCATTGCGCCACCTCAGCAGATGCCGTTTCAGCCAGCGTGACCGGCGCACCGTTCGACAACCGGTTTTGGCCAGTGGTCACAACCAGATCACCGGCGACCACACCGTCGCGGACCTCGATCATCCCCTCCGACCGACGTCCGGGCGTGATGAAAACCTGCCGCGCTTCCAATGTGTCTGCATCATCTTCACGCGGATGCACGACATAGACGAAATCACCATAAAGGCTACTGATCACCGATGTCTGCGACAAAGCGATGACGGCATCTTCCTGCGGCAGATCAAGCCGCAATCGGACGAATTGCCCCGGTGTCAGCCCAGCATCGGCCTGTTCGACCGTGCCACGCACCGCGACCAACCGGCTGGCAGGGTCAACGCGCGGGTCGATCCCGGTGATCTCGGCCTCGAACACCCGCGATGGGTCGTCGCCGGTCACCTGCAACGTCTGACCAATGAAAATATCCGGTAGGTTCTGTTCAGGCAGGCTGAAATCAACGCGCATCGTATCAAGATTCTGCAATGTGGTGATGATTGTCCCGGGCTGCACATATTGCCCCAGATCGCCGCGTGGCAGGCCGATGGTACCGGCAAAAGGGGCAATGACCTGACGCTGTTCGATCACGGCCTCGGCGCGGGCGACCTGCGCTTCGGCGGCGCGGAACGCCGCTTGCGTCGCTTCCAACGTGGCGCTGGTGGCAACGCCCCGGCTTTGCAGCTCTCGCTGACGGTCAAGATTGGTACGCTCCAGTTCAAGCTGCGTGCGTGCAGCTTCCAGATCGGCGCGCTGCACCACATCGTCAAGCCGGACCAGCAATTGACCTTCTTCGACTTGTGAGTTCGGCTCAAACAGCACTTCGCGCAGGATACCAGCTGCTTCCACGGTCAGATCGACACCCTGGATCGCATTGACTGTGCCGATGGCGTTCAACGCTGGCTGCCAGGTCAATGGCGCGACTTCGACCGTTTCAACCGCCAGCGGCTGCACCGGAAGATCAGCGAAAATCTGCGTGATCATGCGGTCGCGGAACAGGTTGAACCCGATCAAGCCACCTCCGATCAGCGCAAGAAGGATGATCGCAATAATGAACCGTTTGACCATGGTGATCGTCCTGAATCTGATGCCCATGCCGTAAGGCGGCTGGGGGGCTTGGTGGGTGGCCCATGCCGCAGCACGGGCGTCTATATCATGTGAAGTATTATAAGATGTGCCAGAAGCAACTCTTGATTTCGATGTCGGGCCACTATACCGTCTGGTCGGTAAAGTCAACGACCCCGCAATCGACCGGAGAATATTATCGACACCCCCGAAAAAACCCCCAGCCGCCGGGCTGCAACACGCCGCCGGATCCTTGATGCCGCACAGGACCTTGCGCATTGCACAGGTGCAGGCAGCCTGTCGCTGGACGCTGTGGCCGCGAAAGCCGGGGTTTCAAAGGGGGGGCTGCTCTATCATTTTCCATCCAAGACCGCGCTGATGGAGGCTTTGGTGACAGATTATCTGCACCGTTTTGACGCCGCAATCAGTCTGGAGGAACGCGCAGGTGGCCGCAACGCGGCGATCCGCGCTTATATTGCGCAGTTTCTGACCGAACGGCACCGGCATGCACAGCCACCGTCCGGATTGCTCGCGGCGCTCGCGAAAGACCCGGAATTGCTGGCCCCGCTCCGCCAGCACGAACGCCATTTCCTCGAACGGATCCGCAGCACGGCTGATGATGCACAAATGGCAACGCTGGCTTTTCTGGCTATTCAGGGGATCAGGGCAATGGAATTGCTCAACACGCAGGTTGTGAACCCCGCAGAAGAAGAAGCGCTGATTGCCTGGCTCAAGGATCGCCTTGACTAGACTCGCGGCGATATGACGTCAGTCAGCCCGCCGCCTCGTCACTGGCCCGCAATCTGTCGTCATCGGCGGCGAGTTCATCACGCCATGGTGCTTTCCTGCAAGGGCAGAAGTCTGTCGATATCCGGCGTCAGCGCGCAGCCAAGCCCGATGGCAGCAAAGGTGCTGCCCAGCGCGATCTGCCCGTCCTTGATCCGCAACCGGGTCTGGCCTTGCTCCTGATGGTAAAGGTCCGGATGCGTTGTGGCATAGCGCATTTGCTCCGCATCCGTCGCAATTCCCATGCCACCGGCAAAATGATGGCCATTGCGTTCGACATGGCTATTGCCTGTCACGGCGGCGAGGATGAGATCTTGCTGCAAGGCAAGGCCGGGCTGAACGGTCAGATCCTCGGCGGACATAAATAGCCCCTCGGTCCGGGCCACCCGTGCGGCATTCAGAAGTGCGCGATAAAACCCTTTGCAGGATTTTGACGACACGCCAGTGTAACCCAGAAGCTGTGATCGCGGGAAGGCGTCAATATCAGCATCGGATTCGTCAATCTCCAGCGCCACTTGTGCGGCAAGGGACGAGACATCGGAATCCATCGCCTGCGCACGGGCGATAGGTTGCTCGACAAACAACAAGCCCTTTTTCAAGGACAACAGCCCGGGCTGTGCTGCAATCCCGTCAAGCAATTCTGCCAAAGGGGCCACGCCTGTATATTGCTCGTTCCCATCCAGGGTCGCGCGATAGCCCGGCGCATATTTATCAAGAACGCTGACAATCTGGCTGAGCCGCGCGAGGTCAGTTTGCGGGTCGCCGCAGAGTTTGAGCTTGAAATAACGATGCCCATATGTCCTGATCACCTGATCAAGGCTCTGTGGCAGGCCGTCATCAACTGGGTTTTCAATTTCCGCAGCTCCAAGAATATCGCCCAGACCAACCGTATGCCGCGCGGCGATTGCGTCCGGTGCACGCCGTTCTGTCAGAAACCTGTCCAAATCAAACCCTATCAGATCCGGTGTTGTGCGAGCATCAATCCCCGGCAGATTCGCGCGCAGTGCTGCAATGGCAGGCAGACCAGTCAGCTTGCAAAGTGCGTCCAATACCGCGCGATCCGCCAGCGCCAGCCCGAAAGAAGCGATGAGCCTGTTCAGCCCCTGCCCTGTGCAAACCGTGTAATGGTCAGGTTGCGCGCGCGCATGCAGGCCAAAGGCAGTGTCCGTGCCTGCATCGCGCAGCGCCTTCAGGCCCAGTCGCAGGGCCCGGCGCAACTGGTCGATATTCTGTGCGACGCTGAGTTCGGGTGACTTGTCGAACCATCGCGGCATCATCATTTCGGCGGCCCAGCCTTCGGCGCGGCGGCCCTCGCGATCCTCTACAGTGACCCGCACGAAAGCTTGCGGAGCAGCCGTGACGTCTGCCGCGCCAAAACGGAAAGGAAAGCGAAAGGTGACAGGCCGTTCGAATGCTGCCCAGTCGATGACACGAAGACGCGGGGCGTTGGTCATTCCGTCACGCGATGCATGACCAGATTGCGGATCATACGCGCAATTGTCTGATCGGCGCCTGCCCCCAGATGCTGATTGTCACCCATGCGCCCGGCAATCCGGTGCAGGATGGCTCCAAGCTGTTGTTCGCCCATCGTATCCTCCCGCAGATGACCGCCCGAATGGGGCCACCACATAAGTAACTTAATGGTTACTTCGCCAGACTCGTGCGGATTGGTCAAGTCCGAATGTCATTTTCAGAATTTGAAAACCATTCCCAACCCGGCGATGCACAGGAATACCAAGATCAGACGGGCAAACAGCTGCGGGCTCGCACGGCGGCCAAGCCATTCGCCCAGCGGCATGAAGATCAGAATCGGCACGCAGGCAAACAGCCCTAGCAAGAGCCAGTCCAACTGATAGATCCCCGCAAAAATGATCGCCGGATATTGCACCATGGCGAACCCCAGAAACATCACCGAGACCGCAAAAACCGTGGCGCGGCGCTCTAGCCCGAGGGCATGAATGAAGGTCACGCCAATCGGCGCAGCGATGCCGGTGGCACCCTGCAAAGTGCCTGCAGCCAGCCCGATCGCTGGGCCTGCGCGGCGCGCGAATGCTGCTGAAAAGGTAAACTCAGGACGCGCCAATCGCAGGGCGACATAGGTCAAGAGCAAAACGCCCAGCCCGATTTCAAGCGATCTTTCGGGCAGCGCATCAAGCGCCCATGTTCCGATTGTCACCCCGATTGCGCCGCCGATCAGAAAGCCCGGCAGGAACGCAACGCCGGGTCGTGTTCTTACGTCGCGATAGGACCACACCTGATAGGCATTGGTCAGAAGGACCGGGATCAACATGATCCCGATGGCTTGTTGTAAGCCAACCGCAGCCGTCAGCAAAGGCAGAGCAATCAGCGGCAAACCCATCCCGGTGGCGCCTTTGGTGATCGCACCGGCGGCCAGTGCCAGCGTCAGAAAGACAAGCGTTTGCGGCTCCATTCATTTTCCTTACTGCGACACCTGCATTGACAGACGTTCGGCAAGCCCCGACGATCCAACAAAAATCAGCATATTTTCCGGAGTTTGACATGGAATTTACCCTTTGCAACGAAGTTCTGAAAGAATTGCCTTTGCCAGAGCAATGCCGCCTTGCAGCAGAGATGGGCTATGCAGGGCTGGAAATAGCGCCCTTCACCCTGGCCGATGATCCGACGCGGATGACAGCAAAACACATCGCAGAGGTCCGCCGCATCGTCGCCGATCACGGGCTGCGCGTCACCGGGTTGCATTGGCTGCTGGTCGCGCCAGAGGGGCTTTCGATCACTGATCCCTCGCCGGATATGTTCCGCCGCACGGGCGATACTCTTGCGGCATTGGTGGATCTCTGTGCCGAACTTGGTGGGCGCGTTCTGGTCCACGGATCACCGAAACAGCGCCGCCTTGGTGATGATCCTGCACGTGGCCGGGCAACAGCGCTGGCGCATCTGGCGGCCGCAGGGGCGCGGGCACGACAGGCCGCACTGACCTATTGTATCGAGCCGCTTTCAGCTGACGAATCCAATTTTATCAATCTCGTATCAGAGGCAGCCGAACTCGTTCAGGAAGCTGGCGAACCCGGCTTGCGCACGATGATCGACACCGGCCACGCGCTGCGGGGCGAAGCGGAAGGACTTGCCGATCTCGCCGCGCGTTGGCTGCCCACCGGAATGATCGCGCATGTCCAATTTAACGATAGCAACCGGCGCGGCCCGGGTCAGGGAAAGGATTCGTTTGGCCCGCTGCTCAATCACCTCGTGACAGCGCAATGGCCGCATCCGCTGGCAATCGAGCCGTTCATCTATACCCCCGACGGGCCGACAACTGCGGCGCAATCAATCGGGCATTTGCGTGGTATATTAGAGGGGTTACGAACAATTCCTTAACGACGCCGGATTCAAAATTGAACCGTTTAGTTACTTATAGCTTGACAGAGGACCCCTCGTCGCGACAGCCTCTGATCTATGCAGCCGTCATATCGCGCTGCGTATAGGGAGGAGAATGATCATGAAACACCGGAGCGTTGCAAAACTTGCCGCCGGCGCATTGACGACAATTGCACTTTCGACGGGGGCGATGGCGCAGAGCTGGACGCCAGACGGCCCGATCAACATCATCGTGCCTTGGGGGGCTGGCGGGTCGACCGATCAGGTGGCGCGCGTCACTGCGCCGATCCTGGCAGAAGCACTGGGCGTCGATGTGATTGTCGTCAACCAGCCTGGCGCATCAGGGTCCATCGGCACCCAGGAGGTGTTGAACGCACCCCGCGACGGGCTGACCTGGACTGCGAATGCCATCGCCAATAATGCCACCTACGCCGTGACCGGCCTGCTGGAAGATACCGATATCGACGACTGGCACATCTATCTGTCCGTCGCCAATGCGCCGCTGATCAGCGTGCCCGCCGACAGCGAGTTCGAAGATTTCGGCCAATTGCTGGAAGCTTTGCGCACCCGTGGGTCAGAAATCACCGTGGGCACAGCGGGCATCACATCCTCGGGCGGGATGGCAATTGCGACGCTCGCCCATGAGGGTGATTTTGACTACCGCATGATCACCTATGATGGGGGCGGCCCCGCCGCTGTCGCCGCCGCTGCGGGCGAAGTCATGGTCACAACGCAATTGGCCGTAGAGCAGACAGAGCTTGTACGCGGCGGCCGCCTGCGGGCCTTGGCCGTGATGAGCCCGACATCGCTGGTTGTGGAAGGTGTGCCAGAAATTCCGTCCATCACCGAATGGCTGGATATGGATCTTGCGCCCGATTACTTCGGCGTTTTCATCCCGCGCGGCGTACCGGACGAAGTGGTTGAAACTGTCGATGCGATTTGGCGCGATCAAGTGATGGATGCAGAGTCGCTGCGCACCTATGCCGAAACCTTTGGCGCCGTGTTTGACCCGTCCTATGGTGAAGAAGCCCGCGCCCGCGCCATGCCGGTCGTGATCGAAGAAGCCTGCGGCGCAGAGACCCGTGGCGAGGCGGTGATCCCTGCCAGTGAAATCGGAATCGATTGCGAAACCCGCACAGAGATGGCCCCGCAGTAACTCTGCCTGCACCATCAGAACCGCGTCGGACCTGCCGGCGCGGTCCTTTGCTATCTTTCTGACAGGAGATGTCGCCTTGCAGGACAATGAACAAACCAAAGACCATATGACCCGCGCCGATCTGTTGACAGGCGGCGTCATTCTTGTGCTTGGCATCGCGGTCGTCTGGCTTTCGTGGAACATGCCGCGGCTTGGGACCCGCGGCATCCACCCGGCCACCGCACCGGGCCTCGTGCCGGGATTGCTGGGCATTGCGCTGACATTCTGCGGTGGCATCCTGATGACGCGGTCTGTGCGGGTGTTCGGTGATAGTGCTGGCTGGATCGGCTTCATGCGGTTGTTCACAACACCAGAGGCAGGGCGCGTCGCTGCAACCCTCGGCTTGGCGCTGATCTATGCGCTGGTGCTGGTGGGCTGGCTGCCTTTCTGGGCCGCCACCGCGATATTCGTTTTCGCCTTCATCGTCATGTTTGAACGCGGCTTTGTCGTCTCACCGCACCCTATGTGGCGCAGCCTGCTGACCGCCGCGATACAGGCGATCATCGTGGCGATTGTTGTGACACTGGTCTTTGAACGCGGCTTTCTGGTGCGCCTGCCATGACTTTGACCTGCATATTCTTTTTGATCGGGACTTATCATGTTTGACGGCCTGACACTGCTGGGCGAGGGCCTGGCCCATTTCCTGACGCCAACCTCGCTTTTCAACGTGGCCTGGGCAACGCTGGTGGGCATCATCATCGGTGTGTTGCCGGGACTGACAGCAACCATGGGCGTCGCGCTTCTGGTGACGCTGACCTATCCCATGCAACCTGATCAGGCGATCCTGTGCCTGATGTGCATCTATGTGGGCGCGATCTATGGCGGCAGCCGCACCGCGATCCTGCTCGCGATCCCCGGCACACCTGCAAGTGCGGCAACGACGCTGGATGGGTATCCGCTGGCGCTGGCTGGCAAGGGTGGTCTGGCGATGGGGCTTGCGACAACCTCGTCAGCATTGGGCACGATGGTTGGTATCTTTTGCCTTGTGCTGCTGGCACCGCTTCTGGCCGAAGCGGCGATCAATTTCGGGTCCTATGAATTTTTCTGGCTGGCGCTTTTCGGGGTCGTGATTTCGGGGCGGATGACTGCGTTTGACGATCCGATCAAAGGCTATCTTGCAGGTCTTCTTGGCCTGCTGGTTGCTATGATCGGGATGGAAGGGTTACATGCCTATCGCCGGTTCACCTTCGGCGTGCCCGCACTGGGCGGCGGGATTGATCTGATCCCCGCGATGGTCGGCGCATTCGGCCTTGCCGAAATCCTGATCGTCATGAAAAAGCGGGTGGCGGCACGTATTGTGGATGCATCCGACCGGGTGGTGCCGAAATTCAGCGAACTCTGGAAATATCGACGTACAACGCTGCGCTCTGGCATCATCGGCACAATTGTCGGGATCATCCCCGGCGTGGGCGAAGATATCGGTGCCTGGGGGGCCTATGCCGCCGCCCGCCGCAACAGCCCCGAACGTGAACAATTCGGCAAAGGCAGCCTCGAAGGGCTGATCGCTGCCGAGACTGGCAACAGCGCCGCCATTCCCGGCGCGATGATCCCGACCCTGACGCTGGCACTGCCGGGATCTGCAGCCGCTGCTGTGCTGATCGCAGCGATGTTCATTCATGGCATCAGGCCCGGCCCGATGCTGATGGTGGAAAATGCGCCATTTCTTTATCAGGTGGTCGCCATGCTGGTTTTCGCCTCCATTGCGATCACCATCTTTGGCCTGTTGCTGACGCGGCCATTGCTGCGGGTGATGACAGTGCCGCGTGAACGGCTGATGCCGGTGGTCTATGTGCTATGCGTCATCGGATCGTTTGCCATCACGCAGCGCTTGTTCGATGTCTATGTGATGGTGGCCTTCGGGGTGATCGGGTTTTTCCTGCGTGAGATGCGGTATCCGATGGCGCCGCTCGTGATGGGGATCATTCTGGGCACGCTGCTGGACGTCAATCTGCGGCGTGGTCTCGCCTTGTCCGATGGCGATATCAGTCCGTTCTTTACCCGACCGGTCTCAGCCGCTATCTGCACGCTGATTATCCTGTCTATTTTGTTCAGCATCCCGGTGGTCAAGCGACGTGTCACGAGCCTCTTCACAAAAACCGGCAGAGCAGCGGCCAGCAAAGACTGAGCCTGTCCGTCGCGCCCGCAGTTCGGAGAAAACCAAGAAAACGATCCTTGCGGCCGCGCGGGCAGAATTTTGCGAGCTTGGTCTGGCGGGCGCACGTGTCGATGCGATCGCCGAACGGGCAAAAGCGAACAAGCGTCTGCTGTATCATTATTTCGGCAATAAAGAAGAACTCTACCGCGCTGTCCTGATGGAGGCCTATGCCGAAATCCGCGCGGGCGAGCGTGAGCTGAATCTTGACGCCCTGTCCCCGGATGAAGCGATGGATAAGCTGGTGCGTTTCACCTTCCGGCACTTCCTTGCAAACCCGTGGTTTATCAGTCTGCTTGCGACCGAAAACCTGCAGAATGCAGCGGTCCTCAAGACCTTGCCGGACATCCCGGCGCTGCATTCGCCCTTTGTCGGCCAGATCAAGCGCATTCTCGAAACCGGGCGTGAAAAAGGCATATTCCGCGACGGCATCGACCCCGTGCAGCTCTACATCTCGATTGCCGGGCTGGGGTATTTCTACGTCTCGAATATCAAGACCCTGTCAGTGATCTTTGATCGCGACCTGAGTGCAACATCACCAGTACAGGAACGCGAAGCGCAGATCGTTCAGATGGTCATGTGCTACCTACGCGCGCCGGGCGCGTAGGGATCGAACGGCACGCTATCGAAATCGTTCACCGATACTCGGCTCAGCAGCTCTTGCAAGCGCTGCCATTTGTAATATCGTTGGCAGATCCCTTTGCCCGGAGGGCGGCAGGTCATCTCCCCTTCAAATGCTCCGTGTAGCGCGAGCGGGTAAGATGACTTTGATATTGGCAGAGATAGCCGCGACTTAGTTTTCTTCCACAGATGGCGGGCCGGAATGGGACATCGGGTTTTCATCGCCGCGCAGCATGGTGCGCTCGGCATCCGCACGGCTTTCTTCGACGATGCCGTCGATCTCGTCCTCATTGACGTCTTCAAATTCCATCTCGGCGATGGCGTCGCTTGTTTCTGTCAACAGGACCTGCGCACGATCCGTCAATTCCGCTGTGTCGAACACGGCGTCTGCCTCGACGAAAAGAACATCGCATAACGCGCGCTCAAGCTCTGCCGCGCATTCCGTCACGACGGCACGCACTTTTCCGCAGGTGTCCGCATTCGGCATCTCGACGCATTCATCCACCATTGGCACGAACATCGACCCGTCACCGTGGCTGGCTTCAGCAGATTGTGCATAGGTCACGGCCGGAAAGACCGACATACAAAACCCGATGGCACCCGTCGCGTATAAATTTTTCAAAGGCATTGTTTTCTCCTGTTAACATGCACCTAGGCACATCTGAGCATCATTACCGATCTGAGACGAAAAACGGCCCTAATCTGTCTGATTGATAACGCGCAGCGAAACGGCTTTGTTCCCATCTTCCTGGGGAAAGACTGCCTATTCGTGGTTTTCAACTATGCGTTGCAGGTAGTCCGCCAATGCGTCCCGGTCTTCAGGTGCCGCAATCCGCTGCTCGGGCATCCGCGAGCCGGGGGTATAGGCTTCAGGCCCGTCGGTAAATAATTCTGACAAGGTTTCGGGCGTCCATATGATATCAAGATGTCGCAAGGCATCAGAATAATCGTAGCCCGCTTGCGACGCGACACGCCGACCAAAAATGCCATAAAGGCTCGGGCCTGCCATGCTGTGATCATCAGGCTCCAGTGAATGACAAACGGCGCAATTTTTCCAGATTTCCGCGCCGCGGCTGCCGTCATCAGCGGCAGGTTCAGCCTCGGTCACGAAGCCGCCCAAGGCATCGCCGTCGCGTGACCAGCGCCGGATCACGCCGTCGGCGCCAGATGTGAAAACCTGCCCGTCTGTGATCGTCAGACCCCAAACGGGGCCATCCGCTGCTATAAAGGACGGGCGCGGAACCAGATCGTCGCTTTGCAACACCCAGACTGTGCCATCCAGCGCCGCAACGGCAATATCCTTTCCCCCGGCCGCGACCGCGACCAAAGGACGGTCACTCAAAAACCGCTCATCCAGATCATTGCCCCGGTCGTCGTAGCGTCGCAGCGCGCCATCGGCAAAGATCACGGCAAGGCTGACGTCTGCGCGCGCCAGACCATTGGGCAGGTCCGGCAGACCGCGCCTGAATTGCAGCTCTGATTGCGGTGTCCAGCGCGCCAGAAACAGGTCACCGCCAACGGTCACCAGATCACCACCTGGTAGGAAGCTCAGGCCCGTGACGCGGTCGCTATGCGCCTGAAAAACCGCAACCTCTTGGGTGCCCGGATCAAGGCGCAAGACCCGTCCGTCCCAATACCCGGCGGCCACCTGCGCCCCGTCATCACTGACAGCGAGCGAGGCCACCGCAGAGTCTGTCGGCGGTGTCGCAAAACCTGGTGTCCGTCCATCCGCCTGCCAGATCGCCAGCCGCCCGTCCTGTCCGGCGGTGACAAAACCACCTGTCGGCAAGAGCCGGACCGCTGTGACATTTCCTGCGTGAAAACGGGTCACGTTGCCTGCCGTGGCCGTGTCAAGATCCCACAGGATCGCACGCGTGTCGAAGCCACCGGAAATCAGCAATCCCTGACCCGCATCAAGTGCGCCGACAGGGCCACCATGTCCGATCAGATCCTGCGCGCCCGCAGGCACCGCAAGGCTGACAATCACAGCCAATTGCAGCAACATCGGACGCATGGTCTGCGCCGGGTTCAATATTCCATCAGGTTCTGACCCGGATCACCGACCCGCGCACCTTCGGTCGCAAAGGCTGCATAGCTCGGTTGCTGGAACGTCCCCTGCAACACGAATGAGGCGCCAACGGCGACGATGACGGCAAAGACCACAGCGAAAAGAAAGGCTTTCATATCGGTTCTCCTGTTACTTTCATTCTATCATATCTTGCGCGGGACTGATCCCGGTTTTTGCAGGTCCAGCCCATCCAACATTGTCTGGGCAATATCCTTATAGATGCGGCCTAACGTCCCGTCTGGTTCGCGCGCGACAATCGGTTGTCCCGCGTCAGACGCAGCCCGCAGCGCCATGGTCAGTGGCACGGCCCCAAGGAATGGCACACCAAGACGCGCCGCTTCGGATTTGGCACCGCCTTCGCCAAAGATCGCATGGCTATTGCCGCAATCGGGGCAGATGAACTGCGACATATTTTCAATCACGCCAAGGATCGGCACATCGACCTTGCGGAACATCGCAATGCCGCGCCGCACATCGATCAGCGACAGATCCTGCGGGGTAGAGACGATCACTGCCCCCGCTAGCCGCGTGCCTTGCGCCAAGGCTAATTGCGCATCACCCGTGCCGGGCGGCATATCGACCAACAACACATCCAGCGCGCCCCATTCCACATCGGCCATCATCTGCGTGATCGCCGACATGACCATCGGGCCGCGCCAGACCATGGCTGTCTCTGCGTCCACCAAAAGGCCCATCGACATCGCCTTCAGCCCATAAGCCTGCATCGGGCGCAATTTGCGCCCCTCACCCATCCCCGGTTTGCCATGCAACCCAAGCAGCGTTGGCAAAGAAGGGCCATAGATATCAGCGTCCAGAACACCAACCCGCAAACCAAGCGCGACAAGCGCCAGTGCCAGATTGACTGTCGTGGTGGATTTGCCGACCCCGCCCTTGCCAGATGCGACAGCGATCACATGGCTGACGCTGGCCAGCGGGTCGGCTTTCGCAGGTTTCTTGGTGACAAGATTGGGTGGTGCCCCGCGCTCCGCTGTCAGAACCACGAAGGCAGACGTGACGCCGTCCAACGCCCGCAATCCGGTTTCGACCTGATCGCGCAGCGGGGCGAAAGCATCGGCTTCATCGGGACTGATCTGGATCGACAGGCTGATCCTGCCGCCAGACTGGCTCAACCCCGCAATACGCCCGGATGCACCCAAGGTCTGACCATCGGGCAGCATCACACCCGCCAGAACCCCGGATATATCATCATCGAGATTGCGGATGCCTGCGGACATATTTCTCACAAAGGATTTAAGGGCAAGCGACCCAGCCTCGGGAATGAAGCTGGGTCACTCATCAAGGGCAAAGCGCCCGACTACTCGGCGGGGGTAGAGATCGGGCTTGTCTTGCCGGATTTCGCCTTCACTTCATCGACCCAAAGACCGTGGTGTTCCTTGGCCCAGTTTTCATCGACCTCACCAGTCCCCATCGCATCAAAAGCCCCTTCCATACCGACAGAGCCGATATAGATATGCGCCACGATGATTGCCGTCAGGCCAGCCGCGATCAAGGCGTGGATCATCTGATACAATTGCCAATCAGCGGGTGTTGCTGTCATTCCGGGGAACAACATCATCACGCCGGTAAATGACAGACCCGCGCCACCAAGGATAACAGACCAGAAGATCACCTTCTGACCAGCGTTGAACTTTTTCGCTGGCGGGTGGACGCCCTTTTTCAACAAGCCACCACCTTGCTTGATCCATTCCAGATCAAGCTTGTTCGGGATATTGTCGATCACCCAAAGGATGAAGACCAAGACCAGCGCAACCATGAACGGCCAGGCAAGATAATTATGCGCAAGCTTGCCAAAAGCCGTCAGCGTACCAAAAGCGCCTTCGCCAATGATCGGCAAGACCACGGTGCTGCCCACGATCAAATTCAATCCGGTCAGCGCCAGAATGATGAAAGTTGCGGCCATCGTCCAATGGGCGAAACGGTCAATCGCGCCAAAGCGCAGGATTTTTCGCCCTGAAAAGCCGGATTCGACGCGAATCCGTCCGCGGATCATGTAGAAAAGGGCCAGCAGAACCACCATTCCGACGACCGCGATAATGGACAGCGTCTGCACTGTGCCGCCTTGGAAGGCCGCCCAGGACTTGTTTTCCGGCTTGATCAGATTGCCCGCACTGCGATCAGGGATCGACACACGGCCCGCCACCGCGTTTTCATCGCCGGTCAAAGCCTCGAACATGGAATCTTCGGTCACCGAATTTGCGGTCGGATTGACCTGCGCCACGGCCACAGGTGCTGCCTGCCCCATAAACACCAGAACCGCGATGGCGATCATGAATTGAGAGAGATATCGCATCTTCATGTTCTCCTTACACCGTAACCGTTTCGCCGTAGGCCGTGCGCCAGCCCCAGGCACCCGATCCATAGCCACGGGTCACAACCCGTTCGCGATAGATATCGGCGATGATGTCACCATCCCCGGCCAACAGCGCCTTGGTCGAACACATTTCCGCACAAAGCGGCAGCTTGCCTTCGGCCAGACGGTTGGCACCGTATTTGACATATTCGGCCTGCGACATGTCTGGCTCTGGACCACCCGAACAATAGGTGCATTTGTCCATCTTGCCGCGTGTGCCGAAATTCGCAGTTTGCGGATATTGCGGCGCACCAAAAGGGCAAGCGTAGCTACAATAGCCACAGCCGATGCAGGTGTCCTTGTTATGCAGCACAACAGCATCGTCAGTGGTGTAGAAACAATCCACCGGACAGACCGCAGCGCAAGGCGCATCGGTGCAATGCATACAGGCCATCGAGACCGACCGTTCACCCGGCAGACCGTCATTGAGCGTGACAACCCGGCGGCGGTTGATGCCCCACGGCACTTCATGCTCGTTTTTGCAGGCGGTAACGCAGGCGTTGCATTCGATGCAGCGATCCGCGTCACAAAGGAATTTCATGCGTGCCATTTATAAATCCTCCCTTATGCCGCAGCAATTTGGCAAAGCGTAACCTTGCCTTCATGCATGCCGGTCACCGGGTCATAGCCGTAGCTGGTGATAACATTGACGGATTCGCCCAGAACAATCGGGTCAGTCCCGGCAGGGTAATTGCCGCGCTGATCTTCACCCTGGAACCAGCCTGCGAAGTGGAAGGGCATGAAGGCCAGACCAGAGTTGACCCGTTCGGTCACCAAAGCCTTGACCCGCGCTTTGGACTCGTTCTCAGGCCCATAGACCCAGACCCAACCGCCATCGACGATACCGCGTGCGGATGCGTCGGCCGGGTTGATCTCGACGAACATATCCTGCTGCAATTCAGCGAGCCATGGGTTCGACCGGGTTTCTTCACCGCCACCTTCATATTCGACCAACCGACCCGAGGTCAGGATGATCGGGAAATCCTGTGCGAGGTTACGATCCACAGCACTCTGCTGCACGGATCTGCCGATATTGGGCATCCGCTGCTGACGACCGTCTTCATTCGTCGGATATTCCGCCACCAGTTCCGGACGGCCCGAATAGATCGGTTCGCGGTGAACCGGGATCGGGTCCGGCAGGTTCCATGCGATGGCACGGGCCTTGCCGTTGCCATAAGGCACACAGCCATGTTCAATCGCGACGCGCTGGATGCCGCCCGACAGGTCGATGGACCAGCTCACGCCATTGATCATCTCTTCATCGCCGCCACCGATCTCTTCGATCACGGCCAGTTCCTGTGCGGTCAGGTCGCTGTCCCAACCAAGTTCGCGCAACATGCCCATGGTGAATTCGGGATAGCCATCCTCGATCTCAGACCCGGGGTTCCAGCTGCCTTCGGCCAACAAAGTCTCGCCATCACGTTCCAGCCCGAAACGGGGACGGAACGCGCCGCCACCCTCCATCACCGGGATATTGGTGTTGTAAAGGATGTGGCTGCCAGGATGCCGGAACTCCGGCGTCCCCCAGCAAGGCCAAGGCAGGCCGTAGAAATCGCCTGCGATCTCGGCAGGGGCATCCGGTCTGGCTTTCAGAGTGACCAGATCGAAATACTCCTGATTGGCCATATGCGCCTTGAGCCGTTCCGGGCTTTGGCCGGTGTAACCGACAGACCAGCCACCACGGTTGATTTCGCGCAAGATCGACTCCGGTGTCGGTTCCATCCCGAACTTGCCTTCGACGAGCTCGAAATTCTTGCACATCTCATCAGCAAAACCGAGCCGCTGCGACAGAGCATACATCACTGCATAATCATTGTCGGATTCGAAAATCGGATCGACGATCTTCTCGCCCCACTGAACCGAACGGTTGGATGCAGTGCGCGAGCCGGAACATTCAAACTGCGTGCAGATCGGCAGCAGATAGGTGTTGTCGGTGCGAGAATGCAGTGCGGCAAAGGTCGTCGGATGCGGGTCGGCCACAACCAGCAGATCCAGCGCATCCATGCCGCGACGGGCATCCTGCATCCGGGGCACGGTATTGCCGCCGTGACCGAAGACGATCATCGCCTTGATGTTGTCCTTCTGGTCAACTTCTTCGCTGTCCATCGTGACCGCGTCGAACCAACGGGTCGAGGTGATGCCCGGAATGGTCATGTTATCCTCGGCCGTGCGCGCATCGCGCCCGCCTTTGGACGGCACGTCATCAAAGCGTGTGATGAAATATTCGTAAGGCACGTCCCAGACGCGCGCCCAATGCTGCCACGCGCCAGCACCAAGGCCGTAGTAGCAAGGCAAGTTACCGACATCGAGACCGAAATCCGTCGCACCCTGCACGTTGCAATGGCCACGGAAAATATTCGCCCCATTGCCCTCAGACCCGACATTGCCTGTCGCCAGCAGCAGGATGTTATAGGCCCGCACGTTTGCGGTGCCGACGGTGTGCTGCGTGCCACCCATGCACCAGATAAAGGTCGAAGGGCGTTCCTTGGCAAAAGTCTCGGCCGCACGTCGCAATGTGGCGCCGTCGATACCAGAGATTTTTTCGACAACCTCGGGCGTATAGGCGCGCACGACTTCGCGAACCTGATCCATCCCGTAAACGCGCTGTGACAGATATTCAGTATCTTCCCAGCCGTTTTCAAAGATGTGGTAAAGCATCCCGTTGATCACGGCGATATCGGTGCCGGGGCGGAACCGGATATATTCCGTCGCATGGGCCGCTGTGCGGGTAAAGCGCGGGTCAAGCACGATGACATTCGCGCGCTGCGTTTCCTTGCCGGTCAGGATATGCTGCATCGACACCGGATGCGCCTCTGCCGCGTTAGACCCCATGAAGATCACGGTTTTCGAATTGCGGATGTCGTTATAGCTATTGGTCATCGCGCCATAGCCCCAGGTGTTCGCAACACCTGCAACTGTGGTCGAGTGACAAATCCGTGCCTGATGGTCGACGTTATTGGTGCCCCAGAAGGCCGCGAGCTTGCGGAACAGATAAGACCCTTCATTGCTGAACTTGGCCGACCCGAGCAGATAGACCGAATCCGCGCCAGAGGTCTGACGGATCTCGCCCATCTTTTCGGCGATTTCATCCAGCGCCTGCTCCCAGCTGATGCGCTGCCATTCGCCGCCGACCTTTTTCATCGGATATTTCAGGCGACGGTCACCATGCACAACCTCACGCACCGATGCACCCTTGGCGCAATGCGTGCCGCGGTTGATCGGGCTGTTATAGGCAGGCTCCTGCCCGACCCAGACGCCGTTCTGCACTTCGGCAATCACCGAACAGCCCACAGAACAATGGGTGCACATGTTCTTCTTGATCTCGATCGGTTGCGCGTTGTCGGTGAAACCTTCAGCAGCGACCCGCTGCGTCAGGCCGGACCCGACCGTGGCGATTACGGCCAGACCACCGATGCTCATCCCCGATGCGCGCAGAAAGCTGCGGCGATCCAGTGGTTTGGCAGCAACCCCTGCGGCCATTTGCGACAGACGACCGGTCGATGTCGCCTCACGTGTTCTGCGTTTGACCAGCATCAGTTGTCTCCCCCGTTATAGTAACGATTGGTGCGGTAATAGGTCGCGACATGCTCCGTCTCCTGATACCGCGCCTTTGTGCGCTCATCCCCGGTTTGCTGCGCCATGACCGGGCGCGCCCCGCCTGCCGTCAAGGCAGCGGCAGAAGCACCCGTCGCCGCAACGCCGAAAAATGCCCGGCGGCTCATTGGATCGTGTTTGTCTTTTGTCATCTGCTTCTCCCTCGTGGCGGACCTGACAAGCTGGCTGGCTTGACGGCGTAAAATCTTACTAGGCAGCAAGCGCGAACGCGCGGGCCTCGATATCTGTCAGTAACCGGCCAATCTCGGCCAGCGGTCGGTAAAACTTTGCACTTGGCGCAATCGCAAGATCATCAAAAAATTGCGCGGCCCAAGGGGCGATGTGGCGATTGAAAAACGCCGCCTGCATGTCAGGGCTTGTCGCGATCTCGCCTGCGATCATATCGGCCATCACATCCAGCAAAAGCGCGATGTGATCTTCGGGTTCATGCCGCCCTTTGGCGCGCGCGACACCCAGCCGCGACAAATCATCACGCAACACCGCCAATGGCCGTTCATTCAGAAACCCGGTTAGGTAAAAACTGGCATAGGGCAGCAATTCGCCACGCCCGACACCGATGAACAGCTCAAAAAATTCGCGCTCGACAAGTTTCGGGTCAGCGGTTTTCGCAGCTTCGGCCAGCGCGGTGAAGGCTTGACCCAAAGGCGTCTGATCGCCCTGCAACAGCGCGATGTTGTCCAACAATGTCTGATCTGGACTGGACGACAACATGCGCGCCAAAAAGCGATATTGTTCGCTCCTTGCGGCCTCGAGAGGATCAATGGCTCGCCCGGTGATGGGCTGGCTATCCGTCATGTTGCTTAGTTCCACTTCCCTTGCGGTAAGAAAATATTACCACTGGCCAGAGTATTAAACAGACAGAACGTGACTGTCCAGATTGTTCAGCAGATTTGCGATCAAGATTTACCACCTGCTGCGGCTAGTGTCGCATCAAACTAGCTGGGCAAGGCCCCGCCATGCCGCCTGCGCAAAAGCGGCAATTCAGCTTCGGAATCAGATGCTTCCGCCGGCGCCTGCGCTGACGCTGCGTCAGCCTTCGTGGTGATGTGATCACCTGCGACCTTGGGCTGACCCTCCACCGCACCCGCCTGCTGCACTGCAACATCCGCGGCGGATTCCGGCGCGATTTCACCCGCATCGGCCACTGTTTCAAGCGCCTGCGCAGTTTCTGCATCGCGGCGTGGCGCGAAAAGTTCGCGCAGCATTTGTGCCGCCCGTTCGGGTGATGGGGCCGCCCCATCGCCCGGCACACCGCCCGGCGTGTTCCAGTCCCAGGCGTAATCCACGGCCGGGTCCTTGTGATCCCTGATCCCCGGCACAAGCATCCATTTGCGGCGCAAGGCCGCATTGCGCAGCGCCTGCGGCACGCCCTTTTGCAAAAAGACGCGAATATCGGTCTGTGGCGTCAGATCATCCAGCGCGGGGAGTGCGGCGATATCTTCATCGCTAAGTGATTCTTCCACGACCTCCGGTTCGGGGGCAGTTGCGACTTCATCAACAGGCTCCTCCGTGACCGGCTGCGCACGCTTGTTGCGTGACCAGCGGCCAAGAAAGGATGTGTCATCGTCACTCGGTCTTGGCATGGCTCACCTCTTGCGCGGGTTATGCGCCCATTTGTCTTCATCTTGCAGAACACGCGGGGCACGTGGCGGCGGGGCATTGGGGTCGATCACATGGCGTTTGCGTTTCTTGAACGGAATATCGACGTGATATTTGGCAATGAATTCCGCAATCTGCGTCTCGATCACCGCAGGCATTGGCACCGGCTCGACGAACAGATCCAGATCAGAGGCATAGCCTTCGCCCTCATAAGGGTCCGCCGTCACATTCACGATCTCGGCAGTCTTGGGGTTCTGGCCCCGCAAAGCGACCCAAAGAGCCGGACGCCCAGAAGCCAGATTATCCTGATGGTGCAGCGTATCACCGGAATAAAGCACCAGATCGCGCCCGCCCAGATACCACGTCTCGACCCCGTTTTCGGCATAGAGCAAAGTATTGGGTGCCGCGTCAGGCTCTTGCGGCAGCACCGAACAGGGCCGCAATTCACCAGCGCCCCATTTGGTGACCGCAGGCCGCCGGATCGCCAGAACAGAGATGCGCAGGGTTTTTACAGGCATTGTCTTCCCTCAGTTCAACGCGGCAAGCGGCAGGCCTGTCAGCAGGTTCTGCGGTTTGATCCGCACTGCCCCATCGGCCCCCAGCCCCAGAAACAACCAAATCGGCTGGCCGCGCATATCAGGGGCCACGCGGGCCTGATCCGCGATATCAAGCCGGAACAGCCCGACCAATGTAGCAGGCATCGGCTGATTGTTCCACAAGGCGTTGCCAATCGCGGTACCAGCCTGATCCAGCCCCACGAACCACCGCAGATCGATATTCTCCGCGCTGGTCTGCGCCGTGACCGTGCAATCCAGCCCGAGCATATGCCGCAGAAAGGCGGCAATCGCCTCGGCCATGCCCGCCCGCGCCGATGCATCGCCGCCGAAGTTCAGCACCATCGTATGCGCATCCGACCGCGACCAATAGGTCCAGTCATTGCTGTCGCTTAAAACATCCAGCCCGTCGATCCCGCCCGACAGCATCGCCGTCAGAGGTGAGCTGTGCATTTCCTGTTCCAGCAATTGCACCAATTCCTCATCCGCCAGAAACAGATTGTCGTCCTGAATATGGCTGCGCTGCGGGCGAAAGAAACATTCCGCCGCGCGCAGGATTTGCGGATCGGTGCAGCCATCCAGCGCATTGCGCAGGATCAACTGCACAAGCTGCGACATGAAAACGACAGGGATGATCACACCGTCCTGCACGATCTTTGCATAGCCTTCCTCCACCGTGCCAGCAGCAATCAGCCGGTCGCGCAGGGCCAGAAGAAAGCGCCAGTTTTCCTGCGCATCCGCGTCTTGCAGCGCGATCAGTTCGATCTGGGACACTTTCGCGCGGGGATGATCCATCAACCGTTTATGCAGGGCACGCTCAGCCGCGCAAGCCTCTGGCGGCGGCAAGACCTCTGGCCGGGCGAGCCAAGCGAGGATCAGTTCATCCGTGACGATCATGCGCCCTGCATTGTCCAGACGGGTCAGATGATGGCCCGAGGCGACCCAGAATTCAGGCATCAGGATTGTCCTCTTAAATCAAAGATATCCACGTGATCTTCGTCTTCCTCGAAAAACTGAAAGGCACGGTCATGCCCTTGCAGATGCGACCCGGAAAAGGCGGTTTCATCACGTGGTTTGAGCGTGCGGAACTGCTCACGGATATCGCCCGCGTCATGTTTGCGGTGCAGCGCAATCAACGTGTTCACCGGATGATCGCGGCACAAGCTTTCGGCCAAGGCGACCTCTTCTTCGGCGGCGGGCTGTGCTGCCTCCAGCGACGGCGCGCTCAGATGCGTGACCAATTGCTGCGCCAATATCGCGATCATCTCTTCGCGTTCCTCGGGCCGCGCTTCTTGCACCGTCACCAGCGTCGAATGGCCGAAGCTGTCCACCCCAAGAAAGCCGGAGCGGAAGGCAATCGCCTCTTTGCGGGTCAGATCATCCGGGCTGCGCCCCCAGAACAGGAATGTGCCCGGCACGGCCCATTCCCCGGGGCTGGCCGCAAGGCTGAACACCACCATATCGGATGCATCAAGCTGAATGGTCCGCGGCAGGCGGATCACAGTTTCGGCCCCTTGGCATCGCGCCAACCCGTCGCGTTCAAGGATTGTAGCAATGGGTCCGATCTTTTGCCACCACCCGCTGGCGTGATCTCGACCAACCGGTCCCCCTCGATCCGGCGCACACCGCGCAGCAGCGGCGGGTCGATGCGCATCAGATAGCGGTTGGTCACGGCCTCCAGCCCGTCATGCTGCCAGCGGTCGAAATAGAGCATCATGTAGCTCGCGAAGGTCGCGATGATATCCTCTGCCGGGTCAAAGGCCTCTTCCTGCAGTGACGTAGAGTCAGGAAACCGCCCCGGTTCGGGCAAATGGTCGCGGTCGGCGATCAGTTCCGCCGCAAAAACCATCCAATCCGGCACATCCTGCGGCCCGGTGCCGGGGGCAACAGCAAAGCGCCCGCCGCCGATGCGCGCCTTGTCATAGCGGATTTCATCCGGCCAATTCAGCCGCACCGCGCGTTCGGGCGGGCAATGCGCGGCGAGTGCATCCGCCACAGCGACCATGCCCAAGGGAAAGGCCATCTGCGCCTCTTCCAGCTTTTGCTCCGGTTCCAGCACCACCGCGAAGGTCAGCAACCCTGACGCAGCATGGCAGACCAAAGTGCCCGCGCCATGCGTCGGCGCAAGGGCCACCGCCTGTTCCAGCACATCCGGCCCGGTGCCAAGATGCAGGGTGTAAGGCGGCGGCAGCAGGACGCGGCCCAACCCATGTGTCTGTGATGTGATGTCCATGTGACCCCCTGATTATCGCGCGCCTGTCACTGGGCTTTGCGAACAATGCAGCGTATATCGGCCAAAACACGTCAAGTTCCAGCGATATCTAGCGAGAGGCGAGACTGCATCATGCCCCAGCCAACCAAAACCCGTCTGATCTGCAACTGCGAAGGCAGCATGACGATCGATGCGCAAACACTGGGCGGACAGGGCAACAGCGCGCATCATCTGTGTCGCAGCCAGCTTGACCATTTCCGCAAGGCGCTGGGTGATTTCGCAGAAGTGACCGTGGCTTGCACGCAGGAATCCCCGCTTTTCGCCGAAGTGGCCGAGGATATGGATTACCAAGGCACGCTGCATTTCGCCAATATCCGCGAAACGGCGGGCTGGTCCGAAGAAGGGCAATCCGCCGCACCCAAAATGGCCGCATTGCTCGCGATGGCGGAACTGGCCGCCACCTCGTTTGATATCGTCAGTCTGGAAAGCAACGGCATCGCCCTGATCCTTGGCCGCGATCAGGCGGCGCTGGATGTGGCGCAAAACCTGTCCGACACGCTGGATATCACCGTTCTGCTCACCCCCGGCGCGGATGTCGCCCCCCGCGCGCAGACGACCTGGCCGGTGCTGCAAGGGCGGATCCGGCGCGCATCGGGGCATCTGGGTTCCTTTGAACTGACGGTCGATGATTATGCGGCCCCGCTGCCCTCATCGCGCACAAGGCTGGTGTTTGACGCGGCGCGCAATGGCGCAATCTCGACCTGCGATCTGGTGATCGACCTGACCGGCGGGCAGCCATTGTTCCATGAAACCCGTCCGGGCTATTTCAGCGACGATCCGCGCGACCCTGTGGCTTTGGCCAAGCTGGTGACCGCAGCCAGCCAGATGGTCGGCACCTTTGATAAACCAAAATACATCAACTTCACCCCTGATCTTTGCGCCCATTCGCGCAATACGCTGACCGGCTGCGCCCGCTGTCTGAACCTCTGCCCAACCGGGGCGATCACGTCTTTCGGTGACACTGTCGCGATTGATCCCAATATCTGCGCAGGTTGCGGCCAATGCGCTGCGGCCTGTCCGACAGGCGCTGCCGCCTATGCGCTGCCGGTGGTCGACAATATCGCCGCCCGGTTGCGCGTGGGACTTGCCGCCTATTTCGCGGCTGGCGGCAAGGATGCCCCTGTGCTGCTGTTCCACGATGCCGGCCATGGATCTGCCCTGATCGACGCGAGCGCGCGGTTCGGGCGCGGCCTGCCTGCGCATGTGATCCCGCTGCAGATCAATGAACCGACCCAGATCGGGCCCGAAATCATGGCCGCAGCACTGGCCTATGGCGCAAATGGCGTGCGGGTTCTGGCCAAAGAACGCCCGGCGCATCCGCTGGACGGGCTGCAAGAGACATTGGACCTGATGGCGGTGATCTGTGGTGAAGCAGGCCATGATCCCGCCGCCTGTGCGCTGCTGTCAATCGACGATCCCGATGCGCTGGATGCGGCATTGTGGCAGCCAGCCACACCCGCCCGCGCAAAGCGGTCCGGCTTTCTGCCCCCCGATGACAAACGCGGTTTGCTTTTGTTGGCGATGGAGGAGTTGAACCGCACCGCACCCACGCCCACGGACTTTATCCCGCTGGAGCACGGCGCGCCTTTCGGCAGCGTCACGCTGGATCACGATGCCTGCACGCTGTGCCTTGCCTGTGTCGGGGCCTGTCCTGCCGGGGCCTTGTCCGACAATGCCGACATGCCGATGCTGCGCTTTACCGAAAGCGCCTGTGTGCAATGCGCCATCTGCGTCGCGACCTGCCCCGAAGATGCGCTAAGCCTGACGCCACAGATCGATTTTGCCGCATGGGCGGCACCAAGACGTGTGCTGAAACAGGAAGACCCCTTTGCCTGCACGTCCTGCGCCAAACCTTTCGGCACCAAATCCAGCATCGACCGTGTCATGCAGAAACTGGAAGGCCATTGGATGTTCGCAGGCAATGCCGGGGCTGACCGCCGCCGCCTGCTGACCATGTGCGATGATTGCCGCACGCGGGAGGTGGTGATCGCGGGCTTTGATCCGCATGAAAAGGTCGGCGGTTAATCGGTCGGGGTGGCGTTGAAGATGAACATCTGCATCCCGTCGATCTGAAACCCATCAATCAAAGCCGCCGCGCGGGGCGAGGTCAGCCAATCCTCGACCTGCGCGGATAAATCGGCGCGCACATGCGGGTGTTGCTCTGCATTGATCGGTAGAAAGGCATATTGGTTGAACAGCGCCGGATCCCCTTCAAACAAAAGCGCCAGATCGCCCTTGTTGCCAAAGGCGGCCCAAGTCGCGCGGTCGCTCAGGATATAGGCGGGCATCGCGCTGGCGGTATTCAATGCCGCCCCCATGCCTGCCCCGACTGAACGATACCAAGTCTGATCAGGCACAATCTCGGCCTGATCCCACAAGCTCAATTCGCGCGCATGCGTCCCGCTATCGTCGCCGCGGCTGACGAAAGCAGCCTGTGCCTCCGCAACAGCACGGAAGGCCGAGGCAGCGTCAACGGCCTGCGCCACGCCTGCCGGATCATCGCTGGGGCCGATAATGACGAAATCATTATACATGATCTCGCGCCGATGCGTGGCATGGCCAGCCGCGATCAGCGCCTCTTCCCCTGCGCGGGCATGGGCAAGCACCGCATCCACATCGCCCGCTTCGCCCAGACGCAGGGCCTGCCCGGTTCCAACGACCACAAGCTCTGCGGTAATGCCGGTGTCCTGCGCCAACGCGGGAAGCAGAACATCCGCCAGCCCCGAATTTTCAAACGAGGTGGTGACGGCGATGCGCAAACTATCGGCCTGCGCAGCACAGGCCAGGCCGCAAAACCAAAGTGACAAGATAAGCCGCTTCAAAATACCAGATCTCCGTTCAGAAACGCCGTCGCCTGCGCCGACGCAGGTCCGGCAAAGAAGGCCGCAGCAGGCAGCATTTCGACCAGTTTTCCATCATGCAAAAACAACACCTCATCCGCCAGACGCCGCGCCTGCCCCAGATCATGGGTCGACATCACGATCCTTGTGCCTGCATCGCGGGCCGCCAGCAGGATCGCCTCGATCTCTTGCGTGGCGTGGCCGTCAAGATTGGCGCAGGGTTCATCCAGAAACAACACCTGCGGCGCCGTCACCAAGGCGCGCGCCAGCGCCAGTTTCTGCTTTTCGCCGCCAGACAGCACCGTCGCCGGGCGCAACAGCGCCGCACCCAAGCCCACACGCGCGGCCCAACCGTCGGCGGCAGCGCGGGCCTCGGCGCGGCGCATACCCCGCAGAACCAGCGGATAGGCGATATTGTCACGCACATTGCGGCGCATCATGATCGGCGTCTGAAACACGAAGGATTGCGCGGCATGGGCATCCGCATCACTGACCGCCCAGGCTTTGCGCCCGGCAGAGACCCGTTCGATCCCATGCATCACCCGCAGCAAGGTCGTCTTGCCGCTGCCATTCGGGCCGATCAGCACGCTGATACCGCTGCCCTTCAAGGCCAAGGTCACCGGGCCAAGCAGCCGCTTGCCGCGGCGGCGCACCGCAACCTCTTGCAGATCCAGCGGCAGGATATCGGGTGATTTTACCATCGGCTGCCCTGTTCGGTGCGCGACAGGATATGGATGCTCAGATTAACAAGTATCGCGAGCGCGATCAGGATAAAGCCCAAGGCCAGTGCCAGTGCGAATTCGCCACGCCCGGTCTCCAGCGATATCGCTGTGGTCAGCACCCGTGTCGCATTGTCGATATTGCCGCCGACGATCATGATCGCGCCCACCTCACCAATCCCACGCCCGAAACCTGCGAGCTGCGCGGTCATCAACGTGCGCCGGCCGTCCCAGACCAGCGTGACAATCCGCTGCCACCGCGATGCATGCAGCGAGATCAGCAGATCATGATAATCCGCCCATAATTCCCGCATCGCCTGATGCGCGATCGAGGCGACCAAAGGCGTGATGATGATGACCTGCGCGATGACCATGGCGGTCGGTGTGAACAGCAGCCCCAGCACGCCAAAGGGGCCGGAGCGCGACAGCAGGATGTAAACGATCAGCCCCACCACAACCGGCGGCAGCCCCATCAGCGCATTGAGCAGCGCAATGACATAGCGCCGCGCCGGAAACCGGGTGACGGCAAGCCAGGCACCCATCGGCAACCCGATCACCGAGGCGATGGCGGTGGCACTCAACGTCACATAAAGCGAGCGCAGGGTAATTTCGATCAGTTCAGGATCAAGCGAGACAGCCAGCTGCGCCGCCTTGACAAAGCCGTCCGCAATATCGCTCATTCATATTCCATGGCTGATGTCACGCTGTCCAAACCCCCGCAGAGAAAAGCAACGCAACCGCGCGCCGCCGCTGTGCTCTAGCAGGAATTTGTTTGTAGCAACAAGCCTTGGAGGGTGCTGGACAGCGTACGCGCCCTTCGCCCCCCGATATCGTCGACCGGATGATGCCGCTTTGACCTATTCAGGCGGGCAGGTTTTGATACTGCCCGCCATTGGCTTGTCCCGCCCGTGGATCAGTTCGACAGCGCGCCTGCGGCGCCACCGATGACAGCACCGGGTGGTCCGGCGACCGCTGCGCCACCAAGCGCACCTGTCGCTGCGCGTTCATTGGTCGTGTCGCCGCAAGAGGCGAGTGCGAAAAGTGCCAGAAAGCCGACGATCACGCGCGAAGAATTCAATTTTTTCATCTGATGTATTCCTTACTATCTGATATCCGTTCAGTAACTGAAACTTCAAAAAGATGTTTTCGTTCCCAGTGTCTTCGTGATCATCCAGCGCATACGCCGCCGCTAGCGGTTCATCATCGTATTGGGCAGCCACAGGGCGATCTGCGGAAAAACCGACAGGATTGCCGTGGCGAGCACGAGGATCAGAAAGAACGGCAAAGCCATCCGCGCGATTTCAAAAATGCCGCGCCCGGTGATGGATTGCAGCACGAAGAGATTGAAACCAACGGGCGGTGTGATCTGGCTCATCTCGACCACAAGCACCAGAAAGATGCCGAACCAGATCGGGTCGATCCCTGCGGTCATGACCATCGGCAGGATCACCGATGTGGTCAGAACGACAATCGAAATGCCGTCAAGGAAGAACCCCAGCACGACGAAGAACAGCAAAAGCACTGCCAGTAGTGCGAATTGCGAATAGCCTTGCGTGCCGATCCATTCCGCCAGCAGCCGTGGAATGCCGGTATACCCCATCGCCACGGTCAGGAAAGACGCGCCCGCCAGGATAAAGGCGATCATGCAGGTGGTGATCGCGGCCCCTTGCAGGCTGGCAACCGCGCTAACGCGGTCCAGACCGCCGGTGAAACCCGCAATCATCAGCGCGCCGACCACGCCGATCACCGCCGCCTCGGTCGGTGAGGCAAGACCGCCATAGATCGACCCGATCACGGCAAGGATCAGCGCCACGGTCGGGCCAAGCGCCTTGATCGCATCCCAGCGGTCGGCCCAGCTCGGCGCCGGGTCCGGCGCGGGCAGTTTGTCCCGGTTGAACAGCGCCCAGATCATGACGTAACCGGCGAACAATGCCGCCAGCATCAACCCCGGCAGGACACCAGCCAGAAACAGTCGCGCGATGCTCTGTTCGGTCGCGGCCCCATAGACGATCAGAATGATCGACGGCGGGATCAGAAAACCAAAGGTCCCCGCCCCCGCCAGCGTGCCGATGGACATATCGGGATCATAGCCGCGTTTTTTCAACTCCGGCAAAGACATCCGCCCGACCGTCGCCGTCGTCGCTGCGGATGATCCGGACACTGCGGCAAACAACGCGCAGCCCAGAATATTGGCATGCAGCAATCCGCCCGGCAGGCGCCGGGTGAACGGCGCCAGCCCACGGAACAGATCCGATGACAGCCGCGACCGGAACAGGATTTCGCCCATCCAAATGAACATCGGCAGGGCGGTCAGGTCCCAGACATTCAGCGACCCCCAGACCTTGGTGGCGAAGACCGACCCGCCCAATCCGGGGCGGATCAGTTCCATCGCGACAAGTGCGACCGCCATCAGCGAAAACCCGACCCAGAGCCCGGCCAGCAGGAACCCGAACAAGGTCACCACGAGGATGATCGAAATCGTCAGCAGGTCCATCTCAATGGCCCCCAGCGCTGCGCTGATCTTCGGCACGCTGGAATGACGTGACCTGACCACGCAGTGCGGTGACCAGCTCATCCGCGACAGCGACCAGCAGCAGCCCGAACCCCAGCGTCATCACCCCCTGCGGGATCCAAAGCGGCACCTGCACCATCCCGAATGACACCGCGTTGAAACGCCAGGAATCCAGCACCTGTAAGCCTGAATGCCACGTCGCGAAACCGGCAAGCCCCAAAGCGACCATCAGCACCAGAATACCCAATATGCGCTGCACCACCGGCCCGCCGATGTTCAGCAGCAGGCTGACCCGCACATGCCCGCCCGCCCGCAATGTGGCCGGCAAGGCCAGCGTGGCAGAGGCGACGAACAGAAACCCGCCGAAATCCGACAAAGACGGAATGCTGAACCCAAGCGGCGTTGCCCCCGCGAAGATCAACGCACGGTCAAGCACACGGCCAAGGATCTGCACCAGAACCAGCACGGCAATCGCCACCATCGCCAGACAGGCAATGGCGAGCGCGACGGCATAAAGCGCGTCGAGGACCTTGCGCATAGGCGGCTCCTTTGTCAGTGAAAAGGCAGGACGCATAGCCCTGCCCAACCGTGCTTAATTGGCGCGATAGGCGTCCAGAACGGCAGCGCCCGCATCCCCCGCGCCGTCCAGCCATTCGGCGGCCATCGTTTCACCGATTTCGGCCAGACTTGCCGACAGGGCCTCTGACGGCTGCATGATCATCATGCCCGCCTCTTCCAGTGCGGCGATCTGGGTATCCGTCTCGGCGCGGGACATCTCCCAGCCGCGGGCCTCTGCCGCCTCGGCAGCGGCCAGCACGGCGGCGCGTTCATCGTCGGTCAGCGCGTCAAATGCCGCGGTGTTGACGAAAACCATATTCTTGGGCAGCCAGGCCTGCACGTCGATGAAATGGGTCGTGTAATCCCAGGCCTGCGACGACACGCCGGTCGATGGCGATGTGATCATCGACGCCACGCGCCCGGTGCTGAATGCGGTGGGAATATCGCCCGCCTCGACCTGTGTCGGGATCATGCCCAAAAGCTGCGCCAGCCGTTCCGTCGCATTGTTATAGGCACGAAAGGTCACGCCCTGCAGTTGGGCAGGGTCTGTGACCTCTTCGCGCAGAAAGAACGACTGCCCCGGCCAAGGTACAGAGTAGAGCAGCGTCAGCCCCTGCGCCTCCAGCGCGCCCGCGACTTCATCGCGCGATGCGGCCCAAAGCGCCTCTGCGTCATCATAGCTTGCGGCAAGAAACGGAATGCTGTCCACACCAAAGACCGGGTCTTCGTTGACAAGCTGCGACATCAGCACCTCGCCAATGGGCGCAAGGCCGCGCCGCACGGAATCCTTGATCTGGCCATGGGCAAACAGCGACCCGGCCGAATGGATCGTGATATCCAGCGATCCGCCCGTTGCCTCACGCACCTCATCGGCAAAGGCGGTGATGTTCTGGGTGTGAAAGACCGCATCGCCATAGGGCGTCGGCATGTCCCAACTGGTCTGCGCGAATGAAGGCGCGGCGGTGAGCGCGACAATAAATCCTGCTGCGGCGAAACGATTGTTCATGCTGAACTCCTTCATTTTTCTGGTCTGACGCGATTTCAATGAAGTGTTCACAGCGCCCTAGCTATTCGTCAACACAAATTTCATACGCCCTCTCAGGCCGCTTTCGCAAAGCGGCCCATGGTTACAAGGGGACCAGAGACAAAAGATGACACCGCTTCCTTTGTCCAATGACGCATTGTGCAATCCATTTAAGCATTGCCACAAATATCCGGCAGTTCCGGGCGGGTGAACGCGGAAAACGATGCGACAAGTGATTGACATCTTATCGACATAATGCTGACGTGGCGCGATTAAGGAGCCGCCTATGTCCCGTTCGCCGCAGACAGATCCCATGGTCATTCCATCGCATATGCGCCCGGTGCGCGATGTGGGGCCGATTGTGTCATCGTCGCATCTGGCCGAAGGTGGATCGCCGGGCATGTCAGAGGTTGAATATGGCCTGATCCTTGCCAGCCATGCCTTTGAACGCTGGATGGTCCGCTGCATGGCGGCGTCGGGCGTGCCCGGTCTGTCGCCGGTCGAGGTTCTGATCCTGCATTCGATCCGCCACCGCGACCGCGAGAAAAAGCTGGCTGACCTCTGTCTCGTCTTGGATATCGAAGATACGCATGTCGTGAATTACGCCATCAAGAAACTGCAGGCGGCGGGGCTTTTGACGACCGGTCGTGCGGCCAAGGAAAAGACCGTCCGCATCACCGAAGCCGGCGCAGAGGCCTGCGCGCGCTATGCCAAGATCCGCGAACGTCTTTTGGTGGACAGCACCGCCAATGCCCGCCCTTCGGAAGAAGCCCTGTCCGAGATTGCCGCCGTGCTGCGCTTTATGTCGGGTGCTTTCAATCAGGCGGCACGCTCTGCCGCGACACTTTAGGATGAAGCCCTTGCTGACAGCGCCTGACGCCCTGCTGACCATTGATAACCTTTCCGTGTCCTTTGGGACCAGCCGCGTTGTGGACGGCTTAAGCCTTTCGGTCGCCCCGGGGCGGACATTGGCCGTTGTGGGCGAAAGCGGATCGGGAAAATCCGTGACATCAGCGGCGATCATGCGGCTGGCCGATGGCGCTGGCGCGACCTATGGCAGCGGGCGCATTCTGTTCCGCACCGGCGGCAGTGAGATTGACCTGTTGCAGCAATCGCAGGACCGGATGCGCAAGATCCGCGGCAAAGAGATCGCGATGATCTTTCAGGAACCGATGACATCGCTGAACCCCGTCTTCACCATCGGCGATCAGATTGCAGAAGTGCTGATGCTGCACGAAAATATGGATCGCCGCGCCGCCTGGGGCGAGGCCGCGCGCCTGCTTGATCTGGTGCGCTTGCCGGATGCCGGCACGATGGTGCGCCGCTATCCGCATCAACTGTCGGGCGGGATGCGCCAGCGGGTGATGATCGCCATGGCGCTGGCCTGCCGGCCCAAACTGCTGATCGCGGATGAACCGACAACGGCGCTGGATGTGACGATACAGGCGCAGGTTCTGACCATCATCAAAGAGCTTCAGGCCGAGCTTGGCATGGCGGTTCTGTTCATCACCCATGACATGGGGGTGGTGGCCGAAATGGCCGATGACGTGGTCGTCATGTGGAAAGGCCGCAAGGTCGAAGACGGGCCAGCGGCGCAGATCTTTGCCGCGCCCAAACATCCCTATACGCAGACCTTGCTGAACGCCGTGCCGCGACTGGGCAGCATGGGCGGGCGTGATCTGCCGCGCCGTGACCCGGTGATGATGCTGGACGGTGAAACCACCCGCATGGTTGGCGAAACCCGCGATCAGGACACCGCCCGCTTTGACGCGGCACCGATCCTGTCGGTGCGCAATCTGTCCGTCAGCTTTGACGTGCGCAAGACCCTGCTTGGCCGGGTGACGCATCGCTGCAGCGCGGTGCAGCAGGTGTCGTTTGACATCCATCCGGGGGAAACTCTGGCGCTGGTTGGTGAATCCGGGTCCGGCAAATCCACCATCGGGCGCACCGTGCAGCAGTTGCAACTGCCGGTCGGCGGCGAGGTGTTCTGGGGCGGCAAGGCGATGTCGGCCATGGATCGCGCCGAGCGTCACCGGCTGCGGCAAGATGTGCAATATATCTTTCAGGATCCATTCGCCTCGCTCGACCCGCGCAAGACCGTGGGTTATTCGATTGCCGAACCGATCCGCACCCATAACCTGCTGGACGGCAGCGCGCGCATCAATCGCCGTGTTGCCGAATTGCTGGAACGTGTGGGGCTGGAGGCTGATCACGCCGAACGCTATCCGCATCAGTTTTCCGGCGGGCAGAGGCAGCGGGTCAGCATTGCGCGCGCGCTGGCCTCTGACCCCAAGCTGATCATCGCGGATGAGGCGCTGTCGGCGCTGGATGTGTCTATTCAGGCGCAGATCATCAACCTGTTCATGGATCTGCAACAGGAACGCGGGCTGGCCTATCTGTTCATCAGCCATGATCTGGCCGTGGTCGAAAAGATGAGCCACCGGGTCGCCGTGCTGTATCTGGGTCAGATCATGGAACTGGGCAGCCGCAAGCAAGTGTTCGAGACGCCCACCCATCCCTATACCCGCCGTCTGCTGTCTGCGGTTCCGGTCGCTGACCCCGGCGCGCGGGCGAGCCGCCCCCGGATCGAGGGTGAGATTCCCTCGACAACCCGCGCCGTGGGGGATGAGCCGCAGGTTCTGCTGCGCCGGGAAATTGCCCCCGGCCATTTCGTCGCCATCGATCAATAACATCAACCGACAGGAGAGATCATGAGGAAAACCAAAGGAATAACCGCAGCCCTGCTTGCGCTGACGCTTGGCGCGATGCCGTTGCACGCGCAGGAAGGCAAGCTGACTGTCTCATCCCCGCAAGACCCGGGCAGCTGGGACCCGATTGATACCTTTCTGGTCAACTGGGCATCGGTCGCGACCAATATGTTCGACGGCCTGACCTATCGCAACGAAGATCTTGAACTGGTGCCGGGTCTCGCCACGGCATGGGAAGAACTCGACGATGGCACCCGCATCCGTTTCACCCTGCGTGAAGGCGTCACCTTCCACAATGGCGAGCCGTTCAACGCCGAAGCTGTCCGTTTCACCTTTGAGCGCCTTCTGGGCGAGGATGGCGCAGCCGGGCCGCAGCGGTCGAATTATACCGCCATCGAGCGGGTCGAGGTGATCGACGATTTCACCGTCGATTTCCATCTGTCCGCGCCCGATCCGGTGCTGCTGACCAAGCTGGCCGCCTATGGCGGGATGATCGTGCCGCCGCAATATTTTGCGGAACATGGCGATGATTATTTCAACGTGAACCCGGTCGGCACCGGCCCGTTCCGGTTCGTGTCTTACGAACCGCGCGTGGGCATCAGCATGGAAGCCTATGAAGATCACTGGAACGGCGCGCCCGCGCTGGCCGAACTGGAATTCCGCTTTATCACCGAACCGTCCACCGCCCTTGCAGAACTGCAATCAGGTGGCGTCGATCTGGTGATCCCGCCGACCATCCCGATCGGCATGATCCCGACGATCGAAGCTGACCCGAACCTGACGCTGGTTTCCCGCCCCGGCCCGACTGTTTATTCTCTGCGCTTTAACACGCAGGACGGGATCACTGCGGATGAACGCGTGCGCCGCGCCCTGATCATGGCCGTCGACCGCGAGGCGATTGTCGACTCCGTTCTTGGCGGACAGGCATCGGTGATCGCGTCGCTGCAAGGGCCGTTGTCCTTTGGCTATGACGAAGCCCTTGCGCCACTGCCCTACGATCCCGAAGCCGCACGCGCGCTGCTGGACGAGGCCGGTGTGCCACAGGGTGCGACCGTGCAGATCGACATCCGTGGCAATGAACCGACCTTTAACGAGGTGGTGCAGGCCGTGGGCGCCTATCTGTCGATGGTGGGCGTCACCGCAACGATCCAGCCCTATGAAACCAACGTGCTGCTGAACGACATCATCCCGCAGGGTAAAACCGGTGAGATGTTCCAGCAAAGCTGGGGCGGCTGGACGCTGGATTACGACAATACCGCCTATTCCATGTATCACACCGGCGAAAACTGGAACCCCTATGACAGCGATGCAGAGCTTGACGCCTTGCTGGAAAGCCAGCGCCCGCTGACCGACCGGGACGCGCGCGAGCAGATCCTGCAAGAGATCGCCGCCTATACTGCCGAACGTGCGCTGGAAATGCCGCTTTATAACCTGAATGCCATCTATGGCGTCAGCAACCGCGTGCAGAACTTCATCGCCCCGCCTGACAGCCGCCTGCGGCTTGACCGGGTGACGGTGCAATAACACAGCGCGGGGGCCGGTTGCGGCCCCCGCCACAAGCAAAGGATGCAGAATGGTTGGCTTTTTGATCAAGCGGTTGTTACAGGCGGTTTTCGTCGTCGTGGCGGTGACATTGATCGTCGCCTTCGCCATTCGCATGACGGGTGATCCGGCGCTGATGCTGACAGCCGGGTCATCCAACGTGACAGAGGCTGATCTGCTGCGCATCCGCGAAGGGCTGGGCCTGAACCAGCCGTTCTATGTGCAATATCTGCAGTCACTGTCGGGGCTGTTCACGCTGGATTTCGGGCGCAGCTTCATGGGCGGCACGCCAGTGTCGCAGCTGATCGCAGGGGCTTTGCCCGCGACACTGATGCTGGCTTTCGCGTCGATGGCTGTGTCCATCTTGCTGTCGATCCCGCTGGGCATTCACGCGGCAGTGTCGCAGGGGCGGTGGCCGGATCAGATGATCCGTATCCTGTCGCTGGTCGGGCTATCCTTTCCGAATTTCTGGCTGGCGACGATGCTGGTGCTGCTGTTCTCGATCACCCTGCGCTGGTTGCCGCCCAGCGGCATGAACGGCTTTGCGACCTTTATCATGCCTGCGGTCACTATGGGGATCATCCTGACGGCGACGAATGTGCGTCTGGTGCGAACATCCATGCTGGAAACCTTGCAGGCGCAATATATCACTGTCGCCCGCGCCAAGGGATTGAGCGAAAGCAAAGTGCTTTACAAACACGCCCTGCGCAATTGCGCGATTCCGCTGGTCACCTTCCTTGGGCTGCAATTCGGCGGTCTGCTGGGCGGGATTGTGGTGGTCGAGCGGGTGTTCAACTGGCCCGGCATGGGGTCACTTGCCTTTGATGCGGTGGCGTCGCGGGATTATCCCGTATTGCAGGCGGTGATCATGATCCTGTCCCTGATGATCGTTGCCGTGAACCTTCTGGTCGATGTCGCCTATGGGCTGATCGATCCGCGTATCCGAACGGAGTAGACCATGGCCAAATCGCAAACCCGCAGCAATATGCGCTTCGGCAGTCTTGAATTCATCCTTGGGGCCGGATTGGTCGCGCTTATCGCGCTGACGGTGCTGTTTTCGGATGTCCTGTTCCCCGGCATGGCAGGAGAGATCAACCTGACCGCGCGCCTGTTGCCGCCGTTTCAGGAGGCCGGGCATATCTTTGGCACCGATGCCCTTGGCCGCGACGTGCTGGCGCGGGTTGCTGCGGGGGGCTGGATCTCGCTTCAGGTGGGGTTTGTCTCGGTGCTGGGATCGGTGGTGATCGGGGTCACGATGGGGCTGATTGCCGGCTATTACCGCGGCATCTGGGATATCATCGTCATGCGCTTTGCCGATGTGCAACTGGCGCTGCCTTTCATCCTGCTGGCGATCACCTTTATCGCGATTCTGGGCGGCAGTCTGCGCAACACCATCATCCTGCTGATCGTGTCGCAATGGGTGCAATATGCGCGGCTGGTGCGCGGTTTGGTGCTGTCCTTGCGGGACCGGGAATTCATCCTGTCGGCGCGCGCCATCGGTGTCGCGGACCGTAACATCATCCTGAGCCATCTGTTGCCGAACCTGATGGGGCCGATTGTCGTTCTGATGACGCTGAACGTGGCCAATAACATCCTGCTGGAAAGCAGCCTGACGTTTCTGGGCCTTGGCGTTGACCCGTCGATCCCCAGCTGGGGCGGGATGCTGGCGGAAGGGCGCACCTATCTGCAAACGGCCTGGTGGGTCAGCGTCTTTCCAGGGCTGGCGATTTTGCTGACAGTGCTTGGCCTGAACCTGCTGGGTGACTGGCTGCGGGACAGCCTTGACCCAACCGGACGGGTGGGGCGATGAGATATTCACAGACCTTCCCGCGCACATTGGACAATCTGGATTTTACCCCTGGCACGCAGGTCGAAATCTGGACCTTCGACGATGTCTTTGCCCGCCGCGCGGCCGAGGCGCGACTGGCCGCGAAAGATGTCCAGGCCCGCATCCGCAGCGCGCTGAAACCTTTGCTGCATTTCTTTGTGGAAGATGTGGCGCTGGACGGGCTGACGGCGGTCGATGTGTCCTATCCCGTCCATCCCGAAGCACCCGCAAACCGTTTTTTGCTGGAGGCCTATCCCCTGCCCGCCCTGTTGCCGGGTGTCGGGGTCAGTTTCCGGCCCGGCGGGGAAGCCGCCTATCAGGTCACGCTGCATTATGGCGCGCGGCAGGAAATGCATCATGTTTTTGCGCCCAACCGCCTGCATCAGGATGCGACAGGCGGGCTGGTGCTGTCGCCGACTGGCTGGCTGCGCAGCGCGGAAACCGACACAAGGATCGAAACGGATGTCGAGGCTGTGTTCGCAGCGGCGCTTGCCGCAGTGGCAGGCCATGACTGGGACAAGGCCGAGCCGTTCTTTGAAGAACTGAACATCCATGTGACGCTGCCGATGCAGGACCTGCCGCTGCCCTGCGGCGATGAGGTGATCAGCCTGCGCGAAGCGATGCATGAGGATCTGTATTTCTCGGTTCTGGAACATTTTCAGATCAGAACCGGCCGCCAGATCGGTGCCCGCGATCTGCGGCCCGGCCAGATCGTGCCAGAGGTTGTCGCAGGCCCTGACGTCACCTTGCGCGTGGAAACCCGCGCATTCAACATCACCCCGCCCGCCGCAAAACCGCGCCAGCCGCTGGATCAGGCGCAGGCACCGCTGTGCCCCTTGCAGGTGGCGGGTGAACTAGCGGCCTTGGGTGGCACAGGTTTTACCGCCGGGTCCCGCAGCAACCGCGCGGTGCAGGCCCGGCACCTGCCCGGTGCCGGGCGCGCCGTGATGATCAGCGCAGGTCAACACGCCAATGAAACCACAGGCGTGGTGGGCGCGCTGCGCGCGGCGCAACGGCTGGCGCAACAAGGCGCGGCTTTCACCATATCGCCGCTGGAAAACCCTGATGGCTATGCCCTGCACCAGCGGCTGATCGACGCCAATCCACGGCATATGCACCATGCTGCACGCTACACCGCCTTGGGCGATGATCTTGAATATCGCAGCGCCGATATGCCGGGCGAAAAAGCGATCCGCACGCAGGCCGAGCAATTGTCGGGCGCTGTGCTGCATCTCAACCTGCATGGCTATCCGGCGCATGAATGGATCCGGCCGTTTTCAGGCTATGTGCCGCGTGGCTTTGCGCTTTGGACCCTGCCCAAGGGGTTTTTCCTGATTTTCCGCCACCACCCCGGCTGGGAAGCCGCGACCGAGGTTTTGGCAGATCGCGTCACAAAGCATTTGGCCGATGTGCCGGGTCTGATCCTGCAGAACCGCGCCCAGATCAGGCTTTATGAAATCCACGCGGGTGAAACCGGGTTCCGGATGATCAACGGCTTTCCCTGTCTGATCTCGACCGACGACCGGCATGCGGTGCCGCTGACCCTGATTACCGAGGCGGTGGATGAAACCATCTATGGCAGCGCGTTCCGGATGGCGCATGAGGCGCAGATGCAGACCGTGCTTGCGGCGCGGTGGGCCTTGCAGGATCTGGATCTGCCGGTGGTTTGAGAACGGTTGTCGCAATATTGCCCATAGCGATTTCCCCTTAACACGTTGATATGAAAGTACGAATATAGAAGTTGCCAATTGGCAATCATGCCGTTTTGCGCGATGCCAGATACGCCTCTACCGCAGAGCGTAGGGCGACATCCGCCAGTGTGGCACTGAATTCCAGCGCGATCAGATTGCCCTTTTTCTTCAGCCGCACGTTGCCGCGCGGATGCGAAAAGAAGGTTGGCTGCGCTTTGCGTGGTAATGCCGCCCTGCCGGCGGCCTTCAGCCGGGTCAGCACCTCTGCGGCAGGCAAACCCTGACCGGCAATCGCCTTTGCCTCGGACAGCACGTTGCCGCGGGTTTTCAGATTGCTCAGCAGCGGGCGTAGCTGACGCACATGCCCTTCCTTGATCTCGCGGATCGAGGCGAAGGCGGCGACAACCTCTGTTTCCAGCCGTGCGAGTTGCAGGAACCGCGACAGAAACCCCGGTGACACCTGCAATCGTTCCGCCATCAGGCGCTGGCGTCCGTCATAATAGACATCCACCGCGCGGGCATAATCGCGGGCGCGTTCGAAATCGGAAATATCTTCGCGGTCGCGGTTTTCGATATCGGCAAGACGGAATGCCGCTTCATCGGTGAGGTCGCGTTCCTCGATCAGAAAATCGAGCTGCGGGTGATCATGCGCGCGCAGCCAGCTGACGGCGAAATGACGCCGCGCGCCGCAGATCACCTCGAACTCCGGTGCATCAGTGCCTTGGCCCGCGGGCCGCAGACGCCGGACCACGGCGGGAAATTCCTGCTGGCCCTGCGCCTTGATCCCGTCGATCAGATCGGCGCAATTTTCGGCATTCAGCAGATCATAGACGCGGTTATGCCCGCCCCACATCACGCAGGTCGCGGGATCAACCAGCCGTGTCCCACCTGTCTGTCGCGGAGCGGGCGTCGCCGTAGCGGTGTTGAGAAAATGTTGTGGCTTTGTCCCAGTGACCGGCTTTTCCAACACATCCAGATGTTTCAGAAGATCGGCAAAGATCGTGTTATGGGTCTTATTCATCGGATATTTCCTTTTGTCACAAGATGGCGGGGCCATGTCTTGCGGGTTTCAGTTTCAACCTGACAGCCCAGTGCATCTGCGCTGTTCTTGGTCGTTCATCTTAGCCGCTGACGTTTTAAAATAATGATAAGCCGCCGTTCTGTGGTGTTGCGCAGGAACATTCGTTTCAGGCGAGAAGCACTTGATCTGCTCGCCTGATCATGCACTCTTGCCGTCAAGTTATGGGTCCATTGGCAACAGTCAGTCGGTCGCGCGGGTGTGAAATCACATCGTCGCGGATGGCCCGAACAACATAGGGGAGAGTTTCATGTATCGATCAACATCCACGGCCATTCTGGCATGGCTTCTGGCGTCACAAGCGATGGCGCAGCAGGCGTCTGACGTGATCGTGCCGGAACCGGCAACCGAGGTCGCGCAGGAATTCCCCGGCATATCAGATGCCGCCGCCGCAGCGCTGGCGGCGAAAGGTGACGGCCTGCCGGTCGAAGCGACCGATTGGATGATCACCGCCGCGAACCCCTTGGCCGTCGATGCCGGTGCGCGGGTGCTGCGCGAAGGTGGCAATGCCGCCGATGCGATGGTCGCCGTGCAGGCGGTGCTGGGGTTGGTGGAGCCGCAATCCTCCGGCCTGGGCGGCGGTGCGTTCCTTGTCTGGTATGACGCTGAAAGCGGTGAGATCACGACACTGGATGCGCGCGAAACCGCCCCATTGGCCGCCGATCCGCGCTATTTTCAGGATGCGGACGGCGCGCCGCTGGATTTCATGACGGCTGTCGTCAGCGGTCGCTCGGTCGGGACGCCGGGTACACCAAAACTGATGGAAGAGGCGCATCGCCGCTGGGGCCGGTCGAACTGGCAGGGCCTGTTTGACGATGCGATCAGCCATGCCGAGGATGGTTTCGCCGTCTCGACCCGGATGGCGGATTCGGTGGCGGCGGCGGCAGACAGCCTGACGACCTTTCCCGCGACGGCGGATTATTTCCTGCCGGATGGCGCACCGGTTGCCGCCGGTGCCACGCTGACCAACCCCGCCTATGCCGAGACTTTGCGCCAAATCGCGACGCAAGGCACGCAGGCGTTTTATACCGGCGAGATTGCGGCCGATATCGTGGCGGCGACCCGCACCGCCGATAATCCCGGCCTGTTGTCGATGACTGACCTTGCCCGCTATCAGGTGATCGAACGACCTGCGGTCTGTTATGATTATCGCGGCGCAGAGGTATGCGGCATGGGGCCGCCGTCATCCGGTGCGGTGGCGGTCGCACAGATCCTGGGCATGCTGGAAAATTTCGACATCGGCGCGATGGGTCCGCAGGACGTTGAAGCGCGGCGTCTGATGGGGGATGCGACCCGGCTCGCCTTTGCCGACAGAGGCCGGTATCTGGCTGACAGCGATTTCGTGCCGGTGCCGTTGCAGGGGCTGATCGACCGCGATTATCTGGCCAGCCGTGCCGATCTGCTGCGCGGCGATGACGCCTTGCCCGAAGTGTCGGCAGGCACCCCGGAATGGGATCACGCCATGATCTGGGGCGATGATCTGCGCGAGGAACGTCCGGCGACATCGCATATTTCCATTGTCGATGCCGACGGCAATGTCCTGTCGATGACCACAACGATTGAAGGTGGTTTCGGGTCGCGGATCTTTGTGCGGGGCTTCCTGCTCAATAATGAGCTGACAGATTTCTCTTTCGCTACCCATGCCGATGGCTGGCCTATCGCCAACCGGGTGGAGCCGGGCAAGCGCCCGCGCTCTTCCATGTCACCGACCATCGTGCTGCGCGACGGATCGCCTGTACTGGCCATCGGCAGCCCCGGTGGGGCGACGATCATCGGCTTCACCGCGCAGGCGATCATCGCCTATCTTGATTGGGGGATGAATGTGCAGGAGGCGGTGTCGATGCCGCATCTGATCAACAGCTTCGGCACCTATCAGATCGAGGCCGGCACTTGGGCCGAGGATTTGACGGCCCCTTTGACCGATCTGGGGTTCGAGACGAATGTGACGGCGATGACATCCGGCCTGCAGGCAATCTCGATTGGCGACGGGCTGCGCGGTGGTGCCGATCCCCGGCGCGAAGGGATCGCGCTGGGGGATTGAAGGGCCATATAACGCTCGATCCCAGTTTTGCGTAAATCGCGCGCGCTGGGGCTGGTCTACCTGCGCCCGCGCGGTCAGGACGGCCCTGTCGCGGCGGGTGGCGGAAGGGCCGGAAGCCGCAAGTCAAAGCTGGCACCGCCACCGGGGCGGGGCGCGTGGGTGATGGTGCCGCCATGCGCTTCGGCCAGGCTGCGCAGCACGGCAAGGCCAAGCCCGCTGCCGCCGGTCTTGCTGCCGCGCGATGCATCAGCGCGCCAGAACCGGTCAAAAGCGCGCGCGGCCTGATCTGGTGATAAGCCCGGACCACGGTCAAGCACGCGCAGCACAGCCATATTGCCATCGGCAAAGGTTTCGACCCGCAGCCCCTGTCCGTCCGCATAGCGCCGGGCATTGTCGAGCAGGATCGCCAGCATCTGCCGGAGCCGGGCGGGATCGGCGACAGCAGGCGCAGGCCGCAGATCGGTTTCGATATCATCCGGTTCGCTGGCCAGCATATTTGCGACCAGATCAGCCAGATCAAGCGGTTCCGGATAAAGCTGGAACCGCCCGGCATCGGCCAGGGTCAGCAGGTTGAGATCCTCGATGATCCGGTGCAGCTGGCCAGTCTGCACCAAAAGCGCGCGCAGACCGGCCTCATCCAGCGGGAAAATCCCGTCGATCATGCCGTTCAGCCGCCCGATCAGCACCGTCAACGGTGTGCGCAGTTCATGCGCAATAGCGGCATTTGTTTCGCGCAATTCCCGTTCGGCGCGCGCGACACCTTCGGCCATGGCGTTGAAATTATTCTGAAAGCGGTCGATTTCCCTGATCCGGCTGGGGCGACTATCTGCCCTTGCACTGGTTTCGCCGCGCGCCAGATCCTCCAGCGCGCTGGCCACGGCATCCAGCGGGCGCATCAGGCGGCGGCTGTGAACCATGCCGACCAGACCGCCAACCAGCGTGCCCAGAAAGATTGCCACCGGCATAACGGCGCGGACCGGAAAGCTGGTGTAAAAGGCGTTCAGCGCATTTGACAGCTCAGTGCCATAGGGGCCTTCGCTGTTCAGTTCTGCCAGCAAGGCGGGGGACAGGCCTGCCTCGAAACTGCGGAAATTCCACCAATCCGCCAGCATGACCACCGCAAAGATCACCCCGACAGCGACCAAGGCGGAGAGGCCCGCCGCGCGGAACAGATAGCTGGACAGATGGTTCATGCGGCACCCTCTGCCGGGTCGAGCCGGTAGCCGAAACCGCGCAGATTGACGATGCGCACCTGCGCGCCGATCTCGGCCAGTTTGCTGCGCAGATGCGAGATATGGCTGTCCACGGTGCGTTCCAGCGCATCGCTGTCTTCCAGCCCCGCATCCAGCAATTCACTGCGGCTGAAGGCGCGTCCGGGCTGTTGCAGCAGCACCGACAGCAGGCGATATTCGCTGTCAGTCAGCCCGGCATCACGGCCATCGGCAGAGACCCTGCGCGCGACAGGATCAAGCAGCAGATTGCCTGCCCGCAATCCAGCACCGATCTGCGGGCGGACGCGGCGCAGCACGGCGGTCACACGCGCGACCACCTCTTTGGGGTTGAACGGCTTGGTCACATAATCATCGGCCCCGATCCGCAAGGCAGATAGTTTATCGACATCTTCCGACAAGGCGCTGACCACGATGACCGGCAAGGTATCATCGCGGCTGCGCAGGGCCGACAGCACCTGAAACCCGTCGCGGCGCGGGATATTGAGGTCAAGCAGCATCAGATCAGGCCGCAACGTCGCGGTCAGCCGCAAGGCCTGATCCCCGTCGCGCGCGGTCAGGGTGCGATAGCCCGCAGCCTCAAGGTAGCGCGACAGGATCAGGGCGATTTCGGCCTCATCCTCGATGATCAGGATCAGCGCATTGGGGTCATGTCGGTCCATCGCCTGCCTTACCTGTGTTACGCCGGAGCAGGCGCGGTTGTTGCATCACAGCCCGGCAACACAGGCGGCAGCGCATCATGGAGTGCTGCGGCAGCCAGAAATGCCTCGGCCCTTGTGCGGTCGATATCGGCTTGCGCCGCATTCAGGCCGCGTGTCGCCTCAGCCAGGTCCAGCGCATCGGCCTGTCCTGCGTCAAGCCGGGCGCGGACCCTGTCGAGGTCGTCGCGCGCATTGCGCCATGCCGCAATGGCGGCGTCAAGCCCGGCTTCGGCGCTTTGGCGGGCGGTGGTGGCCTCCAGCGCGGTAATCTCGGCCTGATTGCGGGCGCGCAGCCAGTCGATTTCGGCCTGCGCGACCGACAGCCGGGCGCGGTCGATGGTGCGGCGCGACTGGCCGCTATCGAGCAGATTACCCTCAAGCCGCACCACATTGGTCACCGCCGCCGCATTGCCGGTGATCAGACCGGCGAGTGTCGTGGCCGTTGCGGACAAGGATGAGGTCAGCACCAGACGCGGACGGGTCTCAGCCAGCGTTTGCGCGCGGGTTGCATCGCTGGCCTGAAACCGCAGCCAAGCGGTACAGACCGCAGGTGTCGCCTGTGTCGCAGCCAGATCGGTGCGCGCGGACAGCGCGGGGCGTGTCGCGGATTTGAGAGAGATCGCAGCGGGGATCGTTTGCACGCCCAGCGCGCGCAGCCGTGCCTCGGCCAAGGCCACCCGCCCTGCGGCCCCGGCAGAGGCCGCCTGCGCCCGGATCAGCGCCTGATTGCGCGCGGCCAGATCGGCGCCGGTGATTTCGCCCGCATCGCGGCGCAGGCGCAGCAGGACGATGGCATTCTGGTCGGCGCTGATCGTTTCCGCCGCGCGGGCCACATCACCGCGCGCTTCGGCCAAGGCAACCCAGCCTTGGGTCACGGCGCGTGCCAAGGTCCGCCGCGCGATGAGCAGGTCCAGACCGCTGGCGGTATGATCCAAGGACGCAGCCTGCAAAGCGGCATCAATGCGGCCGGTCAGATCGGGTTCATAGCGCAGCGCGCCCGTGACCGACAATGCTTTGTTATCCGCGCCAAAACCCGCTGTCGCACCCAGCCCCGCGCTGCTGCGGACCTGATCCAGCGCAAGATCTGCCGCACGGAACCGCGCGCGGGCGGATGCCGCGTCCAGCCCTGTGGCATCCGCCTCGGCCAGCATCCGGCGCAATCCGGCATCGCCGAAATCAAGGGTCCAGACCGGGGCCACGGTCGTTTGCAGCGACGATTGAAAATCAGCCGCGCGTTGGGCGGTGACAGGGCGGCCATCGAGTTCAGGTGCTGCAGCACAGGCAGATAACAGCAAGGCGGTCAGTGCCAATGTGGTAAAGCGGTTCATTCTGCGATCCTCGCGATCATGCGTTGGCCCAGCACCAGTTTGGCAATCTGGTCGGCAGGGCCATCGAGCCGGATTGAGATTTCGACCGTCCGCGCCTCGTCCCCGCGCCCGGCTTGTCCGGCCTGTGCAGAGGCCAGACTGCCAAACACCGGCGCGACCCGGCTGACGCTGCCAGTCAACCGGCTGCCGTCATCACGTTCACGCAGGATTTCAGCGCTTTGTCCGGGATGCACCAGCCCGACAAATTGTTCGTCTAATTGCGCCTTCAGCACCAAGGGGCCATCGGGTGCGAGCAGGAACATTTCTGTCACCGTGCTGGTCGAGGTCCCGTCGCCCGGGCGCGCGGTGCGGCGCACGATCACGCCATCGACCGGCGCGCGCACGATATGGGCATCGGCGGCGGCTTCCTGCACTTTCAGCCGTTCCTGCGCCAGCACGACATTCTGCCCCGCAATCGCCAGTTCAATCGCGGCGACCCGCGCATTGCGTGTGGCCTCGGTGATCTGGCGCTGCGGCAGGGCGTCGGCGGCGGCAAGGGGGGCGAGCCTGTCAGCCTCGGCCTGTGCGGCCTCTGCCCTGATACGGGACAATTGTTCCTGTGTGCGGCTTTGCTCCAACTCAGCCTGCGCGATGGTCAGCTGCACCTGTGCAGAGGTATCATTCAGCCGGGCGAGTTCCTGCCCTTTGGTGACTTTGTCACCTTCTTCGACCATCACCGCCTCGATCAAGCCTTCACGCTGCGCGGCCAGCCGCATCAGCCCGCCAGAGGGTTCAACCACCCCGCGCGCCACGGCGATGAAACTGCCGCTGGGCTGTTCAAGCGGCGCAACAAAGTCATCCTGCGCACGCAGCATCGATGCCGAGAGCACAGCGCTAATCACAAAGACGGCAAAAAGGCATAGAGCTAAAAAGCGTTTCATCACATTCCCTCGGTCTGGATGCGGTCGATCCGGCCCGCACGCATATGGTAAATCCGGTCGGCAAAAGGGCTGAGCCGGTCGTCATGGGTCACGCAGATCACGCTGACCCCGTGGTCACTGGCCAGCCTGCGCAGATGGCGGCTGACCATTTCGGCGTTTTCGGTATCGAGCGCGCTGGTCGGCTCGTCCGCAAAGATCACTTGCGGCGCTTTGGCCAAGGCGCAGGCGATGGCGACGCGCTGCTTTTCACCCCCCGACAAGGCATCCGGGCGCAGGTTGGCGCGCGGGCCAAGGCCCACATCCTCTAGCGCGGCCATCGCACGCTCCTGCGCCTCGGCTGCCGGAATGCCCATATGGCCCAACACCAGTGCGATCTGTTCATGCGCACGCAACGCCGGAAACAGGATCGAGCCCTGAAACACAAAACCCATATGCCGCAGCCGGAATGCGTCACGTGCGCGCGCGCGCAGCGACCACAGGTCTTGGCCCAGCACATTGACCTGCCCCGCATCGGGGGCTGTCAGCCCGGCAAGGATCGCAAGCAAGGTGGATTTGCCGCAGCCTGACGGCCCTTTGACGAGCGACAAGGCCCCGCGCGGCAAGGTGATGTCGAGGTTTTCAAGAATCTGCACCGCCTTGCCGCGTTTACCGAAATGTTTGGAAATCGCAGTGCCCGACAGGACATGCAGATTGGTGTCGTGTTTCATGACGTTACCTCAACAAAGATGCAGGATCGGCGCGGCGCAGGCGGCGCAAGGCCAGCAGGTTGGAGATCACCACCGTCAGCGCCAGCCCTGCGGCCACGGCAGCGGCCAAGGGCACAGGCAGTTCCGACGCGACACCGCGCTGATGCAGGGCCCAGAGCACGACGAGCGACGCCAGCGCGGTCAGCACCAAGGCGGCGAGACAGACGTAAAGCCCCTGTTTCATCACCACCCATTGCACCGCGCGAAAGCTGATCCCGTAGGCGCGCAAAGCCGCATATTCGCGCATCGCACCTGCCACGGCGGCGCCCAAGGTCTGGCTGACCACCATCAGCGTGATCACCAAAGCAATCGCACTTGAGGCCAGAAACAAGGTCCCCGCGCCAGAGCCAAGCGCCCATGACCTGACGGTCGCTGCAGACAGATCAGATGGTTGCCAGACCCGGTATTCCGGTTGCGGTATCCCCTGCGCCAGCCGTTCCGCGACCACCTGGGGATCGGCACCGGCACGCAGCCGGGCCAGATAAAAGGCTGGATTGGTGCCACCACCCGGTGCCAGATCACGTGCGGTCAGTTCCGACATGATCAGCTGGATGCCGAACATCGCCCGTACACCGTCGGCCAAGGCGACGACGCGCAAAGACTGCCGGTTCACCCGCAGCCGGTCGCCCAGAGCCACGCCCAGTTTGCGCGCATCGGTGCGGTCGATGATGATCGTGCCGGGATCGCGCAGCTTCTGGCGCAGATCATCCGGGATCGCGCGGGCCAGCAGCATCGGGTCCGCGCCGATTGGCAGCGGGGTGACAAGGCCCATCTGCCCGGTCTCTTCATTGTCGCCGATGCTGACATAATTTGGGTTGGTAAAGGGTTCGATCCGGGTGATATCTGGATCAAGCCACAGCCGCCCAATAGCCAACTCACTCAACCCGCGGCTTTGATCGAGCGCCACCGCATCCGCCGGGCCGATCCACAGATCAGCTTGGCTGAGGCGCACCGGGGCCGCTGATAGCGAAAAAGCGCCCATCGCCAGGGCGGCCTGCACGACCATCATCAGGCCCGAGATACCGACGGCAATGATGACCGGCAGATACCGCCGCCAGCAATACAACACAGATTTGAACGCGAGATTTATCATGCCGCTGCTGTCCCACAGGTTTGTGGAGCGGGCATGGAGGCGGCGTTGAGAGTTGCGTGATCCCGAAGGGGCAGTCAAAAGATTGCCGCCTCATATCGGCAACGCAGCGGACCCAAGACAATGCAGGTCGATATCACGACGCCAAAGACGTAGACATATCTGCATCCGGTGCGATATGCTTGTAGTCAGTTATATACTGGCCACGGCCACACGGCGGGATGGACCATCTGTCACGTGTGATATCCTTGGTTTGTCATGGAATTGTCACAGGCCATCGTTTATTGCACCCAGAACCGGATTTCAGGATAGCTGATAGCATGCGTGACACGATCATAACTGCCCCGAACGTCTATGACGCCGAGCCGATCCCTGCGGAAGCGATGGAAGAAGTCGCGCGGCTTCTGGCGACAGGTGATCTGTTTCGTTACAATGCGGCTGAAAATGCACCTGTCGCATTGCTCGAAACCGAATTTGCCGCGATGCTTGGTGCGCGTTATGCGCTGGCGGTATCGTCTTGTTCGGCGGCACTTTTCCTGTCGCTCAAGGCGCTTGATCTGCCGCGCGATGCGCGCGTGATGATCCCGGCCTTCACCTTTGCGGCGGTCCCCTCTGCCGTGCTGCATGCCGATTGCATTCCAGTGCTGTGTGAATGTGGCGATGATTACCGGATCAATCTGGAGGATTTTGCCGCCCGTCTGCCGGATGTGCAGGCGGTCATCATCAGCCATATGCGCGGCCATACATCGGATATGGATGCGATCATGGCGCTGTGCGATGCGGCAGGCATCCCGGTGATCGAGGATGCCGCGCATTCGCTGGGCACGACATGGCATGACCGAAATATCGGCACGATTGGCAAGATCGGCTGTTTCAGCTTTCAATCCTACAAGCTGATCAATGCCGGCGAAGGCGGAATCATGGTCAGCGATGATCCTGATCTGATTGCCCGCGCTGTGATCATGTCAGGTGCTTACGAGCATAATTGGAAAAAGCATCCGGTTTTGCAGGATGCCTTTGCGCGCTGGCAGAACCAATTGCCACTGTATAATCTGCGGCTCAACAATCTGTCCGCTGCCGTGATCCGCCCGCAGCTTGCCGAATTGCCGCGCCGCGTGCGCGATGGCCGCGCCAATCACGACCGGGTTGCGGCGGCGTTGAATGCGGTGTCGTGGTTCGACGTGCCGCAGAAAATGGCGCCCGAAACCCGCGCGCCGGATTCGATCCAGTTCAATCTGGTGGATATGGATGCGGACCAGACCGCCCGTTTCGTCGCCTGCGCTGCCGAACAGGGCCTCAAGGTGCAGGTCTTCGGGCAGAGCGCGGATAATGCCCGCGCCTTCTGGAACTGGCGTTTTCTGGGCGAGGTGCCTGAGCTGCCGCAGACCCGCGCGATGCTGATGCGGGCCTGCGACGTGCGTCTGCCCGCCCGGTTGACGCAGGCCGAATGTGACAGGATTGTCGAAATTCTGATCACGGCTGTCAAGGACGCTGTGATGCGTCGCTGATACATCTGGTCCGGGTTCACCTGACAGGGCTGTCAACGGGACGCGGTGACAGATGCATAACAATCTTTCGTTTCGCGATCACACGTGACGCAACATTGACTGCGGTCCTGCCAGCCTTACAGATCATGACCCTGAGCGTAGTTTTGAATGACCTTTTCCAAACCCTCGGATTGTAGCTTTTCATAGGCGAGGGCAAAGGCATCGGCAAAGCGCCGGGCATCTTTCAGGTCACCATAGATCTGGCGCTGGTCGAGCCATGCCATCGGCCGGGTTTGGGCCTTTTGCGCAGCGGTCTGCAAATCCGACCAATGCGGATCGTTCGGCGAAATGATCGTGCCGTCCTGCGTTTTTCCGAGGCAATAATGCGCCCAGATGGCCGAAACCACTGCCAGACCGTCGACAGGCGTGCCGGATGCCAGACCGTCGCGGATTGAGGGCACGATAAAGCCTTTATGCCGGCTTGATCCGTCAAAGGCCACGCGGCGTGTCGTGTCAGCGATTTCAGAATTGGCAAATCGACGGGTGATCAGGTCGATGTACGCATCAGGCGTTTGACCGGGCACGGCGGCGACATGCGGTGCGATTTCTGTATGGGCAATCCGTTGGAACATGGCTTTGATGCCCGGATGCGCCATGGTTGCGGCAATTGTGCCGAGGCCCAGCAATTCGCCTGCGCCGCAGATCACCTGATGGCCACCGTTGAGGATGCGGATTTTCATGGCCTCATGTGCATGGACATCATGGGTGAAAGTCGCGCCTGCCCGGTCCCAACCAGGACGACCGGCGCAGAAATCATCCTCGATCACCCATTGGCGAAAGTTTTCATGCGTCACCGGCGCGCTGTCTTGGATGCCGAAATCCTGCGCGAGCGCAATCTCGCGCGGCCCGGTGGCGGGGACGATGCAATCGACCATGGCATTGGGGAAACCGCATTGCGCATCGATCCAGTCAGCCAGCGCTGGGTCGGACAGGCGCGCAAGACCCACGACAGTCTGGCGCAGGACCGCGCCATTGCCTTGCAGGTTGTCACAGCACAGGCCGGTGAACGGGCCTGTGCCGTGTGCCCGGCGTTGCGCCAAGGCCGCCACCATCGCGCCAAAGGCTGTCCGTGGGGTTTGCGGGTTCTCCGCGTCATGGCGGATATCCGGGTGGGATAGGTCCAGATCGCCGGTCACCGGATCAATGTAATAACCACCTTCGGTCACGGTCAGCGAGACGATACGGATATCGGGCGCTGCCATCCGTGCGATCAAGGCGGCGTTGCCGTCCTGCACGGGGAGGAAATCGACCATCGCACCGGTAATTTCAGCCGATTTGCCGGAAGGGTCGAGTTTAATCAGCGTCGTCAGGCAATCCTGCGCCAGCAGCTTGTCGCGCATCGCAGCGTCGCCGGCGCGCACGCCTGCGCCGATGACCGCCCAATCCTGCGCAAGGCCCATCTGCATCAGACGATGCGTATACCACGCCTGATGCGCGCGGTGGAAATTACCCAGCCCGATATGAACGATGCCCGGTGACAGATCACGCCGGGTGTATTTCGGCACCTGCACATCTGCGGGCAGGTTGCCAAGTGTCGTCAAAGACAGCGGCGTCAGCTCATCCATTGGCCACCGTCCACGTTATAGGTCTGGGCAAGGATGTAATCCGCCTCGCTTGACGCAAGAAAGATCGCGATGCCGGTCAGGTCCTGCGCCGTGCCCATCCGGCCAAAGGGGACGGCGTCTCCTACTTCACGCTTTTTCTGCCCCGGTGCCTTGTTTTCATATTTGGCGAAAAACGCATCCACCCTATCCCAGTGTTCACCATCCACCACGCCGGGGGCGATGGCATTCACATTGATCCCATGTTCAATCAGGTTGAGCGCCGCCGATTGCGTCAGGCTGATGACCGCCGCCTTGGTGGCGCAATAAACGGCAACCAAAGCCTCGCCCCGCCGCCCGGCCTGAGACGCCATGTTGATGATCTTGCCACCCTGCCCGCGCGCGATCATGTGATTGGCAACGGCCTGCATCGTGAACAAAGTACCTGCGACATTGATATCAAAACAGCGTGTAAAATCATCGCGGTTGATCTCTGAAATAGGTGCCGCAGTGAATATTGCGGCATTGTTGATCAGGATGTCGATCTGCCCGAAATGCGCGACCGCGGCATCCACTGCGGCATCAATGCTGGCCTGCTTAGTCACATCCATTTCCACCGCAAAGGCCGCATCGCCCAGACGCGCGGCCTCGCCCCGCGCGCGGGTGATGTCGATATCGGCCAGCGCCACACGCGCGCCTTCGCGGATATAGGCCTCGGCAAAGGCCAGCCCGATGCCGCGCGCAGCCCCGGTGATCAGCGCGGTTTTTCCGTCCAGTCGTTTCATGCGATCCGTAGTCCTTTGTCGTTAAAGCGGTGAATGACATCCGCGCGCGGTGTCAGATGAATGCGGTCGCCGTGGCGGAAACCCACCTCGCCATCGGCACGCACGGTGATGACATCAGCAAGGCCGGTCTGGTGGACATGGAAAAACGTATCCGACCCCAGATGTTCGGACACACCAACGACGCCGGACCAAGGGCCAGTATCGGCGGAAACGGCGATATGTTCAGGCCGGATGCCAATCGTATGGGCATCGTGTTTCGCGGCCTCTGGACCTTCGATGAAATTCATCCTGGGCGATCCGATGAACCCCGCCACGAACAGGTTGCGCGGTTCCCGGTAGAGGTCCAGCGGATTGCCCACCTGTTCGATATGCCCCGCGCGCAGCACCACGATCTTGTCGGCCATGGTCATCGCCTCGACCTGATCATGGGTCACGTAAACCATCGTCGTCTTCAGACGGGTATGTAATTCGCTGATTTCCAGCCGCATCCCGACACGCAAGGCCGCATCAAGGTTCGACAAAGGCTCATCAAACAAAAACGCCGACGGTTCGCGCACAATTGCCCGGCCAATGGCAACACGCTGGCGCTGCCCGCCTGACAATTGGCCCGGACGGCGATCCAGATAATCGGTCAGGTTCAGGACTGAGGCCGCCAGATCGACGCGCCGGTTCTGTTCGGCCTTGTCCATCCCCGCCATGCGCAGCGGGAACATGATATTCTTGCGCACCGACATATGCGGATAGAGCGCATAGGATTGAAACACCATCGCCAGCCCGCGTTTGGACGGCGGGGCGGCTGTCGCCTCAACCCCGTCAATCTCGATCCGGCCAGAGGTGACATCCTCCAACCCCGCGATCAGGCGCAGCAAGGTCGATTTCCCGCAGCCCGACGGGATATCGAACCCTGGAGGCATACCTGAGATTCCGACACCGCTCAATTCGCCCGACAAGTAGCGCGTGATCGAGATATCGATTGGCACCGCAGTATTATCGGTCGTGCCGACAAGTTCCGGATCTGCGACCAGCCGGTCACGCACGTCACGGCGGTTCGTGGCATAGATAATCTCTGACAAGGCTGCGTCATCGAATTGGTTAGGCTGCCGCAGGGAACCAGCCGCATCCAGCAAAGCTTGCTGATAGCCCGTCGCTGCAAGTTCGCTGGCCGCTTCGGCACCATCTGCAGGATCGATTGCTGCGATGCTACTGGCCGCATCGCTGAACCCGATCCCGGCGAGTGCCTCGGCGGCAGCGTCGCGGGCTTCCAAAGCCGATGCTGGATCATCGCCGCCAAAGGCGGTGACTGCGGCCCTTATTGTTCCACCAGCTTGACCGAAAGCTGCAGCAGCATCGGCTGGCGCACCTGCGGCTTCGATAATTGCCGCCCCGCCGGTCAACCCGGCAGCGTCCAGCGATCCGATAGCTTCATCCAGCCAACGCTGCGTTACCGTCGCTTCGATATCAATGCCTGCGTTCTCCAATGTCCGGCGCAGGGAGTTCGTGAAGATACCACGCTCGAACCCGGTGCGCAGATTGATCGAACCCAGCATTTCGGGCGTCAACTCGCCACCTTCCGGGTTAAGCACGGCTGGATCGTAATACAATTCGATCTGAGCCTGATACTGGAACAAGGCCGGCACACCACGCGATACGATGGACCAGAGCAGGACGGCGAGGAAGAACATCACAATCGTGATCGCTCCGAGGCCCAGCCAGCGCAGGACCGCGCCGAGACGGTGCCGCTTGCGCACCAGTGCCGATTTTTCGAGAAGCGAGCTTTTACGGATCGGCGTTGCGCCGGAGAAATTTGCGTCAGACATCAGTCGTACTGCTCCCGATATTTTGCGACCAACCGCTGTGCAAGCAGGTTCAGAGCCAGCGTGATGAAGAACAAGGTGAAGGCGAGCGCGAAGACAGCGAGCACGTCAATCGAGTCAAAGCCTGACCCTTCGCCGGTCAGCACCGCGACAATCCGCGTGGTCACTGTCACGACAGCGCCGAATGGGTTCGGTTCGATCCCCTGAACGTTGGACAAGGCACCAGTGGCAAGCACCACAATCATCGTCTCACCAATCGCGCGCGATGCAGCCAGCACGATTGCGCCGACGATTCCAGGCAACGCCGCTGGCAGGATAACCTTGGTAACAGTTTCGGCCTGCGTTGCGCCAAGGCCAAGCGACTCGTCACGCATTGCCTGTGGCACGGCGTTGATCACGTCATCGCTGAGCGACGAGATGAAAGGCACCAGCATCATCCCCATCACCACGCCCGCAGTCATGACCGATACCGTGTTGGGCATAACGGTTGCACCGACAACCGCTTGCAAGAAGGGGCCAATAGTGATCAGCGCAAAGATACCGTATACGATGGTGGGCACGCCGGCGAGGATCTCGAGCGCAGGTTTCACCCAGGCGCGTGTCCATTTGGACGCGAATTCGGACAGATAAACCGCGGCCAACAGGCCCAGCGGCACCGCCACCAGCAAAGCGACCACCGAAATATAGAGCGTTCCCCAGATCAGTGGCACGAAACCAAGTGCGGATTGATAACCGCCATCGCGACCTTCGGGGATACCGACCACGTCACCTGCCGGTGCCCAGGCCGTCCCGAAAAGGAAATTGAAGAATCCATATTCGCGGAAGAAGGTGAGCGACGGCAGCGTGATCGCCGAAAGGATCGCGACTGTGGTCAGGATCGCCATTGTGGAGGCGAAAATGAGGAAGCCGACAACCCAGCGCTCAACCACGGTGCGCGCGCGGAAATCGGCAGAAACAGCGCGCAGCGACAGGGCAAATCCGACCACCGTCAAGATCAGCGCAAGCACAGGCCCGATGACCGCGACACGCTGGTTGAACTGGCGCAGATCCAGCGCCACACGCAACATCCCGGGCGTAAGGGCGGTTCCGACGACCTGCCCATCGGCGCTCAAAAGTTGCTGGACCGATGTCGTATCGGCGTTCCAGCTGCGGACGTCGGCCTCGGTGGCATTCCCGTTGGCAACATAACGGTTGATAGCGACTGCAAGGTTCCTAACCCCCGGCACGAATTGCGTGCGCAGCACGCCTTCACGGACTTCCAGCTTGGCTTCGGTCAAGTTCTCGCGTTGCTGCAGGGGAACCTGCACATCGGCCAAGCCATCTGCCACGATCGAATTTACACATATATTTGACGCAACCCCAGTAGCAAAGACCCAGAACATGACAAAAATCAAAGCAGGCGCGGCGGTCGCGAAAACCACATGCCAGCCATGCTGGTGCGGGCGCGAATGCAACAAGCGCGGTGCAATGGCAGAGGCCCGGCGGCGGGCGAGAAAGTAGCCGGCTATCGCAAGCGCGATGATAACCAGAAGCACAATGGGGAAATTGAGATAAGCGCTCATCGAGAACCTTGACAATGGGGTCAGGCAGCTTTGCCGACCGATGTGAGGTGAGGCGGCCCCCGTGATCAGAGGCCGCCCACATATTCGGTCAGAGGGTCAGATCAGCGCAGCGCTGCGACCATCGCCTGTGTTTCGGCCAGTTCTGGATCGGGAACCAGACCGTAGTCGGACAGCGGGCCGCCTGGACCAGCAATCTCATCAGAGATGAAGAACTCAACGTATTCCAGCAGACCTGGGATCACGCCGATATGCTCTTGCTTGACGTAGAACTGCAGCGGACGCGACACCGGGTATTCACCAACCGAGATCGTCTCGGTCGAAGAAACAACGTCGGACATTGTGGCGACCTGCAGAGTGTCTGTGTTATTTTCGTAGCAGGACAGACCGAACACGCCCATGCCAGTTGGCGTGGACTGCAGGTTGGCCAGTGTCTGGGTGTAGTCGCCTTCGATGTCGACCGAACGACCATCGGTGCGCACGCCCATGCATGATTCTTCGGCGGTGTCTTCGTCAACACCAGCAGCGATCATCGCTTCGTAGAAACCACCCTGCTCGCAACCGGCCAGCAGCACGTTTTCGTCAAACACTTCACGGGTGCCGTGGTTGGTGCCTGGGATGAATGCGTTGATTTCCTGATCTGACAGATCGCCTTCGACGCCCATCGACTGAGCAACTTCAGCCACTTCGGCCCAGTTTGTCAGAGTGTTTGGAACAAGTTCGCCGTCGATGAAATGCTCAGCGGCCAAAGCGATGTAGAAGTGAGCAGGTTCAAACGCGAAGGATGGACCGTTGATGTCGGATGCGAAGACGATGCCATCATAGCCGAAACGCACTTCGATCGGGGTCACACCAGCTTCGATGCAGCTCTGACGCTCGGTGTCGCTCATCAGGGATGAAGAGTTTGCGATGTCGACGGTGCCTTCGCCGACGCCTTCGCAAAGCATTGCGCGGCCTGTCGAAGAACCGCCACCTTCAACGACGGGTGTCGGGAAATCGCTTTCGGCGCCGAAAGCTTCAGCAACGATATTGGCATATGGCAGCACTGTCGAAGAACCGGCGGCCTGAACATTGCCGCGCGTCTGAGCGGAAACAGCGGCAGCCGACAGCGCCAGAAGCGCGACAGCAGCGGTGGAAAGTTTGAGATGAGACGTGATTTCTCCTAATACGTGGTTCGGACTATTATCGCCCATGCAGGCTGCCTAATTGCCTTGGATGAAGCTAATGTCTCAATTTTGTAACGAATTTATGACAATTGTAGCGACCTTCTGACTCTTTGTGGTTCGGCAAAACATTTAACCCTGTCATCTCGGATACTCCCCCGAAAATAAGGGGCTGGATAAGTAGAATTTCCTCGACCGGAGGAACGAGACGATGTCGCATGACGACAAGCAGATATAATGAAGCGCAGATTATGGCGATCCTCCGTCAGAAGACTGCGGTGTGCGAGCTGTGCCGCGAGCACGGCATGGGTGATGCGTCGTTCTACTTCTCTGCAGCAAAGTCGGTCGTCAAAACCGGTATCACCCTGTGGCAGCGACAGCAGATCAATACTGGCCCGCGCTTTCAGGGTATGATCTGCTATGCAGGATCGAGTCCAGCGCCCGGCATCTGAAGAAAGACACAACTTGCGCCAGCCTAAACCGCATCCGACCAAACACCGTCGCCGGACCAAACCCGGCGCGGCACCCGGCACATTGACCGTGGCACCCCAAGCTGTGCATCCACAGATTCAGATGATCGCCTATGGTCCGGACAGCTTTACCGAGACAGTAAATGTCGCAGCTTCCGATCTGGCTCCCACCATGTCGGTCCCTCTGGTGCGCTGGATCAATATCGACGGGCTTGGCGATATCCCGACGCTGCAGCAGATCGGCAAGACATTTGGCCTGCACCCCTTGGCGCTGGAAGATATCGTCAACCTGCACCAACGCCCCAAGGTGGACGCCTATGAAGGGCATCTTTTCATCGTGCTGCGCATGCCGATCGCCTCTGCTGCCCGACTGGAAACCGAGCAGGTGACCATGGTGCTGGGGCGCGATCATGTTGTTTCCTTTCAGGAACGTCCCGGAGACAGTTTTGATCCGGTGCGCCACCGGCTGCGCGCACATGGTGGGCAGATCCGGCAGCGCGGTGCCGATTACCTGGCTTATGCGCTGATTGATGCTGCGATTGATGCATTTTTCCCGATCCTCGAAACATATGGCGAACAAGTCGAGGATCTGGAGGATGATGTCATCACTCAGCCCGGCCAAAAGCAGATGGCGCGCATTCACGACCTCAAGCGCAACCTGCTGACCGCCCGCCGCGCGCTTTGGCCGATGCGCGATATGGTCAATGCTTTGCTGCGCGAGGAGTCTACTCTGATCAACGCACAGACGTTGATCTATCTGCGCGATTGTCAGGACCATATCGCCCAGTTGATCGAGATGATCGAAACCTATCGCGAGATTTGTTCCGGCCTGATCGATATCCATCTGTCCAGCGTCAGCAACAAGATGAATGAGGTGATGAAGGTCCTGACGATCATCGCCACGATTTTTATCCCGCTGACCTTTATTGTGGGGGTCTACGGAATGAATTTCGATCCCGCCGCGGGGCCTTGGTCGATGCCGGAGCTTGGCTGGCGCTATGGCTATCCGGCGGTGCTGATCACGATGGCAGGAATCGCTGTGGGGCTGTTGATCTGGTTTCGTAGCATGGGCTGGATCGGGCGCGACCGCGATTAGACGCGGGGCCCGTCAGCCGGCGGTCATGGTGATGACAAGTCTTTGCCGCCCTGCTGCTGGGCGCAGCCTGACCCGGCCCTGATCCAGCGTCAGGGGTTTGTCATTCACGGTCGCGGACGCGATGCCAACGCCGGTGCCGCCGCTATTGCGAATGATGATGTCCAGTGATGTATCACCCAGATTGACCGTTGCTTTCAGCTCTGGCCAGTCCTTGGGGAAACACGGGTTCAACACCCAGTCCGGGCCTTGGCGGGTCAGGCCCAGCAGCCCTTCGATCCCGGCGCGATACATCCAGCCCGCTGATCCGGTATACCACGTCCAGCCGCCGCGCCCGTCATGCGGGGCGGTGGCATAGACATCGGCGGCCACCACATAGGGTTCGACCTCGTAACGCGCGGCAGCATCGGGGGTCAGCGCATGGTTGACCGGATTGACCAAGGCGAACAGCGCACCCGCCGCATCGCCATCGCCAAGCGCGCAATGCGCAAGGATCGCCCACATTGCGGCATGGCTGTATTGCCCGCCATTTTCGCGCAGGCCGGGCGGATAGCCTTTGATATAGCCGGGGTCCTGCGCGGTGCGGTCAAAGGGCGGGGTGAAGAGCAGCGCCAGACCGGGGTCCGGGCGCACCAGATGTTCTGTCATGCTGGCCATGGCTTTTGTTGCGCGCGCAGGGTCCGCCGCGCCCGACAACACCGCCCATGATTGCGCGATACTGTCGATGCGGCATTCGTCGAAACTGGCTGCTCCGAGCAAGGTGCCATCGTCATAAGTGCCGCGCCGATACCATGCGCCATCCCAGCCATCCCGCTCTATCGCCTGCACCAGGGTTGCACGATGCGCGCGCCAAGCTCGGGCGCGGGCTGGATCGCGGGTGTCGGCAAAAGAGGAAAGCCGGTCAATCGTCGCAATCAGCAGCCAGCCCAGCCAGACCGATGTCCCCTGCCCGGCTTCACCGACACGGTTCATCCCATCGTTCCAGTCACCCCGCCGGGTCGCTGACCGGATCGTTTGACCAAGGCATGATCTGGTTTTCGCGGCTGTTTTCAGCCCAAACAGAGCCGCTGCCCTCGGCAGAGACCTGAAAGCCGAAACCGGGATTGGCGATGACATTGATCCAGGGCGCGGGCGTGGTCGCCCCATTGCTCAGGATGGTGACATATTCCCGGCCATCCTCGGCGAAACCGCCGGTGCCGTTGAAAAACTCCAGCGCCGGGATGGGCGGATCAATGGCCAGGACCGTAGCCGCAACAGGCGTGGTTTGTATTTCCGCCATCGGCATCACAACCGGCATCAGCCCGTCAAGCTGCGCCCCGACAGTGCCGCGACTGGCCAATAAGGTCACATGTGCCACGGCCAGCAATTGCGCAAGCTGGCCTTCGGTCACCAAATCGGCGCGCAACGTATGAATCGCGCATTGGGTGTCGAACGGCTGTCCTGCGCTGCGCGGGCGTAACTGGGCCGACCGCACCGCCACCTCGATCATCACCTGCATGTCCTGCACATAGGATGAGGCCCGGTCGTTCATGACCACCAGATCGACATCCAATTGGCGCATACGCAGATATTCATGCGCGGCCAGCACGTCATGCAAGGCGGTGGCACGGATTATGCCCAAAAGATCAGACTGGTAGATCTGACAGCCGACACATTTGAGCATGCCTATTTTCAAGCCAGGCTGAATCAGAACCCGTTTCGATGGGCGCGCAAAAACCTTGAAGAAGTTGAGAGAAACAAATCGGACAGGGTCACTGTGGCCTGGCGCTATGCCTTACTTCGTATGCATGAAAAATTCGAAGAAATTGTGCCAGAGCTGACTGAACAAGACCGCGCGCGCTTCGACACTGGTTTGAAATCTATTTTCGTGGACAATTACGCAGCGGTCCCGCCAGAATCGATCCGCAGACTTTTGGCGTTGCGGGATGCGGGTCTTTTGTCGGTGCTGGCGTTGGGCGAGGATTATGAGCTGGATCACAATTCCAGCGGCACGGTGATCACTGCCAAAGGCCAAACGCACAAATTCGACGTTTTCATTGATGCCCGCGGGCAAAAACGATGACGAGCGAGGAAATTCCCTTTCCAAGCTTGCGGGTGGCGCTGCTGACTGCCGGGCAGGATATCCCGCAAATCGACGACAGCTTTTGCATGGCAGGCATGGCGGGATATGAGGGACGCGTCTATCTTGCCGCATTACCGTGGCTGATGCAAAAACGCCCCTTTGTGCAGGGCATCACAGCCAGTGCTGAACTGGCCACCATTCTTGCGGCGGCGGAACCGGCTTAATTGGGTACAACCCAGCGGCCATTGCGTCGGAAAAGGCTGCTCTTTGATCATAGCATGCTGGCGCGGACCTTAGTGGTGCTCGCTGCAATACAAATGACAAGCCGCACCTTGACCTGCCTGGCGGCGCGTTTGGCGTGAAGCTGACAAGCTTGAGATTGTCCTGTCATTCGGGATCGACAGGGCAACGGTGAGATAGCCAGTTCCCCTCCACAATGCTGCGCTGGCTTGCCCGTAGGACTTCGGAAAATAGAGCGCCAGACGCACCGTGGTCAGTCAGGTAGAATCAGACGCATCACCGCTTCGTTTTCCGGCGGTGAAACATGCTGAACTACTGAAATGAATGTCTACTGACCTTAGGCCGGTTCAGTCACCGGGACCCAGAGCAGGTCCTGCCGCCCGCCGAGTTTGGAAGAGCCCAATGTGCCAAGGTCCTTGACCAGCTCTTTGAGGTCGGGTGCATAAAACAGCGTCAAATAGGGAACCGCCCAGGCCAGTTCAAAACCGCGCAATTCCTCTGACCCATCGAAATAGGTTTGCGGATGACCGGCTACTTCTTCGGCCAGGGTCGGATCGGCGAAAGCCTTGACCACGAAATCGACACTGCGATGGACCGCCATATCGCAGGCGCGGAACAGGTCCTGATCGGGCAACAACGCTGCGGTGACCACCAAAGGGGCCACGGCATGGATCTGATAATGCAGCGCCAGATGTTCGCGTGCCATTTCCAGCGGCAGGCTGCCGTCATCGGCGGCCTGACAGGCGACCAGACGGACCGAGCTTGCCGCCCAATCCTGCATTGGCGCATCATCGATAATCAACCCGACCCGGGCAACGCCCAGCGCGGCCCAGGCCCGCAGATTGTTGCGGCTCGCATTTGGTGGGGCGTCGGTGTCAAAGTAATCCATCGTCGCGCTGGCACGGCGCGCCAGCCAATTGTCGATCAGCGCAGTCTGGTCTGATGCCTCTTGCAGCGGTCTGACCTGTCCATAAGCAAAGGCAAGTCCGGCAATCCGTGATGGCACCGCCAGTTGCGCATTCATCGTGGCCAGTTCACGCAAAGCATCCGCCTCGGCCCAGCTTGCCAAACCATCGATCACACAGGCGCCAGCGGCAGCACGGTTGATGTCATCGGTCAGGGCCATATTCGCCGCGCCCACCAGCGCCGTGATGAAGGCGTCAATCGGTTCAAGCTGCGCATTCACATCGTCATTGGATGCATCATCGAAAGATGACCGGCTTTTGTCATCGTCGATATAGCGGCTGCCATGATCCAGCCCGATCACCGGATCCGGCATCACCGGGCAGGTGAAGGACGCGGGCGCATCATCCTGTGCCATGACCCCGGTTGCGACACTGCTGGCCAGAACGGCGGAAAGGAGTTTTATCATTGGGTCGCCTCTGCTTCAATTTCGAATAATTTGACCATATCGCCCGCTGTCGGATCACCCGCATCGGCGGCCTTTTGCAGCCAGCCGCGCGCATCATCCAGCGAGACCGGCACGCCGACGCCCACCGCATAGGCCTGCGCCAGCATCACCATCGCGGGCACGTCATTCGCTTCGGCCGCCCGGATCAGCCAGAGCGTGGCCGCATCCAGATCCGCAACGCTGACCGCACTGGTCCGCAGGCGGCGGGCATGTTCGCGCATCGCCACCGGATCACCGGCTTCGGCGCCGTCGCGATAGAGAGCGGGCAGATCGATCTGCACCTCGACCGCCAGACGCAGGGCGCTGTCGCCACTGGCCAAAGTGGCAAGAATATCGGGCACTTCCGATGCCGAACTGCGGGCGATCAAAGACGCGTAAAGCGATGCGATCTCACCCTGATCGGCGTTTGGCTGGTCGGGGTCGGTCTGCATCCGCAGCAGGCGCAAGACAGCGGTGCGGCTGCCAAGGTCAAAGGCTTTGTCGAAATAGGCCAAGGCGGCTTCATCCCCGGCAGCACCGAAAATCGCGCGATGCGCATCGCCCAATTGGATGATCTGCCAGGCGACATCGCCCGCCAGATGATCGGCTATGGCAAACCAGCGGGTCGCGGCGTCAAGATCCCCAGCCGTGCCAAGGACATTGCCCAAGGCCAAAGCCTCGGGAAAAGTGCAGGTCATCGCCGTGATGGCACGATTATAGTAAAGATCGCGGCCCGCCGCATCTGGCAGGAATGGCATCGCCAGCATCAGCGCCATGAAATCACCGCGTGCAGCGATCTGCTCGGCAAAACCGCTATAGACCGCGCGCAGATCCGGAAATTCTTGCGGATCCGCGACCGGCAGTAACGCCATGGCTTCCCCATTGCCGGTCTGGGCGAGATCGCGCAGCAACACCGCCGCCTCGGCCAGCGCCGCTTCGCCGGGATCGCTGAGCAAGGCCTTGGCCAGTTTCAGCGGCGCGGTCTTGTCACCGGCAGCCACGGCCGCGCGGAATAGATCCAAGGCGTCCGCGCGCGCACCCGGATTGGTCGCTTGATCCAAGGCCAGCGCAGCACGGGCTGACGCGACATTGGGCAGGCCGTCCGCATAATTTTGCCAGAACGCCTGTTCGGAGTCGGGTGCCCCGGCGCGGTCCATGACATCGAGCAGATTGGCCAACGGCGTCGCCCGCCCATAAAGTGCTTGGGTCTGCAAGGTCGCCATCGCCATCGGGTCAGGATCATCCGCCAGTTGCGCAAGTGCTGTATCGGTGAAAGCGAGCGAAGATGATCCGATCGCGGCTTCAACCCCGGCCCAATAGGCCACGTCCTCGAACAGCGGCGCCATTGGCGCCTTGCACAGAAAGGCCGCCTGTAACTCGGCAGCGGGCGCCACCTCGCCAAGGGTGGTGACCGCATAGGCCAGATCATCGACGATATTGTAGAAATCCGCCTGATCCGACATCGTGCCGAAACGCATGCGCGCCAGCATCACGATTGACACCGGGTCATGCAGGGCGGCACCTTGTTCGAGCAAAGCCTGCGCCGCATCCTGACCAGCCCAAAGCCCCTGCTCTTGTAGGATTGACCCGGCCAGTTTCGAATAGACCCAGTCTGGTGGGCTTTCGATTGCGGCCAAAGCATCCAAGGTTGCCAGAAAGGCAGTTTGATCTTCGCTGTCCTGCGACTGATGGGTTTCCAGAAATCCAGACAGCCGGACCAGCCCGGCACGGTCACCGCTGTCAGCGGCAGCCTGATAAAGCGTCAGGGCTTTATCAGGGTCCGCCGCAACCAGCGCACCGGCTTCATAGACCCGGCCAAGGGCGACCTGCGCATAGGGCAAGCCGCCATCCGCGGCCTTGGTCAGATAGGTGAGGAGGATTGCATTGTCCTTGGTGATCTCTTCAGACCGCAATTGATATTCCGCCACCCGCCATGCGGCAATCGGATCCCCCAGATCAGCGGCCAAGCGGTACCAGCGCACCGCCAGATCATGATCGACGGCAACCACGCCACCATTGGAAAATTCGCGCGCGATCCGCGCGATCCGGTCACAGATCAAAGGGTCGATCTGCCCGACAAGCGAACCGAAAGCCATGGTCACCGCCAATTCCGGGCTGATGTTCCAGCCTGCCGGTGCCTGACCCTGTTGGGTCAGTTGCGACAAGATCAGCAAAGCATCGGCATTGCCGCCATAGCCAGCATTGACCAGCATTTCCTCGCCAAGCACCACGTCACGGTCAATGCCGATGCCTTCGGTCAGATAACCGGCCAGCGCGTTTTGCATGCGCGGGGAATTGGCGTCGCCACGATCAAGCAGATCCTGCACCAGCCCCAGCGATTTCAACTGCTGCACCTGTCCCAGCATGATCATATGTTCGATCCGCGCAAGGGCCACATGGTCCTCGGTATAGCTGGGTGACAGCAGCGGCAATTTGGCAATCACGGATGTGATCGTGTCGTCCCAGCGCAATGCATCCAGTTCCGCCAGCCGCCGCATGTCGCGGTTGATCATGTCGATATTGCGGTCCGGCAGCGTGATCCCGTCCCAGCTGCCCCAGTCCGCAACGATATCGGCATCGGGCGCGCGCGGCACACAGACCGGCGCGACGACCATGTCAGGCGGGGCAAAGTTCAGGGACAGCGATTGCGCGCTCAGACCGGCAGGCGGGGTTGCAAGCATGGCAAAAGCCCCGATCAGGCCAGCCCCGGTACGTTTGATCTTCATGGGACAGCCCTTTCGTGACTTAGTTGATGTAAAGATTTTCGGTGCTGAAGGCGGTGTAATCACCATCCGCACCGCTGAAGACGACCGTGACGCCAGCCCGGCGCTGCATCGCGATGGCGGGCAATGTGGCCAGCGTGCTTGCGCCGTCGCGGATCTCGAAATCCAGCGTCAGCGGTGCTTTCAACGTCACGTCATGCGATGTGTTCTGCGTGATCCCGGCCAAGGCGACCGCATCGACACTGGGGACATAAAGGTCGATCTGCGGCAGATCCGACAGGTTGTAGATCACCAGATCGGCCTTCGCCGGGCTGTTGCTGATCGTGTCTTTCACCATATGCAGCGCGCCATCGGTGCCAGTGATGAAAGTATAGAAACTGGCGGCAAGGATCTCTTCCTTGCCCGCCAGATCGCCGACGCTGACCGTCACCATCCCGGCTGGCATGGTGACATAGGGGGTCACCCCGCCTTGCACCGCGTCAAATGTATTGGTCGCAACCACGGCGAGCGTGTCACCGGGCGACACGATGCGCACGAAAGATGCATCGGGGTCGGAAGGTGTCTCATAAAGCTGACCATCCTGCGCAAAGACAGGCGCGGCGCAAAGCGCCAAGGTCAGGGTCAGATTTCGTGAAATATTCAACATATCATATCGTCCTTTTAAGGTTATTGGCACAGCGTCAGGCTGGCATCATCGGTGACCGGGCGGTCAAAGGTCACGGTCACTGTGGTCAGATCGGGGTGCCAGATACTGCCGAGCGGTTTGTAAAACAGGCCCGAGGCCAGCATCCGGTCACTGCGTTCGATCACCGCGCTGCGGGTGAAACCGGCACCAGTGGTCAGGGTAAAGGCGGCCTGCCGGGGTCCGGCGCTGCCCAGATCGGCGCGGATCACGGCGGCCCGCGCAATATCGATCCCGGTCAGATCGACGGTCAGGCTGTCATCCTGTCGCGCAGTGATGGTCAGCGGCTGCGCGCAATCGCTGCCTGCGGCCGCGATCAGCTCCTCCAACGGGTCAGGACCATATTGCGCCAGATTGTTATAGATTGGATTTTCCCAGATCAGGAAACGCGGCGGATTTTCCGCGAAATCGCGCGAGGTCAGATAAGACGTGATCGCGCCGAACTGATTGCCGCCGGTGACCGCATAATTGACCACATCAAGGCCGGAAAACTCTGACAGAAACCCTGCAAAATTGCTCAGCGGCGTATCCGAAAAGGATGTGCCAACCAGCACAACCGGCACCACATCACCGTCGCCGGCAAAGATATCCGCCAATCCTAGGCCAGCGCTTTCGACGACTTCGGTTTGGCGCATCGTGTCGATGACTGCCGGCAGCGCCTTTGTGCAGAAACTTTGCAGGCTGCGGCGCATGGTGGAAAAGGCTGTCGTCGGCGCACCTTCGGTGGTGCGGTATTCCGCGACGCTCAGATCCGCATAGGCCGGTTGTGCCTTGATCAGATCACCGATGACCTCTGCCGCCTGTCTGGCACCTGCGGCGGTCCAATGGAAATCGGCGGCAAAGAACGGGCGTCCATCAGCCGTTGCCGCAAGCGCGGTCAGAATATCCGGGGCCAACACACCGGCTGCGGACAAGCGCCCGACGATATCGTCATAGACCAAAGTTGCCGTTTTGCTGTCAAAGGCATAATCACTGGCCGAGGCAGGCAGGAATTGCGGCATCGCCTGGCTTTTGGTCGGCACGGTAACATAGATCAGCGTCGTGCCACGGCTGGCCAGTGCTGCGGACAAAGCGCTCATCTGCTGCACCACCGCATCCTCCATCGGGTGGCGCAGGCGCAGATCAGCCAGCACCCGGTAAAAGACGCCGTCCTGCCCTTCGACCGAAGGCAGGACCGCAGCGGTTTCCAACCCGTAACAGCCATAGGCGGATGGATCGGCCTGTGCGGCGCTGGCGGCAAGGATCAGGGCAAGCCCTGCGAGACAGGTTTTCATTCGGTCAGCTCCGGGTTTGGTGTGGCAGCGATCAGCCGCAAAAGGTTCTCTGCCGTGACACGCACCGACAGGTCGGTGCCGCCAGCGGCCAGCGTCAGTGCCGCGCGCGCACCGGCATGGTCGGCGGCGATGTCAGCGTCGTCGGCCATCAGGGCGATCCCCAATTGCAAGGCCGCCTGCGGACTGCCGCCACCGTCGGCCATTGCCAAAAAATACTGCGCCTGCACCAGATCCTGCCCGAAAGGCACGCCGTCAGCATACATCTGCCCCAGCAAGGTGGCCGCAATGCCATTGCCGCTCAGCGCCTGCACGGTCATCGCGTTCAGGCTATGTGTCAGTCTTGCGGCGCTATAACTCGCGCCTTCGGCGACCAGCAATTTGGCCAGCGACGGCACTGCAAAATCCCGCCCGGTATAGGCGGCGATGGCGTAATAATGCGCCTTGGTCCCGGTGGTGTCGGGGATCGTGCTGTCCTCCATCACCCGGGCAAGGCGGAAGGCGGCCAGCCCATCGCCCGCATCGGCCAGCGCGCGCAGATCAACAAAGCGCAGGCTTTCCCCCGCGATCATCCGCCGCCGCAAGACGCGCAAGGCAGCACTGGGCAGGTCATTGGTTTGGCGCACGGCATTGTCGAATACGAAATCCACCTGCAGTGCCACGTTTTCGTGGGCAAGCGGCAAGCGTGCCTGATGCGCCAAAGGCGCTGTAGCGAGGGTGATGAACAGCGCCGTGATCGGCAAGCTCCGGATCATGGTGCCATCCCTTCCGCTGCGGCGGGCCAAAGTGCGGGATCGGTCAGGTAACGGATCGGGATCTCCCAGATCACCAGCGCCGGTGGCGTGTTTTGAAAATCCGCGCTTGCCAGATAATCCTGCATCGGTTGCACAGGCCCCAGACCTTGCTGCGCCATATTGATCACGTCGCGGCCAAGTGCGGCCATCAGCGCATCGGCAAAGCCCCAGTCTTCGTTCGCGCTATAGCTGGTGCCGACCAGCACGATATCGGTGTCGCCGGCACCGAAAATATCGACGATGGTTTCGCTGGGAATTTGCACGGCAATGCTGACCGTCTCGGCAGACAGCCCGATCCGTGGGGCCAATGCGGGGCTCGTCACAAAGCTGATCAGATCGCCGGTCAGCGCCTGATCGACAGACTCGGTCTGATCATAGGTCAGATCACCCAAGCCGATGCTGCCCTGATCGCGCACCGCCTGCGCCACCAATCCGGCACCCTGCGGTGTCCAATGCGTGTCAGTGCTGAAAAACACCGGCTCTGCGGCATCCTGCATCGCGCTGCGCGCATCGACGAAAGTCAGATCCAGCGCCGCAAGCTGCGTCGTGAAATCACGGTAAAGCTGCGCCAACGCCTCTGCCGCCTGCGGATCGGGGGCCTGCGCGCGGGCGATATCCATCTTGGCAGGCAAGGGGATGATCACCAGATCGCTGCCAATATCCGTAATCTGGCTCTGGGCCTGCACAATCGTGGCGATCACATCGGCCATCTGAGCCGCAGACGGCGCATCGCGCAATTCTTCAGCCGTGAAAAGCCAGCCGTTCTGGCCGACAATCGCGCCCTGCCGCGCCTCGCCCAGCAGGGCATAGCGGGCAGCCCCGATCAGGCTAGACGACAGGCCCATATGCGGCAGGTCTTTTTTATAGAGCGCGTCCAGATCACGCGTCAGCCCGCCGGACAGCAAGCCCGCATCCGGCAAAACCGGCGCTTTGCCATCAGAGGCCAGCAGCGTCACATTCGCAAACAGCGCATAGCCGAAAAACGCCAAAGGCAGGGTCAGCCGGGTCGCTTGGAAAAACACATTCATCTTAACACCTAGAACTGGAAATAAAGGAAAGGGGAAAAGCTCTGTTCGGCCAGTTTCATGATGGCAAAGCCACCCAGCCCCAGCATCAGCACCGAAGGCACGGCGGCATTCAGCACGCTCAGATCGCCAGACGGATCGGGGCGCAGATGCAAGGCGGCACCGCGGTTCAACCAAGGCTCTACAGCCGCAACAAAGATCCCGAGGATCAGGAACACAAGGCTTTCACTGGTCATCGCCATCGCCACCTGCGGCGTCAGCGCGACCCCGTTCAACCCCAGCATCCCGGCATAAACATCCCAGGCCGCACCGACCGAGGCAGCGCGGAACATGACCCAGCCCAGCAGCACGATCAGCAAGGTACTGGCCAGCGCGGGAAGATCAGCACCTTTGTCGCGTCCGGTCGCCCGTTCCAGTGCCAGCCATGTGCCGTGCCAAAGCCCCCAGATCACAAAGGTCCAATTGGCCCCGTGCCACAGCCCGCCCAACAGCATCACCAGCATCAGATTGACATAGGTGCGCACCACGCCTTTGCGGTTGCCGCCCAACGGGATGTAAAGATAATCGCGCAGCCAGACCGACAGGCTGATATGCCAGCGTCGCCAGAATTCGGTGATTGACCGGCTGATATAGGGCGTGTCGAAATTGGCGATGAAGTGAAACCCCATCATCAGCCCAAGCCCGATGGCCATATCGCTATAGCCCGAGAAATCAAAATAAAGCTGGATCATATAGGCCGCCGCCCCGACCCAGGCGAGCGCCAGCGTCGGATCCGGCGTCTCAAACGCCAGGTTGGCCAAAGGGGCCACAGTATCGGCCAGCAGCACCTTTTTCGCGAGGCCGATCAGAAAGATCGTCATGCCTTGCAAAAACAGATCGACCGAATGCACACGATAGGCAAATTGCCCGGTCAGATCCTTGAACCGCAGGATCGGCCCCGCGATCAATTGCGGGAAAAGCGCGATGAAAGCGGCAAAATCAAAGAACCGCGCAGTCGCCTCGGCATCTTTGCGATAGACATCAACCAGATAACTGACCGCCTGAAACACATAGAACGACACGCCGATCGGCAGGATCAGCCGCCAATGCACGCCCATGCCCGCGGGGTCTGTGCCCCAAAGAGCGGCCAAGCTGTCGATGAAAAAGTTCAGATATTTGAACACGCCCAGCACGCCCAGACAGCCGAGCAAGCCGACGATCAGATAGGCTTTCGCGGCCCCAGCGCTTTGTGCGGCACCGATGCGGCGGCCAAAAACATAGGTCCAGAGCGTGGTCAGGAACAAAAGCCCCAGAAAATCAAGCCGCCACCAGCCATAAAACGCATAGGACCCGATCAGGATCGTCACTGACCGGAACCGCATCGGCGTCAGGTAATAAACCACCAGAAACAAGGGCAGGAACAAAAACAAAAAGGTTTCAGAGGAAAAGACCATCAGATTTGCTCCGCCATCATGCAGGCGACAGGCCGCGCGGCCACAACGGGCTGTGCTGCAGCCTGCGCGCGCAGCCACGGCAACATCTGGCCAGACAGATCGCCGGTAAAGACGCGCGGCATCTGCCCTTGCAGATCATTGCCCGCGATAAACGGTGCGCCCGGTGTGGCACCGCGCAGACCTTCACGATTGCCGATCATGGCATTATCCATGACCTGCACCTGCGCCGTCATGCTCTGGTCACGCAACATCAGCCCAGCGCCAGCGTTGAACAGGATCGCATTGCCGCGCAGATCGGCCGCGTCGATCTTGCGCAGGCTGACACCGGCCCCGCCGTTGGCGGCAATCAGATTATCCGCGACTAGCAAACAGGAGACGTCATCGACAGCAAGCCCGGTGCTGGATGCGCCCAAAAGCAGATTGCCGCTGATGCGGATTGTGTCGCTGCCACCATCGATCAGCATCCCGATATGAGGCTGGCCTGCGATACTATTGCCAATGATCTGCACGTCAGAGGCATTCGCGCTGACACGGATCCCTTGCGGCCCGGAGAGTTGCGACAAAATGTTCTTCGCCACGATGCTTTGCCGCGCGCCTGCGATAGAAATCGCCGGGCCGGTGGCACCGGTGATCTGATTGCCCAAAACACTGCCGCCAGAGGTGCCGATCAGGGCAAGGCTGGTGACATCGGAAAACTGGCTTTGCACGATGAAAGATGCCGATTGCGCCGCACCCAGCCCGCTGTTGACGACAGCGACACCGCCAAAGCTTGGCACAGCACCAAAGCCCAGATGGGCAAAGGCCGCGTCAATGGCGGTCAAGCTTCCCTGTCCTGCCGTCAGCATGAATGGCCGGTAGTCCGGCGCGGCAAGGTTTGGCGCAGCGCTGCCGGTCACGGTGCCGCCGATGACATCAAGTCGCCCCAGATTGACGATGAAACTGCCCTGATCGCGGGCTAATGTCAGCCGATCCTCGGGCCCAAGCTGTAACCCGGCATCGGACCAGATCGCCAAAGGCCGGGTCAGCACCAGCCCCGCATCAGTCGCGATCACCACATCTGCTGCCAGCGTGTCGCGCGACAGGGCGAAAAGATCGGCCAGACCGACAAAACCACCGCGCAGCAGGATCACATCGTGCGGGCCAGCGCCCTGCGCTTGGGTCAGCAAGACATGATCGCGCGCGCCCGATTGCACGGCAATCTGCGCCAGGATCAACCGAATATCGACCATCTCGATGACGGCATCCGCTGTGCGGACAAACTCGGTCGCCGCGACGTCATGCAGCGGCAGGTCAGGCCAACCCATCCCGATCTGATCGAGTACGGCGGCAGCTGCATCCGCCCGTGTCTGCGGCATCTGCGCCGCAGACAGATCCGCCACCGCCGCCGCCATCTGTGCGCGCGCCGCATAATCCATCGGTTGTGATTGCACCGATAGCGGGACGCAAAGCACGACCCAAAGAACGATCAGCCTTTTAAGCACGGCCAGCAGCCTGTTGGCTTTGCACCGCAGCGGGGCTGACCGGGCCGGTCGACAATAGATAAGCATGCAGATCGCAGGCGGCCGTATTGGTCAGACTGATTTCGGTATTCTTGTCGATGGTCAGCATCGAGCCCAAGGCAAGGATCCTGTCATTGTCCTTGCTGCCCTCAAGATAGCTGGCCTGTCCTGCGATCACCGACAAAAAGCTTGCACCCAAACCATGGCCATTGATTTTCATGGTCGAGCCGGGCAGCAGCGTCAGCATATCCAGCCGGTGGTCCGGATCAGCCGCCAGCGCCTCGATCCCACCCCAGGCTTTCTTGCGATAGGTATGGCTGACCACCTCGGCACGGCCATCCCGTTTCAGCTGTTCGACAACCTGTTTGACCTTTTGCGCATTCTTGCGGTCGGTCACCAGAACGGCATCTTTGGTATCGACGACGATCACGTCGTTCAGCCCGATGACCACGACCAGACGGTCATCGCCATGGATCAGCGCATTGGTCGTATCAAGCGCAATGACATCGCCAGTGATGACATTGCCCTCGGTGGATTTCGGATTGACGTCATAGACCGCAGCCCAGGCACCGATATCGTCCCAGCCCAGATCCATCGGCGCCAGAGCGATCTTGTCGCTATGTTCGAAAATCGCGCGTTCGGTCGGCTCATCGCGGGCATGGGCGAAATCGGCAGCGTTCAGCACGATCCCTGTCGGGGTGGATTGGCCCGCAGCGATGGCGGCGCTGACAGCCGCGAAAGTCACGGGGTCAAGCCGCTGGAACTCCGCGCAGATCACATCGGCCCGAAATAGGCTGATGCCGGAGGCCCAATAAGCATGGCCTGAGGCGATCAAAGCTTCGGCAAGGTCCAAGGGCGGCTTTTCGATAAAGCTCGCGACCTGATGCAGACCGTCATAGCCTGCAACCTGACCGCCATCGATGATATAGCCATAGCCGGTTTCGGCATAGGCAGGTGTCACGCCAAAGGTGATGATCCGGCCCGCATTCGCGGCCTCTTGCATATTTGCGATCGTGCGGTTCAGATCGCCAACGATGATATGGTCCGACGGCAGCACCAGCAGGATCGCATCGGGATCCTGCGCCATGGCGATGATGGCCGCCGACAGCACGGCGGGGCCGGTATTGCGGCCCATCGGTTCGCTGATGATCCGGCCGGGTGACTGGATCTCATTAAGTTGCTGGCTGACCAGCTCGGCCTGCGAGGCATTGGTCACGATGATCGGCTCGGCAAAGATATCGCTGCGGTGGCGCTGCACCGTCGTCTGGAAATAGGTCAGACTGCCTTTGCCCGCGGTTGGCTGAAACTGTTTGGGCTGGTCAATCCGTGACATCGGCCAAAGCCGCGCCCCCATGCCACCGCACAGGATAAGAGGAGAAATATGTGCCATGGTTCAGGCCCCTTCAAAGGTCACTAGGAAACGGTCACGGATGTTTTCCGCCCAGACAGCCAGGCCGCTCGCGTCGCGCAGCAGGCGCAATTGCACCGGCGCACCGGCTTGGCCTTCGGTCAGCGGGGTGATGGGGCGCAGGATGATGGTCTGCGCTGCACCTTGAAACAGCGGCTGCGGGTCGGCTGTCGCATCTGATGTCTGCCCATCAGGATAGGTCAACAGAATCCGGTCCGCCCCTGCGAGTGCAAACAGCATCTGCGGATCCAATGTCGCCGCAACGACCCATTGGTCACTGGCCGAAACCAATTGCATGATGGTTTCGCCAATCAGAACGGTCGATCCTTCGCGCAACCCCTGCGTGACGGCGGTGCAATCGCAAGGCATGAGCAGGCTTTGCACTTCACCCGATGCAGCTTGGATCGCCACAACCACATCGCCCTGCCCCGCGTCCAGATTGACAAAGACGACCTGACCCGTGGTTGTAGCGCGCAATGTTTCACCGGTTGAGACAACGCTGCCCAGGCTCGGCACCAAGGTGACGAAAGCGCGTTGATAGACCAGCGATCCGGCAATCGCGACCAAGGCCAAAGACAGCAAGGCAAGGCCCATGCCGCCGACAACGCGGCGCAAGGACAGCCGGGTCCTGGCGCTGCGGGTCTGCTGCGGCGCCTTGGGTGCCGTTGTGCCAGCCACCCCGATGGTCTGACCCAAGGCGACCAGATCACCTGCGATATAGGCATTCAGGATATGGCGCAGCTGCGGCAGATGCGCGCCGCTGGGCTGGGTGAAGATCAATTCAGCCTCGCCCGAACCATGGGCGGTTTCCTGCACCTTGGCATCGACGACCAATGTCACGGCAAAGCCATCAAACTGGAACATCAGCCGCACGATCCGTGTCGCGCCAAGAACGGCAGGGTCCATCAGTCCCGCGACATAGGCCGCGACCAGTGACAGGCCATGGCCACGGAACTGCCGTCCGTCGATCAAGGCGATAAAGGGCAGCTGCACGACCGGGTGATCATTGCCCGCTTGCAGAGTGGCAGGCGCACGGCTTGCTTTGGTGGTGATCACAGGATCCATGGGATGTCTTTCAGGTTCAGGTCAAATCAGGCCCGTCATCCATGACACCGCCAGCGTCAGCCAGCCGAGTGACAGAATGTGGACATAGGAAGAAATAAAGCCGCTCAGCCGCATAGCGGCAGGCCGTGCAAAAGATCCGCTGCCCTGCCGGGTCCAGCGTTGCCGGTCGAGGCGGAACATCACGAAGCTTTTGACGCCAGCCCCGACGATCTGCCCGAAATACAGCAAAAACGGATAGCTGATCGGAAAACTGCCACCACGGAACAAGGACAGCAAAGCGCAGAAAACATAGCGGGTCGCCATGACCCAGGCCAGATAGGCAGGCAGGATCAGCGGATTGACGAAAATCGCCGTCAGGATCACGCCCAAAGGCCCCGCCAGCGTGGTCCAGACCGAAACCCGCTGATCCAGCACGGACCACCATGTAAAGCCGCCGATCAGCGACCCAGGCAGTGCCAAGGCGCGGCCATTGGTCCGCATCATATTGCCAAACCAGCGCACCATCAGCGTCACCGCGCTGGCGGTGAACCCCGGCAAAGGCTGGCGCTCCATCGACACGGTCTGCACATCAGGCAGATAGAGCATCTGGTAGCCGTTCTTGAGCAACCAGAACCATGTCGATTTGTCATCGCCGGTCAGGAAATTGACCCGGCCCAGCCGCCAATGGTCCAGATAATCGCTTTGCACCTGCCGGATGAACGCCGCATCGGTCGCAAGATCGGCGCGGAATACCGACATCCGCCCGGTCAGCGTCAGCACGCGGCGACCCAGCCCCATCGAGGACATCATCATCTGCCGCTGGGTAAAACGCAGCGCGAACCAATCGCGAAAGGCCGGGGTGTCGACAATCTCGACGCTTTCATCGGTGGTCAGGGCGCCGACAGATGGGTCACAGAAAAACGGCGCGGCGCGGGCGACAATATCAACCGGCACGCAGCTGTCACCATCCACAAAGATCACGATATCGCGCCAGGTCGGGGCCTGTCCGGTGATGATCCGCAACGACTTGGCCAAAGCATCGCGTTTGCCGGTGCCGGGCACTTGATCGATGACCAGCCGCACATTACGCATATCCATCCGCATCAGCGCATGCACCGACCGGATCAACCGCAGATCAGCACCATCGACGACAGAGGCGACGATAGTCGCACCACCAGCCGAAGCCGCAGCCGCGGCAAAGATCGAATGATAGACCCGCCGGGTGACATCCGGCTCGATCATATAGCTCGTCACCAGAAAATAGGCATGGGCAGCTGTCGCGCGATCCGCGTAAGCCACCTCTGCGCTGCGCCGCAGCCGTGGATAGGCCCAAAGTTGATAGATCCCCGCCCGGATCAAATTGATCGCCGCCCAGGAATAACGCCAGGTGCCGACAATACCTAAGACCAGCACAGCCCCTTCGGCACCGGCCAGCCCGTCCTTGGGCAGGCTGAACACCAGCACGCCCAAGACCAGCAAGTAAAGAAGATGACCCAGAACCTGCATGTTACCAGCAAATGCCCTGATAGCTGCCAGCCGAGGTCAGGCCGCGCTGAATGCGCGACAGATCAATCATCGGCTGATCCGTCGCGGCCTGGCGCAAAGGCAGCAGCGCCTCGTCGTAATTATTGCCCACGATCAGGATATCAGCACCGGCGATCAACGCATCAATGCTCGGCACCATCCGGTCGCGCAGATCCGGCACCACATCATTGCCGCGTCCGACACTGTCCAGATCCTGAGCATAGCCAAGGCTGACATTGGGGTCATAGACCTGCACATCATGACCATCGGTGATCAGCCGCGCAGCAAGCTCTGCCAGCGGGCTTTCGCGCAGATCATCGGTGCCGGGTTTAAAGCTGATACCGACCAGCCCCACCGATTTCATCCCGCTTTGCGCGACCATCTGCACGGCGCGGTCAATCTGCGCATCATTCGCGGATAAAACCGCACCCAACAGCGGCGCTGCGACATCACGGTCTTTGGCAAGCTGCTGCAAAGCGCGCACATCCTTGGGCAGGCAGGACCCACCAAAGGCAAAACCGGGGCGCATGAAATGGGCGGAGATATTCACCTTGATGTCAGAGCACAAAAGCTTCATCACCAATTGCCCGTCAAGCCCACAGGCCTTGGCAATATTGCCGATCTCATTGGCAAAGCTGACCTTGACCGCGCGCCAGGTGTTGGAGGTATATTTCACCATCTCGGCGGTGCGCAGATCAACCTCGTGAATGGCACAGGGCATGTTCTTGTTCAGCGCATTCAGAATGCCAAAGGTGGGTTTGTCCAAAGCGCCAAAGACGATCAGGCCGGGATTGTCGTAATCCTCAATCGCCGTGCTTTCGCGCAGGAATTCAGGGTAATAACCCACACCGAAATCCACACCGGCGCGCAGGCCAGAAGCCGCTTCCAGCGCCGGGATGCAGGTCGTCTCCATCGTGCCCGGCACGATGGTCGAGCGGATGATCACCGAATGATAGCCCTGCTTTTTCGCAATCGCCCGCCCGATGATGCCACAGACCGAGATCACATGATCCAGACCAACCGATCCGTCCGCATTGCTTGGCGTGCCGACGCAGACAAAACTCGCCTCGGTCGCGGCAATCGCGGCCTCCGCATCCAAAGTGGCGGTCAGAAGACCCTGGGACACCGCATCGGCGATCAGCGGATCGAGCCCATTTTCGACAATGGGCGAACGACCCGAGTTGATCACATCGACGCGGTCCGGCACGATATCGACCGCCCAGACCTTATGTCCGTCGCGCGCCAGACAGGCCGCAGAAACCACACCGACATAGCCGATTCCAAAAACAGAGATATGGGCCAAGAGTTTTCCAATTTGTAAACATTTAAACTATCACTGGTTAGATATTGATAAAACACCGGGATGACCCGTCCGTAAAATGTGTAACTCTGTCAGTAAATCCAGAGCTCTTGTCAGGAAAATAGGAAATGCCACAACGTCAGTTCATCCAGCCCGACCGGATGGCAAACTGCACGATGTCGGCGCGCGAAGACAGGTTCAGCTTGCGATTCGCACGGGCCTTGTAGGTGTCGACCGTTTTGGCGCTTATTTCCAGAATGGCCGCGATCTGCTTGATCGATACGCCCATGGCGAGATTACGCAAAACAGCAATTTCGCGATCGGTCAAATCAACATCCCGATACGCCTCTTTGGCAAAACTGCGACTGTCCTGATAGGATTCGTGGAAATATTCGCCGCCAAAAGCTACGGCACAGACGATGCGCACCAGCTCTTCGCCAAAGACGAATTTCGGCAGTACCGCCCGGAATCCATCGGCCCTGAAACCACTCAAATCTTCTGTCGATATATCAGAGCAATAGCCGATCAGCGACGTTGCTTTGGCGACGTCCTGGAAACAGCGCTGCGAAGATTTTGTCTTCTGCAACAGCTGTGTCGGATCCAGAATCAGAATATCTGATGTCCCGCAATCTATTACGTCGTAGTCCACGGTCGGATGAATTGAGACAACAAACGACGACAAATGTTCGGACGAGGCGAGAGCAGATGCAATACCCGACGCAAGGATCGGATTGGCGTCCATCACGAATATTTTTCTCTGTATATCCGCAAGATTTTTCTCGTCCAGATCACCACAGATATCAGCAGTCATATCAATCATCATTACTCTTAAACCCCAATTAAAAAAACAAATATAAAAACGTAGAATCAGAATAATGGCCAACACAAAGACAAGTGAAACTACACTGCTTTTGATCATCAAAGCCCCAGGACTGGAACACGGATTAGACTATGCTTGGGGATGATTGGCTGGCTAGCACCGGAAAATACCTAGGTATTTAGCGCCAGCACCTGATGGATCGGATTTAGGATGAATCTGTCTGGCTCAGGTGTCCAGATCTTGCAGATATATTCGTTGGGTGTGAACCCACCAAGGGTCTTGAGCCTGCAAGCGAAGTTGTGAACTGCAATGAAGTCAGCGACATGCGCCCGCAAGCTTTGGACCTGTCGCGTATTTGTACCGGTCCAAGTGCTCGTTTAAGCCACCTTCCGTTTGAAAGCGACCGGTCTTTTCCAACCCAATGCTGAGCGTCCGCGGCGCGAGTTGTAAAAGCCATTGATGTGTTCAAAGGCCGCCATCTCGGCTTTCCGTCGGGTTTCCCACAACCGCCGTCAGGGCCGCACGAAGAACATGACAGGATGCTGAAATGGTATTGGCACAATTCGATCCCGATAAGGCAGAGATCGACCGCATCCTCGACAACTTCGAGCGCCGCGCCAAAAAACCGGCCCCGAAGCCGCGCAAACCAAAAGCCATACTGAGAAGCCTCTGATCAATATAGCGCGGCAACGGCCTTCGGCAGATGGTTACCTACCTACGTTGCTGATATGTTTAGCGTAGCGCGCGCTCTCGCGAAACCCGACCGTCTTCATCCAGCCGGACCAGCACCATTTCATCAAATGGATTGCGGGCAATCACCTCGATATGCCGTCCGGCCCGGTTTGCCCAACCCAGATCAGTATAACCTTCCTCGGTCAGCCGGGCTGTCGCGGTGTCCAGTGTCGGGGACCGGCGGCTGTCGCGCCCCATCTTGATCTCTTCCAGCTCGCCCGTCTGGTCGAACTCCAGTTCAACCTGCATGCCGTCTGCGTCGAACCCACCGACCTCGGTATCGCCATCAGAATCAAGTTCGATCTCGGTGATCCGGGCCAATGCGGTCAGCCGCGCATTGTTGCGCACCGATGCTGGCAGCAGATTGTCCAGAACTGCGTCCGGAATGGCCATGCCTTCGCTGACCTTGATATCCTCGATACGGTTATCGTCATATTCGACGGCGATCCAGGTGCCGTCAGGCAATTGGCCGAAGAATTCATCATCGTCCTCATCCACCTGTGCCAGCGTCTGGACAAAGCCGAACTCGGCAGCCCGGCCGGTGACCGGGGCAGTGTTCGCGGGCGGCGTCGCTGCGCCTGCGGCCACAGTTTCAATACCGGTGGCGGCAAAGCTGTTGCCATCCTGCGTACCGGTCAGCCGGACGTTCTGTCCCGCCTGCGGCAGGTCAGCGCCCTCGGTCGCTGTGACAAGCACCTGACCTTCGGTGGTGGTCACGGTAAACTGGTTGTCAAAGATTGCACCGACCGTCCCGGTGAGGTTCTGGTTCTGGGCAAAGGCGGCAACAGGCAGCGCCAGAGCGATGCCAAAGGTCAATGCGCGGAAGTTTGAGATCGTCATTTTGTATCCTTTCAATATCGATTGATGTGTCGATGGAGAATCATTTCGCATAATTGGGCCAAACAGCACCGCAATCCGTTGTTTGGTTTTCATTAGGGTGCAAAAGCCTATGCTGATCCTATGCTTTATCGATTCATCATGCTCAGCGCGGTGCTTGGCCTTTGCGGCACCTTGTCATCGGCCCAGAATCCGCCTGCTGCCGATCGTATTAGCGCTGACACGCCTGATGGTGCGCTGGTCTGCGCAGCCACGCGGTTCAGGGGGGAACCTTTGTCGATTGAACAGGATGACGGGATGGTTGAATTGCGCTGGCTGACCCCGTCGCAGAATGTGCTGCGGATCACGCTGACCGGGCCGGGGTGCCGGTTCATCGACGTGCGCGGTGTCGGTCTGTCCGAGGCATGGATATTGCCATGAAGATCCTCGTCACCGAAGACGATCCGACACTTTGCGCCCAGATCGCAGAGGCTTTGCGCGCTGCGGGCATGATCGTCGACACCGCCCATGACGGGGAAGATGGCGAATTTCTCGGATCGACCGAAACCTACGATGCCGCCGTGCTTGACCTTGGCCTGCCCGGCCTTGACGGGGTCGAGGTCCTTACGCGCTGGCGCGCCAGTGGTGTCACGATCCCCGTGCTGATCCTGACCGCCCGCGATGAATGGGCCGATAAAGTGCGCGGGTTCCGTGCTGGTGCGGATGATTACGTCGTCAAACCCTTTCGCATGGATGAGGTGGTGCTGCGGCTGCAGACCCTGATCCGCCGCGCGGCAGGCCATGCCAGCGCCATTGTCACCGCCGGTGATCTGGATCTCGACACCAGCAGCGGCCAGATCACCCAAGCGGGTATGCCGGTCCGACTGACCGCCTTTGAAAACCGGTTGCTGGCCTATCTGATCCTGCACAAAGGCCGGATCGTCAGCCGGACAGAATTGTCGGATCATATGTATGATCATGCCGCCGACCGCGATTTCCGCTCGCTCGAGGTGGTGATCGGCCGGATTCGCCGCAAGATCGGCATGGACAGGATCGAAACCCGCCGTGGCGAAGGTTATCTGCTGCCCGCGGGTTCTGAAAAATGATGGGGTCTATCCGCGCGCGGCTGCTGGTGCTGTCGGCCGGGCTGACGGCGGCGGCCTTGCTGGTGGCCTGGTGGTGGATCGCAGCCTTGCTGGGCGATTTCATCGAAAGACGCGTGCTGGCCGAACTTGATGCGATGGCGCTTGGCGTGATGGCCGCTTCGGAATATGATGAAACCGGCATGTTCACGGTCTCGCCAAGGCCCGCCGATCCACGCTTTGATGCGCCTTATTCCGGCTGGTATTGGACCGTGACCACCCAATCAGGCGAGGTTCAGGCCAGTGCCGCATCCTTGGTTACAGGTATGATGACCGAAGCCGACAGGCGCATATTCGGTCCGCAGGGCGCGGAACTCTTGGCCTATCGCCGGACTTTCACCGCGCCGGGCCTGTCGGACCCGTTGCGGGTCACGGTCACTGCGCCCTTGCAAGTTGTCGACGCGGAGCGCGATGCGGTGATCAGGCCATTGGCGCTGGCGCTGGCAGGATTAGGGGCAGCGCTGGTGGCTGCCGGTCTGGGCGCATCAGTGCTCGGCCTGCGCAAGCTGGACCATTTGCGCCGCAATCTGGAACGCCTGCGCCGTGGTGTGACAACGAGCCTGCCGGACCCCGGCGTCAGCGAATTGCGCCCATTGGTGGAAGAACTGAACGGGTTGATCGAGGCCAACCGCGAAACAGTGTCCCGCGCGCGCACGCATGCGGGCAATCTGGCCCATGCGCTGAAAACACCCTTGGCCGCCCTGACCAATACCGCCACGCCGAACCAACGCCCGATGCTGGAGCAGATGGACAGGTCGATCCGCTGGCATCTGCGGCGCGCGGGGGCGGCGGGGTCCGGGCGGATGCTGACCGATTCTGTGCCGATTGCCGATGTGGTCGCGGATCTGGCGCTTGTGCTTTCTCCCGATGCGGCAAGGCGCGGTATCGCGCTATCGCTGGACCCGGGCAATGATCTTATCTTTGCCGGTGAGCCTGAAGACCTGACCGAGATGCTGGGCAATCTGCTGGAAAACGCGCTCAACTGGGCGAACCAAAGCGTCAGCCTGCTGGCCAAGGCCGGGCCAGATGGCAGAATCATCCTACTGATCTGCGATGACGGCCCTGGCATACCCCCCGACCGGCGCGCCGCCCTCCTGCACCGGGGCGCACGGCTCGACGAAAGTCAGCCCGGGTCGGGGCTGGGGTTGGCGATTGTGTCGGATCTTGTCAGACTTTATCGTGGATCACTGCGGCTTGATGATGGTCCAAGGGGCGGTCTGGTGGTGACCCTGGACTTGCCGGGACGATAGTTAAGAGATTTTGCGACCGTATCAACCAAGTCGGCTGGGCAGCTTCGACTCGGAAGCCCCCGGTGCTTATGCCGCGCGTGAGAAGGCCTGCCGCGACCTTGCGGCAGGTCGACAAGAAGATCAGCAGCATCATGGCAGCAATCGAAGACGGGATGTATCAGCCAAGTATGAAGGACCGGATCGCGGAACTTGAAGGCGAGAAGCGCAAGTTAACCGCCTATCTCGCACAAAGCCCTAAGCCAACTGCCCTGCGGCTGCATCCAAGCCTGTCGGAGGTCTACCGGATGAAGATCCGCAATCTGTCGGCAGCACTGCAGGATCCAGGTCTCAAGACCGAGGTGACAGAAGCGCTGCGCGGACTGTCTCCGAGATCGGGACGATCCCGGAGACAGACGCGCCGAACGGGCACTACATTGAACTGGCAGGGGAATTGGCGGGTATTCTGGCATTGAGACGGTGTTTACGCAGGACGGGCCGGCGCCAGACTGCCCGATTGCGCGCCCAGCGACACCCACGCGGCCACTCATGACGCCGAGGCCATACCCAAGGTCGGTCCAAGACCGTCCGTTGATCACCCCGCCCAGCGGGTATCGATGCAGTATTTCAGCGACTGTTGCCGCCTTCAGCAGGATGATACCGCGTGGCAGCCTGCCAATGGACCCGCGAGAAATCGTGCCGGGTGGTGGGATGCGAGATGCGGCGAAATCCAAGCGGATCACAAATCATATCATTCCCGATGTCGATCCCGACGACGGCGAGGTCCTCAGTACTTCCTCTGTTCTTTGCACACATTGCTGCTTTCCCTTCAGGACAAATCGATATGCCCCGCCGGAAAAGTTAAGTTTTGATAGTGCGGTCACACGGCTGAACCCTTCTGTATAGGGGGGCTCGAAAGATGCCAGACAGCGGTTGAGATCATGACACGTGTCTAAAAGGTCGCTTAAGATGTCAGTAGCTTTTGATAGATTGCCGCTCGACGAATATCTATATTATGGAGGGCCGCCCGATATATTGGGCGGCCCAGTTCGCCGGTTGCGGAAATGGTTCAGGAGACGGCGTCCCTGTTCACCCCACCCTTGGTGGCGATCTCGGTCATGCGGCGGTCGCCGTCATAGGTCTGATCAAGGCATTTCTTCAAAATTGCCGCGTCACTGTCCAAACCGAGGCGATTTGCAAAGGCGGCCAGCGTGCCATAGCCCGCTAATGCGTAATGCACCATGCGCTGGTATTGCGGGATGATGGCGGCGTCGCGCACGTCAGCGTCAGTGATCTCATCAGACAAGCCATGTGCGCGAGCTTCCTTCACAAGGCCTTCCATACCCTTGCAATGTTCCGCGTTAGGCTTAATGCCGTGGTCGTTGCACAGCTTTTCTATTTCGGCGATCCCATCGGCAATACCGTTGCCGCCGGCGATCAGGGCTTCGGACAAGTCCTTGTGTTTGGCCGCGCGGCCGAGTTCGGTCACAACGGGCAGGCACTGCGTGTTAGCGCTCCAGATGTCCTGAAGTTGGTCGAGGTAAACGTCTTTGAGCGAGTTCATGACCATATCGGTCTCCTTTGTTCCGGTTAATTCCACAACGGTCAGCACCAAGGAAAGTTCCTTTGGTCGGTCGGGCTAAACTGTATTCCGCCGCATTGGCAGCCTAGTCTGGACCAGCGAGAGAATGTCCGCCGCTTGCCGTGAAGACCGCTCTGCCATATTTTGGTGACGCGTAAATAAGAAGCGTAAGGGCTCAAAGCGGTCATGCAGCATTACTGAGTGTCGGTCGGGGTCATTGCCCAAAGTGGCTGCAGACGGCCCCTTCTGGACGTTCAGAGATGGTCAGGTGCTAAAGTGCCGAAACCCAAAAGCAGCCGTTGCCTCATGTGATCTGAATAAGCATACTCAAGCACGAACTAGCACTGATAAAAAAGCATGGCTGAATACGATTGCGTCTGCGGTTGCGGGGAGAAAACAAAGGGTGGGAAATTCTGCCCAGGCCACGATCAAAAACTCAGGAAGGCTATTGAGGACGCAGTCGGTGGCTTAGAAAATTTACGGTCAATCGCTGAAAGCCATGTAGGCAAGCCGATCTCTTTTCGGCCTACAGAGTAGTATCGGTCCAAAGCCGCCGGTCGGGTTTATTAAGTGCGGCGTGGTCGCATGCCGTAAATTTACCGTTCAGTCTTAGTGGCACGCAATCGGCAGAGCCGATGCCTTGCCGGAGGCGTCGCCTCTCGCCATTTTTCCTGACAAAAACACTGTTGATGTTTTGGCGGTTCGGTATTAGCCGGATCCTGACTAAATTACTCAGAAATGGGACTCCCACATGCCACTCAAGTCAACCCTTGCTCTTGGAACTGCTGTGCTGGCGCTTTTTGGCGCACCCCTCTACGCGGACACGACCTATCCCCTGACGATCGAGAACTGCGGCCAGACCGTCACCTTCGATCACGCCCCGCAGAACGCCGTGGCCCTTGGCCAGAACAGCGCCGAGATCATGCTGATGCTGGGCCTGGAGGATCGGATGGCGGCCACCGCCTTCTGGCCGAACGAGGTGCTGCCTGAACTTGCAGACTCGAACGCCCAGGTGGAATTGCTGACCGTCGAGTTTCCGACCCTTGAGTCGGTGCTGTCGAAGCAGCCTGACTTTGTCGCCGCAATGCTTGTCACGCTTCTGGGACCGGACAGCAAGGTCGCAAAGCGCGAGGATTTCCAAGCACTGGACATTCCCACCTATCTGTCGCCGAGCGCGTGCTCTGTCACCGAGGTTTCCGGTGATATCTACGGCGCGCGCGCTGATCTCTGGTCCATGGATCAGCTCTATAAGGAGATCGAGGATCTATCCCGGATCTTCGATGTCGCGGATCGCGGTGAGGCCGTGATCGAGGATCTCAAAGCGCGCGAGGCGGCCCTGCGCGACCGGTTCGAGGATCGCGAGGACCTGACCTTCCTGTTCTGGTTCTCCAGCCCGTCGCCGCAAGACGATGCCTATCTGGCCGGAGGCAACGGTCCGTCGAGCTATATCGCGGACCTTCTTGGCGGCTCGAACGCTATCAAGGCCGAATCCGAATGGCCGACACTCGGATGGGAGGGCATCATGGCGTCGGACCCGACAGTTATCGTCGCGGCGCAGGTGGACCGCGAGCGCTGGACCCTCGACACGGCCGAGAATAAGATCGCGTTCCTGCAATCCGATCCAATTGTCAGCCAGATGGAGGCGGTCTCGAAAGGTCGCATCGTCGTGATGCCTGGCGCCGCTACGAATGCCAGCATCCAGACAATATATGGGGCCGAGGAGGTCGCCGAGCAGCTTGAGGCGATCGACCTGTCGCAATGACCGCAAGCGCCCCCGACGGTAGCGAAGGCAGCATGGTGCGGCTTGCGCTTCTGACACTTGTCTCTGCCGTTGTGCTGGCTTGCGCCATCGCGGTGGCGACTGCCATCGGCGACTACACGATCGGGTTGGGGACCGTCTTTCTGGCGATCACCAACGGCTTGGGCCTGACCAACGCCACGCTTCCGCCGATCGAGGAAAGCGTTGTCTGGGATCTGCGGCTCAGCCGTGCGCTGGTTGCAGCACTTGCGGGGGCTGGCCTGGCGCTTTGCGGGGCGATCCTGCAGGCGCTGCTGCGCAACGCGTTGGCCGAACCGTTCGTCCTTGGCGTGTCGGCTGGTGCCTCGACCGGGGCGGTCTGCGTGATCATTCTCGGTGTCGGCGCAGGCAGCCTGTCGCTGTCGGTCGGGGCCTTTGCAGGGGCCTTCTCCGCCTTCGGTCTGGTGGCGCTGCTGAGCAACGGGGCGACGAGCGGCCCGAACCATACGATCCTGGCCGGCGTCGCCGCCTCGCAACTGTTCAACGCGCTGACCTCTTATATCGTAACCACTTCAGGTAACGCCGAACAGGCACGCAATGTCATGTTCTGGCTTCTGGGGAGTTTCGGCGGCGTGCGCTGGCCCGACTTCCAGCTTCTTCTGGTCGTTGTCTGCCTGGGCCTCACGATCTGCATCCTGATGGCAAGGTCGCTGGATGCCTTCACCTTCGGGGACGAGGACGCAGCAGCCCTCGGCGTGCCGGTCGCGCGCATCCGCCTGTTGCTGTTCGCGGTTACGGCTCTGATGACAGCGACGATAGTCAGCATGGTGGGCGCCATCGGGTTCGTCGGCCTGGTCGTTCCCCACGCCGCGCGCTACCTCGTCGGACCGATGCACCTACGGTTGATGCCTGCCTGCGCCGTGATGGGCGCGGTCTTCATGGTGACCGCCGACATCTTGTCACGGGTGATCGCGACGCAGCAGAAGGTTCCGATCGGGGTCGTCACGGCTCTGGTGGGCGTGCCCTTCTTTGCCATCATCCTCTACCGCGCAAGGCCGCAGGCATGAGCATCGTCGCGGAAAACCTGCACTGGGGCGTCAAGCGCAAGGCCATCCTGTCAGACGTGTCCCTGACCGCAGCACCGGGCGAAACTCTGGGCCTGATCGGTCCCAACGGTTCGGGCAAGTCGTCGCTGCTGCGGCTGTTGGCGGGGCTGCGAAAACCACAATCGGGGCGGGTGGAGATCAATGACCGGGACATCGCGCAGGTGCCGCGTCGCGCATTGTCCCGGCAGGTGAGAACCGCATCCTGATACAGGTGCCCGGTATCGGATCCGCGTCCGAGTTAAAGGAACTGATCGGCACAACAGCGCGGCTCACATTTCATCCAGTCATCGGTCGGGCTGCCGCTGACGCAGCGGTGCCGGAACCGGGCACATTGATCCTGCCGTTTCCCAAGTCTGGACCTATCGCACCCCGCGCATGCGGCTGCTGATCTGGGGTGGCTGGCTCGCCTTGGTCGCGCTCT
>NZ_JAYKPK010000008.1:0-211979 GCF_035117555.1 Yoonia sp. 67-2
AGCTGGTCTCCATTGCAGATACCAGTTTGAATCATGCCTGCGGCCCGATGTGAATCCCTTTTGTCAACACGGCCTAGACTGTTTTCATTATTCCGCAGGAACCGAATAGCGCGTCGCGCGTTAGCATTGCACACATCATTAACTGGAGACTGTTATGAAAACCACCCGGATCACAATTCTTGCCCTGCTCGCCGCTGGCGCATTGGCTGCCTGCGAAACTGTCGAAGGCGCAGGCCGCGACATTCAAAGCGCTGGCACAGTCGTGCAGGAAACGTCGCAAGAAGCGCAACAGTAATTCCAAAGCAGGGCCTGCCATCAATCATGGCGGGCTCCGCAACATCGGCGTCACAGGTTATTCCCGACCGCGAGACCCGTACAAACTCCGAAAAATGTGCAAGATGAAGTCAGGCGGCCCAGCCCCGACTTTTCAATCGAATAAGAATTTCTTCCCATTAAATTATAAAAACTGGTCATCGCGTTCTCATTCCCGCGATGCCCCGCACATATGTTTTTCCATATAGACCTGCGATGGAATTGCAGCCGTGCCGTATTGTCGGGCAGGTGGCGCGCCCCCCTTGTCGGTTACGCCGGTGGTCTTTACCTGCTGACCGTTACCCGAGAAAGGCGCATCCCATGTCGATCAAGATTTCAGCCATGACCAAACGCTTCGGCCAGACTGAAGTGCTGCGCGGGATCGACCTGTCCGTGCAAAAAGGCGAATTGGTCGCTTTGCTGGGGCCATCGGGGTCGGGCAAGACGACGCTCTTGAAAATCATCGCCGGGCTGGAATGGCCCGATGCCGGGCAACTGGCGGTCGAAGATCAGGATTGGCTGCAACTGGCCGCGCAAGATCGCCGGATCGGTTTCGTATTCCAACACTACGCCCTGTTCCCGCATATGTCGGTGCGCGACAATATCGCCTTTGGTCTGTCGGTGCGTCCGCGCGCAGAACGCCCCGGCAAATCGGTGATCGCGGCCAAGGTCGATGAATTGCTGCATTTCCTGCAGATCGCCCATCTGGCGGACCGTTTCCCGGGCCAATTGTCCGGCGGACAGCGGCAACGTGTGGCCCTGGGCCGTGCGCTGGCGATTGAACCCAAGGTGCTTTTGCTCGACGAACCCTTTGGCGCGTTGGATGCCGCAATCCGCCGCGACCTGCGCCGCTGGCTGCGCGGCGTGCATGAGGCGACCGGGTCCACCACGATTTTCGTCACCCATGATCAGGAAGAAGCATTTGAACTGGCCGACCGTGTCGTCGTCATGGGCGCGGGCAAGATCGAACAGATCGGCCATGCCGATGCGATCCATGATCATCCCGCGACACCTTTTGTTGCGCGGTTCATGGGGGCGACGGTGGAACTTCCCGTCACCTTGCAGGCAGGTCGCGCCGATGGTGCAGGGCTGGATCTGTCGGCCCTTGCCCGCCGCGCGCTGCCCGATGGCCCGGCGCAATTGCTGGTCCGCCCGCAGGATATCACCCCGGTCCCCGACGCAGACGCACCTTGGCGCATCACCACGCGCATGTCGAACGGCGCGCATCTGCGGCTGGTGCTGAACCATCCGCAACTGGGCGAGGCCGAGGCCGATGTCCCCCGCCGCGCCGTCAAGGCCGAGGCGCTGATCCCCGATGCCGCTGTCCGGCTCAGGATCGAGGCGGGCACAATTTTCCCGCATGACCGCCCGCAGCACGCGGCGGCTGACACTCAAAAGACAACCCCAACAAGACTGGAGTCTTCGCGATGAAATTCCCCACCCTGACCGCTGTTGCCCTTGCGCTGTCCCTGGGCGCTGCCCCTGCCATGGCGCAGGATAAAATCCTGAACGTCAGCTATGACATCGCCCGCGAATTGTTCGAGGCGCTGAACCCCGCCTTCGCCGCGCATTGGGAAGAAACGACAGGCCGCACCGTCACCATCGACATGAGCCATGGCGGATCGTCCCGTCAGGCGCGCGCGATCCTCGAAGGGTTGAACGCCGATGTCGTGACCTTCAATCAGGAAACCGATATCGACGTGCTGGCCGAAGGCGGCCTGCTGCCTGCCGACTGGCGCGATCTGCTGCCAAATGGCGCATCGCCTTATTATTCGCTGCCCGCTTTTCTGGTCCGCGAAGGCAATCCGCTGGATATTCAGGATTGGGACGATCTGGCCCGCGAAGACGTTGCCCCGATTTTCCCGAACCCGAAAACCAGCGGCAATGCGCGCTATACCTATCTGGCGGCCTATGCCTATGCTTTGGACCAGAACGATGGTGATGAAACCGCCGCACAGGACTTCGTGCGCGATATTTTTTCCTCTGTTCCCGTCTTCGACACTGGCGGACGTGCGGCGACCCAGACCTTTGCCGAACGCAATATCGGCGATGTGCTGGTCACGTTCGAGGCTGAAACCGGCGGTATCGCTGCCGAATATGCCGATCAAGGTCTGGAACGCGTGACGCCATCGCAAAGCGTCTTTGCCGCTTTCCCCGTCGCTGTCGTGGCTGAAAACGCCGAAAACAACGGCTCGACCGAAGTCGCGACCGCCTATCTGGAATGGCTCTATTCCGCAGAGGCACAGCAAATTCTGGGCGAATATTTCTACCGTCTGACGGATGAAACAATCGCAGCCGAATTTGCCGACAGCCAGGCCGATGTTGAACTGGTGACAGTCGATGATGTCTTTGGTGGCTGGGACGCGATCAGCGACGAACATCTGGCCGATGGCGCGATCCTTGACCAGATCTTTGTGAACCAGTGATAAAATGACCGCCGCCACCGCACCAATCCGCGCCAAGCGCGTCATGCCGGGGTTTACGCTGAGCCTTGGTGTGACGCTGCTGTACCTGACCTTTATCGTGCTGATCCCGATCCTTGCCCTGATCCTGCAAGGGGCCGAGATCGGGCCGGCACGGTTCTGGCAGATCGTGTCCAGCCCGCGCGCGGTGGCAGCTTTTCAGGTGACGCTGACCGCGGCTTTGGTCGCGACACTCTTTAACGCGGTCTACGGCCTGCTGATGGCCTGGGTGTTGGTGCGCTATGAATTCCGTGGCAAGCGGATATTGGACGCGCTGATGGATGTGCCTTTCGCGCTGCCCACCGCCGTCGCGGGTCTGTCGCTGACCGCCTTGTTTTCCGCCAATGGCTGGTTCGGTGGCGTGTTAGAGGCTGCAGGGTTGCAGATCGTCTATACGATCTGGGGCATCGCGCTGGCGATGGCCTTCACCTCTGTCCCCTTTGTCGTGCGCACCGTCCAGCCGGTGCTGGAGGATATGGACCCCGCCTTGGAACAAGCCGCGATCACCCTTGGCGCGCGGCCTTGGGCGATTTTCACCCGCGTCGTATTTCCCGCGATCCTGCCTGCCTGGCTGGCAGGTTGCACCACCGCTTTTGCCCGGTCCTTGGGTGAATTCGGCGCGATCGTCTTCATCGCAGGGAACCTGCCGGGCCGCACGGAAATCGCCGCCTTGCTGGCCTTCATCCGTTTGGAAGAATTCGATTATAACGGTGCAGCCGCCATCGCGCTGGTCCTGTTGGGCTTTGCGCTGATCCTGCTGATCGTTTCGAACTTTTTGCAGAACTGGGCGTCGCGCCATAGGGAGGCGACACGATGAGCCACGCCCTGCTTCCCGGCCAGACACGCCAAGGCGCGCGCATCCTGATCGGCATCGCCGTGGCGCTGACGCTTTTGATCATCGTCGCGCCGCTTGCCTATATCTTCGTGCGCGCCTTTTCCGAAGGCTGGCGCGTCTATGCGCAGAACATCCTCGATCCCGCGACCTTGCATGCGATCTGGCTGACCTCGATGGTGGCGGTGATCGTCGTGCCGATCAATGTTGCCTTCGGCATCGCCGCCGCCTGGGCCGTAGCCAAGCACAAGTTTCCCGGGCGCGGCATTCTGGTGACGATCATCGAAATCCCCTTCTCGATCTCACCGATCATCGCAGGGATCTGCTATCTGCTGCTTTACGGTCGCCAAGGCCTGCTGGGGCCGTGGTTGCAGGCCAATGACCTGCAAGTGATGTTCGCCCTGCCGGGGATCGTGCTGGTCACGATGTTCGTCACCGCCCCCTTTGTGGCGCGCGAGGTTCTGCCGCTGATGCAGGCGCAAGGCACCGAACAGGAAGAGGCGGCAGTGACCCTCGGCGCGTCTGGCTGGCAAGTGTTCCGCCGCGTGACCCTGCCCAATATCAAATGGGCGCTGCTTTATGGTGCGGTGCTTTGCACGGCGCGGGCCGTGGGGGAATTCGGCGGCGTCTCGGTCGTGTCGGGCAATATCCGGGGCCAGACCAATACGCTGCCGCTGCATGTGGAATTGCTGTTCAACGATCTGAACGCCGTGGGGGCATTTGCCGCCGCATCGACCCTGACGCTGATCGCTGTGGTCGCGCTGATCGTGAAATCTGTGCTGGAAGGGCGGCGGGGTTAATCCGCCACCCATCGGTCATTCAGTTTCGTGCGATGGCGGCCCGGATCATTTCAACTTCGCCCAAGCGTTTTTCGCGGAGCGGTTGGTTGCTCTCGTCGATGTCGATGAGTTCCCCCAACCATGCAAGTAACGCGTAATGCATGAGAAGGTCACGATCATAGCCCAGGTTTTCGGTTATTATTTTTACCTGATCGGAAAACACTTGCGCAAAAGCAGACAGGTCCAGATCTGGGCCAGTGTTTGAAAATAAGGATTCACAATTCACGATTGGATGTGCCTTGACACCGCGCGGGTCAATCGCCCGCGCGCCTTGTGGCGTCTGGATCATATTGTCGTAATGCAGATCGCCATGAATAACCCGTTCGGTGCTTCTGAGCGCCAGAAGGCGCTCCAATATTCCCATAGCTTCGACCAGCAATGCCTTGCGCTCGGGGCTCTGAGTGTTCTTGAGTTGCCGCTGCATAAGACGGAACCTGTTTGCCGTTTTACGGCGGTAGGCAAACGGAAAACGGACGCTGCTATTCTCCGTTAAACCACGGATCACGTCACATGCCAGGCGCGTGGCAGTTTCGTAATCGCCCTTGCGCCGCGTGTCACCGACGGTCGGGCCGTCGATCCATTCGCTCAGGACCGCCGCGCGGTAAAAGTCGCTCTGATAGATCTGTGCGATCGCTTTACTATCACTCCCTTTCGAAAATGAGATCGCTGCCCGTTCACCCCGGTATCCGATTTGTGTGTAGAGTTTCAGTTTTGCAGGCCCATGCGGGCTCTCGACACGATAAACTGTTGATCGATAGGTTTGCAGAATTTGTCTGGCATTTTGCAGACCCCACCGTTTTGTAACCACGTCATACGCATTGGCAGGTGGGGAAATATCAAGTCGCAAAGATACTCGTCCTCGTAGATCAGTTTCGACGGTCTGTGCGCCTACCTATCCCATGTTCTGACCAAGTGTCGATCAACCTTTTCCTTTCGGTGACAGAGGGTGCGCAGGGTAAGATGTCTGACAAGAAGGGGGCCATTTCAAAGCCATTTCACCTCCACCAAAGGCCACGGTGCGATGCCCGGACCGAAAAATTGCCAATTGGCAACTCGGCTAAAACACAATTTAAAACAACGATCTAAACCATTTACGCGTCATCCAAGCGACTGGGATATTTTGCCCCTCCACCCGGCATAATGCGGCCTGCGCATGATCCGGTGCAGCGTCTGACCGCCCGCCCGCGCGCTGTCGTCGCGCGGTGATTCCCGCTTGTGGAGCGTCTGAATAATCACCACATCACCTGCTTTATGCCTGATTTTCGGGCAGCGTCTGTCGGCAGGCCGGGTGATCCGGCGTTGCGCGGTTGTCCTGCGCGCATCGCTCATGTGAAGCTGATCCCGAGTAAGGCGGCTAGGGTTCCGGCATGGCAACATGCGCTTGGACCAAGAGCTGCACCTGAGGGGCAGACAGATCCTTCAGGCACACGGCGGGATAAAAGCCCGGGAGACCTCGCACAGCCAAGGGATTGGCGTCGAAGTCGCGCGACCAATCCATTCACCTCGAAAGGGATTGTCATGACGCTACCATTTACCATCAGAACATTGTCCACGCTGGCCATTATCGGGACGAGCTTTCTGGCCGCACCCGTCGCCGCGCAGGAAAAGACCGAATTCAACGTCGCCTGGTCGATATATGTCGGCTGGATGCCTTGGGGCTATGCTGCAGATAATGGGATCGTGGATCGCTGGGCAGAGGAATATGGTATCACGATCAATGTCACCCAGTTCAACGATTACGTGGAATCGATCAACCAATATACCGCCGGTGCCTATGATGCGGTGACGGTGACGAACATGGATGCTTTGTCGATCCCGGCGGCTGGTGGCGTGGATACCACCGCTGTCATCGTCGGTGATTTCTCGGCGGGCAATGATGTCGTGTTCCTCAAAGACGCCGAAAGTATCGCCGATATCGCAGGCCGGTCGGTCAATCTGGTGGAATTTTCCGTCTCGCATTACCTGCTGGCCCGCGCGCTGGATTCGGTGGGTCTGTCCGAACGGGACGTGTCGGTCGTCAACACCGCTGACCCTGATATGGTCGGTGCGTTTCAGACGGCGGATGTGAATGCGCTCGTCACATGGAACCCGATGGTGTCGGAAATCGCCGCCTTGCCTGACGCTGTGCCGGTGTTCGACAGTGCCATGATCCCCGGTGAGATTATCGACCTGATGGTCGTCAATACGGATGTGCTGGAGGCCAACCCCGATTTCGGCAAGGCTTTGGCGGGGATCTGGTATGAAACCGTCACGCTGATGACCGCCGACACGGCTGAGGGGGCAGAGGCCCGCGCCGCGATGGGTGCCGCATCAGGCACCGATCAGGCGGGGTTCGAGGCGCAGATGGCCGCGACCGAGCTTTTTGCCGATCCGGCAGCCGCCGTAAGTTTCACCGCCTCGCCCGAACTTGGCACAACGATGGACCTCGTCCGCGCCTTCCTGTTCGACAAAGGGCTGCTGACGCCGACCGCCACATCGGATGATGCTGTGGGGATTGAACTGCCGGGTGGCACCATTCTGGGTGATCCCGAGAATGTGCAATTTCGCTTTACCACGGAATTCATGCAAATGGCCGCTGACGGCGCGCTGTAAATAGGCCCGCTGCCATGCGCCTGATCAATCAACATCTGTCGCCGCCCGCGCTGCTGGCGCTGAAACTGGCACCTTTCGCGCTGCTGATCATCGCCTATCTGGTGGGATCAGCGGCGCGACTGGCGGATAATCCGGCGGACAAGCTGTTGCCGGCTTTGTCCACCATGGCGCATGCGATTGATCTGATGGCCTTCACCCCGGACCGGCGCACGGGCGATTACCTGCTCTGGTCTGATACGGCGGCGAGCCTGCAACGGCTGGGCGTGGGGCTGGGGATTTCCACCGCACTGGCGCTGGTGGTTGGCGTGGCGATCGGTATCTTTCCAGCGATGCGCGCGCTTTTGGGCCCTTTCGTGGGGTTCGTGTCGATGGTCCCGCCTTTGGCCCTGCTGCCGGTCTTGTTCATCATGCTGGGCCTTGGTGAAGTGTCCAAAATCGCGCTGATCGTGATCGGCGTCGCCCCTTTGATGATCCGCGACATGGCGCAACGCGTCGGCGATCTGCCGCGCGAACAGATCGTGAAGGCAGAGACTTTGTCAGCCAATAGCTGGCTCGTCGTCTGGCGCGTGGTGCTGCCACAGGTGTTGCCGCGGCTGATCATCAGCCTGCGCTTGCAACTGGGCGCCGCCTTCCTGTTCCTGATCGCGGCAGAGGCGATTTCATCCGAAAGCGGCCTTGGCTACCGCATCTTCCTCGTCCGGCGCTATCTGTCGATGGAGATTATCTTTCCCTATGTCGCATGGATCACCTTTATCGCGGCGATGGCCGATTATGGGCTGGACCGGTTGCGCCGCTGGCTGTTCCCGTGGTCGCAGATGGAAGGTGCGAAATGACCGCGCTGTCGATCAAACACGTCTGGAAAGAATACGGCGACCAGATTGTCTTGGAAAATATCTCTTTGGAGATCGCGCCACGGTCTTTCGTTGCCCTTGTCGGGGCCTCGGGCTGTGGCAAGACCACGCTGTTGCGGATGCTGCTGGGGCAGGAACAGCCGACACGCGGCACGATCCTGCTGGACGGCGAACCGCTGCCGCCCGAGCCGGGGCCGGACCGGGGCGTGGTCTATCAGCGCTATTCCGTCTTTCCGCATCTGACGGTGCTGGGCAATGTGATGCTGGGGCCGGAAATGGCCGGGTCGCGGATCTGGGGCCGTCTGACCGGCGCGCCTAAACGCGCCTTGCAGGAAAGTGCCCGCCAGATGATCGCCGATGTCGGGCTGGCGGGGGCGGAAAGCAAATACCCTGCGCAATTGTCGGGTGGGATGCAGCAGCGCCTTGCCTTGGCGCAGGCGCTGATGATGCAACCGCGTGTGTTGTTGCTGGATGAACCTTTTGGCGCGCTGGATCCAGGCATCCGGTCGGACATTCACGCGCTGATGCAACGCCTGTGGCACGCGCTGCCGATGACGGTGGTCATGGTGACCCATGATCTGCGCGAGGCGTTCACCCTTGGCACCCGCATCATCGCGCTGGAACGCACCCGAACAAGGCCCGAGGAAATCGACCGCTATGGCGCGCAGATCGGCAAGGATATCGCGATTTGGCCGCCGCGCGTGGCGGGCGGTGGCACGATTTACGACAACCCGGCGCTGCGGGACGACCCCGCGCTGGACACAATGATCGCGGGACGACCCGACTTGGAGAGGTTATAATGCATATCCACCGCACCGCCGAACAGATCGCCGCTGACCGCCAGCGATACCTTGATTTCCAGCGCGCAGGGATGGAGGCGAAGACGCTGCCGGAACCCAGCCCGCGCCCTGCACCGGAAGCACCCGATGCGCGCCTGACAGAACTGGTGCGGGGCGGCTGGTATACCACGCTGCATCTGAAAGCAGGCGAGGTATTGCGCCTTGTCCCGGGTGGCGCGTCGAGTGTCTCGCTCGCCGCTTGGGCGCTGGCGGATATGAGTGAACGGCTGTGCCTGCCTGATACGGTGAAGCTGCAATGGACCACCGACCTGACCAAAGGCCGCGTGATTTTCTCTGATATGGGCCGGGTGATGCTGTCCTTGGTCGAGGATAGCAGTGGCGCGCATGATGTGCTGACCGGTGGCTCTACGCCCGAAACTGTGGCGGATTACACTGGCGATGCAGCGCGCAACACGCGCGACAACATGCTGCTGGCCGCCGCCAAGCTGGGGCTGGAAAGGCGCGATATTCCTGCCGTGCTGAACCTGTTCGCGCCGGTGCGTGTCGATGCCGAAGGGCGGTTCACATGGCGACCTGCGATGCTGGCAGCAGGCGATTGGGTCGATCTGCGGGCGGAAATGGATTTATTTATCGCCCTCTCAAACTGCCGCCATCCGCTTGACCCGGATGCCGCAGAGGTGCCGCCGGACCTGTCGGTCATGTGCCTGCCTGCGCAGCCTGTCCCCGCAGATGACCTGTGCCGCACGGCGACAGCCGAGGCGCAGCGCGGCTTTGAAAACAACGCCCGCCTGCAAGGAGCGTTCTGATGGACATGATCCACGACATCCCCGCCCGCGCCCCTTGGTCCGGGATCATCCGCAAAGGCCAGACGATCCGGATCGAGGATACTTATGGCCAGCAGGCGATTGATACGTTGTTCTACAATGCCGCTGACCATGGTGAGCGTTATTCATCGCAGGACACCTTGCGCGCCCAAGGTGCCGCCTATGTCACCACCGGCACCGCAATCATGTCGAACCTTGGCCGTGTCATGCTGCGGGTCACTGCCGATAGCGCCGGTCGCCATGATACTTCAGCGGGCTGTTGTTCCTGCGAAAGCAACACGGTGCGGTTCGGCCATGACACAAAGTTCCAGCATGCCTGCCGCGAGAATTTCATTCTCGAACTCGCCCGCCACGGCATGACCAAACGCGATATCGTGCCGAACCTGAATTTCTTCATGAATGTCCCGATCAGCCCCAATGGCGCGATGACCGTGGATGACGGAATTTCCGCGCCCGGTGACCATCTGGAACTGGTGGCGGAAATGGATGTGCTCTGCGTCATTTCCAATTGTCCGCAGATCAACAACCCCTGCAACGGGTTCGATCCGACGCCCTGCCGCGTCATCATCAGGGGTTGAGCCATGTTTGACAAAGTTCTGGTCGCCAATCGCGGCGAAATTGCCGTGCGTGTCATTTCGACCTTGCGGCAGATGGGCATTGCCAGCGTTGCGGTCTGGTCCGACGCCGACCGCTTCGCCCGCCATGTAAGGATGGCGGATGAGGCGGTGCGTCTGGGGCCTGCGCCCGCTGCGCAAAGCTATCTGGATGTGGATGCAGTGATTACCGCCTGCCGGGAAACCGGCGCGCAGGCGGTGCATCCGGGCTATGGGTTCCTGTCCGAGAATGTCGGCTTTGCCGAACGGCTGGCGGCGGAAGGGATCACCTTCATCGGCCCGGACCCCGCGCATCTGCGCGATTTCGGGGCCAAACATACCGCCCGCGATCTGGCGCGCAAGGCTGGCGTGCCGCTGCTGCCCGGCACCGATCTGTTGCCTGATGTCGATGCGGCGGTGCTGGCCGCTGCTGATATCGGCTATCCGGTGATGCTGAAAAGCACCGCCGGTGGTGGCGGCATCGGCATGCAGCTTTGCGCGGATGAAGCCGCCCTGCGCGATGCTTTCGCCGCTGTGCAACGTACGGCGACGGCCAGTTTCGGCGATGCCCGCGTATTTCTGGAACGCTTCGTCGCACAGGCCCGCCATGTCGAGGTGCAGGTTTTCGGCGATGGCAAAGGCCGCGTGCTGGCGCTGGGTGAGCGGGATTGTTCCCTGCAACGCCGCAATCAAAAGGTGATCGAGGAAACGCCTGCGCCGGGTCTGTCGGATGACGTGCGCGAAGCCCTGCACCGGGCTGCGGTGGATCTGTGCGCCTCGGTCTCATATGCCTCTGCCGGGACGGTGGAGTTTATCTATGATCCTTTGCGCGAGGATTTCTTTTTTCTGGAGGTCAACACCCGCCTGCAAGTCGAACATCCGGTGACCGAGGCGGTTTGCGGCATCGACCTAGTCGAATGGATGATCCTACAGGCGGCGGGCGAATTGGTGTTGCCGGACGTTGCTCCCACGCTAAAGGGGGCCGCGATCGAAGCCCGGCTTTACGCCGAAATCCCCCATGCCAATTTCCGTCCGGCGGCAGGGCGGTTGACCGAGGTAACTTTTCCCGACAGCGCCCGCATCGACAGCTGGATTGAGACAGGCAGCGATGTCACCCCGTTTTATGACCCGATGCTGGCAAAGATCATCGTCCATGGCGCGGACCGTGATGCCGCGATCATTGCGCTGCAAGCGGCGCTGGCGGCCACACGGATCGGCGGGGTGGAAACCAACCTGCGTTATCTGCGCGCGATTGCGGGGTCGGAATTGCTCGCCTCGGGTCAGGTCACCACCACCGCGCTGAACAGCTTTGCCTTCGATCCGCAAGTGATCGAGGTCATCGCGCCCGGCGCGCAATCGAGCCTGCAGGAACTGCCCGGACGTCTGGGTCTGTGGCATGTCGGCGTGCCGCCTTCCGGCCCGATGGACCCGCGATCTTTCCGCAACGCCAACCGGGCGCTGGGCAATCACCCTGACACGGCGGCACTGGAACTGACGGTCAACGGGCCGACCTTGCGCTTTGCCACTGCCGCGCGGGTCGCCTTGGCGGGGGCAGAGATGGTGATGACCTTGGACGGCGCGCCGGTCGGTCCCGTCGTCGATGTGCCCGCCGGTGGTGTGCTGGCCATCGGCGCGATCACCGGACCCGGACAGCGTGCCTATCTGGCCGTGGCGGGCGGCTTTGCCGCGCCGCAGGTGCTGGGGTCGCGTGCTTGTTTTGCATTGGGTCAGTTTGGCGGCCATGCCACCGGCACCCTGCGCACCGGCGATGTGCTGGGGCTGGCGCATGCGCCAGTCGGCGATCCGCTGCCCCCCGAACCCGCCGATCTGACGCAGGACTGGCAGATTGCGGTGATTTACGGCCCGCATGGCGCGCCGGATTTCTTTCAGGAGGGCGATATCGCCACCCTGTTCAGCACGGCCTATGAGGTGCATTTCAACTCTGACCGCACCGGCGTGCGCCTCACCGGCCCCGCCCCGAAATGGGCGCGTGATGATGGGGGTGAGGCGGGTTTGCACCCCTCAAACCTGCATGACAACGCCTATGCCGTGGGGGCGATTGATTTTACCGGCGACATGCCGATCATCCTTGGTCCTGACGGTCCGAGCCTTGGCGGTTTCGTCTGCCCCGCCGTGATCGCCAGTGACGATTTGTGGAAAATGGGCCAACTGCGCCCCGGTGACCGGGTGCGGTTCGTCGCTGAAAACCGCAAGGCTGACCCGGTGGCGGGCCCCGCCGTCCATGGTGCCGGATCACCTGTGCTGGGCGGTGACCCGGACGGGCCTGTGCCGGTGGTCTATCGCCGCCAAGGCGATGACAATCTGCTGGTCGAATATGGCGACATGACCTTGGACATCGAACTGCGCCTGCGCGTGCATCTGCTGATGCAGGCGGTTCAGGACGCGGGCCTGCCGCTGATTGACGTGACCCCCGGCATCCGGTCGCTGCAAATCCATTATGACAGCAGCAAGCTGAAGCGCAGCAAACTGCTCGATGCCTTGGCCGAGATCGAAAGCACTTTGCCCGCCGCCGAAGACGTCACCGTGCCATCGCGCATCGTGCATCTGCCTTTGTCGTGGAACGATCCGGAGGCGGTGCTGGCGATGACCCGCTATCAGGATCTTGTGCGCCCCGACGCGCCATGGTGCCCGTCGAATATCGAATTCATCCGCCGTATCAACGGCCTGCCCGACGAAGACGCCGTCCGCCAGATCGTGCATGACGCCAGCTATCTGGTGCTGGGTCTGGGCGATGTCTATCTGGGCGCGCCGGTCGCCACGCCGATTGACCCGCGCCACCGGCTGGTGACCACGAAATACAACCCGGCCCGGACATGGACACCCGAAAACGCGGTGGGTATCGGCGGTGCCTATATGTGCATCTACGGGATGGAAGGGCCGGGGGGCTATCAGCTTTTCGGGCGCACGATCCAGATCTGGAACACGTGGCGGCGCACGGCGGCTTTTGCCGATCAGCCATGGCTCTTGCGGTTCTTCGATCAGATCCGGTTCTTCCCGGTCTCGCATGAGGAATTGACCGAGGCGCGCGCGGCCTTCCCCCACGGCGGCTATGACGTGAAGATCGAGGAAACCACATTCCGCTGGGCCGACCACAAGGCGCGGTTGAGCGCCGAGGCGGACAGCATCACTGCCTTCAAGACCCGCCAGCAGGATGCGTTCGAGGCAGAGCGCGCCCGCTGGAAGGCCGAAGGGCTGGACAGTTTCATCAGCGATGCGGGCGTGGCCGAGGTTTCGACCTCGGATATCGCCGAAGGCTGCGTCGGGGTCGAAAGCCCGATCCCTGGCAATCTGTGGAAATATAGCGCTGCTATCGGCGATAGGGTCGCAGCCGGTGACACAGTCGCCATCGTGGAATCGATGAAAATGGAAATCCGCGTGCTGGCCCCGGCGGCGGGCATTCTGCGCGAATGTCGCGCCACACCGGGCAAGACCCTGCGCGCGGGCCAAGTGATTGCAATATTGGAGGCTGAATGATGTTCCCTGAAATGCTGACGATAGAGGCCGTGCGTCACGCCTATGCCAAAGGTGCCACCCCGCTTGATCTGGCGGAAGAAATCATCGCGCGCCGCCATGCCGCCAGCGATCCTGCGATCTTCATCACGCCTGTCGCTGATGACGATCTGCGCGCGGCGGCGCGCGATGTGATGGCGGGGCCAAGCGATCTGCCGTTATGGGGCATTCCTTACGTCGCCAAGGACAATATCGACGTTGCGGGTCTGCCGACAACGGCGGGCTGCCCCGCCTATGCCTATGATCCGGCGCAGGATGCCGCCGTGATCGCAAGGCTGCGCGCTGCGGGGGCGCTGTGTATCGGCAAGACCAACCTTGACCAATTCGCCACCGGGCTGAATGGGACCCGGTCACCGCATGGCGCGCCGCGGTCGGTGTTTGATGCGGATTATGTCTCTGGCGGGTCATCGTCGGGGTCGGCGGTGGCGGTGGCATCAGGGCTGGCAACCTTTGGCCTTGGCACGGATACCGCCGGATCAGGTAGGGTGCCTGCGGCGTTCAACAATCTGGTGGGCATCAAGCCGACACCGGGGCTGGTGCCCAATACTGGCGTCGTGCCTGCCTGCCGTTCTGTCGATGTGGTGACGGTATTTGCGGGCTGCGTCGGCGACGGGATTGCCGTGCGCGCGGTGATGGACGGCGTCGATGCGGGCGATGGGTTCACTCGCCCTGCGCAACCTGTCGGCATTCGGCCTAAGCCCCGCATCGGCGTGCTGGCGGGGGCGGAGCGGGAATTCTACGGCAATGCCGCTTACGTCGCGCTCTATGATGCCGCCATCGTGCGGGCCGAAAGTCTTGGCGCGACCATTGTCCCCTTCGACTATGCGCCGTTCCGGGAAGCAGCGGCGCTGCTTTATGACGGACCATGGGTCGCGGAACGGCTGGCGGCGGTGGAAGATTTCTATGCCACCAATGCCACCGATTTCGACCCGACCGTTGGCGGGATCATCGGCGCAGCCGGACGCTACAGCGCGGTCGATGCTTTCAACGGGCGCTACCGGCTGGAAGAACTGCGCGCGCAGGTCGCCCCGGTCTGGGATCAGGTCGATCTGCTGCTGCTGCCAACATCGCCGACGATCTATAAAGTTGCTGACATGCTTGCCGATCCGGTCACCAAGAACAGCCATTTCGGGCGCTACACCAATTTCGCGAACCTGCTGGGCTATGCCGCCATCGCCGTGCCTGCCGGGATCACGCCGGACGGTCTGCCGGGCGGTGTCACCCTGATTGGCCCGGCGTTCAGCGATGATGGTCTTGCGCCTTTCGCTGACGCCATGCATCAGGCCGCGGGTTGCGGGATGGGCCGCGACACGAGTGCCGCGATCCCGGCTCTGGATGCGACCACCGTTCCCAAAGGCATGATCGCCCTTGCCGTCGTCGGCGCGCATCTGACCGGGATGCCGCTGAACCATCAACTTACTGATGCAGGCGGGCGGCTGATCGCGGAAACCACCACCGAGGCGCGCTATCGGCTCTATGCGCTCGACGGGACCGTGCCGCCGAAACCGGGTCTGATCCGCGATCCAGACGGGGCCGCGATCAAGGTGGAAATCTGGGCTTTGCCCGACGCGGGTTTTGGCCGTTTCGTCACCGCGATCCCGGCCCCTTTGGGCATCGGCAAACTGATCCTTGCGGATGGCAGCACGGTGTCAGGGTTCCTGTGTGAACCTCATGCGATCACAAATGCCAAGGACATCACCGATTTTGGTGGTTGGCGCGCCTATTGCGCCAGCCTTTGACATCTTCCGAGGTTAAATATCCCCGCCGGAGGCTCCAACCTGTCCCGCGCCATTGCCGCCAGCAATGACGCGGGGCGGGTTTATTCGGCCACCATCACCCGTGCTTCGCGTTTAAACGGATTCTCTTCCGGCACCTCGTAGTCAGTCGTGAATACGCCCTTTTCGCGGGCATCGGCCATGTAGCGGAAAGCGTTGACCGTCATCCGCATCAGATGTTCACCGGCTTTGAGCGGTGGATATTTCGCCACGGTTTCCGGCGTGCGGAATTTTTCCAATGGTTCCACCACGGCATGGTAATCCAGCCCAAAGAACAGCGGGATAGAATAACGTTCGTGCCCGATGTTATTGACCCGGTGCTGGGTGGATTTGAACTGACCGCCCGACCATGTCTCGAAGATATCGCCGATATTGACGACGAAACAGCCGGGCAGGGGCGGGGCCTCGATCCAGTCGTCATCGGCGTTCATCACTTGCAGGCCGGGGCCGCCCTGCATCAGGATCGTGAAACATTCGAAATCCGAATGGGACGCGATACCGACGACTTCCTTGGTCGCGGGCATGTCATTGGGGACATAACGCAAAAGGCGCAATTGCGACGTGGGGCAGGTGATATGCTGCAACAGATCGGCGGGATCGACGCCGAGTTCCAGCGCCAAAGCATCCAGCATCCGCAGACCAAGCGCAAAGACCGCGTCATAATATGTGGCGATCGTGTCCTGCCAACCGGGCAGGTCAGGCCAGATATTGGGCCCGGTCATCCGCCATCCGGCAAGATAATCCGGATGATCGGCCGGGGCCTCGTACGACATGTCCCAGGCTTCGTTGAAATTGATCTTTTTGGGGAAGTTCGATCCGTTTTCTTCCAGCGGGACATAGCCGCGATGATGGGTGGTGAAGCCGGACCAATATTTCATCTTTTCGCGCCGGGGCAGGTCGTGAAATTGTTTCGACGCGGCAAAGGCGGCATCGATCAGCGCCTGATCAATGCCGTGATTGCGGATGTAAAAGAACCCTGATGTGCGCGCGGCATCGCCAAGCGCCTTAGCGACTTCGGCCTTTTGCGCGGGATCGCCAGAGCTCAACCCACCAAGGTCGATGACGGGCAGGTTCGCTTCGGCGACGATCAGGGCGTGCTGGTCAGTATCGGGCATAATGGACTCCTTTTGAATGCGGTTGCTGACAGCGTTCGTCAGCGCCCTTGCCGCAGGCAAGCCTGCCGCCGCTGCGGCGCGCGGCTTTGGCAAGGATGCCTGTTTTTTGTCAACTCTGCGCCAGGACTGCCTGCATTTGCAGCGAATGCAGGCGCAGCATCGCGGCGGCAGGCGGCAATGTTGACAGGGCAAGGGCAGGCTTGGCCTGCTGATGACATCAGGACGCAATGCTGCGTTCACAGCGTCATTTCATCAGGGGACATCCAATGCCACATTTCAAAATGAACCGCCGCAATCTGCTTAAATCCGGGGCCAGCGCGGGCGGGCTTGCACTGGCCAGCGGCGTGATCGGCACGCCGCTGATCGCGCAGACGCGCAGTTTGCGGGTCGCGTCATACGGTGGCTATTTTGAAAACAGCTTCAAAGAACACGTCTTTCCCGCCTTCACCGCCGCGACCGGGATCGAGGTCGAAAGTGTCACGCAGCCCAATTCCGCCGATTGGCTGGTGACGATGCAGCAGGCCACCTCTGCCGGGTCGGTACCGACGGATCTGTCGCTTTACGCGCGTGATACGATGATCAAGGCCAGCCGGTTGGGTGATCTGATCTCGCCCCTTGATATGGCCGCGATCCCCGATGCCGCCAATCTGGACGGCTATTTCATTTTCGAGGATGGCACCGGCCCCATTGGTGTCGGCGCCCTGTCATGGTTCAGCGCGATGGTGATCAACCCCAATGAGGTGACAGCCCCCGAAAGCTGGACCGAATTCTGGGATAGTTCAGTCTATGAGGCGAGCCTTGGCATGTCCAAGAATTTCAATTCCCAATTGCTCGACATCATCGCCGCGACCTTCTTTGAGGGCGAGGCGACCTTTGCCACCGATGACGGGATCGTGGCGCTGATCGAAAAAGCCGCGGAACTGAAGCCCAATGTCGCGTTGTGGTGGACCGCCGAAAGCCAGATGGAACAATCCATGAAGAACGGCGATGTGATCGGTGGACAATATTATCATGACGTGGCGCAATTGATGGCCGCTGACGGGTTCCCGATCCAGTCGGTGTTCCCGAAAGAAGGCAATCCGCAGGATTATGGATCATGGTGCCTGTCGTCCCTGTCCGACAAGGCTGCGGAAGCGGCAGAATTCATCAACTTCACCTCGCAGCCTTCGACGCAGGCGCTGATGTCGCGGATGATCGGGACCGCCCCGCTGGTTGACGTCGCGATGACCGATCTGACGCCGGAGGAATTCGGCTCCGTCTCCGGCACGCCCGCGATCCGTCCGGCCTATGAGGCTTATCTGGACAAGGAAACCTTCATCAAGGAATCCTGGGACCGTATGCTCGCCGGGGCATAAGGGCATGGCCGGGCTGAGTCTGAAATATATCCGCAAATCCTATGGTGATGTCCGGGCGGTCGAGAATGTCAGCCTTGATTTCACCGATGGCGGGCTGACAGCACTGCTGGGCCCGTCAGGCTGTGGCAAAACCACGCTGTTGCGGATGATCGCGGGGCTGGAAGACCCCAGCGCCGGGTCGATTTCGCTGGGCGGGCGGGATATCACCCGCCTGCCTGCGCATAAGCGTAAATTCGGGATGGTGTTCCAGTCTTTCGCTTTGTTCCCGCATCTGAATGTCAGCGACAATGTCAGCTATGCGCTGACCATTGCCGGCACTCCGCGCGGGCAGGCGGCGGCGCGGGCGCGCGAATTGCTGGATCTGGTGCAATTGTCGGCCTTTGCCGAACGGCGGATCGGGGAATTGTCCGGCGGCCAGCGTCAGCGCGTCGCGATTGCGCGGGCCTTGGCGCAGGAACCGGATGTGTTTCTGCTGGATGAGCCGATGTCCGCACTCGATGCCAAATTGCGCGAGGATATGCAGGTCGAGCTGCGCCAGTTGCAGCAGCGCCTGGGCATCACCACCATCGTCGTGACCCATGACCAGCACGAGGCGATGACGATGGCGGACAGTATCGTCGTCATGTCGCAGGGTCGGGTCGAACAGATGGGCACGCCGCAGGCGATTTATCACCATCCCGAGAATGCCTTTGTCGCGGATTTCATCGGCAAGGCGAATTTCTTCGATGGTGTGACGGAAGGTGGCAATGTCCGGATTGGTCAGCATCTGCTGCAGGTCACACCGCCCGCGAATTTCATCGACGGATCGCCTGTGCGAATGGCGGTGCGGCCTGAAAAGGCAATGCTGGCGGGGGCAGATGACATCAACCGCCTGCCTGCGAAAGTGACCTTTGTCCGCGATGTCGGGCCGGTGCAGGATATCCATCTGGACACACCCATCGGGCGGATGATCGTATCCGACAGCGAAAGCGGGCAGCCTTTGCGCATCGGTGATGCTTTGCAAGTGACGCTGCCTGCCGATGCGATCCATGTCTTTCCCCGCCTGTCCGATCAGGCCGCCGCATGACAGCTGTCGATAGCCCCAAGGCGAACCTGTCTGCAGAGACACCGCCGACGCGAAGTCCCTGGGGGACTTGGGCGCTGGCGCTGGTGATCGGCTTTCTGTGTGTCACGCCGTTCGTTCTTGTTATCGTCATCTCCTTTGGGCAAAAAATCGAAGGCGCGGGCTGGGCATGGGATTTCACCTTTGCCAATTACCAACGCTTTTTCGTCGGTGCGCTTTGGCCGGAGGAGGTGACGCTGCTGCACCTGCAACGCTTGTATTACGCGCTTTACTACGCCGTCATCGCCTCGGTCCTTGCCGTGCTGACCGCCTTTCCTTTCACCTATCTGCTGACCCGTCAGTCGCGGCGCGCGCAAAGCATCTGGCTCGTCTTCATCCTCGCCAGTCTGTCGCTGTCCGAGGTGTTCATCGTCATGGGCTGGGATGTGCTTTTGTCGAACCGTTCCGGCCTGCCGATGTTGTTCGAGGTGTCGGGGGCAACCGATTGGCTGAAAGAAACCGGCTGGTTCGAGGTGCTGCGCGAATGGGGGCTGGCGAACCCGCGCAATGTGAAATTCAAGACCTCGGAATTCGCGACAATCCTGACCATGTCCTACCTCGTCTGGCCCTATGCGGTGATCCTGCTGTATCCGGCCCTGTCCCGCCTTGACCCCAGCCTGACAGAGGCCGCGCGCACCATGGGTGCAGGCCCCGCGCGGGTGATGACCTCGGTGATCCTGCCCACGGTGAAACTGCCGCTGATCGGCGCCACCCTGTTGTTGTTCGTCTTCCTGCTGGGCAGTTATGTCACCGTCGTGGTTTTCGCCGAACCGGCCAAACAGACCACCGCCGTGGCGGTCTATGAAAGCGTGAGGGGCTCAACGCTGGACGCACCCTTCGGTGCGGCACAGGCGGTGATCCTGTTGGTGACTGCGGCGGCATTCCTTGCGCTGGCGCAATATCTGACCAAAAGATCGGAGGCCCGCTGATGGGGCGCACATTCGGCCATATCTTCATGGCGCTGTCGGGGCTGGTGCTGGCCCTGCCGATCATCGTTGTCGCAGGGGCATCGTTGAACGGCGGGCGCACGATGCTGTTCCCGCCGGAGGACCCCAATTTCGCGCGCTTCGTCGAATTTTTTGTGACCGAAACGATCTGGGTGCAGGCCTTGCAAAATTCCATCATCGTGGCCTTTGGCGCGTCAACTCTGGCGGTGCTGCTCGCCTGGCCTTTGGCCTATATCCTTTGGGCGCGGGGCAGCAAGGCGTCCAAGGTTCTGGCGGGCCTTGGGTCATTGCCCTTTGCCTTACCGCCCATCGTGTTCGGCGTCGGGTTGGGGTTCCTCTGGGCCTTTACCGGCAATCTGGGCGCGCTCTGGGTTGGGATCGTCAGCCATGCGGCGCTGTTCATGGCGCTGCCTTTGGTGACCATTTCCATCGGGTTGCAATCCATCGACCGCGCGCATCTGGACGCCGCCGCGACCATGGGCGCGACCGAGGCGGTGACCTTCCGCACCGTGATCCTGCCACAGACGCTGCCCTATTCGATCTCGGGGTTCTTTTTCGCGCTGGTGCTCAGCTTCAACGAATTCATCGTGATGTTTTTCGTCTCTGCCTCGGCCTATGCCACGGTGACGCTGCAGATCTTCAATTCCCTGCGCAACGGTTACACCCCCACGATGGCGGTCGCGGCTGTTGCTTTCATCATCGTATCACTCGCCGTCTTTTCCGCTGTCGCCCGCTGGGGCGACCTGCCGCGCCTGATGGGCGCGGATCAATCCCGCAATTAAGGAGGTTTCCATGCCACGCCAACCTATGCTTGTCGGTCAGCCCGTGCTGGTCGTGATCGATATCCAGAAATCCGCTTTCATGGATCACAAGGCCGGTATCCCCGCCATGCCGGACTATCGTGCCAATATGGAACGCGCGCGCAGCGTGGTGGATGCGGCGCATGACGCGGGCATTCCGGTGGTGTTCATTCAGGAAATCCACCGCCGTGATATGGTGGATTACGGGCGCGAACTCGACGGAACCGAGGATGTCCATTGCATGGAAGGCGAACCCGGCACGCCGGTCGCGTTCGAGGAAATGGGGCGCAAGCCCGGCGATTACTTCCTTCATAAACGCCGCTATTCCGCGTTCTACGGGACCGAACTGGAAATCCTGCTGAAAGGGCTGAAGGCGCAGACCCTGATCCTGATCGGCGGGCTGACCGATGTCTGCGTGCATTACACTTTCGCGGACGGGCATCAGGGCGATTATTATTGCCGGGTCGTGGGCGATTGTGTCGGCGGGTCATCGACCGATGCGCATGAGGCCTCTTTGAAAGCGATGGAATATCTGCAAACCGGGGCTGTCGTCAGCGCGGGGCAGATCATCGCGGAATTGAGTAAACGGCAACAGGCTGCCGCGTGATCACCACCAAGGATCTGCAAGGCCATTGGCGGCGCGACTGGATCACAGCGCCGGGATATGAGGATGCCACCACCCATGTGCATTGGATGCAGGCGGGTGATTTATTCGCCGACCTGCGGGTGCCGGCCGATCTGCCCGCGCTGACGGGCACCTGCCTTGCCGATCTGGGTGAGGCGGCATTGCAATCGCTGCTGCGGATCGAGGGCTTTGCGGGGCAGATCACCGTCACCGACAGCCAATGCACTTGGCATCGCGAAATCAACTGGCAAGGGGCCTTGGCCCGCCCCGATGTCGGTGCCATGTCATTGGACAGCGGCGTGCTGATCGAGGACGGCGTGCATGCCGAGTATCGCGAGGCTTGGCTGGCGCAAGCGACCGCGCCGTTGCGGGGGCTTCGGATCGCATGGGGTGACATGACCGGTGTGCTGATCGCCAGCGAGGATCGTTTTCTGTTCGGCATCGGTCCCGCCCCACAGGACCGCCCGGTGCCAGAGATTTTCACCAGCCATTATGCCTTGGGCCATTGGGACGGCGCGACGGGTATCGCTGATCTGTCCACCAATCCTTTTACTTGCGGCCAGCCCGTCATCACCCGCGATACCGGATTCATCTGGCACGCGCCGCTCTTCACCGGCGGGTCGGACCCGCGTCCTTTGAAAGTGCAATGACATGAAACTTCCCGTCGCTGAAAATTGGTTTACCGCGCGCGAGGTCGGCCCCGATGTCACCCTGATCCTTGAGCCGCATGTCCATGTGCTGGAACAGGCGAATATGTTTCTGGTGCAAGGCCGCGACCGCGACATGATCCTTGATACCGGGATGGGGATCGTGCCGTTGCGCCCGTACCTCGACACTTTGCGCCGCGATCCGGGGAAAGAGATTATCTGCGTCTCATCCCACACCCATATCGACCATATCGGCGGGGTGCATGAATTCGACATCCGTCTGGTGCATCCGGCCGAGGCCGAGGAAATGGCCGCGCCATCCGGTCTGAACTCGCTCTATCGCGACGACATGCCCGCGCGGCTGATCCAGACCTTTCTGGACGCTGGTTATCCACCGCTGGACGAGGTGTTGATCGATGCATTGCCGTATGAGGGCTACGACCCACGGTCCTACGTGCTGCGCGGCGCACCGGCGACGGGCTTGCTGCAAGAGGGCGACAGCGTCGATCTGGGCGATCATGTCTATGAGATCCTGCACCTGCCGGGGCATTCACCGGGGGGCATCGGCCTGCTCGAACGTGCGACCGGCGTGCTGTTCGGGGGCGATGCGATCTACGACGGCCCGCTGATCTATGACGGGCCGGGCATGTCGGTGCCGGATTACCTGAGTACTTTCGCCAAACTGCGCGCGCTTGAGCTGACGCTGATCCACGGCGGCCACGACCCAAGCTTCGGGCCAGAGCGGCTTGGTGAGATCATGGATCATTACGAGGCGATCTGGCGCGCGTAAGGGGGAACGCTATGCCGATAAGCCCCAATACCGCGTGAGCGGCGTCGTCCATGAACACAGAACAGGCAAACGTCACCTCTTCTTGACTCAGCCCCGCTGATCTTTACCCTCACTATCACGACAGGGGCGTCCGCGATTGCGGGCTGAGAAGCACCCTTTGAACCTGAACCAGATCATGCTGGCGTAGGGAGTCCGTGATACGCCCGGCCAAGGCTTGTCTGGTCCGCGCATCACTGACCCCCGATCCGGCGGGGGACATGCGATGACTGAAAATGATCACAGACGTGCCATCCTGCGGGGTGCAGCAGGATGATTGCGAATATCCTGTCCATCGCAGGCTCTGACCCATCCGGCGGGGCCGGTATTCAGGCGGATATCAAGGCGATTTCGGCCAATGGCGGCTATGCGATGGCGGTGATCACGGCGCTGACGGCGCAGAATACGCAAGGCGTGACAGCGGTGCAGATGATCCCCGACGATATGGTCGCCGCCCAGATCGCCGCGATCCGGGCAGATATCCGCATTGATGCGGTCAAGATCGGGATGCTGGGCGATGCCGCGATCATCGCGGCAGTGGCGCGGGCCCTGCAGGGGCTGCAGGCGCCCATCGTGCTGGACCCTGTGATGGTGGCCAAAAGCGGGGATCGTCTGTTGCAAACGGCTGCGGTGGACGCCTTGCGCGACATGCTGGGGATGGCGGCGGTTATCACGCCCAACCTGCCGGAAGCCGCCGATCTGCTTGGTCAGTCAGAGGCCGCCACCCGCGACCAGATGCAGGCGCAGGCGCGGGATTTGCTGGCGCTGGGGCCAAAGGCGGTGCTGCTCAAAGGCGGGCATCTCGCTGGGGATGATTGCCCTGACCTGCTGGCCGACGCCACCGGGCTGACCTGGCTGCCGGGCACAAGGCAGGCGACGCGCAAGACCCATGGCACGGGTTGCACCCTGTCATCTGCGCTTGCGACATTGCTGGGGCAAGGGGTGCCGCTGGTGCAGGCGGCGGCGCAGGCCAAAGCCTATGTCGCGGATGCGATCACAGGGGCGGATACCTTGACCGTCGGGCAGGGCCACGGCCCGACGCATCATTTTCATCGTTTCTTCTGATGCGATCCGCGGCCCCTTTGTGAAGTTTTTGCCTGAATTGCAAAGGTGGGTTGGCATGCGTCAGACTTCGTGTATATCGCGTCTTGTAAACATGGACCCGAGGTAAAGCTTGGGTGGCTCTTCCGGCCGCTGATCCGCCGGACAACCTGTTAAAACCAATGTTGTCGGCCCATGACGCCGAACAGGAAAGATTTACATGATATCTCTCGATACATACCGGGCCGAATGGTTCGGTAACATCCGGGGCGACCTGCTGGCGGGGCTTGTCGTCGCCCTTGCCCTGATCCCCGAAGCCATTGCCTTTTCAATCATCGCGGGCGTGGACCCCAAGGTCGGGCTTTACGCCAGCTTTTCCATCGCGGTGCTGATTGCCTTCACCGGCGGACGGCCCGGCATGATCTCTGCCGCGACGGCGGCGACGGCGGTGCTGATGATCACGTTGGTGCGTGAACACGGGCTGGAATATCTGTTGGCCGCCACCGTGCTGGCCGGTCTGATCCAGATTGGGGCGGGTGTGCTGAAGCTTGGCTTTATCATGCGCTACGTGTCGAAATCGGTGATGACCGGCTTTGTCAACGCGCTGGCGATCCTGATCTTCATGGCGCAATTGACCGAACTGGACCCCGCGCTGGTCACATGGCTGACCTATGTGTTGGTAGCTGCAGGTCTTGCGATCATCTATCTGTTCCCGCTGATCACCAAGGCGATCCCGTCGCCGCTGGTCACCATCATCGTGCTGACGGCGCTGGTGATGTTCTTTGGTTGGGACGTGCGCACCGTAGGCGATATGGGTGCCTTGCCCGATACGCTGCCTGTGTTCCTGATCCCGCAGATCCCGCTGAACTTTGAAACCTTCATGATCATCCTGCCCTATTCCATCGCGGTCGCCATCGTCGGCCTGCTGGAAAGCCTGATGACGCAGAATATCGTCGATGATCTGACCGACACCAAATCCGACCGCAATCAGGAATGTATCGGTCAAGGTATCTCGAACACGGCAACGGGTTTCATCGGCGGGATGGCAGGCTGTGCGATGATCGGGCAGTCGATCATTAACGTCAAATCTGGCGGGCGCGGGCGGTTGTCCTGTTTCGCTGCCGGGGTATACCTGTTGTTCATGGTCGTCGTCCTGGGTGATCTGGTCAGCCAGATCCCGATGGCGGCGCTGGTCGCGATCATGATCATGGTCAGTATCGGGACATTTTCGTGGTCATCAATTCAGGCACTGCGGACGCATCCGCAATCCTCATCCATCGTGATGATCGCGACGGTGGTGACGGTGGTCTATACCCATAACCTCGCCATTGGCGTGTTGGTCGGTGTGTTGTTGTCGGGTATCTTCTTTGCCGCCAAGATCGCGCAGCTGTTCAAGATCAGCACCACGATCTCGCCCGATGGGCGCGAGCGGACCTATATCATCGAAGGCCAGATGTTCTATGGCTCGGTCGAGGATTTCATGAATGCCTTTGATTTCAAGGAAGCCTTGGACAGGGTCATCATCGACGTCAGCCAGGCGCATATCTGGGATATTTCCTCGGTGCAGGCGCTGGATATGGCGATCCTCAAATTCCGCCGGGACGGGGCAGAAGTTGAAATCGTCGGCATGAACGAAGCGACAGAAACCATCGTGGACAAGCTTGCCATTCATGACAAGCCCGGCGCGATGGACAAGTTGATGTCCCATTAAGGAGCGGATGATATGACACAACCCACACAAAAGATCGTCGCTTTCATCGATGGGTCAATCTATTCGGAAAGCGTCTGCCACAATGCCGCATGGATCGCCGAACGCACAGGTGCGGCGGTCGAACTGATCCACGTGCTGGGCCCGCGCGACACATCGGGCAAGCGTGACCATTCCGGTGCCATCGCGCTGGGCGCGCGCACCGCGCTGCTGGAGGAACTGACAGAACTTGACGCGCAGCGGTCCAAACTGATGAGCCACCGGGGCCGCGCCATTCTGGACGATGCCCGCGCCATTCTGGACAAAGACGGTGTAACCGACATCAACACCCGCCTGCGCCACGGCGACGTGGTCGAGGCTGTGGCCGAGGTCGAAGGTGACGCCCGCGTCATCATCGTGGGCAAACGCGGCGAAGATGCCGATTTCGCCAAGGGCCATCTGGGGTCCAATCTGGAACGGATCGTGCGCACCAGCCACAAACCCGTCTATGTCGCCGCACGGGCGTTCAAGCCTGTCACCAAAGTGCTGGTCGCCTTTGACGGCGGCGCATCGGCGATGAAAGCGGTGGATCACATCGCCCGCAGTCCTGTGTTTCAAGGGCTTGCGATCCATGTGGTCACCGTTGGAACAGACACGGCTGAGGTCCGCAAAGGTCTCGAAAACGCCAAGGCGATGCTGCAAGCCGCAGGGCTGGAGGCGCAGACATCCGTCTTGGCGGGCCAGCCGGAAAAGGTGCTCGCCGATCTGATCGAGGCAGAGGGTTATGACATGCTGGTGATGGGTGCTTACGGCCACAGCCGCATCCGCAGCCTGATCATCGGCTCGACCACGACTGCGATGATCCGGTCCTGCAAAGTGCCGGTTGTCTTGATGCGGTGATGATACAGGCCCCCGATGACAATCAGGTCATTGGGGGCCGGCTGGCCTCAGATAAAGCGCCACAAAAACCGTCAGCCGATCTTGGGAACCAGTCCGGCGCTCAATTTTACAATCCCTCGGTCTCGATATTCATCTCAGCGCCGCAATGTTTGCAGTGGATCGCATCGATATCGTGCAACAGCAGGCCGCAATTCTTGCATTTCTCGCGCACCTTGGTCGGCTGGAACACCGATTGCAGCAGGTGCAGGAACAAGCCCACCCCGACGATCAGGATCGCAATCGACAGCCACCGTCCCGATGTGCCGACCAGAACGATATCGCCAAAACCTGTCGTCGTCAGCGCGGCCATGGTGAAGTAAAGCGCATCGACCCATGTCGTGATATCGGGATTGATCAGCCGCTGTGACGCATGCACGACGCTCGACACGATAAAGATAAACACCGTCAGATTGACGCTGCGTTGAATGACCTCTTCATTGCGGCGGAAAAACCGGCTGTCGTCGCGCAATTCCTGCAAAACGCGATAGGACCGCACGACCCGCAAGGCGCGCAGCACCCGAAAGAACGCGAAATCGCCAAACAGCAGCGGCGCCAGCAGGCTAAGGATCACGACAATGTCGGCCCAGTTCAACGGCGTGCGCAGGATGAAATCGCGGGCATTGGGCGCGATCAACCAGCGCGCGACAAGATCGGCCAGCACGATCAATGCCAGCAGCAGATCAAGCACCGGAACGTCATTTTCGATCCCGAAGACGCTGGTCACGACATAGCTACCAATGATCGCCAGATCAAAGACCAAAAGCGCCAGCCGGAACCGCAGGCTCGTCTCTGTGCGCCCGTGATACAGCCTGTGCAGCTTCTCGCGCAGTGGCGCAAGGCGACCGTCGAATCGTTGTTTTGCCATCCGATTGTTCCCGCCTTGCACGGCTTTACACGGCCGTTACGTGGTAAGTTATAATAGAATAAGGGCTTTTATTGCGTAGTTCAATTGAAAGCCTGCCCCCGATAGGCTAGGGGCGACACCTCATCTGCTGTGGCCACCGTTTGGCGGATACAAAAAAAGAAAGGGACGTTATGACCGATCACACCGATCCTGGCGAAGAACTGCCGGACATCGACGCGCTACCCGAACCCGAAGGCGATACTGAAATTATCGAGACCGATTATGACATCGGGCAGGATAATTTCAGTGGTGCCGTCGCGCTGGAACTGGACCTGCACAAGATCGTGTTTTCGGTCTCGGCCATTTCCATCATGGTTTTCACCTTCCTCACACTCGCCTTTCAAAATCAGGCAGAGCCGCTGTTCGTCGGTCTGCGCGACTGGCTGACCGGCAATCTGGATTGGTTCTTCCTCAGCGCGGGCAATATCTTTGTGCTGGTCTGTCTGGGGCTGATCGTCTCGCCTTTGGGCCGCGTGCGCCTTGGCGGGCCGGATGCGACGCCGGATTACGGCTATGTCGGCTGGTTCTCGATGCTCTTTGCGGCAGGCATGGGCATCGGGTTGATGTTCTTTGGTGTCTCTGAACCGATGGGTCATTTCGATGCCGCCCTTGGCGGGGTCATCATCGGCGAAGACGGGCTGCGCACCGATTGGGCACCGCTGGGCGGGGCCGAGGGCAATGTCGCAGAAGCCAGCCGTCTGGGCATGGCTGCCACGATTTTCCACTGGGGTCTGCATCCTTGGGCGATCTATGCGGTGGTCGCCTTGGCGCTGGCGCTGTTCAGCTATAACAAAGGCCTGCCGCTGACGCTGCGGTCCTGTTTCTACCCGATCTTTGGCGAAAAGGTCTGGGGCTGGCCGGGTCACGTGATCGATATCCTTGCCGTGCTTGCCACCGTCTTTGGTCTGGCGACATCTCTGGGCATCGGTGCGCAGCAAGCCTCTGCCGGTCTGAACTTCCTGTTCGGTCTGGGCACCGGCAATTCGATGCTGATCCTGCTGATCATCGTGATCACGCTGATCGCCATCGGGTCGATTGTGCGTGGTCTGGATGGCGGCGTCAAAGTCCTGTCCGAGGTCAACATGGGCCTCGCGATCCTGCTGTTGTTGTTCATCATCATCGCCGGGCCGACTGTGGCGATCCTGACCGGGTTCTTCGACAATCTGTTGGCCTACGGGCAATATCTGCCTGCGCTGTCGATGCCATTTGGTCGCGAAGATGCGAACTTTTCCCAAGGCTGGACCGCGTTCTATTGGGCCTGGTGGATCAGCTGGTCACCTTTCGTGGGCATGTTTATCGCCCGCGTCAGCCGTGGCCGGACGGTGCGGGAATTCCTGATCGGCGTGCTGATCGTGCCGACGCTGTTGTCCGTGCTGTGGATGACTGCGCTGGGTGGCACCGCCATCGGGCAGGTGGTCAATGACGGCTTTACCGCCGTGCAGGATGCCGCACTGGAGCTGAAGCTGTTCGAAATGCTGACGCAATTGCCGCTGACGGCGATCACATCATTCATCGGGATTATCCTTGTCGTGGTGTTCTTTGTGACCTCGTCGGATTCCGGCAGCCTTGTGATCGACACGATCGCAGCGGGCGGCAAGACGAATGCGCCAGTGATCCAGCGCGTGTTCTGGGCGAGCTTTGAAGGGGCGGTCGCCGTGGCCCTGCTTTTGGGCGGCGGTCTGGCGGCGTTGCAGGCAATGGCCGTGTCGGCGGGTCTGCCGTTCACCTTCGTGCTGCTGGCCGCCTGCTATGCGGTTGTGCGCGGGTTGATGAACGAACCGCGCTAGGGGGTCAGCCTTTGAAAGTTGTGACAGGGCCGGAGATGATCCGGCCCTTTCGCTTTTGCAGCAGCGGGCTTAGGTATGGCCCCAGATCATTGCGAAAAAAGGGACATCATGCTGGGCATTCTGGTGATCACCGCCGCCTTGATCGCGCTGATCGTGCTGGCCTATCGCGGGATCAGCCTGCTGTTGCTCGCCCCGGCAATGGCGATGCTGGCGGTGCTGTTGGCCGAAGGCGGGCCGCTGCTGGCCAGCTATACCCAGATTTTCATGCAGGCGACGGGTGGGTTTATCATCCAGTATTTCCCGTTGTTCCTGCTGGGCGCAGTCTTTGGCAAGCTGATGGATGCCTCTGGCTCGGCCCGCGTGCTGGCCGATGGGATCATCCAACAGCTTGGCCCGCAACGCGCGGTGCTGGCGGTGGTGCTGTCCTGTGCCGTGATGACCTATGGCGGCGTGTCGCTGTTTGTCGTGGCTTTCGCGGTCTGGCCCATCGCTGCGGCCCTATTTCGCGAAGCCGACCTGCCCAAGGTCCTGATCCCCGCGTCAATCGCACTGGGGGCTTTCACATTTACCATGACAGCCTTGCCCGGCACGCCCGCGATCCAGAATGCAATCCCGATGCCCTATTTCGGCACCACGCCGTTTGCCGCCCCGGGTCTTGGTCTGATCTCGGCGGCGATCATGCTGATCTTTGGCTGGCTCTGGCTGGAACATCGCGCCCGGGTGCTGGGGCCAGGCTATGGTGCGCCGGCAGAGCAGGGCAGTGATGCCTTGCAGGATGCCCCCGGCCTGATCGTCGCGGCTTTGCCTTTGGTCATGGTTCTGGTGCTGAACCTTGTTTTCACTTTTGTTGTCATCCCGCAGATGGACACCAGCTATCTGGCAGATCCATCCTTTGGCAGCACCACTGTCGATGCCTTGCGCGGCATCTGGTCGATCATCGCGGCGCTGACCTTGGCCTGCATTGCCTTGGTCGCGATGAACTGGGGCAGGCTTGCGCCGCGACTGGGCAAGACGCTGGACACCGGCGCACAGGATGCTTTGCAACCGATCTTCAACACCGCATCTTTGGTCGGGTTCGGCGCTGTCATTGCGTCGCTCGGCGCTTTCGGGCTGATCCGCGACTGGGTGGTCACCGTAGGTGGCGATAACCCGCTGATCTCACTGGCCATCGGGACCAGCCTGCTGGCGGGTATGACCGGATCAGCATCCGGCGGCATGTCGATTGCCCTTGCCACATTGGGCGATACTTATCTGCAATTGGGCAATGCCGCAGGCATTTCGCCTGACCTGCTGCACCGGGTGACGGTTGTGGCCACCGGCGGGCTTGACGCCTTGCCGCATAATGGTGCGGTCATCACCTTGCTGACCATTTGCGGTCTGACCCATCGCGAGGCATATAAAGACATCGCGGTCACAGCCGTTGTGATTCCGGTTATAGCACTGATCGTGCTGGTGGCGCTGGGCACGGTCTTTGGCAGCTTCTGAACATTTTTGAAAGTCGCCACCATGACCACCCCACAGATGCTGATCTTTGCCATTCTGGCCGCTACCATGGCGCTGTTTCTCTGGGGACGGTTCCGGCACGATATCGTCGCACTTTTGGCGCTGATGGCCAGCACCGTCGCCGGGCTGATCAGTTCAGAAGAGGCTTTTGCCGGTTTCGGCCATCCCGCAGTGATCACGGTCGCCTGTGTGCTGGTGCTGAGCCAGGGGTTGCAGAACACCGGTGCGGTGGATTGGCTGGCGCGCAATATCCTGCCGCGCAATGCCGGGCGGGTGACCAGCCTTGGCGCTTTGATGGGGCTGGGCGCGCTTTTGTCAGGGTTCATGAACAATGTCGGTGCCATGGCTCTGCTGATGCCGGTCGCCGTGCAATTATCCGGGCGGCTGGATCTGACGCCGGGACAGGTGCTGATGCCTTTGGCCTTTGGGACGATCCTTGGCGGCATGACCACGCTGATCGGCACACCGCCCAACCTGATTGTTTCGGGCTTCCGGGCCGAGGCTGGTCTGGGGCAATTCCAGATGTTCGATTTCGCCCCTGTCGGCGTGGCTGTCGCGCTTGCCGGTGTGGCCTTTGTCGCGCTGTTCGGCTGGCGTTTGGTCCCAGCGCGCAAATCCAGCAGCGAGGGCGATTTCGCCACCGGGGCCTATCTGACCGAGGTCCGGGTGCCGGAAGAAAGCAAGGCCAATGGCATGACCCTGCGCGCGTTCGAGCGTGAAATCGAGAGCAGCGACGCCCAGATCATCGGCATGGTGCGCAACGAGGTGCGGATGACCGCCCCGCATGGCGGCAGGCGCATCCGTGGCGGCGATATTCTGGTGCTGGAAGCCGAAGTCGATGCGCTGGCAGAGGCTTTGTCGGTCTTTGGCATCAAGCTGGAGGAAGAAGGCTCCTCCAAAGCTGATGAGGAAAAACCCGCCAAGCCCGCCAAGACCGACGATGCTGAGGATGACAAACCCAAGCGCGAGGATGATATCGTGCTGCGCGAACTCGCCGTGCTGCCGGGGTCCACAATCGTGGGCCGCTCTGCCAGCGACCTGCGGTTGCGCACGCGCTACGGCTTGAACCTGCTGGCCGTCTCGCGCCAAGGGCACAGGCCGCGCACCCGCTTGCGCACGTTAAGCCTGAAATCGGGTGATCTGCTGCTGATGCAGGGCCCGGCAGAGGTGATGGGCGATTTCATTTCCGACAGCGGTTGCGTGCCTTTGGGCGAACGCGAATTGCGCATCCCTGACAAACGGATGGCGCTGATCGCAGGGGCCATCATGCTGATCTCGGTTGGGATCGTCACTGTGGGTCTGTTGCCTGCGGCGTCAGCCTTTACCATCGGGGTGATTGCCACAATGCTGTTCCGCACCGTGCCGCCACGGTCGATCTATACCGCGATTGACTGGCCGGTGATCGTGCTGCTGGCCGCGCTGATCCCGGTCGCTGGGGCCTTGCAGACCACCGGTGCCGCCGATGTGCTGGCGCAGTTTCTCGTCGATAAGGTTGCGCAGGGCAATCCAATCGCCGCTTTGGCTGTCGTGCTGATCACCACGATGTTTTTGTCCGATGTGATGAACAATGCCGCGACGGCTGCAGTGCTGTGCCCTATCGCCATTGGCATCGCAGCATCACTGGGTGTCAGCCCTGACAGTTTCCTGATGGCCGTGGCCATCGGCGCGTCCTGCGCGTTTCTGACCCCCATCGGGCATCAGAACAACACGCTGATCCTTGGCCCCGGTGGCTTTGGCTTTGGCGATTACTGGAAACTCGGCCTGCCGTTGGAAGCTATCGTCGTCGTGGTCGCCATGCCGCTTTTGCTGATCATTTGGCCTCTGTGATATCCGCCATCAGCCGGTCAGGCGCGATGCCGCGCTTTTCAGCGCTGGCGCGCACTGCCTGTTGCAAGGCTTCGCTGCGTTCCAGTAAGCGGCGGAACCGGTCTTCATCCAGGATCAGCAGGGTCGAAGGCGCAATCGCGCGCACCAGCGCCCGGCGCGGGCGTTGCATCAGGATCGCCATCTGGCCGAACATTTCGCCGGGGCCAAGCCGCCAGGTCTGACCCGCGACCTGCAATTCCACAGCGCCGGAGGCGATGAAAAACACGCTTTTCGCGGCATTATCCTTGCGCACCAGAACCTCATCGGCATTGGCATAGCGGGTCTGGAACGCGCGCCCCAATTGTTTCAGCGTCGCATCGTCAAGATCAGCAAACAGCGGCAATTGCCGGACCAGATCGGCGCGTTGCGGCGCGATATCCAGCGGCGGGCGTTCTTCGGCAGCGGCCCGGCGTGCGGCGAGTTCCTGTGACAGGTTCGTGTAAACCTCGGTGCCGATCAGCCCATCGTCGCGCATCGTCGCATATTCGCGTTCTTCCAGCCGCAGCGTCGTGCGCCGGATGAAACGGCGCTCCAACTCTTCGGCATAGCCCGGATATTGCAGGCGCAACCCTTCAAGGGCTGTTTCCACTGCCTCGGTCCGGCGGGTCAGCAATTCCTGCAACAGATCCGCGACACGGCGGCCATGAATCCGCCGGATGCGCCCGTCGATAAAGGAATTCACATCGCGCAGGATCAACCGTTGCGACAGCAGGAATTCAAACCGATCCGCCGTGATCCGCGCCAAAGGCACCGACAGTTTTAACCGGTTGTGCAGGAACACCGCCAGCCGGAACGTCCGGTCATAGGTCACCGACCGTTTCGCCGCGCGCTGATAGCCGCTGCGCCCGCCGGTCCGCGCGCCTTCGATCAGCCGTTCGGAATCGGCCAGCACCTGTTCGGCCATTCGCGATGAAATCGTGCGTTCGCGCACCCGTTCCAGAATCGTGTCGCGTTCATGGCCCGCCAGCGCGATCAGCCCCAGGGTGATCCGGTCACGGTCCAGAATATTGGCGCTTTCTTCGGCATCCTTGACCGCCCCGTCCAGCCTGTCACCAAAGCGTTTCGCCTCGGACCGGATAATCTCGCGGCTGAGCTCGTAATTTTCCGTCGTGCGCGCGACATCCTCGCGCACGGTCTGCAAGGCCACGGCGACAACCTGCCGCGACAAGGCCTCATCAATCGGGGACAGCCGGTCAAGGCCCAGCCGCGCGATCACCCAGCGCAGGCTCGACCCCTGCACGATCAGCGTGAACAAGGTGAAACCGGTGGCAAGAATACCCACCACGCGCTTGACCTCGACCGGCACCCGCACGCTTTCGGTCACCGCCAGCGCCAGCGCCAATGTAACCGCACCGCGCAGCCCGCCCCACAGGATCGCCACCCGGTAAGGCCGGTCTACTGCGGGCGAGGCGCGCAGCAAGGTCAGCAACGGCAGCAGGCCGAACAGCACCAAAACCCGCGCCGCAATCGCAGCGCCGATCACCACGGCGATCAGGGCGAAATCGGTGAAACGCACATCCTCCAACAGCCTTGGGATGAACAGCGCAGCCAGAATAAAGATCAGCGCGCCCGCCCAATGCGACAACAGGTCCCACACCTCGCGCAGGTTGGTCCAGGCTTGTGGTGGCAACCGGCCCGGCCCGGTCAGGTTCAGCGTCAGCCCGGCGGCAACAACGGCGATCACACCCGATGCGCCGATGATCTGTTCCGCCCCGATATAGGCCAAATAAGGCAGCGCGACCGAGATCGAGATTTGCGCCAGTTCAAACCGCGTGAACAGTGCCATCAGCCAGACCGCCACCCGTGCGGCCAGCCAGCCGGTGATAGCGCCGCCAAGGATCAGCATCGGGAACCGGCCCAGCGCATTGCCCAGTTCGGGGTCCGGCACGCCCAGCATGACAAAACCCATGAACAGCCCGAACAGCGCAATCGCAGCGGCGTCATTCAACAGGCTTTCGCCCTCAATGATCCGCGCCAGCCGCTGCGGGGCAGAGATAGATCGAAAGATCGACACAACAGCAGACGGATCAGTCGTCGACACGATTGCCCCCACCAGCAGACAGGCGGCCAAGGGCAGGGTGCTGACCCATGACAAGGCATAGCCGATGCTGAACGTCGCTACGACCACCGCGACAACGGCCAGCACAAGGATCGGCACCCAATCATCCAGCATCCGCCGCAGGTTCATCCCCAAGGTCGCCTGAAACAGCAAGGTCGGCAGAAACACGTAAAGGAACACATTGGACCGGATCGGCAGGCCCAGAATAGCCTCTGCCACCGGGTTCAGCGCATCAGTCAGATCGGTGCGCAGAAAAAACAGCGCGCCGGTCGCAATCGCGATCCCCAGCACCGCCAAAATCACGCTGAACGGGACTTTCAGACGGTCGGCAACAGGCTCTGCAATGCCGATGACAAGAAAAAGTGACGCAATGATTGTCGTGATCAGAATGATGTCCATGCACTTGAAATATCACATGGATCAGGGAATGCATTTGCAAAGCACCGCGATCAGATGCGCAAAACGGCAAATTATTTGTAAATCGCGCGCCTGTCGCCGAATTGCCGCACACGTTTGCGCCAGGCCCGATAGCTGCGGGTGGCCAGTTCGCGGCGCATCAGTGTTTTCACCTCATCGGGCGACAAACCATGCAGGTCGCGGATCTGGGCGAAACTGGTGTGATCGGACAAGGCCATCTCGATAATCTCGCTGATCGTCGCCGGGTCAAGGCTCTTTGTCACGCGCCCTCCGCCTTGCGGGCATGGCCCATGTAAAGCACCGCCGTCAGCGGCAAAGGTCCAAAGGTCAGATCAAACCGCCGGTTGATCCCACGCGGCCCAAGTCCCGTAAACCGCCCCGGCTCCAGCCCCGCCACCTGCATCGCCGCGCGCAATTCGCGTGGCTTGATGAACATCGCCGGATCATGCGTGCCGCGCGGCAAAAGCCGCAGGATATCCTCGGCCACGGTAATCGTCGCCAGCCGGGCAATCGGATTGCGGTTGATCGTGTCGAACAGGAACAATCCGCCCGGGCGCAGACAGCGCCCGACCTCGGCCAGCACCTTGCCCAGATCGGCGACATGCTCCAGCACATCGACGCAGACCACCGCATCGAAACTGGCATCTTCATAGGGCAAAGCCTCGCCCACGCCGGTATCATAGCCAATGCGCAGCCCTTCCGCCTTGGCATGACGGCGGGCGGCGTCAATCGCATCGGCGGCTGGGTCAATCCCGGTGACATTGGCCCCGCGTTGCGCCAGCGCCTCGGCCATGAAACCACCCGCGCAACCCAGATCCAGCACATCCTTGCCGCGCCAGTCGATCAGCCGGTCGAAATGCTTCAACCTGCCGGGCACAAGGTTCTTCAACGTCCGCACCCAGCGGATATCATCCGACCACCATTTGTCCGCAAAGGTGTCATAGATCGTCAGATCATTGCGCATCAGATTGCCCCAACACGTCATCCGCAATCGCCCTGCCACTGGTCCAGGCATCCTCGACCCGCGCGCCAAGGCACCAGTCGCCGCCCAGATAAAGCGTTGCATCATCGCTGCGCAGAAACCTCTGGCCCAGGGCTTGGGTCACGAAAGCATAGCGCCAGCGATGCGCGCTGACATAGCGGACCTGATCAGCGCTGGCCCCCAGCCGGTCCAACAGCAATGGCAGCATAAGATCGGCAATCGCGCCCTTGTCCAGTTCCAGATGCTGCTGGCTGAACCCGGCAGAGGCTTGCGCAACCCAAGCGGTCACCCCCTGCGGGCGGGCAGGTTTGCTGCTGTCCTGTGCGATCCATGCCAGATCAGCCGCCGGGTCCTGCGCGGTGACGAAAGGGGCCGGGCCATCGATCGCCGCCATCAGCGTCAGGTTCGGCGCATAGGTAACATGGGCAATCTGTGCGACCAGCCGATGATCCGCCCCCAGCAAATCCGCCAATTGCGGCGCAGGCACGGTGACAATCACCTGCCGCGCCGCCAGCCGCGTCTCGCCAACCTGCACCTGCCAGCCACCGTCCTGCGGCACCAACGCCGTGACCTGCATATTCTGCTGCACCGGCACGCCCGCGCCCAAGGCTTTGGCCAGCGCCGACATGCCCGGCACGCCGACGATGCCATTATGCCAAGCGGCGGCGTGGCCCGCGCCGGTCAGATCAGCCAGCACCTTGGCAAAGCCTTCACCCTTGGCGCTGACATATTGCGCGCCATGGTCAAAACTAGGCCCATCCGTCCGCCGCGTCGCCATCCGCCCGCCGATCCCGCGCCCTTTATCCAGCACGATCACCGGCACACCCGCGTCGCTCAGCCTGCGCGCGCAGGCGAGCCCGGTGACACCAGCCCCGACAATGATCACCTGATTCATACCGCCACCTGATCAGCAAGGATGCGGGGTATCTGTTTCCTGACTTTGAAAAACCCTGCCGTCGCATGCGGCCAGATCGCCGCATCCCAATCGCGCCGCCATTCGGCCAACGTGATGCCTTTGGCTTGCAGATAGGGCAGCGCCGCGACCAGCCAGTCATAGGTCGGGCCGCGCGTGATGTAAGGCGTGACGATCTGCGTCACACCCGCAGCATCCGCCCATTTCGCCAGCGCATCAGGGTGATCCCCCCGCAGCGCAACCGGCGTTTCACCGGCACGTCTGGCGGCATCGGCCAGCGCATCGGCCTCAAACCGCACCACCATTCCCGCAACGGGCAGGGGGGATCGCAGATGGCTCGCCGCCAATGTCGCGCAGGTGCGGATATCGAAGGTTGCCAGATCGAAATCCTCCACCCTGCAATCCTCATCCGTGATCAGCAGCGCAGTGGGAACACCGGCTTTCGGCGCAACAACCTCGCGCAGGTCCAGAGCCGACGGCAACCCCTCCGGCTCCGTCGCCTCCAAACCCTGCGCCACATCGGCCAGATCGCCGGGGCGCGGGGTGAACCGGCCATTGGTGAAGGTCGCGATATTATCCGCCCGCGCCGGATAAGGCTTGCCGCGCGTATGCAGCCCCGCCGCCCAACGCCAGCCCAAAGTATTGGACGCCGCATCGCCATCCAGCAGATGCCGGTAAAAGAAATCCGCCCCCAGCCGCCACGGCAAACCAAACGTGAAAATCCAGATCGAGGCGAACCACATCCGCGCATGGTTATGCAGATAGCCGGTCTCGACCAGTTCGACAGCCCAAGCATCAAAGCAGCCCAGCCCGGTCTGCCCCGCCATCGCCTTGTCCACATCGCGGCGCAGCTTGCGGTCGCGGTCCAGTGCTGCCAGATCGGCCTGCACGCCTGCGACATAGCTGTCCCAGACCTGTGGGCGGCGTTCCAGCCAGCCCTTGAAATAGCCGCGCCAGATGACTTCCTCGACAAATTTCTCGGCCTTCTCCGCACCATGCGCCGCAATGGCGGCCTGCACCACTTCGGCCTCGGTCACCAGACGCCGCCGGATATAGGGCGATAGCTGCGACACCGCCTTATGCGCCCCCGGCCCATGGTCATAATTGCGCCCATTGGCATAACGTTTGCCCATCGCGGGCACAAAAGCCTGCAGCGCGGCAAGGCCAGCGTCGCGGGTGGCGGTGAAATCACTCATCTGAAAACGTCCTGATCTGTTACCGCAATGATGTGGCGGCAGCCGCGAAAATCAATGCGCGCGGTAGTTTTCCAGCAAGGCGCGGATATTGACCCGCGCCCGCAGCTTGGTCGCCAGCAGATACATCCCGCCGATCTTGCGATGCAGGAACAAGGTCTCTGCCGGGGGCACATGCATCAGATCACGGTCATTGCCGATCACCATGCCCATATCGCGCAGGCGTTCCAGCAGATCGGTTGTGCCAAAATCGAACGGCTGGTCCAGCCGCAAAGGCTCCATCGCAGTATCGAACATCTTCTGGATCAGGTCCTGATGTTGCGGCGGGGTGGCAGGGCCGAAATACCCAATCTCCAACATCGCCTGCCGGACGCTGCCGGCATCACCGTCCAACCCGGCATTCATCAGGTCACGGAACGCCGCCTGTTGTGCCGCACCAATCCCGCGCACCGCCCCGAAGTCCAGCAGCACGATCCGCCCCGTCGCAGGCTCCACCCGGTAATTGGCAAGGTTCGGATCGGTCTGCATCGCGCAAAAAGTGAACAGCTCACGCAGAACCAGATCAATCAGATCACGCGCCGCGCGGTCACGCACCTCTTGCGGTGCATCCGCCAGCACATCGACCGGATCGCTGGCGATATAAGTCATCGCCAGCACGGCATCCGTGCTGAAATCCGGCTGCACCTGCGGCACGACGAAAGCATCGTCCCCCGCCAGCAATGCCCCGAACCGGCGAAGATGCGCAGCCTCCGCCCGATAATCCGCCTCTTCATGCAACTGCGCTTTGGCCGCAGCCAGCAGCGGCGCAATATCCATCCCGCGCGGCAACAGCCCCGGCAGGCGCATCAGCCCCGAAATATTATCCACATCACTGTCGATAGAGGCCCGCACCCCCGGATATTGCACCTTGATTGCCAGTTCGCGGCCATCCAGCGCACGTGCCCGATGCACCTGCCCGATCGATGCCGCCGCAAAGGGCCGCACATCAAATGACGCAAAGCGCCTGCGCCAACCCTCGCCCCATTGCGCATTCAACGCCGCCTGCAACTGCTTGGGCGGCATATGTTTGGCATCATCGCGCAACCGCGCCAAAATCGCCGTCAGTTCCGGCGACAGCACGATGCCGGTATCCATCGACAGCATCTGACCCATCTTCAGCGCTGCCCCGCGCATCTGCGACAACCCCTCCGTCAACCGCCGCGCATTTCCCGGCGTCAGCAACAAATCCGTCATGCCGGGCCGCTGACCCGTGGCAAGTTGCCTGAACCCGCCCGCCGCTACACCGCCCGCGATCCCCGCCGCAATCCCGCCCATCCGGAACAAGCGATGCGCACGGCCTGTCGGCACGGCCACGCCGCGATAATCATCATCAGGATTGGTCATCTGGCACCTCTACCCTGCTAACTGGCGCTCGCTTGCGCTTTGGAAAGGGCCGCCACCAGATCAGCCCGCGCCGCCGCAGGATCGGGCAGACGCAGAATATAGGACGGATGCCACGTCACCAGCACCGGCCCGTCATGCAATCCTTGTTCAACCTTCCCCTGCCTGTCCTGCATCGGCCCCGCATTCCCCGTCAGCGCATAGGCGGCAGAGGCCCCCAAAGCGACCGTCAGCTTCGGCTGCACAAAGCCCAGTTCCAGCCCCAGCCACCAGCGGCAATGTTCAATCTCTGACCTGTCGGGCGACTGATGAATCCGCCTTTTCCCCCGCGGCGTGAATTTGAAATGCTTCACCGCATTGGTTAGCCACGCTTTGGCCGGATCAACCCCCGCCGCATCCATCGCCTGACGCAACACCTGCCCCGCAGGCCCGACAAAAGGCCGCCCTTCCAAATCCTCCCGATCCCCCGGCTGTTCGCCCACGATCATCAGCCCCGCATCCGGCGCACCTATCCCCCAGACCGTCTGCGTTGCCTTTTCGCACAACCCACAACGGCGGCAGTGCAGGGCCGCCTCACGCGCCTCATCCAGACTCCCCGGCAAATCCGGCGCTTGTGGCATCGCCGCCCGGTAGCGGGTGGAGATCGCCGCCGCACCGGGGCGGGCAGCCGTTGACCCCGCCTCCCGCATCCTTTGCACACGCGCCTCGGCATCTTTCAGCATCGCCGGGATCAGCGCCGTTTCCGGCAGGTTCTTCCAGTATTTCTTCGGCATTTCCGACCGCATCGCATCCAGCTTGATCCGCGCGGGGTTAAAGATATTGGCGAAATACGTGGCCCACAGGCCTTCCGACGCATCATCCGGCAGATCGGGCCGCATACCCGCAGGACCAAACCGCAGCTTGCCCCCCTCAAAATGCGCGGTCAGGTCCGGTGTCGCGATCATCCAATCCATATCGGCAAAGCGCTTGGCAAAAAACGGCGTGCCGGGTTCCAGCGTGTGATGCTCCGGCTCGAACCACGCGGCAAAGCGGCGGCGGGCACCGTCACCCGGCATCTCGCGAAACCGCACGAAAGCATGCATCTTATGGATATCGCGGCGCACATTCTTGGCCAGCATCTGCAACCGCCGCCCCAAAGAATCGGCAGCGGACAAAGGATCACCATCCCGCCGATCAATCCGCCAGAGCGCCTGATACAGCAGCGCCGCCCGATCCGGGCTTTTATGCCAGATCGCCGATTTCGCGATATCAAGGAAAGCCGCAGGCACCCGCACCTGATGCGGGCCAATATCCTTCGGCAAATCCTCTGCCGCAAACAACCCACCCGCGCCCGACCAATCAATCTCCTCCGGCGCAATCCGATGCGATATCGCGACCCGCGCAGCCGCACGCCAAAGGTCCAGCGTGCCATGATCGGGCAGGGCGACCGCGTAGTTCAAATCAGCTGCAATTGCTGCGGCGGCGGCGCGAACCGCGCGCGCAAGTCCACGCTGTCGGTCATCGCGGCGGGGGTCCAGCCGGGCATCGAAACAAAGGCCTTGGCCTTTTTCATCAGCGCCCCCATGCGGATCAAGTCTTCGTACCGCAGCGCGCCATTGCGACGCGCCGCGATGATCCTGTCCACGATCCGCGTCCCAAACCCCGGCACCCGCAGCAACATATCGCGCGGCGCCTTGTTCACATTCACCGGAAACTGCGCGCGGTGCTGCAAGGCCCAAGCCAGCTTTGGGTCCAGTTCAAGGTCCAGATGCCCCGCATTGGTGCCGGTCGCAATTTCCTCTGCCGTGAACCCATAAAACCGCAGCAGCCAATCCGCCTGATAGAGCCGATGTTCGCGCACCAAGGGCGGCTGGATCAACGGCAACATGGCCGAGGCATCTGGGATCGGCGAAAACGCCGAATAATAGACCCGCCGCAATTTATACCCCGAATAAAGCCGCGTCGCGCTGTTCAGGATCGTCACATCATCCGTGCCATCCGCGCCGACAATCATCTGCGTGCTCTGCCCCGCAGGCGCAAAGCGTGGCGGCCGTTTGCCTTTATGGGATTTATCCTTGGCGGCCTCGCCCTCTAACCTGACCTGCGCCATGCTGGCGCGGATCGTCTCTGGCCGCTTTTCGGGCGCGAATTTGCGCAAGGACGCATCCTGCGGCAATTCCACATTGATCGACAGACGGTCGGCATAAAGCCCCGCCTCTTTGATCAATTCGGGCGAGGCGTCAGGGATGGTTTTCAGATGGATATACCCCCGAAACCCATGATCCAGCCGCAGGCTTTTCGCGATCCGCGCCATATCGCCCATCGTCTGATCCGGCGATTTGATGATGCCGGACGACAAAAACAACCCTTCGATATAATTGCGACGGTAGAATTCCAGCGTCAGGGTCACGACCTCCTCGACCGAAAACCGGGCGCGTTCGACATTCGATGACACCCGGTTGATGCAATAGGCACAATCGAAAATGCAAAAATTCGTCATCAGGATTTTCAGCAAGGATATGCAGCGCCCGTCCGGCGTATAGGCGTGGCAGATGCCTGCGCCACCAGATGACCCAAGGCCACCCTTCTTCGAATCCCGGCGTTCCCCGCCCGAGGATGCACAGGACGCATCATATTTCGCGGCATCCGACAGGATCGCCAGCTTGTCTTGCAAGGTCATTTTCGCCATACAACGACAATAGTGTTCCTGCTTTGTTCGTCAATGCCTTGCGGCGATCATGCGCGATCTGCCGCAGTCAGACCTTGGCCTGCGGATGCGCCTTGCCCCAGATTTTGGCCGTGTCGCGGGCCAGTGTTGCGCGTTCGGCCCGTTCAAGAAATTTTAACGCTTCCGTTGTATCAAGGTGATGCCGCAACCAGATCCTGCGCACTGACCTTGTGCTCCACGGCAGATGCGCCTGCGCCAGCCATTGCCGCAACGCGGGCGGCAGCCTGTCAAACTCACGCATCGGGTCCGCGCAAAACCTTCCCCGCAGGGAAGATTTCAGGTTCCGCCGCCCCGTCATCGGGCCAGCCCTTGCTGAGCGTAAAACCTTCCCCGCGGGGAAGGTTTCAGATGACCCCACCCCATCACCCCGCCTGCCTGTTGCCCCATTGCGGGAACGGGTCTTGCAAGGTTTTCCACGCCTCTGGCATGAAATCCGCAGCAGGCAGCAAGGCCGCATCCAGCATCGCCCGGATCGTCGCCTCATCCATATCCGCGCCGATGAACACCAATTCCTGCCGCCTGTCGCCCCAAGGCTCCGCCCATTTGCCCGCCACCTCGGCCAGCATATCAGGATGCGTCGGCCAGCGGTCCTTGGGCACGGACGCCCACCAACCGCCCAGCGGCGTCACCGATGAAATCGCCCCGGCAAGGCTGTATTCCGCCACCCAATTGGGCCGCGTCGCCAGCCAGAAATGCCCCTTCGCACGGATCACGCCGGGCAGATCGCCGGTCAGCACCGCATGCACCTTTGCCGGATCAAACGGCGCGCGGGCGCGGTAGACAAAGGATGAAATCCCATATTCCTCGGTTTCCGGCGTGTGATGGGCGAAACCATAGAGTTCCTTGGCCCAGAACGGATGCTCATGCGCCTTGTCGAAATCAAACAGCCCGGTATCGAAAATCGCATCCGCATCGACGCGGGACTGATCCGTCTCGATCAGCCGCGCATCGGGGTTCAGCGCGCGGATGATCTTGCGCGCGGCATCGACCTTTTCGGGGCCTGCATCCGTGGTCTTGTTCAGGATTACGACATCGGCGAATTCCATCTGCTCGGTCAGCAGATTGACCAAAGTGCGATTGTCGTCATCGCCCAGACTTTCGCCGCGATCCGCCAGAAAATCATGGCTGGCGAAATCGTTCAGCAGATTGACCGCATCAACGACGGTCACCATCGTATCCAGCCGCGCGACATCGGACAGGCTGTCACCATCCTCGTCCCGGAAATCAAAGGTGGCAGCAACAGGCAGGGGTTCGGCGATGCCGGTGGATTCGATCAGCAGATAGTCAAAGCGCCCCTCTGCCGCCAACCGCCGCACCTCTTGCAGCAAATCATCGCGCAGGGTGCAGCAGATGCAGCCATTGGTCATCTCGACCAGCTTTTCCTCGGACCGGGATAGTTCCGCGCCATCGCGGACCAGATCGGCGTCGATGTTTACCTCGGACATATCATTGACGATCACTGCCACCCGGCGGCCATCGCGGTTGTTCAGCACGTGATTCAGCAGCGTGGTTTTCCCCGCGCCCAGAAACCCTGACAAGACTGTGACGGGCAGACGTTTATCAGTCATCCGATTCTCCTATTTGTTATGTTATAACATAACTAATGGGGCCTGTGCGGATCGGCAAGTGCCCCACAGGACGGAGCGATCGTGGGTAGAGGGTTGTCCAGCAGGATGGTCGGCTAGGCGGTGAGGGTCCGCCAGGATGTCAGAATCGCGTTCAGATCAGCCGCAGCACAGGTGAAAATGCTGACCTCATCAGCCAGAATCGCGATTGCGGTGATCGCATCGCCAGCCTCAAGGCCGATCAGCAACGGGGTATTGTCCTGCGGAACCAACGCCTGTCGCCGGTCACGAAACGGGCCGAGCTGATCGTGCCAGATCACCTCCAACGCCGTGGCATCGCCTTTCGTCGCCCTGATCGCACCGCCTGCGGCCTGCACATAGGCTGTCAGCACCGCGTCATTGGCGGCCAGAAAACGCTGCATGGGGGAATGCGCTGTCACAGCCCCCTGCTGCTGCCACAGCGCGGACAGGACGGTGGCCGATACGCCGCGTTCTGACGGGGTGCCGAATGGTTCAGCCGCCCGGCTGGTCACGGTGATCTGGCGGGCATCCTTGCAAAGCCCGGCCAGCAGGTCACCGACGGATCGCAGCAGGGCTTTGTCATGGGGGGTCAGAACCAGGCCGATCAGCGCCGTTGCGTCGTCGCTGCCCGCCAGCAATCCGCGCAACCGGCGGCCTGCGACGGCCATCCGCAGGATCACCCCGTCAATGTCAAAGGTCAGGCTGCGGTCCAGCACGCAAGTGTCGATTTCCGCCAGAATGGCCGCCAAAGGTGCTGGCGTTTCCGTGCTGGAAATAATGCGGGCGGGGCCGATGAACGCGGCCTTCTTTGCCGCCAATGCCTGCAATTTGGTCGCAAAACCGACAGTCTCAGGCCTGTCCGGTATGGCCTGAACGATCGCGGGTTCAGGCGCCATGGCTGATCTTTTCCAGACAGGCCCGGGCTGCGGCCAGAAACTGCGGGATCGCGATGTCATGGCTACAGACGCAACATAGGGCGTCATCCGGTTCATCTGCATCGCGCAGATAGATGCGCAGGCGATCCGGCGTGGCGACAAAGACCATCCCCGCAGGGGTACTGCCCAAGGCGGGTGCCTGCGGTGGGCCAAAGCTCGCCGCGGCCTCGGCGCAGAGCGCGTCAAGCTCTTCCCGGTGGTGCGGCGTGTCAGAATTGGTCACGAGGATCACCAACGTGGATAGATCGGCAAAAGCGACGGTCTCACAACCGGGAAATTGATCATGCAGGTTATCCAGCAGTTTCAGAACCATTGTCGATGCTCTTTTGCGGCCGCCATCGGAACCGGCGGGATGGACCTCTGCATCACACACGTCATGATGACACACGACGCATGCGGCGCGGCATGACCGGCGCGCGCGGCGGTTCGGGAATCTCTGTCCCGTTGGGGATATTATAAAGCGGCAGCGCGCTCTGTGCGATCACCAGTGTCAGTTTTTCGATCATTGTGACCAGATGGGTGACAAAAGGCCCGGCACCGCTGTCGTTCCATTTGTCCTGATCGTCACCGGCCTGCAAGGCCTGCACCAGCGAGATCGGGAAGGTCGCGCCGAACTGCCCGTCGGTTTCGCGGCGCACGCGCTGGAACACGCGGCGGCGGTCCTTGTCATTGATCAGCTTGTCATAGCGGGTGATCAGCAGGACGGAAAAATCGCGCACCGCATCGGGCATCGTGTCCCAGACGGCGGCTTCGGATTGCCGCCAGGCCTGGGTGGCATGGGTACACCAGATCACGGCATCCACCTCTGGCAACAGGCGTTCCCAGACGATTGACGGCATATTCGGGTCGGAAATGCCCGGAAAATCGATCAGATCACAGATATCCAGAATGTCGGATTCCAAAAACAGCCGGATCATCCTTGTGTCACGCAGCGGCACTTGTGCCAATGTCTCCAGTGCGACAGGTGTCATCGTGCCATCCAGACCGACGCGAAACGGGGCGGCAGTGCCATAAGACATCCAGACCGGGGCCAGCCTTGTGGCGGTGACCTTTTCCGGCAGGGGCCGTGCGCCCAACAGCAGGTTGGACAGGGTGCTTTTGCCAGCGCTGAATTCGCCCATCAACGCGATCCGTGGTTTGCGCGGCACCTGCGTTGCTGGAGCTTCGGTTGTCATCAATCTGATCCTGACGCTGAAAAGCGGGTCTGCGCCGTCAGTTCGTCAATAATATAATCAAACAACTCGGCGCGTTCCTGCTGTGCGGTGATACCAAAAATATCTTTTAAATCATTCACATCGACAGTCGATTTTTCGCTGATATCGATCAAGAGCGCGCGCTGTTCTTCCAGAAAATCGCGCAATTCCCGTTCAGCCAGCGCGCGGATATCGCCTGCTTGCCGGACTTTCAGTTCCGCGACGATCGGCGCGGTTTCCGCAGCGATCAAATCGTAGAATGCGCTGGCAAAAGCGCGATATCCCTTGCGCCGTTGCCACCAACTTTTCCACCATGAGGTTTGCAGATCAAGTGCAATCGTCTGGCCCAAAGTCACGGGCGCTGGAATTTCGGGCGCGGCAGGGGGCGTGACCTTGAAGTTTTCCACCGCCACGCCGAGTGCGGCGCGATAGGTTCCGGCCAGATCCTGTGCGGCGGCGGCAAAGACCTGATCGCAGGTCGTGACCACATTGTGCCGCATCACCTGATAGCTGGTCCGCAACAACAGCCGCAGCCCATCGGGGCTGTACTGCCAGATTTCATCTTCGCCACGGGTTTCCAGATGTTGCAGCAGTGATTCAAGGGCGCGGTCCAGAAAACGCTGATGCGATTGATCAATCCGCGCGCTGAATTGCTGAAACACGATATCCAGACGGTTGGACAAACGTGTCATGCTCTTGTGTTCGATCTGATCCAACCTGCGGATCACCTGATCATGCGGCAGCACGGTGACGCTATCGCCGTCCAGACGCATCGAGACCATTGTGCTGGAGGCCTGCACACCGCGCACAAGGTTCAGGGCCTTTTTGCGGGCGGCGGCGAGCAGTTCCGCCCCCGGCCCTTCGACGATTCGGTCCGAAATTGCGCGGTAAAGATTAGGCAGACCGGACAGATGCCAGACCAGTTCCTTGGTATTCAACCTGGCGGTTTGCGGGCTGAGCGAGGCTTCGGCCCAGATATACAGCGCCTCGGCACTGTCTGGGACGATGTCGTCAAGATTGTCGCCCAAGGCCAGATTGGCCCAATAGGCGCTGCCGAAAATCACCTCGGGGTTTTCCGGGCCGTTATTGTCGATCAAGGTCTGCAGGATACTGGCGCGGATTTCGGGCACCTGATCGGCGGGATTGGCCAATTCGTCGATCCGGTTCACGAAAATCACCACCTCGCGCGATTTCACGTTCGAGATCAGGCGGATCAGCCCCATATCCATCGATGACAAGGCCTGATGCGCCGAGAGCACGACAACGCAGATCCGGCTGTCACGCAGCGCATTGATCGTGATCTGTTCGCGCATCATGAACGTGTCATTCACACCGGGCGTGTCGCGCAGGCACAACGGCATCGGGATCGCCTTGGTCGCCAGATAGATATCGGCTGATTTGGTGATATCGGCGAAGCGGCCCTGCTGATCGGAATCTTCGGTATCGCCGAGATCATCGCCCATGCAGACATAGCGCTGGATCAGCTCTTCGTTCAGATCGGCATAGCTGTGTTTTTGCCCCAGCAGCAGTTCGAACTTGCGACCAAGGCGGCGTTTGGTTTTTTCGCGCATGCCGGCGATCTGGATGCGGATTTTTTCCATCTCTTCATCGGCACCGGCGCGGGCGGATAATTCACCGATTCGACCGCCGTTTTCGACCAGATGGTCCCATTCATCCTTGTTGAAAAACTGGAATGTCGCGGCGGGCGCATCATCGGGCAAGGGGGTGTTCAGATGCACAGAGGTCACGACCGAGGTCCAGGGATTGACATCGGCAGGCAACAGATCAGGCCGCCCGACCATCGCATTGAGCAGCGTTGTCTTGCCGGATTTGATCTGGCCGATCATCGTCACGCTGGGTTCAAACGTTTCTAACTGCCTGATAAGTTTTGTAGATTTCTTGGCAATGTCCTGGCTGCTGAGCCCCGCAATATCGTTCAGCACGGCCTGCAGATCGGCGATTTCTTCGTGCAGCAGGTCAAGCCCGTCCTGACCATGGCGCAGGAATCCATGCTGTGCGTGCCGCAGGGCATCCCGGTTTGCCTGGTTCGCTTCCGCCTTGTCCATCTTGCCCCGCCTTCACTGTCGTCGTCTCACGCGGTTGATGTCGCGCGGTGAGAATGTCCGCCTAACCTAAAACACTTACCATCCAGACAACAGTGAAGCAGGCGCTGCACGTTCTTCCTGCCGGGCGCATTATCACGGAAGCGTGATAAGGCTAAGTGGCAAGTTCAGCCTCAAGATCATGTTTGATCTGCAACAGCAGGCTGACCGCGTCTTCGGTCGCATCACCGCGTTTTTCCATCTGCATCAATTGCACCAGATCGGCGGCGTCAAAGGCCATGTCGCGCAGCCGGTGCAGCGCCGGGTCAGTGTCATCGCCCGTGTCGTTCAGATAAGCGGACAGCCACTGCAACTGGGCTGCCGTGAGGCCCATGATTGCGGCAGAGGCTACGCCGTTGTTTTCAGTCAGCATCGTGACCAGCCGGGCACCTAACGCGGTGATCTGGTCAAGCGCGTGCTGGCAGATCGCGCGTGTCGCGGATTGCATCGCAGTCTGCGGCCCTGCGGGCTGGGTGGCCACATGACGGGCCAGCAGCAGATCGGCCATGTCGAGGATTGCCTGTCTGCGACGGGCAATCTGTTGCAGCACCGCCCCGATCAAGGCTGTGCCGCCGCTGTCGCGCATGCGGTGTTTATCGACCGACCCATCGGGGTTACGGGCCGCGATTGCATCTGTAGCGGCGATGGCAAGGATCTTGTGGAAATCATCGCCGGATGCGGCATTGGCCTGATCCGGCTGGCCTTGTGCGCGGCGGGCATCCGCCCTGGTCAACAGCAAGATCGCATTGTCCTTGATCCGGTACGGCATCTGCGCCCAGACCATTTGTTCTGCGGCATCAAAGGTCGGGCTGCACCAGATGACCAGATCGCTGCGCTTTGCGGCCCATTGGCTGGCGCGGTGCAGCGCTGTCGGGTCGTCGGGGGCGGCAACCTTCAGCACCGAGATTTTCGCAAGCGCGGGCAGCGGCAGATGCAACGCGACAAAGACCGGGGCAAGGTCGGTGATCCGGTGCAGATCGGCGTCGGGCCGTGTGACTTTGCTGCCATCGGCCTGCGTGCAGATGATCTGCGGCTGGTCGGCAAAGCAAAGTTCGATCGACGGCAAGGCCAGATCGGGGGGCAGGATATCCGCGCCGACCAGCAGGTTGAGGATCGTCGATTTGCCCGCCCCCGGCCTGCCAAGCAGCGCGATGCGCAGCGGTTTTTGCAGCAGGTCCAGATATTGTTGGGCGCAAAGCTCTGCCTCTGGCGGCAAGAGGCCCGCCGCAAGCGTCTGTGTCAGATCGTGCTGCATCCGGTCCTGTGACGACATCACGCCCCTCCGACGATGGGTTTGATGCCGGGCGTTTCAGCGGCGTCGGCAGGCTTGGTCGGCCGGGCCGGGTTGGTATGGTTCAGCTTGATCACGCCAAAGCTGCAATTGCCCTGATCAGGGTCGTTCAGCTTTTTGATCGCGGCGGCAAGGTCATCGCGCGGCTCAGGCAATCGCCACATCATCATCCTCCGCATCTTTGCCGCTGGCCCAGTTGAAACGGCTGTCGCAGAGCGCGACAAACCACAGCGTGGTTTCCCCGATCCGGATCACATCGCCGGATTTCAAAGGTTCGGTGCTGATCACCGGCCTGTCATTCAGCCGCACGATGTTGGATTTGCCACCTTGGCCGAGCCAGAACAGATGGCTTTCGGGGTCGTAAACAATGGCCGCGTGGTTGTTGCGCGAAATGGCGATATCGCCGAAATCAAGCGGGATCGCCTGATCTCCACCCCGACCGATCTGCGACATGCCCGCCAGAAGCGCAAAGCTTTCGCCGCGTCCGGGGCCATCGGCCACGACGACCCAGCCCACGGGAAACCTGACCTGTTGTGCGGGGGCAGATTGCGCCGTGTCGCTGAGCATATCGGCACTCTCGCCATCAGACCTTGCAAAGCCGGGCAGGGCGGTGGCCTCGTCATCCTGTTCGAGATCCCAGATATTCACCTGCGGTCTGCCGGACTTGCCTTGCCCATCATCCGCGTCGGTCAACCGTAGGCCTGTCCGCTGCCGCAGCGCGGCTTCATCGGTCAGCGATCCGATGGTTTCACGATAGGATTTTTCCAGCGGGTCCATGTCATCTGCCGGGATGGTGGGCGTCGTGTCACGGTTTCGGCGGATGAGATCACGGATAAACTTCATGCTGGGACCCTTGCTGCTGTCGGAACGGACGCCGCCGCGTGGCGGCGCAATCGTTTGATTTGCGATATCGCGGTGCAACCTGCCCTGCGCATGGATAAAGCCAATTGCGCCAACAGATCGCGCAGGATCAGCTCCACTTGCTCGAACAGGCGGGCGATAAATGTCAGCTCTTGCTGATGTGCGCGCGATCTGGCCTGCAGGATATGGCGGCTGCGCCGGCAGAATGGCCAGGGGAAACATGCCGTGATCACGACCTTCCGGTCGAGAGTGTCGCGCGCCAGAGAGGTGATGCCAAAATCACCGGCATGCAGAAAACACGCGATGGTATATTGCCCGTGCAGCAATGTGGTGCCGGGCTTCAACTCATCGACAAAGCCCGCGTCATCGTGGGTCTGATCGTGCAATTGCGGCTTGGGCATCGCTGTTCCAACTATTAACCGCGATGGCCGCCCGCTGACCGGCTGCCCCGCATACCATTTACCAACACATCAAAGTCAGGCCGGAACACGGCGAGACTCATTCTGCACCATCTTCCTGCAAAGGCGGGCAGAGGCACAGTGAAAACGCAACAATTGGCCGCATTTTCCGCAATTTTACCACAACGTGAGATTTGCGCATCTGTAAAAACACAAAGGCAGAAAAGGCCGCGCTGCGCGCCGCGCGACATGGCCTTGTAGAGTTTTGCGCAAAGATGCAGCATCCGCGCAAAACCGCTGAGGGCCGCCATGACACGTATATTTATCAACGGCTTTGGTCGAATCGGACGCACCCTGCTGCGCGCCCATGCGCTGGGCTATGGCGCGGGGGTGGAGGTGGTGGGGATCAATGATCTTGCCGCCAGCGATCTTTGCGCGCATTTGTTTGCCTATGACAGCGTCTTTGGCCCGTTTCCGGGGCAGGCGGAACTGGACGGCGATGCGCTGGTGCTGAATGGCAAACCGATCCCGATCCATCGCACTGCTGATGTGGCGACGCTGGATCTGTCCGGTGTCGATGTGCTGCTGGAATGCACCGGCAAGGCCGACACGCGCGCCGTGGCAGAGGCCGGGCTGCGGGCGGGTGCGGGCCGGGTCCTGATCTCTGGCCCCTCGGCTGCGGCGGATATCACGCTGGTGCTGGGTGCCAATGATCACCTGCTGGCGGATCAGGCGATTGTGTCGAATGCCTCCTGCACCACCAATGCGCTGGCGCCGCTGGTGCGGTTGATTGATGATACTTGGGGTCTGACCACCGGTTGGATGACGACGATCCATTGCTACACCGGCAGCCAGCCCACGATTGACGCGCCGCGCGGGGATTTCCTGCGCAGCCGGGCTGCGGGCCTGTCGATGGTGCCGACGACGACATCGGCGCAGAAACTGCTGGGCGATGTGTTGCCCCAGATCGCGGGCAAGATCGAGGCGGCCGCGGTGCGGGTGCCGGTCGCGTCAGTCTCGGCCATTGATCTGGCCGTGGTGGTGCGCGACACGCCGGACCGCGCGCAGCTGCATGAGGTGCTGCGCGCCCAGGCCGGGGTGATCGGGCATACGGACAAATTGCTGGTGTCATCCGACCTGCGCGCGCGGTCTGAGAGCCTGATCGTCGCCTTGCCGGAAACCCGTGTCACCGCTGGCGGGATGCTGCGGGTCTTTGGCTGGTATGACAATGAATGGGGCTTTTCCTGCCGGATGCTGGATATGGCCGCACGCATGGGGTGATGTCAGTGGTAGCGGGCGCCCAACCCTAGCAATCGTCGACGAGCGTCAATGGGTTCCAGATGTCGGTATTTGCCATCTGAGAATAGTGCCCAGTCCAAGGCTTCACCGCGTCGCACCATCTCTGCACCGATGTCGGTGCCGTCGGGAAGATAACAGCTCCCTACAAGACGATCATGTGATCTCTCACCATTGAGTTTGGCGGTGATGACATGACCTTTGCAGATGTTGATCATTGCCCATTTCGACTTTTTCCCGAAGGGTTGATCAATTTCCGGTGCATCAATGCCGAAAATGCGAATTTTGATCCGCTTGATCGCAATCGTATCGCCGTCAATCACATAAGCTTTGCCAGTTAGTTCACCACTTTGTGGAAAGGCTGGCAACGGACGATCCGGTTTGTCATCCGTGAGCGTCGGTTCCGGGCGCTGCGAAAGCGCTTCAAGGGTCCGCTTTCGGAGGTCTTCGCTAGTAGGCTGCCGGTTTGCCGAAGCGACATGAAGATAGCGCCTTCGTCCAATCCTGAAACCAAGCGCCCATAAAAGACGTCGAAGCATAATAAAATCCTCATAATTCTGATGTTAAATTACCCGTAATGAAGGGGTTGCCAAGCAATATGCAGAATGGCAGGCGATTGCGGAACCGTTTTCATTCCGAGCCTTGTGCAAACCGGCCATTGCTTTTGTTGATCAGCGCACCTTCGCTGGGCCTTTTACTTTAGCCTTACCCAGCTTATCTCGTGACCATCCAACACAAAGGCCCCCCGATGACAGCAATCGTATCCGTCAAGAACCTGCGCAAAGCCTATGACGGCGGGTTCGAGGCGCTCAAATCCGTCAATCTGGAGATTGAAGAGGGCGAGATTCTGGCCCTGCTGGGCCCCAATGGCGCGGGCAAGACCACGTTGATTTCCACGATCTGCGGCATTGTCACGCCGACATCCGGCACAGTGACAGTGGGTGGTTTCGACACACAGAACGATTTTCGTGAGACCCGGTCAATGATCGGGCTGGTGCCGCAGGAGATCAGCCTTGAACCGTTCGAGACGGTGTTCAGCACGGTGAGTTTTTCGCGTGGCCTGTTCGGCAAGCCCCGCGATGATGCGCGGATCGACGAAATTCTGGCGCAGCTTTCCCTTGCCGATAAGCGCGACAACAAGGTGATTACCCTGTCCGGCGGTATGAAACGCCGGGTGCTGATCGCCAAGGCGCTGGCGCATGAACCCCGCGTGCTTTTCCTCGATGAACCCAGCGCGGGCGTCGATGTCGAATTGCGCAAGGATATGTGGGATGTGGTGGCCAAGCTGAAAGCGTCCGGTGTCACGATCATCCTGACCACGCATTATATTGAGGAGGCAGAGGCGATTGCCGACCGTGTCGGCATCATCGCCAACGGGGAAATCCTGCTGATCCAGAACAAGGCGGAACTGATGGCGCAGATGGGGCAGAAACAATTGCGCATCGATCTGGCAGAGCCTGCGGCGGAGATCCCCGCAGCCTTGGCCGGTTACGAATTGCAGCGCGCGCCGGATGGTCGCAGCCTGACCTATACTTATGACACCAAGGGGCCGCGTACCGGGATCACGACCCTGCTCAATGATCTGCAAAAGGCCGGGCTGCAGATGACCGACCTGCAAACGCAACAAAGCAGCCTTGAAGACATCTTTGTCGGCTTGGTGAAGGAAGACCAATGAACCTGCATGCCGTCAAAACGATCTATGTGAACGAAATGCGCCGGTTCTGGCGCACGATCATGCAATCGCTGATCTCGCCGGTGCTGTCGACATCGCTTTATTTCGTGGTCTTCGGTGCCGCCATCGGCAGCCGGATCGATCAGGTTGAAGGCGTAGGTTACGGCGCTTTCATCGTGCCGGGGCTGATCATGCTGTCGGTGATGACGCAGGCGACGGCGAATGCCAGTTTCGGGATCTATTTCCCGAAATTCACCGGCACGATTTATGAATTGCTGTCAGCCCCCGTCAGTTTTCTGGAAATCGTCGCGGGCTATGTCGGTGCGGCGGCGACCAAGGCGATGTTCATCGGGCTGATCATCCTCGCGACAGCATTCTTCTTCATCGATATCCAGATCGCGCATCCTTTTGCGATGATTGCGCTTTTGGTGCTGACTTGTATCAGTTTCTCGCTGCTGGGGTTCATCATCGGCATCTGGGCGGGGAACTTTGAACAATTGCAGCTGATCCCCTTGCTGGTGATCACGCCTTTGGTGTTCCTTGGCGGGTCGTTCTATTCGATCACCATGCTGCCGCCGGTCTGGCAGACGATCACGCTGTTCAATCCGGTGGTCTATCTGATCTCTGGCTTCCGCTGGTCGTTCTTTGGTGCGGCGGATGTCAGTATCGGGGTGTCGCTGCTGGCGATCGGGCTGTTCACAGCACTTTGCCTTGGCTTCATCGGCTGGATTTTCCGCACCGGCTGGCGCATCCGGCAATGACGTGACGGGGTCTTGCGGGGCGGCTTGAACGGTTTAAGTAGGATCATATGAAATACATCCCCTTCGTGAAATCGCCCCCCTTTGTCGCCGTGATCCGCCTGCAAGGCGCGATTGCCAATTCCGGGCGTGGCCTAGATAGCCCCAGCCTTGGCCCGGTGATCGCCAAGGCGTTCAGCAAGGGCAAGCCCGCCGCTGTCGCTCTGGAAATCAACTGCCCGGGCGGGTCGCCGGTGCAATCGTCGCTGATTGCGGCGCAAATCCGGCGGCTGGCCGATGAAAAGAAAGTGCCAGTCTTTGCCTTTGTCGAGGATGTCGCAGCATCGGGGGGCTATTGGCTGGCCTGTGCAGCGGATGAGATTTTCATTGATCCTTGTTCACTGACGGGATCGATTGGCGTGATCAGCGCCGGGTTCGGCGCGCATGAGGCGATTGATAAGGTCGGTATCGAACGGCGGGTGCATACCGCTGGTAAATCGAAAAGCCTGATGGACCCGTTCAAACCCGAAAAGCCCGAGGATGTCGCCAAGCTGAAAGGCTGGCTGGAAGATTTGCATGCGACGTTCATCGCCTATGTCAAATCCCGGCGTGGGCCAAAGCTGACTGATGATCCTGACCTGTTCACGGGTGAGGTTTATATCGGCCAGAGAGGCATCGACGTCGGGCTCGTGGACGCCATCGGCCATCTGGTGCCGGTGATGAAAGCGCGGTTTGGCGACAAGGTCCGGTTCCGCCGCTATGGGCAGAAGCGCTCTATCCTGTCGCGCTTTGGTGCGCAGATTGTCGGTGATACGATTGCCGGGATCGAAGAACGCGCTGCTTTCGCGCGGTTTGGCCTATGATCATCAAATCGGTTCTGCTGTTTCTGGCCTTCATCGTGGTGCTGGGGATGTTCGGCAAATGGCGGTTTCCAGGGCAGCAGACCCTTGCCAATGCCAAATGCCCGAAGTGTCAGAGATTCCGTATCGGCAAAGGCCCCTGCGCCTGTGAAAAGGGCCGCCCGTGAAGGCGCTGGTCACCGGCGCTGGCGCGCGGCTGGGGCAGGCGATGGCGCTCTATCTGGGCCAGCGTGGCTATGATGTGGCGGTGCATTATGCCGGGTCACAGGCGGGCGCGCAGGAGACGGTGACGCAATTGCGCGCGATGGGGCGGCAGGCGGTCGCACTTCAGGCTGATCTGTTGGATGAGGATGCGACGATGGCGCTGGTCGGGCGCGCGGTGGGGGCGCTGGGTGGGCCGCTGACGTGCTTGGTCAATAACGCCTCGATCTTTGAATATGACACGATCCAGTCTGCGACCAAGGCGAGTTGGGATCGCCATATCGGGTCGAACCTGCGCGCGCCATTCCTGCTGACGCAGGCCTTTGCGGCGCAAGCGCCCAAGGCGCAGATGGATGCGATGGGCGAACCTGTGGCGCAGGCGATGATCCTGAACATGATCGATCAGCGCGTGCAGAAACTGACGCCGGAATTCATGACCTATACGATTGCCAAAATGGGCCTTTGGGCAATGACACAGACAACGGCGCAGGCTTTGGCCCCCGATATCCGGGTCAATGCCATCGGCCCCGGTCCGACCCTGAGGGGCGGGCGGCAATCGGAAGATCATTTCGCCCGCCAGCGCGCAGCGACGGTTTTGCAGCGGGGCGCGCACCCGGCAGATATCTGCGCGGCGCTGGGATATTTCCTTGATGCGCCGGGCGTGACCGGGCAAATGCTGGCGGTAGATGGCGGGCAGCATCTGGCCTGGCAAACCCCGGATGTGCTGGGCGTGGAATAGCCTGCCGCAAAAGTTACGCACCGTGTCATCTAGAGTTCACGGAACTGTCATAAAGCCCCGATTTTTCAACACGTTATCATGTGATTAATTAAAATTTCGTTGAAAAACAATGATCTAAGAAACCGCTCAATTTTTAAGCAAACCGACGAAGTGCGCCTGAAACAAGGAGAATTTCCTGATACCCGCAGGTCATCCACCGACTTATCCACACAAACGGTGGATGCCTTTCCTCTTGTCCCCACTGCGTTACCATTGCAGGGACCCTAGAATCAAAGACCGCCTCGCATGACTGACACCGCCTCCACCGGATATGACGTGATCCATGGCTATCTGCGCAGCCTTGACAGCTCGCCCGGTGTTTACCGGATGCTGGATGGCGACAGCCGCGTGCTTTATGTCGGCAAGGCGCGCAATCTGAAAGCGCGGGTCAGCAATTATGCGCGCCCCGGGCCACATTCGCCCCGGATCGCGCGGATGATCTCTGAGACAGCAATGATGATGTTTCTGACCACACGGACAGAGACAGAGGCGCTGCTCTTGGAACAGAACCTGATCAAGCAGCTCAAGCCGCGTTACAATGTGTTGCTGCGGGATGATAAATCATTCCCCAATATCCTTGTGACCGGCGATCATGATTTCCCGATGATTCGCAAACATCGCGGCGCGAAAACGCAGAAGGGGAATTATTACGGCCCCTTCGCCGGTGCCGGTGCGGTCAATCGCACGCTAAGCCAATTGCAGCGCGTGTTCCTGCTGCGCAATTGCACGGACAGCGATTTTGAGACCCGCAGCCGCCCTTGTCTGCAATATCAGATCAAACGCTGTTCGGGGCCATGTTGCGGGATGATCAGCAAGGATGATTATGCCTTGTCGGTGAAAGAGGCCGAGAATTTCCTGCAAGGCCGCACCAAGGGGATTCAGGAAGCACTTGCCGCGCAGATGCAGGCCGCCAGTGAAGATATGCTGTTCGAACGCGCCGCTGCCCTGCGCGACCGGATCAAGGCGCTGACGCAGGTGCAATCCGCACAGGGCATCAACCCGCAGAACACGGCAGAGGCGGATGTGATCGCGCTGCATACCGATGGCGGGCAGGCCTGCGTGCAGGTGTTCTTTATCCGCGCCAATCAGAACTGGGGCAACCACGACTACTATCCCCGGATCAGCGGCGATGAGGATATGGCCGAGGTGATGGAAGCTTTTGTTGGCCAGTTTTACGCCAACCGCGAACCGCCCCGGATGCTGATCCTGTCGCATGGGTTGGACAATGATGATCTGATGGCGGATGCGCTGGCCGAGAAGGCCGGGCGCAAGGTCGAGATCGTCATTCCCCAGCGTGGCGAAAAGGCGGAGCTGGTGCAGAACGCCCTGCGCAACGCCCGCGAAAGTCTGGCGCGCAAGATGTCGGAGACGGCGACGCAAAGTCGTCTGCTGAAAGGTCTTGCAGAGGCGTTTGATCTGCCCAAAATCCCCCAGCGGATCGAGGTTTACGACAACAGCCATATTCAGGGCGCCCATGCTGTGGGGGCGATGGTCGTGGCGGGGCCGGATGGGTTCGACAAGAATCAATATCGCAAGTTCAACATAAAGGGGGACGATCTGACCCCCGGCGACGATTTCGGCATGATGAAAGAGGTGCTGACCCGCCGCTTCCAGCGCCTGATCAAGGAAGATCCCGAACGTAACCTCGGCACATGGCCCGATCTGCTGTTGATCGACGGCGGGCAAGGGCAGGTGTCTGCCGTGCGCCAGATCATGGATGAACTGGGCGTCAGCGATATCCCGATGGTCGGTGTGGCCAAGGGGCTGGACCGTGATGCGGGCAAAGAGGAATTCCACCGCACCGGCAAGCCGGTGATGGCGTTGCGGCACAATGATCCGGTGCTGTATTTCATCCAGCGGATGCGGGATGAGGTCCACCGTTTCGCCATCGGCACGCATCGCGCGAAACGGTCCAAGGCGATCGGCGCAACTCCGCTTGATGATGTGCCGGGCGTCGGGGCGACGCGCAAACGCGCGCTTTTGGCGCATTTCGGCTCGGCCAAGGCGGTGGCGCGGGCCAATCTGGCTGATCTGAAGGCTGTTGATGGGGTGTCGGCGAATATGGCGCAGGTGATTTATGATTACTTTCATGAGCAGGGGTAGGAGAACTTTTATGCCTCCGGCGGGGATATTTATGCTCTGACGATGGGGGGTGCTGGTGTCCGGGGCAAAGGCAGCTTATGTTGACGTCATGCTGACATTGCCCAACATCCTGACGATCCTGCGACTGGCCGCTGCGCCGGGTGTGGTGATCATGTTTTTGTATTTCCAGCGGCCTGCGGCGGATTGGTTTGCGCTGATCCTGTTCGTGGCAGCAGCGCTGACCGATTTTCTGGACGGCTATCTGGCGCGCCGCTGGAAGCAGGAAAGCAAGCTCGGCACGATGTTGGACCCGATTGCCGATAAGGCGATGGTGGTGATTGCGCTTTTGGTGATCACCGGGTTTTCGGGGATGGACCCTTGGATCCTCTTGCCCGCGACGGTGATCATGTTCCGTGAAGTCTTTGTCTCCGGCCTGCGCGAATTTCTGGGGGATACGGCGGGTACGCTGAAGGTGACGCAATTGGCGAAGTGGAAAACCACCGCGCAGATGGTGGCGATTGCGATTCTTTTCGCCAAGGGCGCGTTTGAACATTACGCGGGGATTGATGCGCCATCGACCATGATCGCCTGGTCGGTCGGGATCGTCGGGCTGTGGATTGCGGCCCTGTTGACCCTGATCACCGGCTGGGATTATTTCCAGAAAGCGCGTCCTTTCCTGAAAGGGCCGACGGCATGAATGTGATGTATTTCGCTTGGGTCCGCGAACGGATCGGCCTGCCGCAAGAGGTGGTGGAGACCGATGCCACGACAGTTGCCGGTCTTGTCGCCGCATTGGTCGCGCGCGAAGACCGCTATGCCGCGGCCTTTGCCGATATCAGCGCCTTGCGTGTGGCGGTGGATCAGGAACTGGCGGATTTCGACGCGCCATTGGCCGGGGTGCGCGAGGTCGCGTTTTTCCCCCCGATGACGGGCGGCTGATGCAGGTTCGCGTGCAATCCGATGCCTTTGACACCGGGGCAGAGCTGGCGGAATTCGCGCAAGGCCGCCACGATATCGGCGCTGTCGTCAGTTTCACCGGCGTGGTCCGCGACACGGTCGGCGATCTGCATCATATGCTGATCGAACATTACCCCGGCATGACCGAACGCGCGATCGGCGGGATCGTGGATCAGGCCGTGGCGCGCTGGGCGCTGGCAGATGTGCTGGTTATTCACCGCTATGGCGCGCTCGCCCCCGGTGCGCCGATCATGATGGTTGCCACAGCGGCAGGGCACCGGGCGGAGGCCTTTGCTGCCGCTGATTTCCTGATGGATTACCTCAAATCCCGCGCGCCGTTCTGGAAGAAAGAAGTGACCCGCGACGGTGCGTCTTGGGTCGCGGCGAAAGATGCGGATGAACAGGCGCTAAAACGCTGGTGATCGTGCCAAGGCCGCGCAGGGGGCGTGGCGCGGGCAGGTTGTCAGGTGATTGTTGATCAGGCCTGTCGCCTCCATGAACGCATAGACGATTGTGGGGCCGCAGAATTTGAACCCGGCTTTTTTCAGGTCTTTCGAGATTTGCGCCGATAGCGGCGATTGCGTTGGCATCTGGCTGCGGTCCGCCAGATTCGTGCGCAAAGGCACGCCATCGACGTAGTTCCAGAGATATTGCGCAAAGCCCTGATCCGCCTCGATCTTTTGCCAGGCGCGGGCATTGGTGATCGTCGCGGCGATCTTGCCCCTGTGGCGGATGATGCCGGGATCGGCCAGCAAGCGCTGGACGTCATCTTCGCCCCATTCCGCAATGATATCAGGGTCAAACCCGACAAAGGCCGCGCGGAAATTATCGCGCTTTTTCAGGATCGTGATCCAGGACAGGCCCGCCTGAAACCCGTCGAGCACCAGCTTTTCCCATAAAGCGCGACTGTCATATTCCGGCACGCCCCATTCGGTGTCGTGGTAATCGATATAGATCTGTTCGGGTCCGGCCCAGTCGCAGCGTGGCATTTTCTTGCAGTCCTTTAAACGTTTCTTAGCATCTTGCGGTGCATAGTCCCGGCATAAGGATGGATATCGCAATGCAAAATAACATGCTTTCTAAATCTGATCTTGATGATGTGCCGGTCGCGGATCCGCTGCTCTATGCGCTGGCGAGCCGGGACGCCGATGTGCTGGATCTGGTGCGCGACGCGATGGCCGCAGGGCGCACCAGTCTTGCGTTTCACCCGATTGTCACGACCGACCCGGTCCCGCAGATCGCCTTTCATGAAGGGTTGATCCGCCTGAAAGATGACGCCGGGCGGGTCATTCCGGCCGCGCATTTCATGCCACTGATCGAAGATACGACCTTGGGCCGCCAGATCGATTGTATCAGCCTGACGCTTGCGCTGCGGCTGTTGAAACAGAACCCTGGCCAACGGCTGTCGATCAACCTGTCGGCCCGGTCAGTGGGCGATGGGGAATGGCGCCGCCTGCTGGAAGACGGGCTGCGTGACCGCAATGATCTGGGCGAAAGGTTGATTTTCGAGGTCAGCGAATCCTCGGCCATGATGCTGCCCGATCTGATGATCCGCTTCATGGCAGAAGTGCAGCCCAAAGGTGTTGCTTTCGCCCTCGACGGGTTCGGTGCCGGGATGACAGCGTTCCGCCATCTGAAAGATTTCATGTTCGATCTGGTCAAGATCGACAAAAGCTTTGTGCATGGGATCGATGAAGACCACGATAATCAGGTGCTGGCAGAGGCTTTGACGACCGTCGCGCATCAATTTGAAATGTTCGCCGTCGCCGATGGCGTCGAGACCGAGGAGGAGGCCGCTTTTCTGCGCAGTATCGGTGTGGATTGTCTGCAGGGATATCTGTTCGGGATGCCACGATTTACATTCTGAGGGGATGGTCTGGGATTTGATTTGCCCTCTGGGATTCAACGCAATAGCATGGTGTCGAAGCGGGAGGATAGGGTCAATTCACACGTCATGCGTGTGTTTGACGGTCATTTTCCCAGAACAAACCTGAAGGGACATATTCATGACCAATGTCGTTATCGCATCCGCCGCCCGCACCGCGGTGGGCAGTTTTGGCGGTGCATTCGCCACCACGCCTGCCCATGATCTGGGCGCTGCCGTTTTGTCCGAAGTCGTCGCGCGCGCCGGAATCGACAAATCGGAAGTGAGCGAGACGATTTTGGGTCAGGTCCTGACAGCCGCCCAGGGTCAGAACCCGGCACGGCAAGCGCATATCAACGCAGGCCTGCCGATTGAAGCTGCTGCTTGGGGGATCAATCAGGTCTGTGGGTCCGGTCTGCGCGCTGTCGCTTTGGCTGCGCAGCATATCCAATTGGGCGATGCCGAGATCGTGCTGGCCGGTGGTCAGGAAAATATGTCGCTCAGCGCGCATGCCGCGTTTCTGCGGGCGGGTCAGAAGATGGGCGATATGACCTATATCGACACGATGATCCGTGACGGTTTGTGGGATGCGTTCAACAATTACCACATGGGCCAGACGGCTGAAAATGTTGCCGACCAGTGGCAGATTACCCGCGACGTGCAGGATGAATTCGCTGTTGCTTCGCAGAACAAGGCGGAAGCCGCGCAGAAGGCGGGCAAATTCGCGGATGAGATCATGGCCTTTACAGTGAAATCCCGCAAAGGCGAAACCATTGTCGATCAGGATGAATATATCCGCCACGGCGCCACGATTGAAGCGATGCAGAAACTACGCCCGGCCTTTACCAAGGACGGGTCGGTCACGGCGGCGAATGCGTCTGGCCTGAACGATGGTGCGGCGGCGACTTTGCTGATGTCGGTGGAGAATGCCGAAAAGCGCGGGATCGAACCGCTGGCGCGGATCGTGTCCTATGCCACGGCCGGGTTGGACCCGTCCATCATGGGCGTCGGGCCGGTGATGGCCAGCCGCAAGGCGCTCGCCAAGGCTGGGTGGACGGTCAATGACCTTGATCTGGTCGAAGCGAATGAGGCTTTTGCAGCACAAGCCTGTGCCGTGAACAAGGATATGGGTTGGGACCCTGCCATCGTGAACGTCAATGGCGGCGCGATTGCCATCGGGCATCCGATCGGCGCCTCTGGTGCGCGGATTCTGAACACGCTGTTGTTCGAAATGAAACGCCGCGGTGCGAAAAAGGGTCTCGCGACCCTGTGCATCGGCGGCGGGATGGGTGTCGCGCTTTGCGTTGAACGCATGTGACGCCACGGGCGGCGCGTCCGCGCGCTGCCCCCAAAATTAACCAAAGGGAGGAGAAGATTATGGGACGAGTAGCACTTGTCACTGGTGGATCGCGCGGGATCGGGGCGGCCATTTCCACAGCTTTGCAGGATGCAGGCTATCGCGTGGCCGCGACCTATGCGGGCAATGACGAAAAGGCGGCGGCCTTTACGGCAGAGACCGGCATCAAGACCTATAAATGGGATGTCGGCAATTATGAGGCTTGCGCTGCTGGCATTTCGCAGGTCGAGGCTGATCTGGGCCCGGTCGAGGTTTTGGTGAACAATGCGGGCATCACCCGCGACGCGCCATTCCACAAGATGACACCGCAGCAGTGGAAAGAGGTGATTGATACCAACTTGTCGGGCGTGTTCAATATGACCCATCCGGTCTGGCCGGGCATGCGCGAGCGTAAATTCGGGCGGATCATCACGATTTCATCGATCAACGGCCAGAAAGGCCAGTTCGCGCAGACGAATTATGCCGCTGCCAAGGCCGGTGACATTGGTTTCACCAAGGCGCTGGCGCAAGAAGGCGCGCGTGCGGGGATTACGGTGAACGTGATCGCGCCGGGCTATATCAACACCGAGATGATGAGCACGATTCCTGAAAAGGTGATGAACGAGGTGATTCTGCCGCAGATCCCGGTCGGGCGTCTGGGTGAAGCATCGGAAATCGCGCGCGCGGTGGTTTTCCTCGCCTCGGATGATGCGGGTTTTGTCACCGGATCGACCATTTCGGCCAATGGCGGGCAATATATGTCCTGATCGTCAGGTCAGACACAAAAGGGCCGCACCCGATTGGTGCGGCCCTTTGCGTTCATCGCTGGCGGCGCGTCAGGCCGACATCAGCGTCAATGCGTGGCAAGGCGTGTGATTTCTTCCTTGATCTGCAGCTTTTTCTTTTTCAATTTCGCAAGTTCCAGATCGTCAACGCCCGGACTGCGCTGCAACACTTCCACATGGTCCGAGAGGGTTTGGTGCTTTTTCTTCAGTTCCTGTACATGCGAACTCAAGCTCATGATCTTCCTCCTGCTGGTTGAATGTAAAGGAATTGCAACACAGTTCCGCAGCCCTGTCACGCCGCAACGCAGCAATTCCCCCATCACGACACGCTAGCAGCCAAATCCTGCCAAAAGATTACCCATCCATGGGCAGATCAGCGCCATTGCGCAAAACCTCTGCAACCTGTGATGTATAGCTGTCCTTGTCCGCCACATGCGCCACACCCATGTGCATGACCAAAGTCGGCAGCAGGCGAAAGGGCGCGCGCCCTTCCTGTCTTGCTCGCAGGATGAACAGGCCCGGCGCGCGATCAGCCCGTCCGGCAATGGGGCGAATAACGATAGAGCCGAGCCGGCCTTGTAACGCTGCCAAAGCCTCTGGCAGCCGTTCAATCCTTTGAATCAGCGTCAGATAGCCTTGTGGCGCCAGCCGTCGTGCGCCGATATCCAGCCAATCGGTCAGCGGCGTGTCCCCGCCAAGGGCGGTATCGCGACCGGAGTCTTTGGCGGCGGTGCCCGCGGCGCGGTCAAAATAGGGCGGGTTCATGATCACATGGTCGAATCGCCGTTGGCGCAGATCGGCGGGCAGGGCGCGCAGATCTGCGGTGATCACGTCGAGCGTCAGATCATTCGCCTTTGCGTTGTGCCCAGCAAGCGCTGCATATTCGGGCTGCAATTCCACGCCGGTCAGGGCCAGACCCGGCACCCGCCGCCCAAGGCAGAGGATCGCCACACCGACGCCGCAGCCAAGTTCCAGCACCGATTGCCCCGGCTTGGCCGCGACCGAAGCCGCCAGCAGCACCGGATCAACCCCCGCGCGATAGCCCCGGCGCGGTTGCCTGATCTGCAAACGCCCGCCCAGAAAGGCATCGAGTGTCGTTGGATCAGTCACGCCCCAGATCAATCTCGCCATCGCGCATCACGGCCTCGGCCATGAACAGGTCGCGGTCGAGCACCATCAAGCGGCGCGGCATAATGCCTATGCTGCCTTCCATGATGCTCATATTGTCGTCGAAGGTGAACCAGTCTATACCTTCCGCGTCCAGCAGGGCTGTTGCAAAGGCGATGACAGTGACGTCATTGGTGCGTAAAAGCTCTTTCATTGTTATGATTTACGGCGGCTGTCCGCCCTTGTCCACTCACAGACGGAACCTCTCCATGAGCCTTGACCATGCTGCCACCAAACCCCACGAACAGCTGGCCGAGGCTCTGGCAGATGATCTGACGGCGGTGAACGTGATGATCCGCGAACGCATGGCATCTGAACATGCGCCGCGCATCCCGCAGGTGACCGCCCATCTGGTCGAGGCGGGCGGCAAACGCCTGCGCCCGATGCTGACCTTGGCTGCGGCGCGGATGTGTGGCTATGATGGACCCTATCATATCCATCTGGCGGCGACTGTGGAATTCATCCACACCGCGACCCTGCTGCATGATGATGTCGTCGATGAAAGCCGCCAGCGGCGCGGGCGGCCCACGGCGAACCTGTTGTGGGATAATACATCCAGCGTGTTGGTGGGCGATTATCTGTTCGCGCGGTCTTTCCAGTTGATGGTGGAAACCGGGTCTTTGCGGGTGCTGGATATTCTGGCGAACGCATCCGCCACGATTGCCGAAGGCGAGGTGCTGCAACTGACCGCCGCCGCCGATCTGGCGACCACGGAAGAGATTTACATCAAGGTTGTGCGCGGCAAGACCGCCGCCTTGTTTTCCGCCGCGATGGAGGTCGGGGGCGAGATTGCGGGGCAGGATGCTGCAATAAAACAGGCGCTGTTCGATTTCGGCGATGCTTTGGGGATCGCGTTTCAGATTGTCGATGATCTGCTGGATTATGGCGGCACGCAGGCCACCGGCAAAAATATCGGCGACGATTTCCGCGAACGCAAACTGACCTTGCCAGTGATCCGTGCGGTCGCGGCAGCCGATGCCGATGAACGCAGCTTCTGGGATCGCACGATCCAAAAGGGCCGTCAGGAAGATGGCGATCTGGATCATGCGATTGCGCTGCTGCAGCGGCATGGCACGCTGGAAAGCACGCGGGCCGATGCGATTGCATGGGCGGGCAAGGCCAAGGATGCTTTGCGCGTCATCCCTGACCATGCGTTGAAAACCATGCTGGTCGATCTGGCCGATTACGTGGTCGCCCGGATCAGGTAGCTTTATTCTGCCGTGGCTGCGACCGCGCGCTGTGCGGCGGCGACAAGGGCGGCACCGTCATATCCTTTGGCATCCATCTCGGTGATCCAGTTTCTGGTGACGCCTTCACCGATGGTCCTGATCTGCGCGGTGGCTTCCTCTGACAAGGTCGCAATCACATTGCCGCTGGCGGCCATGATATCGCGGCCCAAGGCATCGCCCGTGTCATGCGCCTGCCCGGCCCAGCGGCTGGCCATCAGCCCGGAATTGGCGTCGATCACCGCGCGCAGATCGTCGGGCAGCGCCTCATAGGTCGCCTTGTTCATCGCCCAGAGAAAATAGAGGTTATAGAGCGACCTGTCACCCGCGACATCGGTGTGACTATCCGTCAGCTCATCCAGTTTCAGCGAGGGTGATTGTTCCCATGGGATCACCCCGCCATCCACGACACCGCGCGCAATCGCCTCGGGGAATTGCGGGACCGGCATCCCGACGGGCGAGGCGCCGAGGTCTTCCAGCAACAAGGTCGCCATGCGCGAGGGGCCGCGCAGTTTCAGTCCGGCGAAATCAGCAGCACTTTCCGGCGCGGACCCGCGTTTGTGCAGGATGCCGGGGCCATGCATATGGGCGGCGATGATATGGATATCGGCGAAATCATCCAGCAGATAGGTCTGGGTGAATTCCCACGCGGCGGCGCTGGCCTCTTCGGCGGATTTGGTGGTCATGAAGGGCAGTTCCAGCGCCTCTGCCTCGGGAAAGCGGTTAGGCTGATAGCCGGGGATCACCCAGCCGCCATCGATCGCGCCGTCGCGGATCAGGTCATATTGGCTGGTGGCTGATCCGCCGAGCTGCATGAAGGGATAGATTTCGACCTTGATCCGGCCATCTGATTGTTCCTCGATCGCATCGGCCCAGGGTTGCATGAAATAGGTCGGATTGGCGCTGGCGGGCGAGACGAAATGTTGAAAGCGCAATGTTACTTCTTGCGCGAAAGCGGGGGTGCTCAAGGTCAGCGCGGCCAGCGCAGCGGCATAGGGGTTCAGGCGCATCGGATGCATCCTTTTTGAAATGTCAGGGAAAGGTGTCACCGCTAGCGACCCCATAAAGATAAGGATATCGCGGGTGATTGCAATATCAGACCGCGAAGAGCGGAAATGTCATCCCCAAGGCCCAGCCCAGAAACACGCCCAGCCCGATGCCCGCGGCCAGCGGGCGCTGCGTGGCCCGCCCGATCCAGCCGCCCAGAGTGCCGAAGAGCAGAAAGAACAGCAGGATGATCGGCATGATCAGCAGCAGGAAAAACAGCCCCTCCATATCCAGCGCGGTCGCAATGCCGAGCGAGATCAACGCATTGCCCCGCACCATCAGCACCCGCCAGAGCGGGGCGCGCCCGGCCTCGGTCAGATAGGCATCGGCGATCATGAACGGCACAGCACCGGCAGCGATAACGAGGATGATCCAGATCCTTGCATCGACGGCGAAGAAGGAGGCGACATAGATATCCAGCATGCTGCCGAAAATGCCGATGCAGAAGATCGCGACGGGCAGGGCCAGCAGCGTGCCTGTGGCGTCCCAGCGCAAAGCGCCTGCGCGGGCCAGAAAGGCAAGGCTGATCACCCCGAAGAGCGCGAAATGCAGCGCCAGATAATCCGCGACCAGCACCGGCAGGAAGCCGATGTCGAAGGGCAGCAGGATGAGAGGGGTCAGGATCGTCGGCACCAAAGTCGCGGCCCAGAACCTGCCTCGCGCAAGGCGCTTTGGCGGTGTCGCAGCGCGCAACGGGCGTGCCAGCCGCGCCAAGGGCCATGCCAAGGCGGTGACGCTGATGATTAGCAGCGCGATCCAGCCGCCGCGCGCGGCGGCAGGCGTGTCGGTCGGGCGGTCAAAAACGGCATTCAGCCAGTCGCGGCTTTCCACCATGCTGGTCGGCGCATAGAGCACGCCGACATGCTCCACCGACGGGGCCAGCACCGCGCGACGTCCGGTGCCAGTGGCGGGATCGCCCAATGTTTGCGCGAATTCTGCGTCAGGGTCGGTCAGGTGCAGGACGCGCAAAGCCTCGGCCGCGAGCCTGTCTTCCCAAGCGCCGTTGATAATCAGCAGATTGGCGGGGGAAGCCGCCGTCACCTCGGTTGAAAACATCGACACGGCGACGACAGCATCGACCCTGTCATCCGCAACCGCCTGCCGCACGATAATGTCTGAGGCCATTGAGTGGCCGAGCAGTGCCAGCCGCCCATCGGCACCGGTCAGGGCGAGGCTGGCATCCACCACGCGCGCGAGTTCCTCGACCAGCAAGCGCGTGGTGCCATCGACGGACGATACATCGCCCGACATCGGCACCGGATTGCGGCCATGCCCCTGCAGATCATAGCTGACAACGATATAGCCCGCCTGCGCCAAGGTCTGGGCAAAGCCCAGCATCAATTGGCGCGATCCGGCAAAGCCATGGGCGATGACGACGACAGGGGCGGCGGTGATACCGGGCTGTTGCAGCACGCTGGCGGGCGTCTGCCCGATCATGATCTCTTGCGCGACCAGCCCTGCGCCTGTCTGTTCCAGCCGCAGGATCGACAATCCTGCCCCCGCCAGTGCCAGAAGAAGAACCAGCAGGGGCCAGAAGCGCCGCATCACCTAGACGGTGTAAGTCGGGTGAAACAGGCCCTTCGGCGATGTCGTGAAAATCTGGGCGCCATCCGCCGTGATCCCGATGGAATGTTCAAACTGCGCGGACAGCGATTTGTCGCGGGTCACGGCTGTCCAGTCATCGGCCAGCACTTTGGTCTCTGCGCGGCCAAGATTGATCATCGGCTCGATGGTGAAGAACATCCCTTCTTCCAGCACCGCACCGGTGCCGGCGCGCCCGTAATGCAGCACATTGGGCGGCGCGTGGAACACCCGGCCCAGACCATGGCCGCAGAAATCGCGCACGACGGACATCCGGTGGCTTTCGGCAAAGGCTTGAATGGCATGGCCGATATCGCCAAACGTATTGCCGGGCTTGGCGGCAGCAATGCCTTTCATCAGCGCGTCATGGGTGACGTCGATCAGCCGTTCGGCCTTGCGGGACAGATTGCCTGCGACATACATCCGGCTGGTGTCACCAAACCAGCCATCGACGATCACGGTCACGTCAATGTTCAGAATATCGCCGTCTTTCAATATCTTATCGCCGGGGATGCCATGGCACACGACATGGTTGACCGAAATGCAGCTGGCGTGTTGATAGCCTTTGTAGCCGATGGTTGCGGATACCGCACCGGCATCGCTGACCATCTGGGTGATCAGGCGATCCAGCTCTCCGGTCGTCTGGCCGGGGGTCACATGGGCCGCGATCTCATCCAAGATCGTCGCGGCCAGCGCGCCTGCCTTGGCCATGCCGTCGAAATCGACGGGCTCATGAATGCGGATGCCCTCTTTGGTCAGGCGGCCTTTGTTGGTGTCCACGTGCGTTATCCTTTGGCTTATCAGCGGCGATATAGGGCAAAAGCGCGCAAAGTTCTAGGCCTGCAACAGGCGTGGCAAATCTGTCGCCACGATCTATAAAGCCTGCAACAGGACAGGAGATACCAAATGCCCAATCCCACTGCCGCCATGCTGGTGATCGGCGATGAAATTCTTTCGGGCCGGACCCGTGACGCCAATATGCATCATCTGGCCGGGCGGCTGACCGAGGTGGGCATTGACCTGCGCGAGGTCCGCATCGTCAGCGATGACGCGCCCGCGATCATCGCGGCGGTCAAGGACCTGTCGGCAGCGTTCGACCATGTGTTCACCAGCGGCGGAATCGGGCCGACGCATGATGATATCACTGCCGATTGCATCGCTGCCGCCTTTGGCGACACGATCGACGTGCGCGATGATGCGCGCGCCTTGTTGCAGGCGCATTATGACCGGTCAGGGCAGGAACTGAACGCAGCCCGCCTACGGATGGCGCGGATTCCTGCGACAGCGCGGCTGATCGACAATCCGGTCAGCACCGCGCCGGGGTTCAGCATCGGCAATGTGCATGTGATGGCGGGCGTGCCATCGGTGTTTCAGGCGATGGTGGCGAGCGTGCTGCCGACGCTGACCGGCGGCGCGCCGCTGCTATCGCGCAGCCTGCGCGTGATGCGGGGCGAGGGGGATATCGCCGGGCCTTTGGGCGCTTTTGCCGCGGATCATCCTGACCTGTCGGTCGGGTCTTATCCGTTTCAGAAGGACGGGATTTACGGCGCCAATCTTGTGATCCGGGGCCAGGATCAGGCACGGGTTGATGCGGCTTTCGCCACGCTGGAACAGCTTTTCCCCGGATGACATTGCCTTCAGCCCAGCAATGCTACGACGTGATCGACGCGACATGGCCGCCCGAGGCGCGCCAGAGATTGGGGTCATGGACGATCCGGTTTGATCCCAGCGGCAGCAGTAGGGTCAGTGCCGCGACAGCGGATGCGCCATGGCAATCGGGCGATATCGCGCAGGCGGCTGAAGCGATGCGCGCGGCAGGCCAGCGCCCGCTGTTCATGATCCGCGATCAGGATGCGGCACTTGACCGTGAACTGGCTGACCTTGGCTATCTGATCAAGGACCCGGTCAATCTCTACGCCGCCCCGGTGGCGCAGATCGCGACAATGCGCCCCCCACCAGTGACCACGTTCGAGGTCTGGCCGCCGCTGGCCGCGCAGGTGGAAATCTGGGCGGCGGGCGGGATCGGTGCAGGCAGGCTTACGATCATGGACCGTGCGCCGCTGCCGAAAACCACGATCCTCGGGCGGTTGCAGGACCGGCCTGCGGGCACTTTGTTCATCGGTATTGCTGGCGATTGCGCCATGATCCACGCGCTGGAAATCGCGGTGGCGCAGCGGCGGCAAGGCTTGGCGCGGCAGATGACGATTGCCGCGGCCTTTTGGGCGCAGGCGCAGGGCGCGCGCTGGCTGACTTTGGTGGCGACCCGCGCAAATACGGGCGCGCATGCGCTCTATACTTCCCTCGGGATGGGGGTTGTGGGACAGTACCATTACCGCATCCAGCCGGAGGACGATCGTGACCGATAAACCCACCGCCCTTGACCTGCCGATGGTCGATCCGCTGCCCGAGGCGACACAGAAATATTTCGATATTTGTCAGGACAAGCTGGGAATGGTGCCCAATGTGCTGCGCGCTTATGCTTTTGATATCGACAAGCTGAACGCCTTCACAGGGCTTTATAACGACGTGATGTTGGCCGAGTCCGGCCTGACAAAACTGGAACGCGAGATGATCGCGGTGGCCGTGTCCTCGGTGAACAAATGCTATTATTGTCTGGCGGCGCATGGCGCGGCAGTGCGGCAGATGTCGGGCGATCCGTCCTTGGGCGAAATGCTGGTGATGAACTGGCGGGTCGCGCCGCTGGACGCGCGGCAAAAGGCGATGCTGGACTTTGCGGAAAAGGTGACACTGGCCTCGGCCCGGATCGAAGAAAAGGACCGTGATGCCTTGCGGCAGGTCGGGTTTTCGGACCGGGATATCTGGGATATTGCGGCTGTGGCGGGATTTTACAATATGACCAACCGGATCGCATCGGCCACTGATATGCGCCCCAATGATGCCTATCACGCGCAGGCCCGATGATCAGAGCCTTGGTTTTTCTGGCCCTCTCGGCCTCGGCTGGGCAGGCGCAGATCCTTGACTTCCCGGCCAATGCGGCCATGCAGACGAGCGAGACGAGCCCGCTGGACAGCTATGATCTGCCGGTCGGGATCTGGGCGGATGGCCTGCTGCCGGTGACCCCGGTCGAAGGGGCCTTGACCCGCGAGGCCTGGCGCATCGATTCGCAATCCCTGACGACATTGCAATTACTGCGCCCGTTGCGCGAACAATTGCGCGACGATAGGTTCCGCATCATCTTTGAATGCCAGACCGAAGCCTGCGGCGGATTTGATTTCCGCTTTGCCACATCCGCGCTGCCACCGCCCGAAATGCAGATCAATCTGGGCGATTTCCGGTTTCTGACAGCCGAGCGGGTGACAGCAGAGGGGCCGGATTATGTCACCCTTTTCATCAGCCGGACGGCGCAGGCGGGGTTCGTGCAGGTGACGCGGGTTAGCCCGGTGTCGCAGGAACCAGCGCCGCTTGCCGCCGCCACGATCCCGCCTGCCGGCTCGCCTGACGACAGCGCAGAGGTCGGTCTTGCCAGTCAGCTGGATGCTGCAGGTCGCGCCATTCTTCCCGGTCTGGCCTTTGCAACAGGGTCGGCCGATTTAACGGATCAGGAATTTGATGTCCTGACGGACCTTGCCGCATATCTGGCCAGCCATCCTGACCGGACGGTCGCCCTTGTCGGGCATACCGATTCCGTGGGCGGGCTGGACAGCAATATCGCGCTGTCGAAACGGCGGGCGGGGTCAGTCTTGGAACGGCTGGTCAGTGCCTATGACGTGAACCGCAGCCAATTGGCGGCGGAGGGCATGGGCTATCTCGCCCCGCTGGCCAGCAACCTGACCGCGGCAGGGCGCGAGGCAAACCGGCGTGTCGAAGTGATCATCACATCGACGGAATAGCGGTTTACAGGGCCATTTGCAGTTTTGCCGTCGGCGCAAGATCATTGGCAAAGACAATCCGCGCCCGGCCTTCGGATTTTGCCTGATACAGGGCGCGGTCGGCCTGCGCGAACAACAGATCAAGCGGTTGGTCAGGCGATGTCACGACCGCCCCGACAGATAATGTCACGGTCAGATGCTGGTTTTCAGGACCGCCGCGGAATGGAATGGGCCGCGTCAGGCGTTCTGCGATGAAATGGGCCTGTTCGACGGACGCATTGGCCAGCAGAATAGCAAATTCCTCGCCCCCGATACGCCCGGTCACATCTTCGTCGCGCAGGTTGCGTTGCAGCATATAGGCAATGGATTTCAGGCAATTATCCCCCGCCTGATGGCCGTAAGTATCATTGATCTGTTTGAAATGATCCGCATCCAGCAGCAACAGGATGCCGGTCTGATAGCGTTTATTGCATTTTGCCGCGAGATCGAAAAAAGTGTCGCGATTGTTCAGCCCTGTCAACCCGTCCTTGCGTGACAGGTGACACAGGCGGCGTTGCAGCCGGACCTGAAACATCATCACGACAAAGAAAACCCCGATGAACGGTGTCCCGACGATCGCCGCATTGATCAGCTGATAAAGCAGCCGGTTGGAAGGCAGATATGGCCCCGCAGCCCAGGCGAAGGCCACATTCGCGGCTGCGATGACAGCCGTGAAGAACAGCACGCGGGAAAAGATGCCGCAGACATCCTGTGGTGCAAGGATTTGCATGATGCGTTCCATAAGCACCCCCAAAGTTTTGTTGGCACAAACTGGCAACAAAACCTTAAGATTTCCTTAACGCCCCACGGCAAACCGCCAAAAATTTTAACGTTTGGGGCGCTGACATCACCAGGATTCGGGGCCTTTATCGGCAAAAGCCTCGGTCAGGAAATCGACAAAGGCCCGCACTTTGGGTTGGGTAAAATGCCCTTGTGGATAGACGGCATAGACCCCTTGGGTTTCGCGCGGCAATTCGGGGATCACATCCTGGACCAGCCCCTTGTGCAGCGCGTCGGCGTAGAGCAGGCAGGGCAGATAGGCGATGCCAAGCCCGCCGATGCAGGCGTTCAGCAGGGATTGCCCGTCGTTCACCGTCAGCGACCCGGCGGTGCGCACCTGACGTTTTTCGCCCGATGGCGCGGTCAGTTTCCAGACCGCCGCATTGGCATTGCTGGAATAATGCAGCAGCTTGTGATTGTTGAGATCGTCAATCTTTTCCGGCCGGCCATATTTCTCAAAATAGGCCGGGCTTGCCACCATGCGCCGGATCGTTTCGGTCAGTTTGCGACTGCGCAAAGTGCCATCTTCGACCTCGCCGATCCGCACCGCGATGTCGAAACCTTCGGAGACCAATTCAACATAGCGGTTATTCAGCACCATATTGACAGTGATATCGGGGTTTTTTCGCAGAAATGCGCCCAAAATGGGCGACAGGTGATTGACGCCAAAATCCGTCGCCACGCTGACGCGCAACAGGCCCGATGGCGGGCTTTGCATCGCGGTGACCAAGGCATCCGCCTCGCCCGCGTCATTCAGGACGCGCCGCGCGCGATCATAATAGGCAAGGCCAATCTCGGTCGGGCTGACGCGGCGGGTCGTCCGGTTCAGCAGGCGTGTGCCAAGCCGCGATTCCAGCGCCGAGACATGTTTAGAGACGGCAGATTTAGAAATACCCATTTTCCGGGCGGCATCGGTGAAGCCACCTTGGTCGACAACTGTCGCAAAGGCTTCCATTTCGGTCAAACGATCCATTACAAAATCCAGATTACTCGTTACACGTGCATGTGTATTGCGCGCAATTTAGGCAGGAAAGCGGCGCGGAGCAGACAATAAGGCGGTCTGTCACAGGATTGATGCAATTTCAGGTATGGTTAACGCAGAATTTCCGGGCGACCCCGCGCAAAGCCTATCGCCGAGTCAAAGCGCGGCGGCGACACGTGTCCCTTGATCAATCGCGCGTTTCGCATCGAGTTCGGCAGCCACATCCGCGCCGCCGATGACATGCACCTTGCGCCCTGCGGCGATCAATTGATCGGCAAGGCTGCGTTCGGGCAATTGGCCAGCACATAGCACGATCGTATCGGCGGCAATCAATCTTGGGTTGCTGCGGGCATCCCCGTCGCTGATATGCAGGCCGTCTGCGTCGATCTTTTCGTAATTCACGCCGCCGATCATCTGCACATCTTTCATCTGCAGCCCGGCGCGGTGAATCCAGCCGGTGGTCTTGCCCAGCCGTTTGCCCAGCTTTTCGGCCTTGCGTTGCAGCAAGGTCACCTGTCTGACCGGCGCTGTGGGTTGCGGTCCTTGCGGGCGCAGACCGCCCCGCGCCTCTGCCGGATCACCGACGCCCCATTCGACCAGCCAGTCGGGCAGGTGATCGGTGGGGCTGTCGTCGGTCACCAGATATTCGGCGACATCGAAACCGATGCCACCGGCCCCGATGATCGCGACTTTTTGCCCGACCTGCACATTGCCGCGCAGCACATCGATATAGGATACCACATTGGGGCCTTCCTGCCCCGGGATCGCCGGATCGCGCGGGATCACGCCACTGGCGATGATCACCTCATCGAAACCCACCAGATTTTCCGCTATCGCGGTGGTGTCCAGCGCCAGCGTGATGCCCGATTTGGCGACCATGGTTTTGTAGTAGTCTACCAGCCCCCAGAATTCTTCCTTGCCTGGCACTTGTTTGGCAAGGTTCAGCTGGCCACCGATCTGATTCGCCTTGTCAAACAGGGTGACGTCATGTCCGCGCGCAGCCGCCGTCAGGCTGGCGGCCAGACCGGCAGGGCCAGCGCCGATGACTGCGATACGTTTGGCGGCGGGGGCGGGGGTGATGGTCAGTTCGGTTTCATGACAGGCGCGCGGATTGACCAGACAAGAGGATAGCTTGCCACTGAACGTATGGTCCAGACAGGCCTGATTGCAGGCGATGCAGGGTGCGATTTCTGCTGCTTTGCCAGCGGCGGCTTTGGCCACGAAATCAGGATCGGCAAGAAAGGGCCGCGCCATGCTGATCATATCCGCGCAGCCATCGGCCAGCACGGATTCGGCGACATCAGGTGTGTTGATCCGGTTCGAGGTGATGACGGGAATCGTCACTTCGCCCATTAGTTTCTTGGTCACCCAGGCAAAGGCGCGACGCGGCACAGAGGTGGCGATGGTGGGAATCCGCGCCTCGTGCCAGCCGATGCCGGTATTGATGATGGTGGCACCTGCGGCTTCAATCGCGCGGGCGAGTTGCAGGACCTCGTCCCAGGTTGACCCATCCGGGATCAGGTCGATCATCGACAGCCGGTAGATCACGATGAAATCAGGGCCGACAGCCGCGCGCACGCGGCGCACCACCTCGACCGGCAGGCGCATGCGGTTGGCATAGGACCCGCCCCAATCATCGGTCCGTTTATTGGTATGGGTGACAAGGAATTGGTTGAGGAAATAGCCTTCGGACCCCATCACCTCGACCCCGTCATAACCCGCCGTGCGGGCGCGGGTGGCAGCGGTGACCATATCGCTGATCTGCTTTTCAATCCCCGCCGCATCCAGTTCCTGCGGCGGGAAAGGCGAGATCGGCGATTTGATCTGGGAAGGGGCCACGCATTTGGGGCTATAGGCATAGCGCCCGGCATGCAGGATCTGCATCGCGATCTTGCCGCCAGCGTCATGCACGCGGGACGTGACGATGCGGTGATTGGCGATATCGGTATCGGTAAACAGCCCGGCGGCACCGGGGAACACGCCGCCTTCGGCATTGGGGGCCATGCCGCCAGTGACCATCAAGGCGACACCGCCGCGTGCGCGGGTGGCATAGAATTCCGCAACCCGGTTCCAGTCGCCGGTTTCTTCCAGCCCGGTATGCATCGACCCCATCACCACGCGGTTTTTCAGCGTGGTAAAGCCCAGATCAAGCGGTGCCAGAAGATGTGGATATTGGGTCATTGCGGGCCTCCCTTTGGTCGCAGAATGGCCAATGGTTTCGGTGACGTCACCTCCAACGTGGCGTCACCGGGGGGGCATCATGGCATCAGCAGCCGGTCGATCGTGTGGATCACACCGTTGCTGGCCGGGGTGTCACCGGCGGTGACCGTGGCGCCGCCGACCTTGAGCCCGTCGCGCCCGTCGACAGGCAGACCGGCGTTATTGATCGTCGCCAAGGTCAGCCGCTGCCCTGCCATTTGTTCGGTCGTCACGGTGCCTGGCACGACATGATAGACCATGATGGCATATAATTGATCTTTGTTTTCTGGCAGCAGCAGGTTTTCTAGCGTGCCTGCGGGCAGGGCGTCAAAGGCTGCGTTGCTGGGCGCAAATACCGTGAAGGGCCCCAAGGTCGACATCGGCGTGACAATGTCAGCTGCGGTCGCCGCCGCGATCAGCGTGGTGAAATCGCTGTTTGCGGCCATCACGTCGATGACATTCCCCTCTGTCGCCACCGGAACACAGGCGGCGAATGAGGCTGTCGCCACAGCGCAGATGGCAGATTTCAGGGCGAAACGACGGTTCATGGGATGGTCCTTTACGAATGGTTAAACAGTTTTACACATACAATGATCACAGGATTACTGGGATGACATCAGCCATATCATGCCGCGGGCAAGACAAGGTTAATTTTCCTGAACCCTGCGCCGGAAGGCGGATTTCAGCAGATCGAGTTCGCTGCGCAGCAGGTCGATTTCCGCCCGCAGATCATCGGCCAGCGGCGCACCCGCCAGGATGGCCAGACTGCCGATCTTTGTGCCATCGGCCAGACTGATCACGATGGTCTGCAAACCATCATTCAACACATGCGCCGGGATCGGCAGGCTGATGCGCCATGTGCCGTCCTGCGGACCCGGAACGCAGTGCAGATCGGGCACGGCGCGGCCTTCATGGGTGGCGGTCAGACTGGGGGCGTCATGATCTGCGCCTTCCAGCAAAGCTTCCCAGAGACCGGCATGCAGACGGGATTGCGTCAGGGTCGGTTGTGTCATCGTTCCACGCCTCTCGGGTCAGATCTGCGCACGGGGATACCGGCTGATGGTCAGATCACGAAAGGTGATCTGGTTCATCGAAGCCTCATCGATCATCAGATCGATCCACATCCGTTCCGCGCGTTTTTCGTTCAATTGGGTATAGGCAAGGTCAAATTCGACACTGGCCATGCCATCGCCATCCGGCAAGGTCAGCAGGATCTGTTCGGTATTGGGGCCGTTTTTGACATTCAACCGGGCATGAATCTGGGTCGGGTGTTCTTTTTCAATCACCGCTGACAGCTGGATCAGATGCTGCTTTTTCAGCTCCACGCAGGATTCATTCGGCAGATCGACCACGATGGACAGGTAAGACCCGGCAAAATGCAGCACATCGACACGCAGCCCGAAGGCGGAAATATCGGTGTCCCGCAGATTGCGGATCTGACGGATCGTGATTTCGTGATGCGGGCAATCGTGGAAAATGCCGATCTCATCGCCAAACCGGGTCTTGTCGAACACCGGCGCGCGACCGGGCTGATCAGACCGCAGCCGCCAGAGCCTGGGCCGCCATGACCAATCAGTGCCAATCGGCCGGACAAAATTGACCGATCCGGTCTGCGGCAGGGCCAGCCGGTCATCGGCGAGATGGCAGAATTCCTGCAACACCGACTTCAACTGCCGCGCTTGCGCGCGTTGCAGGCGCAGAATGCGTCGTCTTGTCTGGCGTGCAGCCGCTGTTGCCAGTTTCCACCGTGCCAATACGCCGATGTGGAACAAACGCCCCAACATTCCATGTGGTTTGATCGGCATTGATCTGGCGGGTCCTTTGCTGTCGGGCGATCGTGGTCAGAACTATGGCATCTCGGTCTCAGGACTGATCCCTTTGAGGATCAGATCAAGCAAGGCCGCGCCCCGGCCCGCCGTGATCGGCGCATCGTCCAAAGCACGCACCGAAACGGTCACCAAACGGTCGCTGACATCGGTGAAGGCGCGCCATTCTTCCTTGCCAAGCCCCTCCATCGGGGGCGCACCGCTGTCGCGGAAATGCACCGTGACCTGCCCGTCAAAGGCTTGTGACGAAACGACCGATATCGTCGCCCCACCGCCGCCATTGCTGAGCAGGCCCGCGCCTTGCGGGCTGGTCAGGAAATCGCGCAGGTCAGCCTCGTCACCGGCCACCATTGCAGATCCCGCATCCCCGGCCTGCACGGTTGCCACGCCAAGGATCGCGGGCAAAGCAGCCTCGGTGCCCAAAGTCACGCAGGGCGCAAACACGGCAAAACCAGCACGCGGCCTGCTGGACAATGGATCAGAGCAATAGCCCGCAGGTGGCGTCACCACCAGATCACCGTCCAGCATCGCCACAGGTGCCGCGACCCCGGCAGGATCGCAAGCCGCGAGGACCGCCATTCCTGCCAAGGCCAGCGCAACCCGGATCATGGTCTTAAAGATCCATATAGATGTGTTTTTCGCCCTTGGCCCCCGGATGGGTCAGCGCGCCCAGCCGGGTGGAGCCGACCAGCTGCGCATATTTCCACAAAGCGCCCGAGGCATAGATCGTCTCACGCGGGCCTTTCCAATTGGCACGGCGTTCTGCCAGTTCGTCATCGGTCAGATCGACCGACAATTCCCCGGTAATCGCGTTCAGCGTGATCATATCCCCGTCTTTCAGCAATCCGATGGGGCCGCCATGTGCCGCCTCTGGCCCGACGTGACCGACGCAGAAACCGCGTGTTGCGCCTGAAAACCGGCCATCGGTGATCAGCGCGACCTTTTTGCCCATACCCTGACCCGACAGCGCGGCGGTGGTGGACAGCATTTCGCGCATCCCCGGCCCGCCTGCGGGGCCTTCGTTGCGGATGACCAGCACTTCGCCTTCTTCATATTTGCGGGCTTTCACCGCCTCGAACGCATCTTCTTCGCATTCGAACACACGGGCCGGGCCGGTGAAGACCTGTTCTTCCGGTGCCATGCCTGCAACCTTCACAATCGCGCCTTCGGGGGCCAGATTGCCGGTCAGCCCGACAACGCCGCCGGTCTTGGTGATCGGGTTGCTGACGGAATAGATGACGCGGTTATCCGCCTCGCCTTTGATCATATCGAGTTCTTCGCCAATGACCCGGCCAGAAGCGGTCATGCAATCCTCATGGATCAGCCCAGCCTTGCGCAATTCTTTCAGCACGACGGGCACGCCGCCAGCCTCATACAGGTCCTTCGCCACATATTTGCCGCCCGGTTTGAGATCGACGAAATAAGGCGTGTCGCGGAAGATATCGCAGACATCGGACAGATCGAAATCAATCCCGGCCTCTGCCGCAATCGCGGGCAGGTGCAGCCCGGCATTGGTGGACCCGCCGGTGCAGGCCACGATCCGTGCGGCGTTTTCCAGCGATTTGCGGGTCACGATATCGCGGGCGCGGATGTTCTTGGCGATCAGGTTCATCACCGCCTCACCCGAGGCGACACCATATTGGTCGCGCGATTCGTAAGGTGCAGGCGCGCCGGAGGAATTGAGCAGCGCCAGACCAATCGCCTCTGACACACAAGCCATGGTGTTGGCAGTAAACTGCCCGCCACAGGCACCGGCTGACGGACAAGCGACGCGTTCCAAAACCTCAAGTTCGGCATCTGACATATTGCCGGCCTGATGCTTGCCGACAGCCTCGAACACATCCTGCACGGTGACATCCTGACCGTTCAACCGGCCTGGCAGGATCGACCCACCGTAAATGAAGACAGACGGCACGTTCAGCCGGACCATCGCCATCATCATGCCGGGCAAGGATTTGTCACAACCGGCCAGACCGACCAGCGCGTCATAGCAATGGCCGCGCATTGTCAGCTCGACCGTATCGGCAATCGCCTCGCGGGACGCGAGCGAGGACCGCATCCCTTCATGCCCCATCGCGATCCCATCCGTCACGGTGATCGTGGTGAATTCGCGGGGCGTGCCCATGCCCTTTTTCACGCCCAGCTTGACCGCTTGGGCCTGCCGGTTGAGCGAGATGTTGCAAGGTGCCGCTTCGTTCCAGCAGGTGGCAACGCCGACCCAAGGCTGCGCGATGGCTTCTTCATCCAGACCCATCGCATAGAAATAGGACCGGTGCGGCGCGCGCGACGGGCCTTCGGTCACATGGCGGCTGGGCAATCTGGATTTATCGACACGGTTGTTGGACATCACTTCTACTCCCCGGAAACTGTTGCAGCAGGTCTAAATAACGGGCGGCAGTGACACAAGCGCGAAACATGCGTTGCGGGGATCGTGGCGGGATGTGTAAATGCAGCGATGTCGGACCCCTATGCCGCCCATGCCCGTTTTATCCGACCCGCATGGCCGCTGCGGGACATCTGGCGCATCGCGGTGATGGTGGTGCTGGTCGAGTTCATTTTCGGCGTGACCCCCGGCATCATGGCGTTGTTGTTGCCACCCGCGGCGCTGGAAATCTATGTCGACGGCACCAGCGCGACCGGCACATTGATGCAATTTGCAGCCTTTGGGATTCCGGCCTTGGGGATCGTGGGCCTGCTGCATCTGCTGCACCATCGGGGGTTCTGGTCGCTGATCGGTGACGCGCCGGCTGCTTGGGTTGATCTGAAACGGGTGACTGTTGCCGTGGTGGCGGTGCTGCTTTTGCTGGAAGCTTTGCCGCGTTGGGGTGATCCCGCCATGGGTGCGCAAATGCGCAATTTCGGGATCTGGGTGGCGCTGGTGCCGGTGGCGCTGCTGGTCCTGCTGGTGCAGGTCGGTGCGGAGGAAATGTTCTTTCGTGGCTATCTGCAACAGCAGTTGGCGTGTCTGTCGTCATCGCGTTGGGTCTGGATGGGGGTTCCTTCGGTCCTGTTCGGGCTTGTGCATTACTGGAATGGGTTTGGCACCGCCGATGGGGTGATCTGGGCGATCTGGGCGGCCTTGCTGGGCCTTGCCTGTGCCGATCTGACCGCGCGAACCGGCAATCTGGGCGCGGCCATCGGGCTGCATCTGGCGAATAACATTCTGGCGGTGCTGCTTTATGGCGTGCAGGGCTGGCCCGCCTCGGGGCTGGCGTTGTTTGTCTATCCCTATGCCGATCCGGCAGAATTCGCCTCGGATCTTGGCACCTTGCTGTCATCATGGGCGATTGTGCAACTGCTGATCCAGGCGGCATTGGTCTATGTGATGTGGCTGGCAGCCCGGATCGCGATCAGGCGCTGATTGCATTTTCTGCCGCAGCGCCATATCTGACAGGGGTCAACCAAAGGGTCGCCTATGAACTGGATCACCAATTACGTTCGCCCAACGATCAATTCGTTGTTCTCGCGCCGCGAAGTCCCCGAGAATCTGTGGACCAAATGCTCCGAATGCGGGACCATGCTGTTTCACCGCGAACTGGCCGATAACCTGAACGTCTGCACCAATTGCGACCATCACATGGCCATCGGCGCGCGTGAGCGGCTGACATCCTTGTTCGACGGCGGTGTCTTCACCGAAGTCGCGGTGCCTGATCCGGTCGCCGACCCGCTGCATTTCCGCGATCAGAAGAAATATACCGACCGTATCAAGGAAGCCCGCAAGAAAACCGGCGAAAAAGACGCGATGCTGGTCGCCGAAGGCGATATGGGCCGCACGGGCGTTATCGTCGCGGTGCAGGATTTTTCCTTCATGGGCGGATCAATGTCGATGTATGTCGGCAATGCAATCGTCGCAGCGGCGCAGCGCGCGATAGAGCTTAAACGCCCCTTGATCCTGTTTTCTGCCGCCGGTGGCGCGCGGATGCAGGAAGGTATCCTTGGCCTGATGCAGATGCCGCGCACCACGATTGCGGTGCAGATGCTGAAAGAGGCGGGTCTGCCCTATATCGTCGTGCTGACCCATCCGACCACCGGCGGCGTGACCGCCTCCTATGCAATGCTGGGCGATGTGCAGATTGCCGAACCCAATGCGCTGATCGGTTTCGCCGGGGCGCGGGTGATCGAACAGACCATCGGCGAAAAACTGCCCGAAGGGTTCCAGCGCGCCGAATATCTGCTGGATCACGGGATGCTGGACCGCGTGACCAAACGCACCGATCTGAAGGATGAACTGGTCACCATCGTGCGGCTGCTGACCAAACAGGCCGCACCGGTGAAAGGCGATCTGCCTGCGCCGTCCTTGGAGCTAGCCCCAGAGCCTGAACCCGCCCCTGTGGTGGAAGCGGAAAAGTGACCAAAAGCTCTGACGCCATTCTGGCGCGGATGATGACCCTGCACCCCAAGGTCATCGACCTGACGCTGGACCGGGTCTGGCGTTTGCTGGTGGCTTTGGACAATCCGCAGGATCGCCTGCCGCCCGTGATCCATGTGGCCGGGACCAACGGCAAAGGCTCGACACAGGCGATGATCCGCGCCGGCCTCGAACAAGGCGGCGCGCGGGTCCATGCCTACACATCCCCACATCTGGCGCGGTTTCACGAACGGATCAGGCTGGCCGGTGATCTGATCACCGAGGACGCGCTGACCGATGTGCTGGACCGCTGTTATGCCGCCAATGGCCCCGATCCGATCACCTATTTCGAGATCACGACAGTGGCGGGCTTGCTGGCCTTTGCCGAAACCCCTGCGGATTATACATTGCTTGAGGTCGGCCTTGGCGGGCGGCTGGACGCGACCAATGTGATCGCCAAACCGGCGCTGACCATCGTCACCCCGGTCGATCTGGATCATCAAAGCTATCTTGGCGATACTCTGGCCGCAATCGCAGGCGAAAAGGCCGGGATCATCAAACGCGGCGTGCCTTGCATTGTTGGCCCGCAACATGACGAAAGCATGGATGTGATCGAAAGCGTCGCGGCCCGTCTGGGCGCGCCCTTGCTGGCCTATGGCCAACATTGGCATGTCAGCGCCGAACATAACCGCCTGATCTATCAGGACGATCACGGCTTGCTGGACCTGCCTTTGCCCAATTTGCGCGGTCCGCATCAGGTGATGAATGCTGGTAGTGCCATCGCCGCCCTGCGCTATCTGGGCAAGGATGAGGCCGCTTGCGAGGCGGCAGTCACCCGCGCCTATTGGCCCGCGCGGATGGAAAAGCTGACCAAAGGCGCTTTGGTCGATCTGGCAGCGCCTGCGGAACTCTGGCTCGACGGTGGGCATAATCCGGCAGCGGGGGCAGCGCTGGCCGCGACGTTGCGCGCCCAAAGCGCGCGCCCAACGCATCTGATCTGCGGAATGCTGAACACAAAGGATATCGCAGGCTATCTGCGGCCCTTGGCCGATGTGGCCGAAAGCCTGACCGCTGTGTCGATCCCCGGCGAGGCCGCGACGATCCCCGCAGAAGACACCGCGCGGATCGCCACCGACGTCGGTCTGCCCGCCAGCACCGCTGCCAGCGTGCAGGATGCGATCATCGCGATCCGCGATGCCACACCACAGGCGCGCATCCTGATCTGCGGGTCGCTTTACCTTGCAGGCCATGTCATCCGGGAGAACGGTCAATGATCCGCATGCTGACAACGGCGCTCGCATTGATTGGCACACAGGCCCATGCGGTGGATTTCTATTTCTGCTGGGAAGGCGCGAATGGTTACACCATGACCGGCCAGATGAGCGTTGAGCCCGCCGCCATCTCACGCCCCTTGATCACCGAAGCCGATGTAACCGATTTTCGCATCGCAGGCTATCTTGATGGCGGTCTGATCGGCAAATGGGACCTCGCGATGCGCGATGACACCACCCCTTGGGTGCTGCATTTCGATCCGGGCGGCGGATTTTTCTACACGCCGGATCAGATCGGCCTCGGCGTCAGCCAGGCCTGGAACGCCGGTGGCAATGCCGATGATTGCGGCAATCCCGGCTTTGGTTTCAACCTTGGCAATTACGCGCAGGATTTCTGCCTGAACGGCGTCTGGATCGAAGACAGCGGGATGCCGCCCGAAACGCCGTTTCTGGTCAGCCCGACGCCGGTCAGCCCGATCTGTGAAATATACGCGCCAACCAGCTGAAAGCGAATCAGTCACTTGACTGCGAATCACTTCATCGCCTAAGGTCGTTGCAACGCGAAGCGCCATGGAAAAAAGGCGCAGCCGGGCAGTGGGCGGGCGGACAGGCAGGTCTTCGGGCCTGCCGGTTTGTGTGCAAACCCCAGAGAGTGGCAGCGATCCGCTGTTGACCCTTTGCCGCATTTGCAAGCCGGACAATGACCCGTTAGCGTGACCGCGTAACCTGCGAAAGGTAAGCTGAAACCGTGCTGCGAAAATCCCTGTCTGCTGGCGTAATCGCCTTGATGCTCACCTCTGCCGCGCCTGCCGTGGCGCAGGCGGATGCCGGGGCCTATCTGGCCGGGCGTCAGGCAGGATATGACAATGATTTTGGCGCAGGGGCGCGCTATTTCACCCAAGCCTTGCAGGGTGATCCCGCCAATCCCGTTCTGTTGGAAAACGCGGTGGCGTCTTACGTGGCGCTGGGGCAGTTCGATCAGGCGGAAACGCTGGCGCGCAATATCGTCAGTCTGCGCCTTCCCAGTCAGGTCGCCGATCTGGTGATCAATGTCGCTGATGCAAAAGCTGGCGATTGGGACGGTATTTTTGACGCTTTGGAAAGCGGGCGGTCGGTCGGGCCGCTGGCGGATGGGCTGACACAGGCCTGGGCGCATATCGGCAATGGCAATATCCGCCGCGCCCTTGTGCAATTCGATCAGGTGATCGAGGCGGATGGCATGGGCATCTATGGTCTGACGCATAAAGCCTATGCGCTGGCCTCGGTCGGGGATTTCGACGGGGCCGAAGCGCTGTTTGCCAGCCGCAGCGACATGCAATACAGCCGCCAGAGCGCGATTGCCCGGATCGAAATCCTCAGCCAGCTTGACCGCAATGAAGATGCGCTCCGCATGCTGGACGCCATTTTCGGCGTGCAGCTTGACCCGCGCCTGCAGCAATTGCGCGATGCCTTGGAAGATGGCGTTGCCGTCCCCTATGCCGCCGTCGCCACACCGGTCGAGGGGTTGGCCGATCTTTACCTTTTGCTGGCAGGGCTGGTGCAGGAAGATGCGCCAGACAGTTACACGCTGCTGTTCGCGCGGGCCGCATCCTATCTTACCCCCGAAAAAACCCCCGCCGTGCTGATGACCGCTGACCTGCTGGAAGGTTTGGGGCAATATGATCTGGCCAATGCGGCCTATGCCAGCGTGCCCCGCGACGACCCATCCTTTTCTGCTGCTGAGATGGGCCGCGCCGAAGTGCTGCGCGCCGCGGGCAAGCTCGATGCCGCCATCGAGGTGATGGACAATCTGTCGCGCATCTACCCCGACGCGCCCGAGGTCTTCGCCGCCAAAGGCGACCTTTTGCGCCAGTCAGACAGGATGGAAGACGCCAAAGCAGCCTATTCCCGCGCTCTGGCGCTTTACAATGATAACGCCCCGGCGAAATGGGCGGTCTATTACACCCGCGCTATCGCCAACCACGAACTTGATCTCTGGCCCGAGGCCGAGGCCGATTTCCGCGCCGCGCTGGCCTTGCAACCGGATCACCCGCAGGTGCTGAATTATCTCGGCTATTCACTGGTTGAACGCGGTGAAAAACTGGATGAAGCATTGGAGATGATCCAGACCGCCGCTGCGGCGCGCCCGGACAACGGGGCGATTGTGGATTCCCTTGGCTGGGTGCTGTTCCGCTTGGGGCAATATGATGAATCCGTCGACTATCTGGAACAGGCCGCATCGCTGGAACCGGTTGATCCGGTGATCAATGATCATCTGGGTGATGCTTACTGGGCCGTTGGCCGCCTGATCGAGGCGCGGTTCCAATGGCAGCGCGCCCTGTCCTTTGACCCGACCGAGACCGAGGCGCAGCGGATCCGGGATAAACTTTCACGCGGGCTGGATCTTGTCTTGCAGGATGAAGGCGCAGACCCGATTAAGGTTGCCCGTGGCGACGATTAAGGCCACCGCCCCGGCCAAGGTCAATCTGACCCTGCATGTCACCGGGCAGCGCGATGATGGCTATCATCTGCTGGATTCGCTGGTGGTCTTTGCCGATGTCTGTGACCAGCTAAGCGCGACGACAGCGCCCGATCTGAAGATCAATGTCAGCGGCCCGTTTTCGCCCGGTGTTCCCAGTGATGACAGCAATCTGATGATGCGTGCCGCGCTTGCCTTGCAACAGGCGCGCGGGGTGGAGCTTGGTGCTGCCCTCACCCTTGAAAAGCACCTGCCCCATGCCGCAGGGATCGGCAGCGGGTCCTCTGATGCCGCCTTGACCCTCGCGATGCTGGCAGAATTGTGGGACGTGGCCCCTTTACCCGCCGATGCACCCGAAGTGGTGGCCTTGGGTGCCGATGTGCCGGTCTGCCTGCAGGCCCCGGCCCCGACACGGATGACCGGCATCGGCGAAACCTTGTCACCCGTGTCGCGCCTGCCCGATTGCGCCTTGGTTATGGTGCGGCCACCCGTCGATGTGCCGACAGCGGATGTGTTCAAAGGCCTGGCCAACCGCGACGGCAGCGCAATGGATGATCTGCCGGATGGGTTGGATTATGACGGTTTCGCCGCTTGGCTCGCCGCGCAGCGCAATGATCTGCAATCTTCCGCACAAACCATCGCCCCCGCCATTGCCGAGGTGATCAGCGCGCTACAAGCCCAGCCCGCCGTCAGTTTCGCAGGCATGTCAGGGTCCGGCGCCACCTGTTTCGGGCTGGTCAAGGATATGGCCACCGCCCGCCAGATCGCGCGGATCGTGCAGGTTGCGCATATGAATTGGTGGGTCGCGCCTGCGGCCTTGCTTCAGCCCGCCTGAGTGCGGCGCAACAGCGTCACCCAAGTCTCGCCATAACGCCGCTGATCGGCCACGGCGAACCCGGCAGGGGCCATCTGCGCGCGCGCCTCTTCCCAGACGATCAGCGCATCAGCCGCAATCCAGCCTTGCCGCAAAGCCGCCTCAAGTGCGGCCTGCCCCAGACCCAGCCCGTAAGGCGGGTCCAGAAACACCAGATCACAGGGTTGACCGGTGGGCAGGGCGGTGACGCTGGTGGTGATCAGCTTGGTATCATCCTGTCGGCGCAGCTTGGCAATATTGGCACGGATCAGACCCTGCGCCACGCGCCCATTGTCCACGAAAGTCACATGGGCCGCACCGCGCGACAAAGCCTCCAGCCCCAAGGCACCCGTGCCTGCGAACAGATCCAGCACCCGCGTGCCCCGCAACGGATCGCCATAGCGCCCGCCTTGCAGCACGTTGAACATGCTTTCGCGCACCCGGTCGCTGGTCGGGCGCAGATGGGCGGCCTCATCACCCGCGCCAACTTCCGTCAGATGCGTGCCGCGATGGGTGCCTGCGATGATCCTCATCCGCGCAGCAGCGCCATCATATCGGTCGCAGGATTGGTGATGAGCGCGGGATCAGGGCTGCGCCCCGCCTCGATCAGCCTTTTGCCGATCATGTAATTGCGCGGGTCATTCATCGCATCGACAGCGAGCAGATCAGCGCCGCGATAATACCAATGCGATTGCACGCCCGGCGCATCGCCAAGGCGGGTGTAAACATCCGTATAGCCGGTGTTCAGCCCCGCGATCTGCAATTTGCAGTCATATTGATCCGACCAGAACCATGGTTTCGGCTGATAGGGCAGGTCGCGGCCCATGATATTCAGCGCGACAGCCTCTGCCTGATCAATCGCATTGCCGACGCTTTCCAGCCGGATGCGATTGCCGTGAAACAGCGTTGATGCACAATCCCCCGCCGCCCAGATATGCGGATCCGAGGTGCGGCCATAGGCATCGGTCGTGATGCCATTTTCAACATGCAGACCGGCACTGTCGGCAAGGATCGTCGCAGGGGTGATGCCCACGCCGACAATCGCGAAATCCGCTGCCAGTTCACTGCCATCGGTCAGCCTTGCGCCGGTGACGCGGTCATCGCCCAGCAACCGGTCCAACCCGACACCTTCGCGGATCGTCACGCCATGCGACTGGTGCAAGGCGCGGAAATAATCCGATGTCTGCGGTGCCGCGACGCGTTGCAAAATCCGGTCCGCCATCTCGACCAGCGTCACGCGCAAGCCGCGTTTGGCGGCAACCGCCGCCGCCTCCAGCCCGATATAGCCGCCGCCGATGATCAACACCTGCCGCCCGGCCACCAGTTCCGGGGCCATCGCATCAGCATCTGCCAGATCGCGCATCGCATGGACCCCGTCGAGCATGCCACCAATTGCCGCAGGCAAGGTTCGCGGATGCGCGCCCGTGGTCAACACAAGCGCGTCATATGGCACGATTTCCTCGCCTGTCAGGGTGATGGTCCGGGCGGCGGGATCAATCGCCACCACGCGGGTATCGAGACGCAGCGCAATATCCTGATCAGCGTAAAACTCCACAGGCCGCAGATACAGCCGTTCCTGCGCCAGATCGCCCAGCAAATAGGCCTTTGACAGCGGCGGGCGCTGGTAGGGCGGGACATTTTCCGCACCGATCAGGGTGATCGCCCCGGCAAAGCCTTCGGCGCGCAATTTGGCCACCAGCGATGCGCCAGCCTGCCCGGCACCCACGACCACAACATGCGTCATGATATTCCCCTACTTGTTTTGCGGCACTCTATATGGGAAGCCTTCGGCGACACAACGCGAAGAAGGGGCGATAGCCATGACAATCAAGACAGGCGATACACTACCAGACGCGACTTTCCTGCAAATGGGCGACAACGGGCCGGAGCCCGTCACGCTTTCCGACAAGCTGAAAGACCGCAAGGTCGTGATTTTCGGCCTGCCCGGTGCCTTCACCGGCACCTGCACCACGGCCCATGTGCCAAGCTTTATGAATACGTTTGATGATTTCAAAGCCAAAGGCGTGGATGAAATCATCTGCGTGTCGGTCAACGATCCTTTCGTGATGAAAGCCTGGGGCGAAAGCACCGGCGCGACCGCGACCGGCATCACCATGCTGGCCGATCCTGAAAGCACATTCACCACCGCCATCGGGCTGGATTTCAGCGCCCCGCCGGTCGGTTTCGTGAACCGGTCCAAGCGGTATTCCATGCTTGTTGAAAACGGCGTGGTCATGATCCTGAACGAAGAGGCAGGGCCGGGACAGTGCGAAATTTCGGCAGGGGAAACCCTGCTGGCGGAATTGAGCTAACAAAGCGGGCGGCCAATTGGCCGCCCATTTCATTCCGCCAGATTGACCACCGTGCGTGTCGGGAACGGGATCTCGATCCCGGCCTTGTCCAGCGCCTCTTTCACCTGCCGCTTCATATCGGCCTGAAACGCGAACAGATCGCCGCTGGCGCACCAGACCCGCACCAGAAAATCGACCGAGAAATCGCCCAGATTATTCACCTGAATGAACGGGGCCGGTTCTGTCCGCGCCCGTGGGTCGGCCATAATCGTCTCACGGATCGTCTCCTCGGCCAGTTTCAGATCAGCGCCATAGCCCACGCCAAAGGTCCATTCCGCGCGGCGGCTGTCATAGACCGAATAATTGACAATCGTATTGCCCCAGACTTGGGAGTTCGGGATGATCACCTGCACATTCGACAGATTGGCCAGTTCGATGAAATTCAGGTTGATCTCTTTCACCGTACCCATCTGGCCGTTCACCTCGACAAAATCGCCCAGCTTGATCGGGCGGAAAAACACGATCATCACGCCCGCCGCGATATTGGACAATGTGCCTTGCAGCGCCAGACCAATCGCCAGACCTGCGGCACCGATAACGGCGATGAAGGATGTCGTCTGTACCCCGAAGGTATTGAGAACAAACAGAAACGCAAAGCCGATGATCACATAGCGGATGATATTGCCCAGAAAGCTGAACAAAGTATCGTCCAGATGCCGGTTCATTTGACCGACCCGCACGATCCGCCCGCGCAGCCAGCCGCCAATGACGAAACCTGCAATCAGAATCACGATGGCGGCAAAGACGCTGCCAAAGATCGCGACCAGAAATTCCAGTGTCAGAAGATCGGCGAGCGTCCTTCCATTGATGATTTCCGTCGTTAACAGATTTTCCAATTTAACCCCCGGACAGCGCCTCCATCTTGGCGCCCAGTTTGACATCCAGCGCCGACAGACCGCCTGCATCATGCGTCGTCAGCGTCACATCGACCGTCTTGTAAACGTTCGACCATTCGGGGTGGTGATTCCATTTTTCGGCATAAAGGGCAACCTTTGTCATGAAACCAAAGGCTTCGACGAAATTGGCAAAGGTGAATTCCTTGTGAATGGCGTCGCGGCCCTCGACCATGGTCCAGCCTTTGGCCAGCAGCGGCGCAAGGTCGGCGTCACGTTCGGTCTGTGTCAGTTTCTCGGTCATTGTTGTTCCTCTCTTTGGGATTTACGGAACGGGCCATAGCTGGTCAGCACCTCGATTTCGTGGTCTACGGCGTCGCGTTCCGCCTGCAGATAATGCGCCACCGCATCGCGAAAGCCCGCATCGGCGAACCAATGCAGCGAATGCACCGGCACCGGCAGATAGCCCCGCGCGAGTTTGTGTTCACCCTGCGCGCCCGCCTCGACCCGCGCCATGCCTTGGGCGATGGCAAAGTCGATGGCCTGATAATAGCATAATTCGAAATGCAGGCAGGCATGGTGTTCGGTGCAGCCCCAGTAGCGACCATATAACGTCTCGCGTCCGATGAAATTCAGCGCGCCCGCAACCGGCCTGCCCTCGCGGATCGCCAGCACCATCAGGATATCATCCCGCAGATGGTCATGCGCCAGAGCGAAAAACGCCCGTGTCAGGTAAGGCGTGCCCCATTTGCGGTTGCCGGTGTCCTGATAGAATTCCCAGAACGCATCCCAATGCGCAGGTTCAATCTGATCCCCGGTCAGCGCCACGATCTGCCCGCCAAAGCCCTGCGCCGTGGCGCGTTCCTTGCGGATATTCTTGCGCTTGCGGCTGGACAGGTTCGCCAGAAAATCATCGAAACTGGCATAGCCTTCATTGACCCAGTGAAACTGCTGGCCGATCCGGGACTGCAGGCCCATGTCCTCACCCGCCAGCGCCTCGGCCTCGGTGCAGAAGGTCGCGTGCAGGGATGACAGGTTGTTGTCGGCGGCGATCTGCACCGCGCCCTGGATCAGGGCGGACATGCCAATCGCCTCAAATCCCGGTCTGGTCAGAAACCGCCGCCCGGTCGCGGGCGTGAACGGCACCGCGATCTGCAATTTCGGATAATAGCGCCCGCCCGCGTTTTCATAGGCATGCGCCCAGTTGTGATCAAAGATATATTCGCCCTGACTATGCCCCTTGGCATAAAGCGGGGCGACGGCAATGATCTGCCCATTCTGCTGCGCACTCAGATAGCGCGGCTGCCAGCCGGTGCGGGGGCCCACACTGCCGCTGTCTTCGATGGCTTTGAGAAACCGATGCGTCGTGAACGGGTCTGTCGGCCGTCCCGGTTCTGGACAGGCGCAGGCATCCCAGTCAGCGGCGCTGATCCCGCTAATGCTGGCATGGGTGGTGATTTCAATCGTCGCGTCATCCATGCCCTTCTAACTGGACGCTGCGGGGCTGGCGTCAAGCAAGATAACCCTCAAACGTCACATTATCCGCGATCTCGCGGGCCTTTGCCTCTGCCGTGGCAGAACGGATCGTCCAGCACAGGATCGGGGCACCTGATGCCTTGATCTGCGCGACACGGGGACGGTGCAGATCAATCGCTTCATGGCTGATGAAACAGGCCCCGACGCGGTCATAATCCGGGATCTCGCGCAGATGATCACGGACGTCGGCGGGCAGTTCCGGCCAGAATCGCGGCTCATAGGCCGAGGTGACCAGCCCGCGCGGCAGATCGGGCGCGAGTGTCTGACAGGCCGCCATGCTATGCGGATTGAACGACATCAGCGCGACATCGCCCGTGTAATCTACAAGCGCCTTGCAGGTCGCTTCTTCCAGCGGGCCGACATCGGGGCCCATCGCGCCATCCTGATCCTTGATCTCGATCAGCAGCGGAACCTGCCCTGCAACCAGCGCCAGCACATCTTCCAAAGTGGGGATCGTGCCTGCATCATCTGTCAGCGCGATCTCTGTCAGATCGGCCCGACTGCGGGCGCGGACGGGCCCGGTCTCGGCGGTCAGCCGGTCCAGCACGTCATCGTGAAACACGACCGCATGGCCGTCACTGCTCAATTGTACGTCGATTTCGATAGCATAACCGGCGTCAATCGCCGCTTTGATCGAGGCGGTGGAATTTTCCACCCGCCCCGCCTTGCGGTCATGCAGGGCGCGGTGAGCGATGGGGCGGGACAGGAAGGATGCAGGCAACATCATGCGATCTCGAATATGCCTTCAATTTCGACCGCGACGCCAAAGGGCAGGCTGGCGGCGCTGACAGCAGACCGCGCATGGCGGCCTTTGTCACCCAAAGCGGCGACCATGAAATCTGATGCGCCGTTAATCACCTTGGGCTGATCGCCGAAATCAGGCGTCGAATTGACGAAACCCACCAGTTTCACCACCCGCACCAGCCGGTCGATATCGCCACCGCAAGCGGCCTTGAGCTGCGCGAGCAGGCTGATCGCGCAGGCTTTCGCCGCCGCCGCACCCGCCTCTGCATCCAGATCAGCGCCCAGCTTGCCCTTGATCATGCCATCCGCACCCGCCGAAATCTGGCCCGAGACATGCACCAGATTGCCGGTCTGCACGAAAGGCACGTAATTTGCCGCAGGGGCGGGGGCATCGGGCAGGGTCACGCCCAGTTCGGCCAGACGGGTTTCGATCACGCTCATGTCACTCTCCTTGGCTGTTTGCGCGGACGCTAGCGGGCAAAGCCGGGCGGTGCAATCACCCGTCAGGGCCAGCGGGCGGAAAAAACTGCCTGCGGATTGGGCAAGCGCCAACGCGCTGTCACTCTGCCCTTGTCAGCGGTGCGCGGTTGTGGTCAAGCAGTTGATCTGCGCAGAAACTTGCCGCATGGTTCACATATGAATAGCTTTTTTCGGTGTCTTGCACCTCTGATCTGCTTGCTGCCGTCAGCCTTGCTGGCAGGGCCCTATGATGGGGTGTACCGGCAGACGGCCAATGCCGAATGCGCGCTGATCGGCGCGGATGGGGGATCGGTACGGATCGCCTCCGGCATCTTTTACGGGGTCCAGACGCAATGCCAGATGACCCGCCCGGTCGATGTGAACGGCATGAATGCGACGCTCTATACAATGGAATGCGCCGCCGAGGGTGAACAATGGACCGAAAGGGCCATGCTGATGCCCACCCCCGATGGTGAAGGGCTCTATATGATCTGGGACGGCTATGTCTTCGTCTACAGCCTGTGTCCGAACGGCGCGCCGTAGCGCGCCGCGCCTTAATTGGTGTTGTCGCCGTTGATCAGAATGTCCAGCAACTCGATCACGTCATCATCCACGACCTCGCCACCCTGACTTTCCAGAATGCCTGCCGGGGCGGCGACTTGCGGCACCATCATCGGCAATGGTGTGGCAATCCGGCCTTCCAGCACACGCACCATGGTTTCACGCCAGATTTCGGCAGGCAGACCGCCGCCTGTCACACCGCTGAGCGGCTGGTTGTTGTCATAGCCCATCCAGACGCCGGTGACGTAATCGCCGGTAAAGCCGATGAACCAGGCATCGCGTGACGAATTGGTCGTGCCGGTCTTGCCCGCGATTTCCCAGCCGGGGATGCGCGCGCGCCGCCCTGTGCCTTCTTCGACGACTTTGGTCATCATCCAGGTCAGCTGGCGGGCCGCCTCTTCGCTGATGATCCGGTCACCGATACCGGCACCCTGCGAATCCATCACGACCTGTTCGTCGCCCTGAATTCGCAGGTCCAGCAGCCCATAAGGCGTCACTTCGGACCCGCCGTTCAGAATACCGGCATAGGCCCCCGTGATGTTCAGCAGCGTGCTTTCCGACACGCCCAGCGCCAGCGCCGGACCGACGGCCAGATCACCCTGCAGGCCGAAACCATTGGCGACATTGCGCACGAATTCGCGGCCGACATCCTCGGACAGGACGATGGTCGGCACGTTGCGGCTTTCGGCCAACGCCTGCACCAGGGTCACCGGACCTTTGAACGTCCGGTCATAGTTTTCCGGGCACCATTCGGGTGACCCGCGCACCCGCCAGCAGGTGCGGGTATCATTCACCATCGCAAAAGGCGACACGCCAAGGTCAAGCGCCGCCGCATAGATAAACGGCTTGAAGGCCGATCCGGTCTGACGCAGGGCCTGTGTCGCGCGGTTGAACGCACCCGTGGCGCGCAGATTGCGCCCGCCGACCATGGCGCGCACGGCACCATCTGCCGACATCACCACGATGGCCGCCTGCGCGTCGGACCCTTCGGCAACCTGATTTTCAAAGACCGATACCAGCGCCTCTTCCGCGGCACTTTGGATACGCTGATCCAATGTGGTGCGGATGATCACGTCCTCGGTTGTGTTGCGGGTGAAAAATTCCGGCCCGCTTTCCATCACCCAATCGGCAAAAAAGCCGCCTGATCGCGCCTCTGCCGCGCGTGACAGGGCCGCAGGATTGGCGATAGCATCGCTAGCCTGTTCGGCGGTCAGATAGCCCTGATCCCGCATCAGACCGATCACAATCGCGGCGCGGGCGCGGGATCTTTCGATATTCGCTGTGGGGGCCAGCGTCGACGGCGCGACAAGCAGACCGGCCAGCATCGCCGCCTGCGCGGGATTCACCTCTGCCGCTGAAATCCCGAAATAGCGCTGCGCCGCGGCTTCGAAGCCACGGCTGCCCGCCCCCAGATAAGCGCGGTTCAGATAGAGCGTCAGGATTTCTTCCTTGGTATAGGCAATCTCCATCCCGACAGCATAAAACGCCTCGCGCGCTTTCCGGGCGAGCGAGTTTTCACGGCAATCCGCCTCATAGGCCGCTTCTGACTCCCATGCATTGGGGTCATATGGTACGCCAAGACACAGCAATTTGGCGGTCTGCTGGGTGATCGTGGACCCGCCGTTACCGGACAAAGGCCCGCGCCCTTCGTTCAGGTTGATCCGCACCGCCGAGGCGATACCGCGCGGCGACACCCCCAGATGACTGTAAAACCGCCGGTCTTCGGTCGCGACAACGGCATTATGCAGATGCGGGGATACATTGGTTGCGGTCACCACACCGCCGAACTGGTCACCGCGCCAGGCGAAAACCTCGCCGGTCAGATCGGCCATCGTGACAGAGCCGCGCGCGCGTTGGTCGATGATCTGTTCGATCGGGGGCATCTGGGTCGAGAAATAGAACGAAATGCCGCCAACCACGATCGCTGCGACCAGCCCCAGCCGCCATGTGACGGCCCAGATGATGCGGGCGACAAAGGCGAAAGGCCACAGGATCCAGCCCAGCACACCACGCGGTCTGCCCCGCGCGGGGGCCTGCCTGCGGCGGGACGCCGGTTTCGCAGCGACTTTCTTCGGCGCTGCCTTTTGTAGGGCTGCTTTGTTCTTATATCGCCTGTCGGCCACCAGCGGTGTCCGTCGTTTATCGTTGCCACTCATGATCCGCTCGACTGTTTGTGCGTTTGTTTTGCGACATCCTAACCGGATCGAAAGCGATTGTAGAGACGGATGAGTCGCTCTGCGCGATTTTTGATCTGCCTGTAAATTGTGCAGATAGGCTAATTTGTGCAAAAAATGTGCAAGTATACCTCTCTGCAGGGGGTCAGAGCATCGGCAAAACCTTGCTCATGCTGCACTGCCGCGTTCTTTGGTTCCTGCAAGCGGACGCCAGGCTGGGCGGTTTCGCAATCCATTGCGAGGGGAAGAACGTGAAACTCATCATTGCAACAATCAAGCCATTCAAGCTCGAGGAGGTGCGCGAAGCGCTGACCACCGTGGGCGTGCGCGGCATGATGGTGTCAGAAATCAAGGGGTTCGGATCGCAGTCGGGCCACACCGAAATTTATCGCGGTGCGGAATATGCGGTCAACTTCGTGCCCAAGGTGAAGCTTGAGATCGTCGTGCCTGACAGCATGGCCGATCAGGTGGTCTCTACCATCGCCACCACCGCCAAGACCGACAAGATCGGTGACGGCAAGGTTTTCGTGCTCGACGTGGAAAGCGCCCTGCGGGTGCGCACCGGCGAGACCAATGATGACGCGCTGTGATCGCGGCGGAACGAGGGATAAGAAAATGAATATGAAAAAACTACTGACACTCGGCGCGGGGCTGGCCCTGCTTCCGGTGATCGGATTCGCGCAGGAAGCCGCAGAGGTTGTCGAAGAAGTGGCAGAGGTGGCACCCACCTTCGACGAAATCGGCCCCTATATCATGACCACCCTGCTGTTCCTTGTGGGCGGCTTTCTGGTGTTCTGGATGGCAGCAGGCTTTACCATGCTGGAGGCCGGTCTGGTCCGGTCCAAGAACGTCACCACCCAGTTGACCAAGAACATCGCGCTGTTTTCGATCGCAGGCATCATGTATTGGCTGGTTGGTTTTCATCTGATGTATCCTGAGAACGGTTTTATCATCGAGGGATGGCTGGGCGAGCTCTTTAACGCTACATCGCTCGAACCTGTGGGGCTGGCAGCCGCTGATGCATCGCTGGACTATGCCTCTAAGGCATCAGACTTCTTCTTTCAGTTGATGTTCGTTGCGGCGACAGCCTCCATCGTGTCGGGTGCTTTGGCTGAACGGATCAAACTCTGGCCCTTCCTTGCCTTCGTTGTCGTGCTGACCGGCTTCATGTATCCGATTTCCGGGTCCTGGCAGTGGGGTGGCGGCTGGCTGTCCGAAATGGGCTTTTCCGACTTTGCCGGTTCGACTCTCGTCCACTCTGTTGGTGGCTGGGCTGCTCTGGCTGGTGCTCTTGTGCTGGGTCCACGTCTGGGCAAATACAAGGATGGCCGCGTCAATCCGATGCCGGGTTCCAACCTTGCACTGGCGACATTGGGCACGTTCATCCTGTGGCTGGGCTGGTTCGGTTTCAACGGCGGTTCGCAGCTTGCCGCAGGCACAGTCGGTGACATCACAGACGTAGGCCGGATTTTTGCCAACACCAATATGGCAGCCTCTGCCGGTGCGGTGACGGCGCTGATCCTGACACAGCTGCTGTACAAAAAGGTCGATCTGACCATGGTGCTGAACGGCGCGCTGGCCGGTCTGGTCGCCATCACGGCAGAGCCTCTGGCACCAACATTGTTCGGTGCGCTGTGGATCGGTGCCATCGGTGGTGTGATCGTGGTCTTCGCTGTGCCGATGCTGGACAAGTTCAAGATCGACGACGTGGTCGGTGCGATCCCTGTCCACCTGCTGGCCGGTATCTGGGGCACGATCGCTGTGGTCTTCTACAATGATGGCGCCAGCCTGATGACACAGCTGACCGGCATCGTCGCTTACGGTGTGTTCACCTTCTTCGTCTCGCTGATCATCTGGTACATCTTCAAGATGACCATGGGCATCCGCGTCAGCGAAGAATCCGAAATGCGCGGTCTGGATACATCCGAACTGGGCATGGAAGCCTATCCTGAATTCACGAAAGGCTGACCCCCTCCTGTCAGTGTTTCGGATCGGCCCGGGCGTTCGCGCCCGGGCTTTTTCATGGCGGTGTTGCGCGCCCCACCGTTCGGTGGGGGACTGGCGAAGTGCCGGTCGATCTGGCAAGGTGACCCCAAACCATCGACGGAGCGTGACCATGATCCAGACCCCTTATCTTTTGTTTCTTGGCGATGCGCCGGACCAACTTGCCGCCAAGGTCGCGCAAGGGATCAAGGATTGGCGCCCGGACAACGCCGTGGGCCAATACCGGATGCCGGGTTGCGGCGCCGATCTGCGGATCAAAGATATGACATTGGCCGAGGCCAAGGCGGCAGGTGCCAAAACCCTGGTGATTGGCGTGGCCAACCGTGGTGGAATCATCTCTGCCGCGTGGAAAGAGGCGCTGATCGAGGCCCTGAACATGGGCTTCGACATCGCCTCCGGCCTGCATAACCTGCTGCGGGACGAGGCTGATCTTGTTGCCGCCGCGCGCGCCAATGACCGCACATTATTCGATGTGCGCGTGCCTTCGGTCGCCTATCCCATCGCCAATGGTGTCAAACGGACAGGCAAGCGCTGTCTCGCCATCGGCACCGATTGTTCGGTGGGCAAGATGTATACCGGCCTTGCCATGGACATCGAAATGCACAAACGCGGGATGAAATCCACCTTCCGCCCCACCGGCCAGACCGGCATTCTGATCACCGGCGGCGGCGTGCCTTTGGATGCAGTCGTGGCGGATTTCATGGCCGGCGCGGTCGAATATCTGACCCCCGACAATGACCCCGACCATTGGGACCATATCGAAGGGCAGGGCAGCCTGTTCCACGTCTCCTATTCCGGCGTCACCATGGCGTTGATCCACGGCGGCCAGCCTGATGCGCTGATCCTCGCCCATGAGCCGACCCGCACACATATGCGCGGTTTGCCCGGCTATAGCCTGCCCAGCCTTGAAGCCCTGCGCGACATGGTCTTGCCCATCGCCCGCATCGCCAACCCTGCCTGTCAGGTGGTCGGCATCTCGATCAATACACAGCATATGTCCGAGGAAGAGGCCCTCGCCTATATGGCCGAGGTTGAGGCGCGGATGGGCCTGCCCACGGTCGATACGTACCGCCAAGGCGCTGCGCGTTTGGTCGATGCGCTGGTGGCACTGTGAATTCCGGTTTCTGGCGAAACCGGATGCCTCCGGCGGGGATACTTGGGCTCGGACGATGATGAAGGTTGCAGTTTCATCTGATGTGTTCCGGCTGGCGCAGGTGTTCACCATCTCGCGCGGGTCGCGGACCGAAGCCAAAGTGCTGACCGTGACCGTCGCCGGTGACGGCTATGTCGGGCGCGGCGAATGCGTGCCCTATGCGCGCTATGGTGAGACGCTGGAGAGCGTGACCGAACAGGTCATGAGCTTTGCGGGTGCCTGGCCCGATTTGCAGCACGTCCTGCCCGCCGGTGCCGCGCGGAATGCGCTCGATTGTGCGTTCTGGGATCACGCGGCCAAAAAGGCGGGCAAACGGGTATGGGATTTGCTGGGCCTGCCCGCGCCAAGGCCGGAAATCACCGCCTATACTTTGTCGCTCGACACACCCGAGGTGATGCAATTGCAGGCGGCAAAGAACGCCCACCGCCCCCTGCTCAAGATCAAACTCGGCACGCCCGATGACATGGCCCGGCTGGAGGCTGTCCGCCGTGGCGCGCCAGATGCCCGGATTATCGTCGACGCCAATGAAGGCTGGACGGCAGAGGTTTACGCCTACCTCGCCCCGCATCTGATCCGCCTTGGCGTGCAGATGGTCGAACAACCGCTACCCGCCGGGGCCGATGATATGCTGGGTGAAATTGCGCGGCCTTTGCCGGTTTGTGCCGATGAAAGCTGCCATGACCGCGCCAGCCTGCCCGGCCTGCGGGGCAAATATGACATGGTGAATATCAAGCTGGATAAAACTGGCGGGTTGACCGAAGCCTTGGCGCTGAAAGCACAGGCGCAGGCCGAAGGTTACGGCGTGATGGTCGGTTGCATGGTCGGCTCATCGCTCGCCATGGCACCCGCGACGATCCTTGCCCAAGGCGTGGCATTCACGGATCTTGACGGGCCGCTGTTATTGGCCGAAGACCGCGCAACACCTTTGCAGTTTGATGAACATGGCGTGCATCCGCCCGCCGCTGACCTTTGGGGATGAATATGCGTACAGTCTACGTCAACGGCACCTATCTGCCTGAAAACGAAGCCACAATTTCGATCTTTGACCGTGGCTTCCTGATGGCCGATGGCGTTTACGAGGTTACATCCGTGCTGGATGGCAAGCTGATCGATTTCGCTGGTCACGCCAAACGGCTCGAACGCTCGCTGAGCGAGTTGGACATGCCGCACCCCACCTGCCTGCCCGATCTGCTGGACATCCACCGCGAGTTGGTGCGCCTGAACGAGATTGAGGAAGGCATGATCTATCTGCAGATCACCCGTGGCGCGCCCGGTGACCGCGATTTCGCCTTTCCCGATCCCGAAACCTGCACGCCGACTGTCGTGCTGTTCACTCAGAACAAGCCGGGCCTCGCCAACAGCCCCGCCGCGAAAACTGGGATCAAGATCATCTCGGTCGCCGATCAGCGCTGGGCGCGGCGCGATATCAAGACCGTGCAACTTCTTTATCCCTCGATGGGCAAGATGATGGCCAAGGCCGCCGGAGTCGATGACGCCTGGATGGTCGAGGATGGGATGGTCACCGAAGGCACATCCAACAACGCCTATATCGTCAAGGGCAACACGATCATCACCCGCCATCTGGGCCATGAAATCCTGCACGGCATCACCCGCGCCGCCGTCCTGCGCTTCGCGCGCGAAGCACAGATGCAGGTCGAGGAACGCAGCTTTTCCATCGCCGAGGCGCAGGAGGCGGATGAGGCTTTCATCACCTCCGCCAGTGCCTTTGTCATGCCGGTGGTCGAAGTGGATGGCAAAGCCGTCGGCAAAGGCACGCCGGGTCCGGTCGCCGCGCGCCTGCGCGAGATTTATCTGGACGAAAGCCGCAAGGCTGCGGTGTAAAAAACCTTCCCCGCGGGGAAGGTTTTACGTGACGGCGATCTTCCCCGCGGGGAAGGTTTCAGGTCTCTACTCTGCCTTATCGTAAAACGGCGTCATCTGCGCCACGATGACGCTGTTTTCATCCAAGGCCCGCTGCATCAGCTCGCGTTCCTCATCCGAAATATCATGCCCTTCGGCCAGCCGCTCATCCAGCGTGCCGTAACCTGACACGTCCAAGGGTGCCAGATCAGCCTGTTTCAGGATCGCGACGGTTTCGCGCACCGCCTCGGCCTCGTCCACGCCAGAGGCATAGCACATCAGCGCTGCACCGGTCGCACCATCGGGCAACCCGTCATCGGCGCTGCGCCCAACCTCGACCAGCAGGGTGAATACCTTTTGGCGGCTTTCCTTGGCACTCATTTGCTGTCTTCCTCTATCCAGCGGGATTTGACCGCCCAGATCGTTGATATCACGACGACGATCTGAAACGGCAGGTAGATCGCGAACAACAGGACCAGGATGGTCCCATAAAGCGGCAGGTCCGCCACATAGATCGCCGTCAATAGCGGCTGCCAGAGCATCGCCAAGACCGCCGCGATCATCGCAATATCCGCCGCCACCGGCCACCAGCCCGCAATGAACGATGGCTGCTGGCCCGCAGCGATGCGGCGGCGGGCGATGATCCGGCTGAGGATCATCTCAGTCGCGCAGCAATTCGTTGATGCCGGTTTTGGAACGGGTCTTTTCATCGACCCGTTTCACGATCACCGCGCAGTACAGGCTGACGCCATTGGTCGATGGCATCGTGCCGGCGACGACCACGGAATAGGGCGGCACCTCGCCATAGGTGACCTCACCCGTCGCGCGGTCCACGATTTTCGTGGATTGGCCGATGAACACGCCCATGCCCAGCACGGACCCTTCACGGATGATGCAGCCTTCGACAACCTCGGAGCGGGCACCGATAAAGCAATTATCCTCGATAATCGTCGGGCCTGCCTGCATCGGTTCCAGCACGCCGCCGATGCCGACGCCGCCGGACAGATGCACATTCTTGCCGATCTGCGCGCAGGACCCGACCGTGGCCCAGCCATCGACCATCGTGCCTTCATCGACATAGGCACCAAGGTTCACGAAGGACGGCATCAGCACCACGCCCTTGCCGATAAACGCCGACCGGCGCACGATCGACCCCGGCACGGCGCGGAACCCTGCGGCGCGCCATTGGTTTTCACCCCAGCCGTCGAATTTCGATGGCACCTTGTCCCACCATGTGGACCCGCCATTGCCGCCGGAAATCGGCTCCATATCGTTCAGACGGAACGACAGCAGCACCGCCTTTTTCGCCCATTGGTTCACATGCCAATTGCCGTCATCCTGCTTTTCCGCGACCCGCAGGCTGCCGCTGTCCAGCGCGTTCAGCGTGGTTTCAATCGCATCGCGGGTCTCGCCTTTGGTGGCGGGCGTGATCGTGTCGCGCACGTCCCAGGCGGCTTCGATGGCGGTCTCAAGGGCGGCATTCGACATGGGATTCTCCGGTTTAGCTGTGGTCTGTGGTTGCAATGGGCTATAGACCGGAACGGCCCAAGGGCGCAATGCGAGGAAGAATGATGAAAGACGACCGCCGCCATCCGTTTCGTGACAGCCAGCAGGATCAGGAAACCGCACGCCAGATCCCCGACACGCCGCAGACCCGCGCGCCATCCTATGCTCTGGCCTTTGCCGATCAGGACTTTCTGCTGCGCGAGGAATTGCGGCCTGTGCGTCTGCAACTGGAATTGCTGAAGCCCGAACTGATGATGAACGAGGCGGGGATCAAATCCACCGTGGTCCTGTTCGGCGGCGCGCGCATCCCCGAGCCATCGAAAAAAGACACAGCCAAGTCGCAGACGCTGGCCGATCTGTCAAAATACTACGACGAGGCGCGCAAATTCGCCCGGCTGATGACCGAACGGTCGATCCAAAAAGGCGGCGGTGAGGACGTCATCGCCACCGGCGGCGGGCCGGGCGTGATGGAGGCGGGCAATCGCGGCGCGCAGGATGCGGGCGGCGTGTCCATCGGGCTGAATATCGTGCTGCCGCATGAACAGGCGCCCAATGAATATGTCACGCCGGATCTGTGCTTTAACTTCCACTATTTCGCGATCCGCAAGATGCATTTCCTGATGCGCGCTTCGGCTGTCTGTGTGTTTCCGGGCGGTTTCGGCACGCTGGACGAAATGTTCGAGGCGCTGACCCTGATCCAGACCGGCCGCATGGGGCAGGTGCCGTTCCTGCTGTTTGGCCGCGAATTCTGGGAAAAGATCATCAATTGGGAAGCGCTTGCCGATGCTGGCACGATTTCGCGCGACGATCTGGCGTTGTTCCGCTTTGTCGAAACGGCAGAGGAAGCGGTGGAAATCATCGACACTTGGGACGGCAAAGGCACCAAGCGCGGTGCGATCCCGGGGCGCTGAGATGTATTCTGCAATCATGGTCATGGGCGTATCCGGCTGCGGCAAATCGACCATCGGCGCAGGTCTGGCCGATGCAATTGGCGGCGTCTTTCTGGATGGGGATGATTACCACCCCGCCGAAAACGTGGCCCAGATGGCGGCGGGTCAGCCGCTGAATGATGCGATGCGCTGGCCGTGGCTCGACGCGCTGGGGCAGGCGGTGCAGGCGGCGCGCGCGGATCAGCCGGTGGTTTTCGCCTGTTCGGCGCTGAAGAAATCCTATCGCGATCATCTGCGCGCGGCGGTGCCTGATCTGAAAATCGCCTATCTGGAGGCCCCCCGCGATGTGGTCACGGCGCGTCTGGCCGAACGGCAAGGCCATTACATGCCGCCAAGCCTGCTCGACAGTCAGTTGGCCACGTTGGAAGTGCCGCAGAATGCGGCAGCGGTGGTCCGCATCGACCAGCCGATCCCGGCGATCATCGCCGCGTTACAACGGATCGTCTGACGGGGTTTCCAGCGCCTGCATCGGCGGTGCCTCTGGGTTGCGGATCGCCTGAATGGCGGCTTTGGCCAGAAATTCGCCCGCAATCCCGATCTTTTCGGACAGGGTCAGGATATCCGCGCGGAACAATTTCAGGAAGGGCACCGCCTCTTTCGCGAAAAGGTCCACCTCTTTGCCTACGGTTTTGCCTGCCTGTTCAATGGCAGAGACCGCCCCCATCGCCGATGTCGTTGATCCGACGATGATCGCGTCGATTTCGGGCTGGTGTGTCAGTTTGTCGAGGATGAAGGGCACGACATCGGCGCTTTTGTTGTCGCTTGAGACGGTGTCAGAGATCGTCAGCCCGACACCACCTTCCTGCACCGCGCGGCTGACACCGGCGATCATGTGCTGGGCGTAATTATGTGCGGCGGGGGGCGGGATCAGCAGGATATGCCTGCGCCCGCGCGCGATCAGGCGCTGCGCGGCCATGGTGCCGAAGGCTTCGTTATCGAAATCATAATAGGGATGCAGGCTGGCCTGATCCGTCCGGCCATGTGTGGCAAAAGGAAAATGCCGGGCCATCATGTAATTGACACGGGGATCATCGGCCCTGATCTGGTTCAGGATGATCGCATCGGCTGATCCGGTTTCCACGATATAGCGCACGGGTTCCATCGGGTCCTGATCAGGGAAAAACGGCGTGACGATCAGGTGATAGGGCGTGTCGCGCAAGGCCCCGGCAACGGAAGAAATCAGCCGCGCGGTATGGCTCATCAGATCCATCTCGGTCGACATGACAAGGCTGATCACATTGGTCCGGCCCGTGCGCAGGCGCACGCCCGCGCGGTTGGGGACGTAGCCGATGTCGCTGGCGATCTTGCGGATCAGTTTCTTGGTCTCAGCACCGATATCGGGCGCATCGCTGAGCGCGCGTGACACGGTCGGCACGGCCAGACCGCTGATCCGCGCGATGGTTTTCAGCGTCGGTTTGCCGGTCACCGCCGCGGTCGAGGCGGCAATTTCTGCGCTGGTTCGGCTTGTTGCCATCGGCTGGCATCCTTGTTCTGGCGTCACTCCGCCCGTGTCTGTCGCTGTGTTCAAGCCATGGCATCATGTAAAAATTGATCAACCACAAGGTCTTATACATCGCGACCGCGCTTGTTGAAAGTTTGGCTTATTTTTTGTTGCGAGGTCAATCTAAATCGATATAGGCTGATCTATAACGATTTAGGACCAGGGAGGAAAGAATCGTGAAACTGACAACACAACTGCTCGCGGCGACTTGCATCGTCAGCGCATCGGCGGCTTCGGCCGTTGATTTGGAAGTCACACATTGGTGGACATCGGGGGGGGAGGCCGCCGCTGTCACAAAATTCGCCGAAGCATGGAATGCCACCGGCAACACATGGATCGATGGTGCAATCGCCGGTGCCGGTGGCACAGCCCGCCCGATCATCATTTCGCGTATTCTGGGCGGCGACCCGATGGCCGCGACCCAGTTGAACCACGGACGGCAGTCCGAGGAACTGATTGAGGCCGGGCTGATGCTGGACCTGACCGAAGTGGCCGAGGCTGGCGGCTGGCGCGATGTCGTCAACCCGTCAACGCTGCTTGACAGCTGCACATTGGATGGCCGCATCTATTGCGTCCCCGTGAACATCCATTCCTGGCAATGGCTGTGGCTGAGCCATGCCGCCTTTGAACAGGCGGGCATCGATGTGCCCACGAATTGGGAAGAATATGTCGCTGCCGCCCCTGCGTTGGAAGAGGCCGGCATCCTGCCTTTGGCCATGGGTCAGCAAAGCTGGCAACAATCGGGTGCATTCGGCGTGATGGCCATTGCGCTGGCAGGTGAAGAGGCATGGCGCGCCGTCCATGTCGACCGCGACGAAAGCGTCGCAGGCGGGCCGGAATATGCCCGCGTGTTCGAATCAGCCGTTACAGCGCGCGACATGGCGAGCGGCAGCAACGTGCAGGACTGGAATCAGGCCACCAATATGGTGATCGCGGGTCAGGCCGCTGGCCAGATCATGGGTGATTGGGCGCAGGGTGAATTCCAGATCGCCGAACAGGTCGCTGGCGAAGATTACAGCTGTCTGCCGGGACTGGGTGAAGCCGCCATTCTAGATACCGGCGGTGATGCCTTCTATTTCCCCGTGAACAGCGACCCAGAAGTGACGGCTGCACAGCTTGAACTGGCCGCTTTGATGATCTCGCCCGAGGTGCAGGTTGCGTTCAACCTTGCCAAGGGCTCCTTGCCGGTGCGTGGCGACATCGAAATGTCTGCTGCCAACGCCTGCATGCAGAAAGGGCTTGAAATCCTTGCCGATGGCAACATCCTGCCGACTGGTGACATGTTGTTCACCCCCGACACCCAGACCCAGATCGAAGAACTGATGGCGGAATTCTGGACCTCAAGCATGAGCGCTGAGGATGCACAATCCCGCTACGTCTCTATCATCGCCGCCGCTGACTAAGCGTCGTCGCTGACCGGGCCCGGTTGAACGCCGGGCCCACCAATTGCCTTTGCTCTGGGGGAACCATGATGGACGCAGCCAAGCGGCCCAACAAGCTATTCCGCAACCTGAATTCCAAGATCGCTTCGATCCCGATGATATTGACCGTGCTGGTGGTTTTCGTCGGCGGTACGATCTGGACGGTTGTACATTCATTCACAAGTTCGCGGCTGTTGCCCCGGCTGGATTTTGTCGGCCTTGACCAATATGAACGGCTTTGGGAAAGCAGCCGCTGGATGATCTCGATCCAGAACCTTGCCATCTACGGCATCTGTTCATTGATCCTGACGCTGGTGATCGGCTTTACGCTTGCTGCCTGTCTGGACCGCAAGATCCGGGGCGAGGCGGTGTTCCGCACCATATTCCTGTATCCTTTCGCGCTGTCCTTTGTCGTGACCGGCCTTGCCTGGCAGTGGATTCTGAACCCGGAATTCGGCATGCAAAGCGTCATACGCGATTTTGGCTGGACCAGTTTCGCCTTCGATCCGCTGAACAACCCCGATATCGTCATGTATGGCATTCTGATCGCCGGGATCTGGCAAGGGTCCGGTTTCATCATGGTCGTGATGCTGGCCGGTCTGCGCGGGATCGACGAAGATATCTGGAAAGCCGCGCGGGTGGACGGGATTCCGACATGGAAAACCTATGTCGTGATCATCATCCCGATGATGCGCCCGATTTTCGTGACCGCGCTGGTGCTGATCGCCAGCGGTATCATCAAACTTTATGACCTTGTGGTCGCGCAAACCAATGGTGGCCCCGGGCTCGCCTCTGAAGTGCCGGCAAAATACGTCATCAACTATATGTTCCAGGCGCAGAACCTTGGTCAGGGCTTTGCCGCATCCACCATGATGCTGGTGTCGGTGATCATCATTCTGATCCCTTGGGCCTATCTGGAATTCGGAGGCAAGAAGAATGGCTGACGCAGCTTTGCGAGACGGCCCGCGCGGGCCAAAACCGAAAAAATCCTTCAGCCGCGCCAATATCTTTCTTTATGGCACATTGCTGCTGGTCAGCCTGTACTATCTGCTGCCGCTTTACGTGATGATCGTCACCTCGCTGAAAGGCATGCCCGAAATCCGCATGGGCAATGTCTTTGGCCCGCCGATGGAGATTACCTTTGAACCCTGGGTCAAGGCCTGGTCAGAGGCCTGCACCGGCATCAATTGCGACGGGTTGCAGCGTGGTTTCTGGAATTCGGTGAATATCCTGATCCCGTCACTGATCCTGTCAATCTCGATCGCGTCGATCAATGGCTATGCGCTGGCGAACTGGCGGTTCAAAGGATCGGAAACCTTTTTCACGATCCTGATCATCGGGGCCTTCATCCCTTATCAGACGATGATCTATCCGATCGTGATCATCCTGCGCGAAGTGGGCCTGATGGGATCGCTTGGCGGGTTGGTGCTGGTCCATGCGGTGTTCGGCATGCCGATCCTGACGCTGCTGTTCCGCAATTATTTCACGTCACTGCCCGAGGAATTGTTCAAGGCGGCCCGTGTCGATGGCGCCGGGTTCTGGGGCATCTATTTCCGCATCATGCTGCCGATGTCGCTGCCGATCTTTGTCGTCGCGATGATCCTGCAGGTGACGGGTATCTGGAACGATTTCCTGTTCGGCGTGATCTACACCAAGCCATCCACCTATCCGATGACGGTGCAGCTGAATAACATCGTCAATTCGGTGCAGGGGGTGAAGGAATATAACGTCAATATGGCGGCGACCCTTCTCACCGGCATCGTGCCACTTGTTATCTACTTTGCCTCTGGCAAACTTTTTGTCCGCGGCATCGCCGCCGGCGCAGTCAAAGGTTGATCCATGACGTATTCTGTACAAATCAAACAACTCGATCTGGCTTTCGGGGCGGTCAAAGTCCTGCAAAATCTGGACCTTGATATCCATGAAGGTGAATTTCTGGTGCTTCTGGGCTCTTCGGGCTGTGGCAAATCCACCTTGCTCAATTGCATCGCGGGGCTGTTGGAGGTCACGGATGGTCAGATCTTCATCAAGGGCCGCAATGTGACCTGGGCGGAACCGTCGGAACGCGGCATCGGGATGGTGTTTCAATCCTATGCGCTTTATCCGCAGATGACGGTGCGGGGGAACCTGTCGTTCGGGTTGAAGAATGCGCGGCTGCCCAAGGCCGAGATTGAAAAGCGGGTGAACCGGGCCGCCGATATCCTGCAAATTCAGCCGCTGCTGGACCGCAAACCGGGGGCTTTGTCGGGTGGTCAGCGCCAGCGTGTTGCGATTGGCCGGGCGCTGGTGCGCGATGTCGATGTGTTTTTGTTCGATGAACCTTTGTCCAACCTTGACGCCAAGCTGCGGGTTGATCTGCGGGTCGAGTTGAAGCGCCTGCATAACCAATTGCAGAACACGATGATCTACGTGACGCATGACCAGATCGAGGCGATGACTTTGGCCGACCGCATTGCCGTCATGAAAGGCGGCAAGATCATGCAATTGGGCAGCCCGGATGAGATTTATAACCGGCCCCGCAACCTTTATGTTGCGGATTTCATCGGCAGTCCGTCGATGAATTTCCTTGAGGGGCGGCTGGAAGGCGGCAATTTCAAGGTCGATGATATGGTCATGCCCATGGTGGGCTATGAGTTTCTGACCCCGCAGACCAGCGATCATACAGCCGTGATCGGGATCAGGCCGGAGCATGTTGTGACGGGTGAATTGGTGCGCAATGCGCCGCTGCAATTCGATGTGGACGTCGATCTGGTCGAACCGATGGGGTCCGATACGCTGATCTATGCCAAGCTGGGCCGGCATCCGTTCCGTATCCGCATGGATGGTCAGGCGCGGGTGAAATCCGGTGAGGTGCTGGCGATCGGGATTGATCCGTCACGCGCGTCGATCTTTGACAAGAAGACCGAGGATCGTTTGTAATGCTTGATCTTGCCGGTGCATGGTCGCTGTCCGATGACAGCGGCACCCATAATTGCGCGATGCAGATGCCGAGTGATGGGATCAGCGCGCTGCATGACGCGGGGCTGATCCCTGATCCCTATTGGGGGCGCAACGAATATGACCTGCGCTGGATTTGTGCGCGTGACTGGCATGCGGTGCGGGAGTTTGACCTGACAGCGACGGATGTCGATCTGGTCCTGTCAGAGATGGATTGCGTTGTGACCGTACAGGTCAATGGACAGGTGGTGTTGCGGGCCGAGAATGCGTTTCGCAGTTACCGCGTGAATTTGGCTGATGTTGCGCAGGTTGGGCGCAATATGATCCGCGTGACGTTTCATTCCTCGGTCAATGCGGGGGCGGCGAAACAGGCGGCGCTGCCGTTTGAGGTGCCGCATCACCCTGACAATTGCCCGATCCCCAATGGCAATATGCTGCGCAAACCGGCCTGCGATTTCGGCTGGGACTGGAATATCGCGCTGGCCCCGTTCGGGATTTACGGGATGATGCAGATCGTTCCGGCAGAGGTAGCGCGGATTGATGGTGTGATGGTGGCGCAAACCCATCAGAACGGTGCGGTGACGCTGGATGTGTCGGTCAAGACCACTCATCACAGCGGCGATGTCAGCGCCACGATTGCAGGGCAAAGTGTAACTGCACCTGTTGTGGATGGCACGTCGCAGCTGAGCGTGACGATTCAGAACCCTGATCTGTGGTGGCCCGCAGGGCAGGGGGATCAGCCGCTTTATGATCTGATGATCACGGCGGGTGGGGCGACAGCCCACCGCCGCATCGGGTTGCGCCAGATGGAGCTGGTGACGACGCCTGATGCGGCGGGCCTTGGGTTCAAATTCCGCGTCAATGGGCGGGATATTTTCTGCAAAGGGGCGAACTGGATTCCCGCCGATGCTCTGCCCGGTCAGATAAGTGACGCCAAGACCCGCGGCCTGCTGCAATCGGCGGTGGATGCCAATATGAACATGATCCGCGTCTGGGGCGGGGGAAGGTATGAGCGGGACAGTTTTTATGATGCCTGCGACGAACTGGGTCTGCTGGTCTGGCAGGATTTCATGTTTGCCTGCAATCTTTACCCCTCCACCCCCGGTTTTCTGGCCGAGGTCACGGCGGAAGTGGTCGAGAACGTCACCCGCATCCAGCATCACGCCTGTCTGGCGCTCTGGTGTGGCGACAATGAGTTGATCGGCGCGCTGAACTGGTATGAGGTCAGCCGCAAGGACCGTGACCGCTATCTGGTGAATTACGACCGGCTGAACCGCGCGATTGAGGTGGCGTTGAAAGAGACTGATCCGGCAGCGATCTGGTGGCCATCCTCGCCCTCGCCGGGGCCGATGAATTTTGGCGATGCCTGGCATGATGACGGATCGGGCGACATGCATTTCTGGTCGGTCTGGCACGAAGGGCGCGATTTCGATCATTACCGCGATATCGCACCGCGGTTTTGTTCCGAATTTGGGTTTCAAAGCTATCCGTCGATGACTGCGATCAACCGCTTTGCTGGGGTGCTGGACCAGAATATCGCCGCCCCGGTGCTGGAAAGCCATCAGAAGAATGCAGGCGGCAATGCACGGATCGCAGAGACGATGTTCCGCTATTTCCGCTGGCCGAAACATTTTGACGATTTCGTTTATCTGTCGCAGGTGCAGCAAGGGTTGGCGATCAAGACCGCTGTCACCCATTGGCGCAGTCTGAAACCGCATTGCATGGGCACGCTGATCTGGCAGTTGAACGATACCTGGCCGGTCTGTTCATGGGCCTCGCTGGACCATGGCGGGGACTGGAAGTTGCTGCACCATATGGCGCGGGATTTCTATGCGCCTTTGCTGGTGACGGCGGTGCCTGTCGGTGACCGGATTGTCCTGCGCGGCATCAATGACGGGCCGGAAGCGCAGGTTGTTGTGACGGCGCAAGCTTTGCGGCCGGATGGCAGCTTGCGGGATATCGGGACGGCGGAGGTGACGCTGAAAGCTGATTCGGTGGATGTGATGGATATTCCGCTGGCGGGTCTTGCGGCGGATGAGATGATCGCCTTTCGTTGGGAAAGCGCGGGTGGCGCGACGGGCGCGGATATCCATGCGCCCAAGCCGTTCAAAAGCTATGATCTGCAACCCAGCGGGCTGTCGATGGACGTAAACGGCCTGTCGGTCACCGTCGCGGCGCAGGGACTTTCGCTGTTTACCGCCATCGAGGCGGATGTGCCGGGCCGCTGGTCTGCCAATGCCTTTCACCTTTTGCCGGGAGAGGCGCGGGTCCTGACCTTCACCCCCGCTGACCCCGGTGCCACCCCGAATTTCACGCTGCGCGATCTGCACAGCGCGACCTATGCCTGACCAAGAAAAGGAAACACCCATGCCTCGTATTGCTTATCAACTCTATTGCTCGCGCAACTTCCCGCCTTTGGATGAAACTATGCGCAAGTTGTCCGAACTTGGCTTTGAGAATGTCGAAGGTTTCGGCGGCCTGCTGGCCGATGTCGACGGTCTGAAATCTGCGCTGGAAGCCAATGACCTGGCCATGCCAAGCTGCCATTTCGCGCTGGATATGGTGGAGCAGGATGCCGCTGGCGCTGTTGCCACCGCCAAGGACCTTGGCATCGGCAAAGTGATCATCCCCTATCTTGCCGCAGAGGATCGTCCGACTGACAGCGCCGGTTGGACCGCCTTTGGCAAACGTCTCGCCGCAGCAGGCAAGCCTGTGCAGGACGCCGGGCTGGTCTTTGGCTGGCACAACCATGCCTTTGAATTTGACACGACACCCGAGGGCGATATCCCGCTGGACCTGATCGCCGCTGCCGCGCCTGACCTGATGCTGGAGCTTGATCTGGGCTGGGTCCGCGTTGCAGGCCATGACCCATTGGCATGGATCAAGAAATACGCAGGCCGCCTGACTGCGGTGCATGTCAAGGATATCGCGCCCGATGGCGTGGCTGTGGACGAGGATGGCTGGGCCGATGTCGGCCATGGCATTCAGGACTGGGCCGCGATCCATGCCGCGCTGCAAGCGGCGGGTGTCGATCATTATGTCGTCGAGCACGACAATCCCAGCGACGATATGCGCTTTGCCCGCCGCAGCCTTGCTGCTGTGCAATCATTCTAAGGACAAAAATATGACACAACTTGGCGTCGGCATCATCGGATGCGGCAATATTTCTACGGCCTATCTCAAGCTTGCCCCATTGTTCAAAGCTTTGCGGCTGGTGGCGGTGGCGGATATCAATATGGACGCAGCGCGCGGGCGGGCGGCGGAATTCAATGTCCGCGCTGATAGTGTGGCGGATCTGCTGAAAGCGCCGGATATCGATGTGGTGGTTAACCTGACCATCCCGGCGGTGCATTTCGCGGTGACCAAGCAGATTTTGGAGGCGGGCAAACATGCCTATTCCGAGAAACCCTTGGTCCTGACGCTGGCCGAAGGGGAAGAATTGCGCAATCTGGCCGCAGCGAAGAACCTGCGGATCGGATCTGCGCCCGATACGTTCCTTGGTGGCGCGCATCAACAGGCACGCGCGGCGATTGACGCGGGCGATGTGGGGCGGATCATTGGCGGGACCTGCCATGTGATGAGCCACGGGATGGAAGCCTGGCACCCCAACCCCGATTTCTTTTTCCAACCCGGCGCTGGCCCGGTGCTGGATATCGGCCCCTATTATATCACCAACCTGATCCAGTTGATCGGGCCGGTGAAATCCGTCGCCGCGCTGGCCACGGCGACCTTTGCGGATCGGACCATCGGCAACGGCGCGCGTCTGGGGGAAAAGGTGCCTGTGGACACGCCAACCAATATCCACGCTTTGCTGGAATTCGCGAATGGGGCGACTGTGACCTTGGGCGCAAGTTGGGATGTCTGGACGCATCGCCATGCGAACATGGAACTTTACGGCGAAACAGGGTCTTTGTTTATCCCCGACCCGAATTTCTTTGGCGGTACGGTCGAGATTGGCGGGCAGGATAAGGAAATCACCGCCCTGCCGGAATGGGATCACCCGTTCGGGATCGCCAATCAGGACGCACAGGCCAATTACCGCTGCGCCGGTCTGGCCGATATGGCCGCAGCAATTGCCGAAGGGCGGGAGCACCGCTGCAACATCGACCTTGCCGTCCATGCCGTCGATGTGATGACCGCGATCCTGCGCGCGGGTGCGGAGCGGCGGTTCATTGATCTGACCACGACCTGCGAGCGTCCGGCATCGCTGTCACCGGATCAGGCGCGCGCGCTGTTGGTCTAAGCCGCTTTGCTGCCGCCGGGCTTCGGCGGCAGCGTCACAGGCCGGCGTCCTGCGCGATCTGGGCCTTGGATTTGCGGGCGCGTTCGGTCGCGGATTTCAGCTGACCACAGGCGGCCATGATATCCTCACCCCGCGGCGTGCGGATGGGCGAGGCATAGCCCGCCTTGTAGATGATATCGGCAAAGGCGCGGATACGGTTGTTCGATGACCGCTTGTAAGGCGCGCCGGGCCATTCGTTGAACGGGATCAGGTTGATCTTGGCAGGGATGCCGTCGATCAGTTTGATCAAGCGGCGCGCATCGGCATCGCTGTCATTCACGCCGTCCAGCATGACATATTCAAAGGTGATCCGTTCGGAATTGCTGACTTTGGGGTAGCTGCGCAAAGCATCCAGCAGATCGGCCAGAGGCCAGCGTTTGTTGATCGGGACCAGTTTATCGCGCACCTCATCCGTGGTCGCATGGAAGGAGATGGCCAATTGGCAACCGATTTCCTGCGCGGTGCGGGCGATCTCGGGCACCACGCCAGAGGTCGACAAGGTGATCCGGCGGCGTGACAATTGAATGCCGTCAGGGTCCATCGCGATTTTCATCGCATCACGGACGTTTTCGAAATTATAGAGCGGCTCGCCCATGCCCATCAGCACGATATTGGACAAAAGCCGGGTTTCATCCTTGGGGGCGCCCTGAATGGGCCATTCGCCCAGATCATCGCGGGCGACCATGACCTGGCCGACGATTTCAGCGGCGGTCAGGTTGCGCACCAGTTTCTGGGTGCCGGTATGGCAGAACGAACAGGTCAGCGTGCAACCGACCTGAGATGAGATGCAAAGCGTGCCACGGTCGGTTTCGGGGATATAGACCACCTCGACCTCATGCCCGCCTGCGATGCGCACCAGATATTTGCGGGTGCCGTCGCCGCTGACCTGCCGGGTGACCACCTCTGGCACGGCCACCACAAAATTCTCGGCCAGCATGGCACGGTAATCTTTCGCCAGATTGGTCATCAAGGCGAAATCACGGATGCCCCAGTGATAGATCCATTGCCAGATCTGGCCGACCCGCATTTTCGCCTGTTTTTCGGGCGTGCCTGCGGCGATCAGCGCGTCGCGCATCTGATCGCGGGTCATGCCGACAAGGTTTGGCAAACCGTCCGGCACCTTGCGCGGGATGGTCAGCACGTCTTGCGTGATCGGGGCTTGCACGTCCATGGGGCGGTCTTTCTGGTCAGGGTATTCTTGCCATATAGGCAAAGAGGCCGGTTTCCACAAGAAAACCAGCCTTATCTTCAGAGTATAAATATTCCCGCCGGAGGCTTAAGAGTATTTTAACAGACCCATCACCCCGTGCAGCGGCTCGCAGCCTCGTCCACGGCGGCGGTAAAGCCGATCAGGCTGAACCGGTCGCTGGTCTGGGTTCCGCGCGCGGATCGGCCAACGGCAGTGGCATCCGCGCCACGTTTCATCGCGGCGATGATGCTGGCATCATCTTCCGCCGATGCGGGCCAGGCGAAATCGCCTTCGGTGAACAATTCGTAATTTGTTCCGCCGATTGTCAGCGCCACGGTTGATCCGGGCGCGAAGGGATAACCGCCCGCAAACATCACCTGCCCGGCGATATTATCGGCGGGGCGATAAAAGATCAGCATCTGGATATCACCGCGGCTTACCTCAACGGGGGAACCGTCACGGGTGTTGCGGGTTTCGACCGGGGCAGAGACGGCCCAGCATTCGCGCGGATCAGCCTCGACATAGACGGCCCAGTCGGATTCCGCGGCCACACGGTTTTCGCTTTGGCTCTGTGCCGATGCGGTTCCGGCGAGCATCACTGCGGATAGAAATCCACAGGTCTTCATCAGTTTTACGATCATCTTACAGCCTCCAAGCTGTCCTTGCCTCTGGACGTTCTTGCCCGTCTGGGCGCATCTTCTGGCACCCTTTGCACTGGCAAGACCGGTTTCTACACGATAGACAAACGGTATCAAAAAAATGCAGCTGGGGGAAACCCCCCAATCCGCCAATCGGCAAGGTATTGCGGCCATACGGCGCATCAGAAAGGCAAATTCATGACACATCCCGTTGATCTGGTCGAAGTCTGGCGTGGCGAGATGATCGAAAGCCTGCATCAGGGCCATGCGGTGGTCTGCGATCACAATGGCGCGATTGTGCAGGCCTGGGGCGATCCGGCGGCGGTGATCTATCCCCGGTCTTCTTGCAAGATGCTGCAAGCCTTGCCTTTGGTCGAAAGCGGGGCGGCGGCTGGCCTGCGGCCAGAGCAGCTGGCATTGGCCTGCGCCTCGCATGAAGGTGCGCCGTTGCATGTGTCGATGGTCGGTGACTGGCTGGCGGATCTGGGGCTGGGTGATGATGATTTCCGCTGCGGACCGCAGGCGTCGCGCGACAAGGATCTCTATCTGTCGATGATCCGCGCGCATCAGGAGCCTTGCCGTATCCATAACAATTGTTCGGGCAAACATGCAGGGTTTCTGACGCTGACCAAATATCTGCAGGCCGGGCCGGATTATACCGAGATTGACCATCCGGTGCAGATCGCCTGCAAGGAAGCGTTCGAGGATGTCACGCAGGAAACCAGCCCCGGGTTCGGGATCGACGGTTGCACTGCGCCAAACCATGCCTGCACGGTGCATGGGTTGGCGCGCGCGATGGCGTTTTTCGCCTCGGCGCAGGATCGGTCCGATATCCGCAGCACGGCGGCACAAAAGCTGACCGATGCGATGATGGCCTTTCCCGAACTGGTCGCAGGCAAAGGCCGCGCCTGCACCGATCTGATGCGCGCGATGGATGGCAAGGTTGCGGTGAAAACCGGGGCCGAAGGCGTGTTCATCGCGATCATCCCGGAAAAACGCCTTGGCGTGGCGCTGAAGATCACTGATGGCGCGACCCGCGCGAGTGAGGCGGCGATTACCGCGATTTTGGTGAAACTGGGTGTGCTGCATGCGGATCATCCTGCGGCGAAGGCCCGGATGATACCGCCGGTGCTGAACTGGGATGGCCGCGTGACGGGGCGTATCGCGCCCACTGCTGCCCTTCTGTGAAATTTGAAAAGAAAGCCTGATATGTCCTTTACCCTTGCCACCTGGAACATCAATTCTGTCCGCCTGCGTGAAGAGCTGGTGCTGCAAATGCTGCGCGAAGAGCAGCCCGATATCCTGTGCCTGCAGGAATGCAAAAGCCCGGTCGATCTGATCCCCGTCGCGCAGTTTCAGGCGATGGGGTACACCCACATGGTTGCGCGCGGGCAAAAGGGCTATAATGGCGTCGCGATCATCTCAAAACTTCCGCTGACCGAGGCCGGGGCCGAGGATTACGCAGGTCTTGGCCATGCCCGCCATGTCGCGGCGACACTGGAAAATGGCGTGACGATCCATAACCATTATGTGCCAGCGGGCGGCGATATCGCGGATCGTGAGATCAACGCGAAATTCGGCAATAAGCTCGATTATCTGACCGATATGCGCGATGCCTATCACGCGATGCGGCCCGAACGGTCGATCCTGGTCGGCGATCTGAATATCGCGCCGCGTGAAGATGATGTGTGGAACCACAAGGCGCTGCTGAAAGTCGTCAGCCATACGCCGATCGAGGTTGATCATTTCGGGCAGGTGATGGATGCGGGGGCTTGGGTGGATGTGACCCGGCAGGACATTCCCGAAGGCAATCTGTATAGCTGGTGGTCCTACCGATCACCAGATTGGGATGCGGCGGATAAGGGCCGCAGGCTTGATCATATCTGGGCGACACCCGACATAAGCAGTGCAGCGCACGGGTCGCGTGTGTTGCGTCATGTGCGTGGCTGGGACAAACCCAGCGACCACGCCCCTGTATTTGCGAGCTTTGATCTATGACTTTACCGACCCACATGCGTGCTCTTGTCCAATTGCACGACGGCTATGCCGGCACCCAGACCGGACCCAATATCGATGATCTGACACCCTTTGTCGCCTTGCGCGATATTCCTGTGCCCACCCCCGGCAAAGGGCAGGCGGTGATCAAGGTGCAATTGGCCGCCGTGAACCCGTCTGACATTCATTTCATCAAGGGTGAATATGGCCAGCCGCGTGTGAACGGCACCCCAGCGGGTTTCGAGGCTGTGGGCGAGGTTGTCGCCGGTGATACACCGCTGCTGGGCCAGCGCGTCAGTTTCTTTGCCAGCGCATCCGGCACATGGGCCGAATATGCGATGACCGATATCAGCGGGCTGGTTCCCTGCCGTGAGGAATTGTCGCCGGTCGATGCGGCGGGCCAGTTGGTCAACCCGCTGACCGCGATTGCGATGTTCGATATCGTCCAGCAAAGCGGGGCGGATAGTTTCGTGCTGAACGCCGCCGGGTCGCAATTGGGCAAGCTGCTGATCGCGATGGGCCGCGATCACAAGATCGCGCCGATTGCTGTGGTGCGCCGTGCCGAACAGGCCGAGGCGCTGCGCGAACTGGGTGCGGCAGAGGTGATTGTGACGGGTGAAGCCGATCCGCTGGAGCAGGCCCGCGCTGCGTTCAAAAATCACACGCCGCGTATTCTGCTGGATGCTGTGGCGGATCAGTTCACCGCTGATCTGTTCTTTGCGATGCCGAATGGCGCGCGTTGGATCAATTACGGCAAGCTGTCCACCGAGGCGCCGAAACTGGCGCAGATGGGGCAGTTGATCTTTCAGGGCAAACAGATTGAAGGCTTCTGGTTGACCCGCTGGATGAAAGACGCCGATCCTGCACGTATTCCGCAGGCTTTTGCGACGATTCAGGAACGGTTTGTCACGGGGGACTGGATCACCGATGTGGCGGGGATCGTGCCTTTGTCCGACGTCATGACCAAGCTGCCAGAGGTTCTGGCACAGCCGGACGGCAAGGCCTTTATCGATCCGACCGCATAATTACCATTGCAATCCGCGCGTCTATCCGCCACTGGAGCGCTTTCGCGCGTCATTTTGTTGAAAAATGACCGCGCGGTTGCTATTTTAGCATTACGCCCCGCACCGAGGCTTTGTCGGTGCCCTTTCAGGAGGACAATGCACTGTCTCTTTCCATATCGGCTGCAACCCCAGCCAACACCGGAGCCCATGCCATGCAGGCTCTGAAAATCGCCAATAGCGAATCCATTCTGGCGTCCGTTCTGCAATCCCTTGATGATGACAAAGGCGAAGACATCGTGCAGATCAATCTGCGCGGTAAGTCCGAGATGGGCGATTACATGGTCATCGTCTCTGGCCGGTCGACCCGTCAGGTCTCTGCCATGGCGGAAAAGCTGCAGGATCGCCTGAAACAGGAATTCGGCCTGATCTCCAAGACCGAAGGTAAGGAAACCGGCGATTGGGTTCTTGTCGATACCGGCGATGTCATCGTCCATATCTTCCGCCCCGAAGTGCGCGAATTCTATCAGCTTGAAAAAATGTGGCAGCCCGGAAAAGTCTCTGCCGGCTGATGCGTGTCCAGATCTGCGCTGTGGGCCGGCTCAGGCAGGGGCCAGAGCGTGACTTATACGATGATTATCTGACCCGGTTTGACCGCACGGGCCGGGCGCTGGCCCTTGGTCCCGCGCAGATGATCGAGGTTGAGGATAAAAAGGGCGGCGGTATGGCGTCGGAAGCTGCTTTGCTGCGCCGCGCGGTGCCGGATGGTGCATTGATCTGCACTTTGGATGAACGCGGGCGGGTGATGTCGTCGCCGCAATTCGCTGAATTGATCGGCGGATGGCGCGATCAGGGGCGGCAGGATGTTGCTTTCGTGATCGGCGGCGCGGATGGGATTGACCCTGATCTGCGCAAAGATGCCGATGCCAGCTTGAGTTTCGGGGCGATGGTCTGGCCGCATATGTTGGTGCGGGTGATGCTGGCGGAGCAGCTTTATCGTGCAGCGTCGATCCTCGCCGGTGGGCCGTATCACAGACTGTGATGCGCTGCGCGCGCGAGTATTTTTGGAAATAAGAAGCTGGGGGTTGCTTGGCCTTGGCCCGGTTTCCCGTTAGAAAGCGGCCAGAGCCACAGGAGGTCCCATGTCCGCACCCAAGCCCGTTGTTTTATGTATTCTTGATGGCTGGGGTCTGCGCGATGATCCGGCGGGTAATGCGCCGCTGCTGGCCGCGACGCCGCATTTTGACGCGATCATGCAGGGGCCGCATGCCAAGCTGTTGACGCATGGCAATGATGCCGGTCTGCCAACAGGCCAGATGGGCAATTCCGAGGTCGGCCATACCAATATCGGCGCAGGCCGGGTGGTGGCGATGGATCTGGGGCAGATCGATCTGGCGATTGAGGATGGATCGTTTTTCGCGAACCCCGCCTTGACTGGCTTTATCGAGACGTTGCGCGCCTCTTGCGGCACGGCCCATCTGATGGGTGTTGTGTCCGATGGTGGGGTGCATGGGCATCTGGCGCATATTGTTGCGGCGGCGCGTGCGATCACGGATGCGAATGTGCCGGTGGTGGTCCATGCGATCACCGATGGGCGCGATGTGGCACCATCCTCTGCCGCGCATTTCATGGCGGATTTGCTGGACAAGCTTCCCGCACAGGCGAAGGTTGTGACTGTGACCGGGCGCTATTACGCGATGGATCGCGACAATCGCTGGGACCGGGTCGAAACCGCCTATCGCGCGATGGCGCTGGGGCAGGGGGTGGCGGCGGCTGATCCTTTAGCGGCCGTGGCAGCGGCGCAGGCCTTGGGCCAGACCGATGAATTCATTCCCGCCCATGTGATCGGCGATTATGCCGGGTTCGCGGCGGGGGATGGGTTGTTCTGTCTGAACTTCCGGTCTGACCGGGCGCGCGAGATTTTGGCGGCAATGGCTGACCCTGATTTTGATGGCTTTGCGCGTGACAAGCCTGATCTGGCGGCCTTGCTGGGCATGGTGTCCTATTCGGATCGCCATGATTCATGGTTCGAGATTGTTTTTCCCAAGCGCGATATCCAGAATACCTTGGGGGCTTGGGTCGCGAGACATGGTTTGCGCCAGTTTCGGCTGGCCGAGACCGAGAAATATCCGCATGTGACTTTCTTTCTGAATGGCGGCATCGAGGTCGCCTATCCGGGCGAGGACCGCTTTATGCCGCAATCGCCGAAAGTGGCGACCTATGATCTGCAACCGGAAATGTCGGCGGCAGAGGTGACCGAGGCTTTTGTGAAGGCGATTGGCGCAGGCTACGATCTGATCGTCACCAATTACGCCAATCCTGATATGGTCGGGCATACAGGTGACATCGCTGCGGGCATCAAGGCCTGCGAGGCCGTCGATCAGGGGCTGGGCGCTGTGCTGACGGCCCTGAACGCAGCTGGCGGCGTGATGATCGTCACGGCGGATCACGGCAATTGCGAGATGATGATCGACCCTGTCACCGGTGGCCCGCATACGGCCCATACGCTGAACCCGGTGCCTGTCGCGCTGGTCGGTGGACCGGACGGTGTCAGCCTGCGCGACGGGCGGCTGGCGGATCTGGCACCGACGGTGCTGGATCTGATGGGCCTCGATCTGCCGCCCGAAATGACAGGCCGCACGTTGATTATACGATGAGGCTGTTTTTCGTCCTGCTTTTCCTCGCCCTGCCGGCCAGCGCCCAGCAAGGCCCGGACGAAGCGGCAGCCCAGATTCTGGCTGCCAATGCGCAGCTGGCCGCGGCGGAGGGTGCCGCGGATCAGGTCAGCGCCTTGACCGAGACGGTGAAAGCCTATGAGACCGGGCTGGTCGCGATGCGGCAAAGCCTGCGCGAGATTACTGCGCGCGAGGCGGAACTGACCGCAGCCTTGTCCGAACGTCAGGCCGAGATTGCCGATCTGCTGATGGTCTTGTCCAGCATCGGGCATAGCCCGCAGCCTGTGTTGCTTGCCAATCCCGAAGGGCCGGTGGGGGCCTTGCGTGCGGGTATGATGATTGCCGATCTGACGCCCGCTTTGACGCAGGAGGCGACAGCGTTGCAGGGCGAGTTGGCGGCGGTCCGCACCAGCCGCGACCAGCGGATTGCGGCCACGGATCTGTTGCGCGATGGTCTGGATTTTGCTCAGACTGCGCGCGCCGCCTTGGGCCGGGCGATTTCGGAACGGCAGGATGTGCCGCGCCGCTTTGCCGAAGACCCCGCGCAGACGGCGGCGCGTGTGGCTGCCGCCGAAACCTTGGCCGCCCTTGCCAATGAGCTTGCCGGGACCGGCGCGCCAGAGGATACAACGCTGGAAGCGGCGGCAAACCTGCCTTTGCCGGTCGCGGGATTTATTTCGACCGGCACCTCGGACCGGCCCGGCATCACGATTGCCGCAGCGCCCCGTGCGCTGGTGACTTCGCCGGTGCGGGCGACGATCCTGTATGAGGGGCCGCTATTGGATTACGGCAATGTCGTCATTCTGGAACCCGCCGAAGAGGTGTTGTTTGTCATCGCCGGGATGGCCGAAACCTTTGGCACCGTGGGCGAGATCATCGCGGTGGGTGCGCCACTTGGTCTCATGGGGGGCGAAGTCGGGATGGATGACGCTAATTTGATTGCCAATACCGGGATTGGCGCGGGTCAAGACGCGCAACCCCTTTATCTTGAAGTCAGAGGCGGGCAAGGTCCGATCAACCCGGACGCATGGTTCGCGCTGGAATAGAATGGGAAAAGCGATGAAAAAGCTGATGATGGCCGTGACAGGCGGTGCTGTGCTGGGTTTGATGGTGACGAGCCAGGTGGCGGGTCCTCTTCTGGCGCAGGATCAGGCGCCTGACAGCAGCGTCTATGAACAGCTTGACCTGTTTGGCGATATCTTTGAACGCATCCGCGCGGGCTATGTGGAAGAGGTCGATGATCGCGAATTGATCGAGGCAGCGATCAACGGCATGCTCACCTCGCTTGATCCGCATTCCAGCTATCTGTCGGCCGAGGATGCTGCCGCGATGCGGGTGCAGACCTCGGGTGAATTTGGTGGGCTGGGGATTGAGGTCACGCAGGAAGAAGGCTGGGTCAAGGTCGTCTCGCCGATGGATGGCACGCCCGCTGATGCGGCGGGGATCATGTCGGGTGATTATATCACCGCTGTTGATGGCGAAAGCGTCATGGGTCTGACGCTGGACGATGCGGTCAACCTGATGCGCGGCCCGGTCGGATCGGAAATCATGATCACCGTGGTCCGAGAGGGTGAAGTGGAACCTTTCGACGTTTCGATCATCCGTGACACGATCCGCCTGACCGCCGTGCGCACCCGGACCGAGGGTGATGCCGTGGTGCTGCGGGTGTCGACCTTCAACGAACAGACCTTCCCCAATCTGCGCGACGGCATGGCGGAACAGATCGAAGCGGCGGGCGGGATCGACAATATCGACGGGATCGTGCTGGATATGCGCAACAACCCCGGTGGTCTGCTCAATCAGGCGATCATGGTCTCTGACGCCTTTCTGGATGCAGGCGAGATTACATCGACCCGTGGCCGTGACCCGGCCGATGGCGAAAGATTCAATGCGACACCCGGTGATCTGGCCGAAGGCAAGCCGATTGTCGTGCTGATCAATGGCGGTTCTGCCTCTGCATCCGAGATTGTCGCAGGCGCTTTGCAGGATCACCGCCGGGCGATTGTGATCGGCACGAATTCCTTTGGCAAAGGCTCGGTCCAGACCGTTGTGCCGTTGCGTGGCGATGGGGCGATGCGCCTGACCACATCACGCTATTACACGCCATCGGGGCGGTCGATTCAGGCCTTGGGCATTTCGCCTGATATCATTGTCGAACAGCCGCGGCCCGCAGAGGTGACGGAGGAAGAGGATGAAACCTCGCCTCTGATGCGGTCAGAGGCTGATCTGCGCGGCGCGCTGAACAGCGGGTTGTCCGACGACGAAACCCGTCAGATCGAAGAAGAACGCGCCCGTGCCGAAGCAGCCGCGCAATTGCGCGAGGATGATTATCAACTGGCCTATGCGATCGATATCCTCAAAGGTCTGAACGCCTTGGGGCCGACACGGATGAGCGGCAATTGATTTATGTCAGCATTGTTGACTTAGGCTGAAATCCCCGCAATCTTCCCCCTCAGACCAGATGGGGGAGGATTGCAGCATGCAATGGGACCAAGTGTTCGCGACGCGGATCGCGCGGATGAAAGCATCCGAAATCCGCGAATTGCTGAAATTGCTGGATCAGCCGGATATCATTTCCTTTGCGGGCGGTATCCCCGACCCCAAACTGTTCCCGACCGCTGCTTTTCAGCGGGCTTATGCGGATATCTTTGCATCGGACGATCACAAGGATGCGCTGCAATATTCGGTCAGCGAAGGTTACGCGCCGCTGCGCCGCTGGTTGGCGGATCATATGACGGGCTTGGGCGTGCCTTGTGGGATCGACAATATCCTGATCACCTCCGGGTCTCAGCAAGGCCTTGATTATCTGGGGAAATTGTTCCTGTCGCCGGATGATACAGCCCTTGTCGGCTGGCCCACTTATCTGGGGGCTTTGGGCGCATTCAACGCCTATGAACCGAATTATGATCGCCTGCAGACCCATGGCAATCGCGCGCCCGCTGATTATGCTGACACTGCGGCGGCCAAAGGCGGGGCGGTGAAATTCGCCTATATGTCGGTCGATTTCGCCAATCCGACCGGCGAAACCATTGACCGCGCGGGCCGTGACAATGTGCTGGCTCTGGCCGAGGCGCTGGATATCGCGGTGATCGAAGATGCTGCCTATCAGGCTTTGCGCTATGACGGCGACGCGATCCCGCCGATCCTGGCGCTGGAAATTGCGGCCAAGGGCGATATTGATGCCTGTCGGACGATCTATTGCGGTAGTTTTTCCAAGACGCTGGCACCGGGTCTGCGGGTGGGCTGGGTCGTGGCGGCGAAACCTGTGATCAGCCAATTGGTGTTGATGAAACAGGCGGCGGATCTGCATTCCTCAACGATCAACCAGATGGCTATCGCGCGGGTGGCGGAGACGGTGTTTGACAGCCATGTGGCGAACCTGCGCCAGACCTACCGCGCGCGGCGCGATCATATGCTGGCGCGGCTGGCGGAGCATATGCCGGAAGGCGTGACATGGACAAAACCCGAAGGCGGCATGTTCGTCTGGATCACCCTGCCTGCCCATATCGACGGCGCGGAACTGTTGGCGAAATCGCTGCAAAGCGCGCGCGTCGCCTTTGTGCCGGGCCGCGCGTTTCATGCGGACGGATCGGGCGGCAACACGATCCGTTTGAGTTTTTCACTGGCGGATGAAGCGACGATTGACGCGGGCGTCAGCCGGTTGGGCGCATTGTTGCGCCCTTACATATTGGGGTAATTTGGCCCGTCGCCGCCCTGCGGGACGGTCCAGACGATGTTCTGGCTGGGGTCCTTGATATCGCAGGTCTTGCAATGCACGCAGTTCTGGAAATTGATCTGGAACTTCGTGTCATCGCCGGTGCCGACGAATTCATAGACAGCCGCCGGGCAATAGCGCGCCGACGGCCCCGCATATGTCGGCAGGTTGACCTGCACCGGGATATCGGGGTCAATCAGGCGCAGATGCGAGGGCTGGCTTTCTTCGTGATTGGTAAAGCTGAAGGCGACATTGGTCAGCCGTTCGAAGGATAGCTTGCCATCCGGTTTGGGATAGGTGATCGGCTTGTGCTTATCCGCCGGTTCGGTCGCCAAAGCATCGGATTTGCCATGTTTGAGAGTCCCGAGAATCCCGATCCCCAGCGTGTTCATCCACATATCCGCGCCGCCGATCCCGAGCGAGGCAAGCAAACCGTATTTCGACCACAAAGGTTTGACATTGCGGACCTTTTTCAGATCGCGGCCAATCTCGCCCTTGCGGACCTCGGCGTTGTAATCGGCCAGTTCATCGCCGCTGCGACCGGCTTTGATCGCCTCTGCCGCAGCCTCTGCTGCCGCGATGCCCGACAGCATGGCGTTATGGTTGCCCTTGATGCGCGGCACGTTGACCATGCCAGCCGCACAGCCCAGCAACGCGCCGCCGGGAAAGGCGAGTTGCGGCATTGACTGGAAGCCACCTTCGCTGATCGCGCGCGCGCCGTAAGCGACGCGTTTGCCGCCTTTCAGCAGTTCGGCCACCATCGGGTGATGCTTGAATCGCTGGAATTCCATGTAAGGAAAGACATGCGGATTCTTGTAGTTCAGGTGGACGACAAAGCCGACATAGACCTGATTGTTATCAAGGTGATAGATGAAGGACCCGCCACCTGCATTGCTGTCCAGCGGCCAGCCCATGGTATGGGTGACGGTGCCTTCCTTGTGCTTTTCTGGATCAATCTCCCAGATTTCCTTCATGCCGAGGCCGTATTTCTGCACGTCGGATTTCGCGTCCAGCGCATATTTCGCGATCACCTGTTTGGACAGCGACCCGCGCACACCTTCGCCCAGAAACACATATTTGCCGTGCAATTCCATACCGGGTTCATAGCTGGGGCCTTGGGTGCCATCGGGATTCTTGCCGAATTCACCGGCGACGACGCCTTTGACCTCGCCACCCGCGCCATAGACGATTTCGGAACAGGACATGCCGGGGAAAATCTCGACCCCCAGTTCCTCAGCCTGTTCGGCCATCCAGCGGCAGAGATTGCCCATCGAGACGATGTAATTGCCGTGGTTGTTCATCAGCGGCGGCATGGCGAAATTCGGGATGCGGATTTTGCCCGCTTCACCCAGCATGTAGAAATGATCCTGCGTGACCGGCACATTCACCGGCGCGCCTTTGTCTTTCCAATCGGGGATCAGCTTGTTCAGGCCGACAGGGTCCAGCACAGCACCCGACAGGATATGCGCGCCGACCTCTGATCCTTTTTCCAGGACAACAACGCTCAGATCCGCATCAAGCTGTTTCAGTCGGATCGCAGCGGACAGACCGGCAGGGCCAGCCCCCACGATCACCACATCATATTCCATCGCTTCGCGTTCGATCTGGGCCATATCACATCCTTTGTTCATCGGGGGCAGGGTCCCCCTTTTATTCTGTTCCTTCAAGAGTTACTTGATAGCAGGTTCAGCGGCAATCAAGACACGGCGTCAAATCGCGGGCCGCGACATGGGATCGCGGCAGGTCTTGACTTTGCCTTGCCCAGATAGGCTATGAACGTCCGACTGATAATTTTGGCCCGGAGGGCTTGCGACATGGAAAAGATCCCCCTGACCCGTGCGGGTTTCGACAAACTGGATGCAGAGCTCAAGCATCTCAAAAGCGTGGAACGCCCGGCTATCATCCGCGCGATTTCCGAGGCTCGCGAGCATGGCGATCTGTCCGAGAATGCGGAATATCATTCCGCCAAGGAAAAGCAGTCCTTTATCGAGGGCCGCGTGAAGGAATTGGAAGGCGTGATTTCGCTGGCCGAAGTGATCGATCCGTCGAAATTGTCCGGTTCGGTGAAATTCGGCGCAACGGTCGTGCTGGTCGATGAAGATACGGACGAGGAAAAGACCTATCAGATCGTCGGCGAATACGAGGCCGACATCGAAAAGGGCAAACTGAACATGAAATCGCCGCTGTCGCGCGCCTTGATCGGCAAGGATGAAGGCGACAGTATCGAGGTGACGACACCGGGCGGTGCGCGCAGCTATGAGATTTTGAAGATCACCTATAAATAGAAAGCGCTGAACGCATGGCGCAAAGGCCGATCATCGACCAACCGCAAGGGCCGACACAGACTGAAACCGTAGCGATCGTGCTGTCGGTCCTGTGGGTGATCGCCGTGGCGCTGTTTTTCTGGCTGCGGTCTGCGGATGAAATTGTGGGCGGTCTGCGCCATATCGTGATGCTGTTGGTGATGTTCGTGCCCGTCGGCATGGCCGGGATCGTGCTGGCCACTGCACGCGCCATGCGGGCGATGGAGGCAGAGATGTCCCGCCTGCAACGGTCGCTTGATGCTTTGCGCCAGCCCAGTGTCGCGCCGCAGAGCCAACCAGCACAACGTCAGATGACAGCGCCCGCTGCCGCTGCCGTGCGCCCGGCCGCCAAACCCACCGCGCGCAGCTTGCCCGTCGAACAACCCGCGCTGGCGTTGGGGTCTTTGCCCGAGGATGACAGCCCGCCGATTGCGCGCCCTGATCTGATCCGTGCGTTGAACTTCCCTGACAGCGAAGACGATGCCGCAGGTTTTTCCGCCCTGCGCCTTGCCCTGCGTGACCGCACTGCGCGGCATCTGGTGCAGGCGAGCCAGGATGTGCTGACGCTGTTGTCGCAGGACGGCATCTATATGGACGATCTGCGCCCCGATACGCCCGATGCCGATCTGTGGCGTCGCTTTGCCAAAGGGGAGCGTGGGCATGGGATGCAGGCCGTCGGTGCCGTGCGTGAAGAGGCGGCTTTGGCCATCGCGACGGCAAGGATGCGTGAAGACACCGTGTTCCGTGATGCAGTGCATCATTTCCTGCGCCGTTTCGATCTGATCCTTGCGGGGTTCGAGGAACAAGCGAAAGATGCGGACTTGATGGCGCTGGCGGAAACCCGCACCGCGCGCGCCTTTATGCTGCTGGGCCGGGCCAGCCGGATCTTCGACTAGCGGCATGTGGGATATCTTTCTCAAGACCCTGCCGTTTTTCATGCTGATCGCGCTGGGCTATGGGTCTGGCCGGACAAAGTTCTTTTCGGCAGAGGCAACCGCCTATCTGACCAAATTCGTCTTCTACTTTGCCCTGTCGGCGATGCTGTTCCGGTTTTCGGCCAATCTGTCGCTTGACGCGATATTGGACTGGCAATTTGTCTTTGCCTATCTGGCCGGGACGGCTGTGATCTACATCCTCGCCACGCTTGTTGCCCTGCGCCGCAACCGCCCGATGACCGAAGCCGCAGTCGAGGCGCAATGCGCGGTGATCGGCAATGTCGGTTTTCTGGGTATCCCGATGCTGGTGCTGTTGCTGGGTGAACCTGCGATTGGCCCGATCATGCTGGTGCTGGCGGTCGATCTGATCGTTTTCGGCAGTTTGATCGTGATCCTGATCACCGGGTCGCGCGATGGACGGATGTCGCCCCTGATCCTGCTGACGGTGCTGAAAGGCTTGATCAAGAACCCGATGATCGTGTCGATCACTTTGGGGCTGCTGGTCTCGGGTTTTGGTCTCACGGTGCCAGTGCCGATCAATGATTTCATGGTCTTGCTGGGGGCTGCGGCGACACCCGGCGCGCTGTTTGCCATTGGCGCATCGCTCGCGAATAAATCCGCCGAACGCATTGCGGTCGCAGGCTGGCTGACATTCTGCAAGCTGATCCTGCATCCGGCGGCGGTGGCCATCGCGGCACTTATGGTGTTTACAGTCGATCCTTATGCTGCCGGTGTGATGATCGCTGCTGCGGCGCTGCCGGTGGCGGGGAATGTGTTCATTCTGGCGCAGCATTACGGGGTCGCACCGGCGCGCGTCTCTGCCTCGATCCTGCTGTCGACGGCGGGCAGCGTGGTGACATTATCATTGGTCATCGGCTGGGTGACCGGGTTTATGGGATAGAAAAGATGAAAACACTTTCGGAAAACCGCTGCTTTGGTGGCACACAGGGCGTCTATAGCCACGCGTCAGAGGCTTGCGGGGTCGAGATGACCTTTGGCCTGTTCCTGCCGGAGGAAGCCATTGATGGCCCGGTGCCGGTCCTGTGGTTCCTGTCGGGCCTGACCTGCACCCATGAAAACGCGATGATCAAGGCGGGCCTGCAAGGCTGGGCCGCGGAACAAGGCATCGCGGTCGTGTTCCCCGACACATCGCCCCGCGGGGAAGGTGTGGCCGATGACGACGCCTTTGATCTGGGGCAGGGTGCTGGTTTCTATGTCAATGCGACGCAAGACCCCTGGGCCAAGCATTTCCAGATGTGGGATTATGTCAGCCGCGAATTGCCCGATCTTCTGGCGGCAAATTTCGCGCTGGACATGGACCGGCAAGCGATCACCGGCCATTCGATGGGCGGGCATGGTGCGCTGACCCTCGCGATGGGCTTGCCGGGACGGTTCCGGTCCGTGTCGGCCTTTGCCCCGATCTGCCATCCGACGCAGAGCGATTGGGGACGCAAGCAATTCACTGCCTATCTGGGCGCGGATGAGGCGACATGGGCCGCCCATGACGCGACATTGTTGATGAAGGACAAGGGTTTCGACGGCCCGGTCCTGATCGACACCGGCACGGCGGATCAGTTTAGCGATCTCTTGGGCACCGAACATCTGGCCGCTGCGATGGCCGCGCGCCGGCAGGACGGGGTGTTGCGCCTGCAAAAGGGCTATGACCATTCCTATTTCTTCATCGCGACCTTCATGGAAGATCATGTCGATTTCCATGCGCAGGCGCTTTACAGATGATATACGTCGATGCCGACGCCTGTCCGGTCAAGGCAGAGGTGGAACGTGTCGGCACCCGGCATGGGCTGAAAATGTTTGTGGTCTCGAACGGCGGTATCCGGCCTTCGCCCAATCCTTTGGTCGAAACTGTGGTTGTGCCGGATGGCCCCGATATCGCCGATATCTGGATCGCGGATCGCGCGACCAAGGGTGATGTGGTGATTACCGGCGATATCCCTTTGGCCGCGCGTTGCATTGAAAACGGCGCTTTGGTGCTGAAACATAATGGCGAGGCGCTGACGCAGGCCAATATCGGCAATGTGCTGGCGACCCGCGATCTGATGGCCGATATGCGCGCTGCTGATCCGTTCCGGCAAGGTGGCGGCAAACCGTTCAGCAAGGCGGACCGCGCGCGGTTTCTGGATGCTTTGGAACGTATGGTGCGCGCGGCGGCGCGGGTTTAGAAAGGAAAGATCATGTCAGAGGTCAAAGCGGTGGTGTTCGATATCGGCAATGTGCTGATCGAATGGCAACCGGAACGGTTTTTCGACAGCGTGATCGGGCCGGAACGGCGGACCGCGATGTTTGCCGCAATCGACCTGCATGGGATCAATGACGCGGTGGATCGTGGAGCCAATTTCCGCGACACGATCTATGCTGCCGCTGACGCCAACCCCGATTGGCGGGGTGAGGTCCAGATGTGGCACGACCGCTGGATCGACATGGCGGCCCCCGCTATCGACCATTCCGTGCGGCTGCTGCGCGCCTTGCGCGCCAAAGGCGTGCCGGTCTTCGCGCTGACCAATTTCGGCATTCAGACCTTTGAGATTGCGGAACCAGTCTATCCGTTTCTGGGGGAATTTGATCGGCGCTATATCTCTGGCCATATGGGTGTGATCAAACCGGATGCGCAGATTTATCAGATGGTGGAGGAGGATTGCGGGGTGGAGCCTTCTGCCCTGTTGTTCACGGATGACCGGATCGACAATATCAATCAGGCCGCATCACGTGGCTGGCAGACCCATTTGTTCGAAGGACCGCAGGGTTGGGCCGACAGGCTGGTCGCCGCAGGTCTGCTGACCGGGGTTGAGGCGCAATGACGCAAGTCATCCCCTTTGATCAGGCCGATGCCATGCTGGACTGGTTGGCACTGAGTGATGCTTTGGCCGCCGGGCATGCCGGGCCAAAGGCAGAGGTGGCGGATGTGTTTCTGTATCAGGGCGACAATACGTTGCTGAACCGCTCCGCATGGATCGCGGGGCTGGGGTTGGCGGTGAAATGTGCCACCATCTTTCCGGGGAACAAGGCGAGCGGTAAGCCTGCCGTGAATGGCGCGGTCAATCTGTTTTCGCCGCTTGACGGGATGTTGGAGGCGATCGTCGATTTTCATCTGGTCACGAAATGGAAAACCGCTGGCGACAGCCTGCTTGCCGCGCGCCGTCTGGCGCGGCCTGACAGCCGCAATATCTTGATCGTGGGTGCAGGCATTGTGGGTCAATCTTTGCGGGAAGCCTATGCGTCTGCTTTCCCGGATGCGCGGTTCACGGTGTGGAACCGCTCGGCTGCCGGGGCAGAACAGTTCAAGGTGGCTTTCCCCGATGTGACCATCGCTGCTGATCTGGAACAGGCGGTGCGGAAGGCGGATATCGTGACCTCTGCCACAATGTCCACGGAGCCGCTGATCAAGGGCGATTGGCTGCGCCCCGGCACCCATGTTGACTTGATCGGTGCCTATCGCCCGGATATGCGCGAGGTCGATGATGTTGCCTTGCAGAAGGCGCGCATTTTCGTGGATAGCCGCGAGACGGTGACGCATCATATCGGCGAGCTGAAAATCCCGATCAGCACCGGCGCGATCAGCGCGGATAATGTGATCGCGGATTATTACGCGCTGGATGATTTCAAACGCCGTGATGCCGATGAAATCACATTATTCAAGAACGGCGGCGGCGCGCATCTGGATCTGATGACCTGCCGCTATATTCTGGATGTCTGGCAAGGCAAATGACATTACAAGACGATTACGCCGCCGCCGTCGCGGCGGGCAGACTGACCGCCGATCCGGTGCAGCAAGCCGCCTTGCCGGAACTGGAACGGATCAGGGCGGCGCTGGCCGTGCCGGTCAAGACCGGGTTTTTCCGCAAGGCGCCGCCGCCGATCATGGGCCTCTATCTGTGGGGCGGGGTCGGGCGTGGCAAATCCATGTTGATGGATATGCTTTATGCGGCGGTCGATGCGCCCAAGGAACGCTGGCATTTCCATGCTTTCATGCAATGGGTTCATGCTGAAATCGCGCTCGCGCGCAAGGATGGTGTCGATGATGCTATCGCCCCGGTGGCAGCGAAACTGGCAGGCCGCGTGCGGTTTTTGGCTTTTGATGAAATGCAGATCAGCGACATCACCGATGCGATGATCGTGGGGCGCTTGTTCACGGCCCTGATCGCCGCCGGTGTTGTTGTGGTGACGACATCAAACCGGCCGCCGGATGACCTGTATCTCAACGGCCTAAATCGGCAGCATTTTCTGCCGTTTATCGCGTTGGTGAAAGACCGCATGGTCGTGCATGAACTGGCGAGTGCGGTGGATTACCGGCAAGACCGGCTGTCCGGCAGCCCCAGCTATTTCACGCCGATCAATGCAGATTCGCGTGCGGCGATCACGGCGATATGGGACAGCTTCAGTCAGGGTCAGTCCGAAGCCTTGGTGCTGCATGTCAAAGGGCGCGAGGTCGTGCTGCCGCATTTTCACAACGGCGTGGCGCGGGCGCGGTTCTATGACCTTTGCGGCAGGCCGCTGGGGGCTGCGGATTATCTCGCATTGGCCGATGCCGTCCGTGTGCTGATCCTAGAGGATATCCCCGCCCTGTCGCGCAGCAATTTCAACGAGGCGAAACGCTTTGTCACGCTGATTGATTCGCTTTACGAGGCGAAGGTGCGGCTGATCTGCTCTGCCGCCGCCAGCCCGGAAATGTTGTATCTGGAAGGCGAAGGCACGTTTGAATTTGAACGCACGGCCAGCCGCTTGCGCGAAATGCAATCGGATGGGTGGGGGCGAGGTCGAGCCTAAAAACTTTTAGGCCTCCGGCGGGGATATTTATACTCGGACGATGGGGTCAGAAGCGTTCCGCCCGCAGCACCTGCGCATCGGTCACGCTGACCACGCCGATATGTTTTTGTACCACTGCAAAGATGCTGTCGAGCAGAGCGTCCAGCCGTTCCGGTTTGATCAGGCAGACCACGCTGACCATGCCGGCACGACCGACCTGCCCGTCGCGCGACCAGGGGCCGGACCGGCCGGACCCGCCCAAGACCGGCAGCACGGTATAGCCGGTGACGCCCGCCGCGGTCAGCGCATCGGTCAGGCGGCGTTCCAAAGGGGCTTCGATCACGATTTCGACGCGTTTGGCGATATGGGTCTGCATTTTAGCCTCCTGTCACGGTCTGGGCGATGGCGAGGTAGATCGGAATGCCCAAGGTCAGGTTGAACGGGAAGGTCACGCCCAGCGACAGGGTCAGATAGACAGCCGGGTTCGCCTCTGGCAAGGCGACGCGCATCGCGGCGGGCACGGCGATATAGCTGGCGGAGGCTGCGAGCACCATCATCAGCACAATGCCACCCAGCGACAGGCCGATCAGCATGCCGACCCCAAGCCCGATTATCGCGCTGACCAAAGGCATCGCGATGGCAAAGCCGACAGCGCCAAGGCTGAGCGAGCCTTTTGACTGCCGCAGCCCGCGCCCGGCGATCAGGCCCATGTCGAGCAGGAACAGGCAGAGCACGCCTTTGAACGGTGCCTCGATAAAGGCGCTGATTTCTGCCATGCCCGGTGCGCCGGTTAGCGCGCCGATGAAGAACGCCCCGACCAGCAGCACGATGGAGCCGTTGAGCAGCAATTCGCGGATCAGACCCGGTTCCATCCGCGCCCCGCCACCGCCCCGCGCGACCAGCCAGAGCGCAGACAGGATCGCAGGGGCCTCCATCACGGCGGCGACGGCGACCATGTAACCTTCGGACGCGATCATCCGGCCTTGCAGCACAGATGTTGCCGCGACAAAGGTCACGATGCTGATCGATCCATAATGGGCCGCGACTGCCGCCGCATCCACCCGCGACAGGCCTGTCATCACCCGCAGCAAGGCAAAGGCCAGCAAGGGCAGGGCGAAGGACAAAACCAGCCCCGCGATCAGCGACAGGATCAATGTCTGATCAATCCCATGGGCGCTGACCGCGACGCCACCTTTGAAACCGATGGCGAACAGCAGATAGATCGACATGCCTTTGGCAACCGCCTCGGGGATGGTCAGATCGGACCGCGCCAAAGCCGCGAGCAGCCCCAAGGCAAAGCTGAGGATAATAGGCGAGATCAGATTCGCCCCGGCAAGAGACAGGATTTCACTCATCGCGGGCCTTTAGACATTCACGAAGAGCTGTGTTGCCGGGTCGTAATGTTCAAGGCTCCCGTCGCCGATATTTTTCCACAAGCCATGCAGGCTGATGCTGCCGTCCTTGACCGCGCTGCGCACGAAAGGGAAGGTCATCAGATTGCGCAGCGAAATCAGGATCGCGGCCTTTTCCAGCGCGGTTTTGCGGCTGGCATCATCGCCCTCGGGCAAAGTCTCGAACCCCGGGCGGATGATGTCGAGCCAGCGGCCGATAAAGCTGGTCTGTTCTTCCAGTTCCGGCGCATGGCCCGCGCACATATTGTAACAGCCTTCGATCCCACCGCAGCCGGAATGACCGAGCACGATCAGATGTTCGACCTTCAGCGCGCGCACCGCATATTCCACCGCGGCCGAAGTGCCGTGATGCCGCCCGTCGGGTTCATATTCGGGGATCAGATTGGCGATATTGCGGTGGATGAACAATTCGCCCACATCCGCCCCGAAGATGGATGAGACATGCAACCGGCTGTCGCAACAGGACACGACCATGATCCGGGGCCTTTGGCCATTGGTGGCCAGATCGTCGTAGATCGTCCTGTTCTCTTCAAAAACAGTGGATTTCCACGTCTTGTAACGGTCAACCAGATAGGCCGGAAGCGGGCGGGCATTATGCATTCGTCAGTCCTTGCGCTGTTGGCACGGGATACGTCGCATTTTCCAGAATTTCGAGCGATTTTTTACAATCGCGTCAACCTTCTGGGAACCCTGGCGGCGTAAACCGGCGGCATGGATCATTCAAACCCTCTTTATACGTTCTACCGCCCCGCCAATTGTGACGTGATCATCCTGCGATGTCACGACAAACTGCAGTTTGACCATCATGTCCTGGCGCGCGCCTTTGCCGACAGATCCGCGGTGGAGGCAGAGGAGATGCTGTGCCGTATCCTTGAAAACATGGCCGATTGGCTGAATGTACTGCAGCAGGGGGGCGCCGCGGACTGCCCGGCACCTTGTCAGAAAGCGGCCCGGCGGATCGGGCTGGTGGCAAGTCAGATCGGGCTGACCGGGCTGGCCTGTGCGGCGGGTCACGTGACGTCTTGTCTGCAATCGCGCGACCGCGTGGCGCTGGCGGCCACCATCGGGCGTTTGGAACGCGCCTTTGACTGTGCGGTGGCGGAGATCTGGACGTTCCGCCGTCACTAGCGACCGAACTGCCCCTTGCGGCGCTGCTGTGGCGGGTTAGTCTGGCGGTGGAATTGATTTGTCAGGATAACCTATGTCGCTTGCCTTTGCTGGTCCCAATGTTGCCGCCATCCCGGTGCATATCGTCGAAAAAGATCGCGCAGAGGCCGCGGTGGCCGATTTGTCCGACATGGGCCAGACATGGGCCGCAACCCAAGGTTTTACCGGCGCTTTGGGGCAAATGCTGGTTGTGCCCGATGCGCAGGGTGGCATCGCGCAGGTTTTGGTCGGCTATGGCACAGAACAGACCCGTGCCCGTGGCCGGTTCCATCTGGGCGCGGTGGCGCGGCAATTGCCGAAAGGGGATTATCAGATCGCTTCGGGCCTGACCGGCGCTGCGCTGGAAGAGGCGGCACTTGCCTGGCTGTTGGCAGGCTATAGTTTTGACCGCTATCGCAAGCCTGCCGATCCGATTGCGGCGCTGGTCGCGCCGGATGGCATTGATGCGGCGCGGATTGAGATTATCGCACAGGCAGAGGCGTTGACGCGTGATCTGATCAATATCCCCGCATCCGACATGGGGCCGGAGGAGTTGGAACAAGCCGCGCGCGATCTGGCCGAGGCGCAGCATGCCACGATCAGCGTGACCACGGGCGAGGATCTGCTGGATGCCAATTTCCCGCTGATCCATGCCGTGGGCCGCGCCAGCCCGCGTGCGCCGCGGCTGATCGATATGCGCTGGGGGAACAATGGCCCGCAACTGACGCTGGTCGGCAAGGGCGTGTGTTTTGACACCGGCGGGCTGAATATCAAACCCGGTGCGTCGATGGGTTTGATGAAAAAGGATATGGGCGGGGCGGCCACTGTGCTGGGCTTGGCACAGATGATCATGGCGCTGGGCCTGCCGTTGCGCCTGCGCGTGCTGATCCCGGCGGTGGAAAACAGCATCGCGGGCAATGCGTTCCGGCCGCAGGATATTCTGCACTCGCGCAAGGGGCTGACGGTCGAGATCAACAATACCGATGCCGAAGGGCGGTTGGTGCTGGCCGATGCTTTGGCGCTGGCGGATGAGGAAAAGCCTGATCTGGTGATTTCCATGGCGACATTGACCGGGGCCGCACGGGTTGCCGTTGGGCCGGACCTTGCGCCGTATTTCACCGATCACGATGATCATGCTACGGCGATTGCCGATGCCGCGCGTCTGGTGGCCGACCCGGTTTGGCGGATGCCGTTTCATGAGCCTTATGAGGCGATGATCGAACCCGGCATTGCCGATCTGGACAATGCGCCGGGCGGGGGCTTGGCCGGTTGCATCACCGCGGCCTTGTTCCTGCGCCGCTTCGTGCAAAGCCCCTATGTGCATTTCGATATCTACGGCTGGCAACCGAGTGCCGCGCCGTCCCGCCCCAAAGGTGGCGTCGGCATGGGCGCGCGGGCTTTGCTGGCCGCTTTGCCAAAGCTGCTGAAGCTGTGACAGACCGCCGCCTGACCCCGGCGAATGGGCGTGTCGCGGCCTTGCATCTGGCCGGGAAAGTGCCCGCAGAGCGCTATCTGGCCGGTGCGCTGATGATGCTGACCTGTCCGGTCAGTGATCTCTGCGCGGAACCGGGTGGCGCGCGCGACCGGCAATTGCTGTTGGGGGCGATTGTCACGGTTTTTGAAGATCGCGACAATTGGTCCTTCGTGCAGGCGGCGGATGGCTATGTCGGCTATGTTGCGTCAGACCGCCTTGGCCCGGTCCGGGACGTCACACATATGGTCGGCACGGCGGCGACCCATGCCTATCTGGCAGAGGATATCAAATCCCCCGATGTGATGTGCCTGCCGTTCGGCGCGCGTGTGAGTGTGCTGGATGAGCGGGCGAAATTCTTTGAAACGACGCTTGGCTTCATCCCCAAAAAACATCTGCGCCCGCTGGACCGGCCTTTCACTGACCCCGCGACCGTCGCGCAATTGCATTTCGGCGTCCCCTATCTGTGGGGCGGCAATTCCACGCGGGGGATCGATTGTTCCGGGCTGGTCGCCGCCGCCTTGACCGCCTGCGGCATTCCCAGCCCTGCTGATAGCGATCTGCAATGCGAGGGCCTTGGCGCGGATTTCACCGGGACAGCGCGGCGCGGCGATCTGATCTTTTGGCGCGGCCATGTCGCGATGATGGTGGATGAGGCGACGCTGATTCACGCCAATGCGCATCACATGGCCACCGCCTATGAACCGCTGGAGGCGGCCACTCTGCGCATCGCCGCGCAGGACGGCGGGCCGGTCACTGCCCGCCGCCGGATTTAATGCAGAACCGGCGGGATGCGTGACGCCAGCATTTGTGCTATCCGCAGGCCAAAGGCGCTGGCCGCCGCCGTCAGATGCATCGCCATATCAGGGCGCACCAGCAGCATCGCCATCCACAGCGCCTCTTCCCGTTCGCCCGTGGCGGCAGTCGTCACGAATTGCGCGAAAGTGGCCTCATCCGCGCCGAGGCAAGGGCAATCGACAGCATGGCGCATCAGTTTGCGCCGGTGGTGCTGGGACAAAAGGGTGATCACGGTATCGAATGCCTCGATCGCGGTGCTGGCGCGGCGGGGACCCAATCCATTGCTCAGGTCCCGGCGCACGGCGGCGCGCCCTTCGGGGCCATCACACCAGAGCCGCAGATAGATCACGCAGCAGGCGTTCAGATCATCTAGCTGGTGCAGGGATGCGGTGGGATCGCCCGCGATTTCGCGGTGATGCAGGCTCATTTCGTCAGGATCAGCTTGCCCGCGCGGGTGATGCGCAGGGTATAGACCTGATCATTCAGCACGATATGCGCCTGATCGCCACCGGCGGTCAGCTGTGCGGCATCATGCGCGGGGGTGGTTTGCTGGGGTTTGATCTGCGTCTGGATATTCATCTGCCAAGGACCTTTCATGCGGGCGCTCTTGCTTGCCTGCACGGGGCTGGCTGGCTGGACGTGTCACCACAATCAGGTTTCAGGTTGAATTTGTCAATCCGACTTTTTTAGTCAGGTATACTATTTCTCGACCAGCCGGATCAGTTTGCGTTCCAGCACCTGCAACACGGCCCGCAGGTCATTGCCACGTTTGAGCACCTGACCATCCATGCCGATCACGACATATTGTCCTTGGCGCAGCCGCAATTTGGGATGTTTTTCGATCCGGTAGAGCGGGTTTTCCGCTGTGCGCCGGAAGATCGCAAAGACCGCCGTCTCGCGCAGATTAGAGATGCCGTAATCGCGCCATTCGCCAGCGGCGACCATCCGCCCGTAAAGGCCAAGGATCAGGCCCAGTTCGGTGCGGTGAAAGGCGACTTGTGGCGGGGCGTGAAACTGTGGGGGTTGAATGCTCATGGACAAGGGTCGCGCGAAAAGGCGCGAAAATCAAGCCATCAGCCGCAGCGGATATCGCTGATCACTTCACCGTCACTGATGTAGAAATTGATCCGTTCGGCGCGGAAATCCATCGTCACCATGTCGTCGGGCCGGATCACCCGGACCTGATCCATGATCAGCACCCGTTCCAGCGCGGTTGCAGGCTGACCGATCAACCCGATGTGGCGCGACACATTGCAGGTGTCGGGCAGCGTGGGTGCAGGTGCCGGATCATTATCGGGCACGGCGCAGGCGGCAAGCAGCAGGAATGGGATCAAATGTCGCATGCGTATATTTGCGCTGCTGCGGGGGGCTTTGGCAAGACCAAGGTTGAACTTGCTGCGCTTTTCGCAGATCAAAGATGCAAACCAACAGGAGACATCAGGATGCGCACACGGGCAGCAGTGGCAATGGCAGCGGGCAAGCCGCTGGAAGTGATGGAAGTCAATCTCGACGGTCCCCGCGCGGGCGAGGTGCTGGTCGAGATCAAGGCGACCGGCCTGTGCCATACCGATGAATTCACCCGCTCCGGCGATGATCCCGAAGGCGCGTTTCCCGCGATTCTGGGCCATGAGGGTGCCGGTGTGGTGATTGAGGTCGGCGAGGGCGTCACATCGCTGGTGCCCGGCGATCACGTGATCCCGCTTTACACACCCGAATGCCGTGAATGCGAATATTGTCTGAACCCGAAAACCAACCTCTGCCAGAAGATCCGCACGACCCAAGGGGCGGGCGTGATGCCGGACGGCACCAGCCGGTTTTCCATGCTCGATGGCACGCCGATCCTGCATTACATGGGCTGTTCGACCTTTGCCAACCATACTGTCCTGCCCGAAATCGCGCTGGCCAAGGTCCGCAAGGACGCGCCATTCGACAAGATCTGCTATATCGGTTGCGGTGTCACCACGGGCATCGGCGCTGTCATTAACACCGCCAAGGTGGAAATCGGCAGCCGCGCGATTGTCTTTGGTCTGGGCGGGATCGGTCTGAACGTCATTCAAGGCCTGCGTCTGGCCGGGGCGGATCAGATCGTTGGCGTTGATCTGAACGATAGCAAATATGAGATGGCGACGCGGTTCGGCATGACTGATTTCGTGAATCCGAAAAAGGTCAGCGGCGATCTGGTCGCGCACCTCGTGGAACTGACCAAGGGCGGCGCGGATTACACATTCGACGCCACCGGCAATGTCAATGTGATGCGCACGGCACTTGAATCCGCGCATAAAGGCTGGGGCGAAAGCATCATCATCGGGGTTGCACCTGCGGGGGCTGAAATCTCAACCCGGCCATTCCAGCTGGTCACCGGGCGCTCTTGGCGCGGCACGGCCTTTGGCGGCGCTCGGGGCCGGACCGATGTGCCGAAAATCGTCGATTGGTATATGCAGGGCAAGATCGAGATTGATCCAATGATCACTCACAAGCTGAAGCTGGAAGATATCAACAAAGGTTTCGATCTGATGCATGCGGGCGAAAGCATCCGCGCTGTCGTCGAATTTTAAGCCTTAAGCGACGAGAGGGGCGAACATGGCCAAGGATCGTATGTTATTGGCCGTGTTGATCGACGCGGATAATATTCCTGCAAAATATGCCGCACCCATCCTGCGTGAGGTCACGACCTATGGTGAACCGGCGCTGCGCCGGGTCTATGGCGATTGGTCCAGCCCTGCCTTGGGCGGCTGGAAAAAGGAAGTCGTGGAACTGGGGCTGGTCGCCAATCAGGAAACCGCCAATACACGTGGCAAGAATGCCAGCGATATCGGGCTGGTGATCGATGCGATGGATATCCTGCATACGGGCCGGTTTGACGGTTTCGTGCTGGTCAGCTCTGACAGTGATTTCACCGCTTTGGCCAACAGGTTGCGCGAAAACGGGGTTGTCGTGATCGGCATCGGCGAAGGCAAGGCGCCGGTCAGCCTGCGCAATGTCTGCAACCGGTTCATCCTGATCGAAAATCTTGTGGATCAGGACAAGGATCAGCCCAATATCGGCGGACCGGCCAAGCCGGTGCCCGCCACGGCGACCGCCACACGGCAAGCGCCATCAGCGGCGATCCCGTTGGTGATCAAGGCGATGGAAAGCATCGACCCCGAAGGCGAATGGTATTCGCTGGGCCAGATCGGCCAATATATCACCCGTGCTGCGCCTGATTTCGACCCGCGCACCTATGGCAGTGCCAAGCTCAGCGATCTTTTGGTCAAATCAGGCCGGTTCGAGGTCAAGAAAGGCCAGGGCAACCATCTGGAAGCCCGCCGCCTCGATTAGGGTTTCACGCCGTAGCGGGCCATGAACATCTCGACCGCGCCGTCAATGGTGCGGTCTTTTTCTACGCGGGTAAACGTCTTGGCCATGCTGAACACCATCCGCGAAAACAGGTCTGCCTTGCAAAGTTCATGAAACTGGTCGGCGGCCAGCGCGACATCGTCGATCTGCAATTCGCCGCGTTCCATCGCTAGATGAAAGAAATCCGCCATCCGTTCGCGGATCAGCATCGGCCCGCATTCGTAGAATTCCCGCGCGAGTTCGGGGAAACGTTCGCTTTCGCCGACGCAGATCCGAAACACCCGCGTGCCGAATTCGGAGGTGATGAAGTCCACCATCTCGCTCGCGATGGTGCGCAGGACCTGCCGGGCGGGGGCGTTGATGTTGATCGTCTCGATCGCATGCTGAGTCTGCCGCTGACAGGCGGTCTTGGCGACCTGCATGAAAAGGAACTTCTTGTCCGGGAAATAGCTGTAAAGCGTGGCTTTTGACACACCCGCCGCACGGGCGATATCGTCAACCGACGCACCTTCGAACCCATCGGACATGAAAACCTGCCGCGCGCCGTCAAGGACCTGATCGAATTTGCGCCCTTTTTTTGGCTGTACCGTTCCATCTGGCATCTGCGTCTCCCCTTGGATGCGATCATAAACTGATCGGTTCACTTCGGGCAAGGCGATAACGCCAGACGGACGGCAGCGGCCCTGCACCCCGTCTTACTTGGCAGGGGCGGTGCAGGTTTCAACCACCTGTTCCGTCACGCTGACGCAAGATTGCGTCACGTCAGGTGTGGATGGCGCGGGATAGGTCAGCAGCGGCAGGCTGAAGGAAAAGGCCGCAGCGGGGCCGGAAAGGGCAAGTGTCAATGCGGTACAAGTGAGGATAAGGCGGGTCATGGGGGTCATCCACTGTTGATCATGAAATCAAACTATACCGTTCAGTTCATATTGCAAGTATGAAAATGAACTAAACGGTTCAGTTATTCCTCTTGCCAGAGACGCAAAGAGGTCTATTTTAGAATCATTCTAAAACAGGAAAGGTCGCAATATGATTCCGGGCTTTGCCAACCGTCGCCGGTTCAAGGACCTGTCGGAACAGGATATTCTGGCGCTCGCCATCTCGTCCGAAGAAGATGATGGACGGATCTACCGGTCCTATGCCGAAAAGCTGCGTGGCGAATTTCCGGCCTCTGCCGCTGTGTTCGATGGCATGGCGGCGGAAGAAAACGACCACCGGCGTCGGTTGATCGACCTGCATCGCGCGCGGTTCGGTGAGGTGATTCCCCTGATCCGGCGCGAGCATGTGGCCGGGTTTTATGCCCGCCGCCCGGTCTGGCTGGTTGAAAACCTGAGCCTTGACCGGATTAGGGACGAGGCCGCGCAGATGGAACGCGATGCGCAACGGTTTTATGAACTGGCCGCCAGCCAGACCCGAGATGCCAGCACCCGCAAATTGCTGGGCGATCTGGCTGCGGCAGAGGCGGGACATGCCGACAAGGCCAGCGCGCTGGCCGCCGCCCATCTGGGCGATGACGTAAAAACCAGCGAGGCTGCTGCCGCCTATCGGCAATTCGTCCTGACCTGGGTGCAGCCGGGGCTGGCGGGGTTGATGGACGGGTCGGTGTCCACGCTCGCGCCGATTTTCGCGGTGGCCTTTGCGACGCAGGACACATGGACGACCTTTCTGGTGGGCCTGGCCGCTTCGGTCGGCGCGGGCATCTCGATGGGCTTTACCGAGGCGGCGTCTGACGATGGCAAAATCTCCGGGCGAGGCTCCCCGTTCAAACGCGGTCTGGCCGCAGGGGTGATGACGACGCTGGGCGGGTTGGGCCATGCCTTGCCCTATCTGATCACGGATTTCTGGACCGCGACCACTGTCGCGCTGATCGTGGTCTTTGTCGAACTTTGGGCGATCACCTGGATTCAGCATAAATATATGCAGACCCCTTGGGTGCGGGCGATCTTTCAGGTGGTGCTGGGCGGCGCGCTGGTCTTTGCCGCTGGCGCGCTGATCGGATCGGGCTAGACGTCGCGCACCATCGTGGTGCAGGCGTTAAAGCCAAAGATATGCCGCCACAGGCCCATCTTCTGCGTCTGCAATTCCACGAAACCTTCGTGCAGGTAAAGTGCGCGGGCGCGGGGATTGGTGTCGATCACATCCAGCCGGACCTGCCGGTAGCCACGCCTCTTTGCCTCGGCCACGACCGCGTTGAGCAAGGCGGTGCCGACACCGCAGCCCCGCACCTCGGGCGCGACAAAGATGCCGTCGATCAGGAAACGCACATTATCCGTGTCGCGGATCAATGCCGCCATCAGCGCGGTGCGCAGGGCGGCACCGGCCCAGCCGTAAACCCGGCGCAGATCGGTGAAACTGCCATCGACCAGCGCGCCATGCGGCGTCTTGAACCCGACGACGCCCAGCAACCGTCCGTCATCATCATGCGCGCAGATCCCGTGATCGGCTTGCAGCACCTGCGTGATATAGACCAGCGCCCGATATTTTGGCCCCATCACAAAACCCAGCTTTTCACCAAAGGCTTCCCAGTAAAGCGCTGCCACTTCGGCACGGTTCTCTGCGGGAATGCCGGTGGTGATCTGCATCACATGAAGCTGCCAAAGGGGATGAAGGTCACCGGATCACCGGGGCTGATCTGCATGGCGCTGTCCCCCAGCACGACCAGCCCTTCGGCCCAGGACAGCCCGGACACCCGCCCGGACCCTTCTGACGCAAAAACCTCTGCCCGGCCGTCCCGGATTCGCGCGCGCAGATATTCACGCCGCCCGGCTTTTTTTGTTTTGCTGAAGGCGGCGGGCAGCAGATAGCCTTCCGGTTCAACCGGGTCGCCACCTGCCAGCAGGGTGAGGGCCGGATGCGCAAAGACCAGCGCGCAGACCATCGCCGCGACCGGATTGCCGGGCAGGCCGAGCACCGGCGCGCCTTGCCACAGCCCCATCGCCAAGGGCCGTCCCGGTTTCATCGCGACCCGCCAGAGCGCGAAGGACCCAGTATCGGCTAGCAAGGCGGACATATGATCCTCATCCCCGGCGGAGGCACCGCCAGAGGTCAGGATCGCATCGCAGTCCGCCGCCCCCTGATCCAGCATCGCCCGCAATGTCTCGCGCTCATCCGGCGCGCGGCCCAGATCGACGACGCGGTAGCCCCATTGCTGCACCAGCGCCGCCAGCATCGGGCGATTGGCGTCATAGATCTGGCCCACGTCGGCCTGCATGCCGGGGTCACGCAATTCATCGCCGGTGGACAGGATGCCGACACGCAGCTGGCGATGGACCTGCACCTGCCCGATGCCGGTGGCCGCGAACATGCCCAAATCGGCGGCGGTGATCTTGCGGCCTTTGTGGGCGATGATCTGGCCTTGGGTCATATCCTCACCCGCCGCGCGGGCATTGGCCCCGCGTTTGAGCGGGCCTTGAAAGGTGATCGCGCTGTCTGTCGCCTGCACATCTTCCTGCATGATGACCGTATCAACGCCTTCGGGCAGGTTGGCACCTGTCAGGATGCGGATCGCATGGCCCGCTGGCACAGTTCCGGCAAAAGGCTGGCCCGCCGCAGCGCGCCCTTGGACCAAGGGCAGGCTGTGATGCCCGATCTCTGCCGGACCGGCAAAGCCATAGCCATCCACAGCAGCATTCGGGGCGGGGGGATGGGCGCGCAAAGCGGTGACATCCTGCGCCAGATAGCGGCCCGGTGCGGTGCCAAGTGGCTGGGTTTCCACCCCGGCCACGCAAGTGAGATGCTGGCGCAGATGCGCAAGGGCATCGGCGACCGGCGTCCATTGCACGCCTTGTGGTAGGGCGAAACAATCATTGCGCAATTGTGGTGCGCTGGCGGCTTGTTCGAGCAATGCGACATGATGCAGGCCGAGGATCGATCCTTCGGACGTTGGCGGGACATCAAGCATCAGGCGCAGATCAGTGGGGGCAAGCGCCGAGAGCGCGCGCGCCAGCACTTCGACCTGATGGGCATCCTTGATCTTGCCGGGCGGGCAAGTGGCGGCGATGGTTCTGCTGATCAGCGAGGGCCATACCTCGACCAGAGCAATCGGTGGTGTCAGCGGTTCAAATGGCCAGACCGCCACATTAGCGCCGAAATGCTGCCGCAATCGGGCGAGTGTGGGCAGGCCCATGATGACCTGCGACCCGACAGCGCCCGCGCCGGAGAGTTGCCAGACCGGAAAAGCGCCTTTGGCGCTTTGTTCGGCGCTGCGTTTTTCGGCCATGCCATGATTTTGACGGGCCAAGCCTTTGCGCGGCAGATTGTCGATATCGCGGTTGGGCAATCCGTTGCCCCAGAACGGCCCCGTGCCGGGAAACATGGCGTTGATCTGCCCTGCCAGATCAAAGCGGTTATTGGCAGCTGCGCTGTCCTGCACCCGTGCGGCGAACCAATCCCAGATCGCGAAAGGATCATCCGATCCGGTCAGGACCTGCCCGAAGCCAGCGGGATAGCCAAAGGCGAAATCGAACCCGGCCAGCACGCGGCGTCCTGCGGCGTGCTCTGCCTCCAAGAATTCCGTGATCCAGCTTTCGGCAACCTGCCGGTTGCGGTGATAGACCGGCTCTTCCGCCATGCCAGCGCGCGCCACGCCGGTCCAGATGGCGTCTTTTTTGGGGGTCGCCCCCCGGTCGTTCCCGCCCGACCAATCCGCGATCAGGATCGTATCGAACATCACAATCCGACCTCTGCCAGAATGAAATCCGCGATGGCGCTGGTGTCGTTCAGGTCAAACACCGGGCGGTCAAGCGTCAGCGCCGTGTCGCTCGCCACGGCACGCACGGTCGGGTCATCCTTGGCAATCAGCGGATTGCCGGTCACTGCGCGAAACGCCTCGACCTTGGGATGGGTGTCGCGTTTATAGCCTTCGACCAGCACCAGATCGACCGGGTCAAGTTGTGCCAGAAGATCGGCCAAGGGTGGTTCATCCGCGCCGCGCAATTCCGTCATCAGCGCCCAGCGGTCGCGCGAAGCGAGCAGGACCTGCTGCGCACCGGCCTGACGGTGGCGATAGGAATCCTTGCCGGGATGATCGACATCGAAACTGTGATGTGCGTGTTTCAGGGTCGAGACGGTAAAGCCTCGCCCGGCAATCTCGGTCACCAGCCGTTCCATCAACCCGGTCTTGCCCGCGTTCTTGTAACCCACGATGCCATAAACCCTCATAGCATCGCCTGCGCGCGGGCCAGATCATCGGGCGTGTTGACGTTGAAGAAGGCGGCGTCATCGGGAAATTCCGCCGTGCCTGCGCCATGCTGGTCGGTCCAGAGGACGACTTTGCGCAGGCCCTCTTGCAAAGCCACGCGCAGATCATCGCGCAGCGCGACAGGCCAAAGGCCAAAGGTCGGTTGCCGTCCGCCGGGGCTTGCCGCCAGCGCCAACCCTAGATCACCGCCTGCCAGTTGCAATCGGGGCACCAGATCGCAGGGCAAAAACGGCGTGTCGGCGGCGGCAGTGACGATATGGCCGGCCCCTTGGGTCGCGGCCCAGTCGAGGCCTGCGAGCACGCCAGCCAAAGGACCGGCGAAGCCTGTCAGCGTGTCAGGGATCACCGGCAGGTGCAGCGCGGCAAAGCGCGCGGCATCGCCATTGGCATTCAGCGCAAGACCGGCGACCTGTGGGCTGAACCTGTCGATGACATGGCCCAGAATTGTGCTGTCGCCCAAGGGCAGCAGGCCTTTATCGCCGCCGCCCATCCGGGTTGCGAGGCCACCGGCGAGGATCACGCCGAGGGGCGCGTTCATTTCGCCACCTGTGGGCGCGGATGGTTTGGGAGCCTCCGGCGGGAGTATTTGGAGAAATAAGAAGCGGGAAGGATCATGTTTTGGCCTTTCGCCCGGCGCGGGCCGGTTCATCGGCGATCAGGGCCGGGTCGGCGTCGCGGATCAGGCGGTGTTCGCCCGCGAGGCAGACGAAACGTTGGCCCTTCATGCGGCCGATCAGGGTCAGCCCGACCTGTTGCGCGATTTCCACGCCCCAGGCGGTAAAGCCCGAGCGTGAGGCGAGGCAGGGGATGCCCATCAGCGCGGTCTTGATCACCATTTCGGAGGTCAGCCTGCCGGTGGTGTAGAGGAGTTTGTCTGCGGCAGGGACATCGTGATGCAGCATCCAGCCCGCGATTTTGTCGACGGCATTGTGGCGGCCGACATCCTCCATATAGACCAGCGGTGTCGCCCCTTGGCACAGGACAGTGCCGTGGATCGCGCCCGCCTCCAGATAAAGCGACGGGGTGCGGTTGATCGTGGCGGCCAATGCGTAAAGGTCGGAGGTCCGCAGCGCGGTGTCGGGCAAGGTGACGCCGGCCAGCCCTTCCATCATATCGCCGAAGACAGTACCGACAGCGCAGCCGCTGGTGCGGGTTTTCTTGCGCAGCTTGTCTTCATAGGTGGTTTTCGATGCGGTGCGCACGACGATTGTTTCAATCTCTTCGTCATAATCCACGCCAGTGATCTGGTCGTCATCGCGCAGCATCCCCTGATTGCGCAAGAACCCAAGGGCCAGATATTGCGGGTAATCACCGATCGTCATCGCGGTGACGATTTCTTGCGCGTTCAGATAGATCGTCAGCGGGCGTTCTTCGACCACGCGCAGATCGACCTTTTGCCCGTTCTGATCGGTGCCCGTCACCGCCCGCGTCAGGCGATGCGCCGCCGGATCAGGGGCCAGCAGATAGGATGAAAGATCGTCAAGTCGTGCCAATTGTCATTCCTTACCTGCGCGGTTAAGCCTGTCGCGACAGCGCATAAGCTAGGCCAAAGACATGACAAGTTCCACCGTCAAAGCACCCGCAACATCCGCCTATTGGGAAGGGCTCCGTGACGGCAGCCCGTTCATCCTGATGGTCGTGCCCTTCGCGACAGTGTTCGGCGTTGTGGCCACCGATGCCGGGTTGAGCGTGGCGCAGGCGATGGGCTTTTCGGTGCTGGTCATCGCCGGGGCCTCGCAATTCGCGGCGGTGCAGATGATGCTTGAAAACGCAGGGATCGCCTTTGTTCTGCTCGCGGCGCTGGCGGTCAATCTGCGCATGGCGATGTATTCCGCGGCGCTGGTGCCCTATCTGGGCCCGGCCCCTTTGTGGAAGCGCGCGCTGGTCGCCTATCTGAATTTTGATCAATCCTATATCCTGTCGGTCACGCGATACGAGGCCCGCCCGGAGATGAGCGTCACGGACCGGGCTGCATATTTCTTTGGGGTCGCCTCGGCCATCGCACCATTGTGGTGCGCAATGACGCTGGTGGGGATTTTTGCAGGCTCGGCGATCCCTGAGTCCTGGGCGTTGGATTTCATCGTGCCGATTATGTTTCTGGCGATGGTGTCGCCGATGCTGAAATCATCGGCCCATGTCGCGGCTGCGGCGGTGTCGGTCATTGTCGCACTCGCCTTGGTCGGGTTGCCGTCCGGCATCGGCCTGCTGATCGCGGCCTGCGCGGCGATGGTAACCGGCGCGCTGGTCGAGACTTGGATGGAAAGGCGCAAGGCATGAGCTATAGCAATGCTGAAATCTGGCTGATCATCGCGCTTTTGGGTGTGGGGACCTTCCTGATCCGGTTTTCGTTTCTGGGGCTGATCGGCGACCGCCCGATGCCGCCCATCGTGCTGAAACTGCTGCGCTTCACGCCGGTGGCGGTGTTACCCGGGATGGTGGCACCTTTGGTGCTATGGCCTGCCGCGACTGGCGGCGTGCCAGACCCCGCGCGCTTGCTGGCGGCTTTTGTGACAGTAGGCGTCGGCATCTGGACGCGCAGCGCGATCTGGGGGATCGTGGCGGGGATCAGCACGCTTTATCTGGCTTTGTGGGTCTTTACTGCTCTCTAGCGGCGAGTGCGGCTTCGATCCTTACGGCAGCGATGGATTTATCGTCGGGATCGTCTTCGCGATATTCGCGGGTTTCGACGCCCGGCAATTTCGCGAAATCATCTGCCACGTTGTTGGGACCCCAAGATTGCCGAATCCCTTCAAAGCCCGGCAATTGCCGCAACAGCCGCGATGTGGCGCGCGCGCAAAAGGCCTGCGGCACGGGGCCATTGGCCAGCGCGAGGTTCAGGGCCTGTTCCGCCACTTCAGGGGCGACGGCAACCTTTTGCGCGACGACGTGATAGGTCACGCGGGCATGATAGCTGATATAGAATTGTTCCAGTTCCGGGGTGACCCCGAACAAAACATCATTGCGTTCTGGCATCCGGGTCTGGACGAAGGACCCGGCGGGATCGAAGATCACCCTTTGGCTGGCATTGATCAAAAGCGCCGTATGCGCGCCATTGCCAGAGCCGTTGTTTTTCATCGTGAACAGCGTCAGATAGCTGCTGTCCGGATCGCGGAAGATCGACCGCGCTACGACATCCTCGGGCGCCCAGACTTCTTGCGCGGCGCAGCCGGCAAGGGTCAGCGGCAGGCCGATCAGGAATAAACGACGTTCCACAGCGACCCGTTAGGCGCCGATAAGGGCGAGGAAAATCAGCAAGGCGATGACAATGATCGCCCCTTTGGTCGACATGCTGATAAACCCATTAAAGGTTTTTTCCTGTTCGGTGATGTCCATTTTACCGGGCTCATGATCGGCCATTCTCGGCTCCTTGAAAGTCTGATTTGCGCCCCGTTTAGCCGATTTGCGCAGGGCTGTCACGCGGTCAGGTGGTCACATCTGGTCAATCTTTTGGCTTGCCCGCTGTTTCCGCCACGGCCAGCCAAAGCACCGCAGCGCGGCCCTGATGCGGTTGCGCAGGGTCGTGTCGCCCAAAGCATAAAATTCGCCTTCGGTCAGGTCCTGCCGGGGCAGCGGGCGGATCAGGGGTTGCATCTGTCTCTCCATCTATTCAACAGTGAAAAGATGGTTTGCGAAAAGCCGCGAATAAAGCATGGATAGTGAAGTATGTCGTTCAGCAGTGAAAGACTTGGCTGGGATGATCTGGAAGTTTTCTTCCATGTCGCCGAAGGTGGCGGGCTCAGCGCCGCTGCCCGTGTGATCGGCATCAGCCCGCCAACCGTGGGCCGCCGCATTCTGGCGCTGGAACAGCGTGCCGGTCAGATTTTGTTCAACCGCGCACAGACCGGATATAGCCTGACGCTCGCGGGCCAGGCGCTGTTTGAGCGGGTCAAGCTGATGCAGGCCGCCGCCGTGCCGGTGCAGGAGGTCTTGTTCGCGCAGGCCGCCACACCGCTGATCCGCCTGTCCGCAGGGACCGCGACGGCGACGTTTCTGGCCGATAAATACAATCTTCTCAGCCGCCAGTCCGATGGGTTTCGGCTGCATTTTGTGACGACCGAGACGGTGCTGGATATCGCGCATCGTGAAATTGATCTCGGCATCCGCAACCGGGCGGCGGAGGCGGGGAATATCGCCTCGCTCAAACTGGGGACCTTGCGGTTTGCGCCTTATCATAGCTGGAGCGTGCCGAATCCCGCGCAGCTTGGTTGGGTGGCGCTGGATCCGGTGCATGCGAAACATCCCGCCGGGGTGTGGCTGCACCGGCAGGATCACGTGATCGCTGCGATGGCCAGCACCGTGGCGACGGTGCATGATCTGGTGCGCGCCGGGGCGGGGATCGGGGTCATGCCGTGTATGATCGGCGATTGCGATCCGTCGCTGTCCCGCGCCGGGCCGGTGATCGAGGATCTGACCGAGCAGCAATATCTGGTCATGCATGGCGATGACCGCCATCGCGCCCCGATCCGGCGGCTGATCGAGCGGATCACCAAAATTTACGCCGATAATGCCGATTTGCTGTCAGGGCAGCGGCCTTTGCGCGGGTAAGGCCGCGCCCGCATTCTGTCAGTTTGCGAGGCCGCCGACATATTGCAGCAATTCCCGACCCACCATCTGGCCCAAGGCGTTACTGGCCAAAGGGCTGTCGCCGGTCAGCATCCTGCCATCCTTGCAGACAGCCCCGGTCGTCAGCCTGTTGGTGATGGTAAATCCTTGCGCGGTCAGTTTTTCACCGAATTTCCACGTCAGCTTGCCCGGCATATAGCCGATGCGCGGCGTATGGGCATCGACGAAATCGGAAAAGGCGCAGATCTTCTTGCCACGAAACGGGTTGTCCGGCCCCAAGGCTAGAAACGCCGCCGGGCCGTGGCAGAGCGAGATCGCGAATTTGTCCTGGTCCGCCGCCCATTGCAGCACCGCCTTCATCGCCGGGCTGTCGGGCAAGCCCATCAAGGCGCCATGTCCGCCCGGAATGAAAACGCCGATGTAATCACTGTCGGGGCCAAGCCTTTCCGCGACCACCTGATCAAGGGTCAAGGGCTGGTCGAAACTGCCAAGATGCCGCTGATAGAGCCCATTGATCGCCGCATCTTTCGACGGCATTGCCCAATGTTCGAATTTGACCGGATTGCCGGACAAGGTCGCCACATCGAAACCAAAACCGGCCTGTTCCATGTGATACATCGGCACCAGCGTCTCGACCGGGTGATTGCCGGTCGAAAAATAGGTGCCATTGGCCATTTCCAGATATTGCTGATCTGACCCGACAATCAGGATTTTCCACCGCCCGCCGCGATAAGGATCGGGATAATCCGATCCTTTCATGTCAACCTTGTCGACCGTGAACAGGCGCAGCGACAAAGGCGAGGGTTCAAAGGCATTGGCGTGACCGCTGTCTGGTGTGGGTTTCGTGCTTTTGAGCAGGGCCATTGGTTTTCCGCTTCATGCTGCCGCTGATTCACCGTGAATACTGCGTCAGAGTAACCTGCACGTAAACAGGCCAAACACAATCAGAGGTTGTTTGCCGATCCCGGCTATAAAGGCAGGGCGTTTGTTTCCTTGATCTCTTCCATCACGAAGCTGGCCGAGATATCGCTGACCGAGATCCGCGCGATCAGCCGTTTGTAAAAGGCGTCATAGGCGGGCACATCCGCCACCCGCACCCGCAGCACATAATCCAGCTCGCCGGTCATGCGATAGGCGCCGACGACTTCCGGCAGGCTGCGCAGCGCGGCCTGAAACTGGTCCATCCAGTTGCGGTCATGCGCATTGGTGCGGATCAGCACCATCACCATCAGTGGTAAGCCGACCTTGGCAGGGTCGAGCAGGGCGACGCGGCCGGTGATGATCCCCTCCTGTTCCAGCGCCTTGATCCGCCGCCAGCAGGCGTTGCGCGACAGATGCACGGCGGCGCTGATGTCATCGACGGACAGGCTGGCGTCTTTTTGCAGGATGGTGAGGATACGGCGGTCTGTTTCGTCTAATATATGTGTCATGTGGTGGATAATATCCCAATGCTGCCACAAATGGCAGTGAAATTTGGGACCGGGTTTGACTGGGTTCGCGCTAGTGTCAGAAAAACATCACCAACAGAGGTTTCCATGTTCGAGACATCCCCAAACACCACCCGCAGCAATCTGTTCACAACGGTCTTTCTGGACCATCCTGCCAGCGTGAACGAATCCTATTTCGCGCATATGCGCTTTGCTTTCGGGTTTGCCTTCTGGCTGGGTGTCGCGTCACTCGCGGCCTTGATCCATGCTGTGATCCCGGCGCTATGTGAAACCACGGCGAGCCGGATTCTGAAACGCCTGCATACCCGGATTATGGCGCGGCACTGAACACATAGGCGCCGTCTTCACGGACAGCCCGGCTGGCGCGGCCAGTCTGGTGCAGATGGTTGAGGTGGGCGACAGCCTCGACCAGTGCCAGCCCATATTCGGCGGGGCCGATGCTGCGCTTGAACAGCGGCGCGAAACATTCACCCGCTGCGCGCGGTTCGGCCAGATGCGCGACCAGCCGGTCCAGCGCGTTGTGATGGTTGTCGATCATCTGCGTCAGGCGGAGCGGCAGGCCCCGGAACGGCAGTTTATGGCCGCCAAGAACCAATTGGTCGTCGCGCGCGAAGGGTTGAAAGCGCTGACAACTCGCCATCCACTCGCCGACTGGGTCAGCCTCCGGTTCGGTCGGGTAGACGCCCAGATTGGCACTGATAGAGGGCAGGAGTTGGTCACCGCCAAGGATCACCGCATCATCCCGCGACCAGAAGGTCGCATGTTCCGGCGCGTGGCCATTTCCCATGCGGATATCCCATGTCCGCCCACCGATCTGGATCGTCTGGCCATCCTGCAGACGGTGAAAGCCCAAGGGCAAAGGCTCCACGCAATCTGCAAAATTGAAAGGCCGTTCCGCCTTGCGGCGCGCCAGTTCGTCCGCGTCCATGCCCGCGCGTTCGTAAAACCGGATCGTTTCGGGTGCGGGTCTTTCCTGCACATCGAGCACCAGCATCCGCGCCATCAGCCAACCGGTGCGCGGCATATGCAGTTCTGCCCCTTGGGCGACGAACCAGCCCGCCAGCCCGACATGATCGGGGTGGTGATGGGTCACGATCACCCGGCTGACGGGTTTGCCAGCCAGTGGGCCGTCCAGCAGGTCCTGCCAGATCGCCTTGGTCTTTGTGCTGGCAAAGCCGGTGTCTACGATGGTCCAGCCATCGCCGTCATCCAGCGCATAAACATTCACATGGTCGAGCGCCATCGGCAGCGGCAGGCGCATCCACAGGATGCCCTCCGCCACCTTTATCGCCTGTCCGGCTTCGGGCGGGTCGGGGTAGGGATACCTGATCCCCGCAACACCATCCGGCATCAGGCCGCTGCCAGATCTTCGGCGGTGATCGCCACCAGATCGGCCGCCCCCTCGCGGGTATGGGCCAATAGGGCGGCATGTTCCGGCAACATCCGCTTGATATAGAAGGTCGCAAGTCGCAGATGCCCGGCATCGCCCGCCACAGCACTGGCCAGATGGACATGCCCACCCAAGACCCGCGCGAAGGCGCGCAGATAAGGCACGGCCCCGGCGAAGCGGTCGTTCAGGTCCTGCTGGCTGACCAGCCATTCGGTGGTTTCTCGCAAGGTCTCTGCCGCTTCCCAGACGGCATTGGCCAGATCGGGATGGGTGGCTTTCGCCGCCTCTGCGCCCCGCACGATATCGTCGAGTAGCCGGAACGCCGCATCGCCGCCATCCATCAGCTTGCGCGCGACAAGGTCCATCGCCTGAATGCCATTGGTGCCTTCGTAGATCGTGCTGACACGCACGTCGCGGACGAATTGGGCGGCACCGGTTTCTTCGATAAAGCCCATGCCACCATGGACCTGCACGCCGGTATTCGTCGCCTCGACCCCGACATCGGTGCCAAAGGCCTTGGTGATCGGCGTCAGAAAGGCGGCGCGGGCATTCCATGTCGCATCGCTGGTGGCAGTCGCCATATCAATGGCAACGGCATTCATCAGCGCAATCGCGCGGGCAGCATAGATATCAGCGCGCATTGTCGTCAGCATCCGGCGCACATCGGCGTGTTCGATGATGGCCCCGGTGCCTTCCGCTCGGCCCTGCTTGCGATCCTGCGCATAGGCGAGCGCATGTTGCAGTGCGCGTTCTGCCGCGCCGATCCCTTGGACGCCAACCCCAAGACGGGCATTGTTCATCATCGTAAACATCGCCGCCATGCCGCCATGTTCCGGCCCGACAAGCCAGCCTTTGGCACCGGAATATTCCATGACTGCGGTGGGCGATCCATGCAGACCCATCTTATGTTCCAGACTGACGACCCGCAGGTCATTCTTTTCACCCAGATTGCCATCGGCATCGGGAATGATCTTGGGGACCATGAACAGGCTGATCCCCTTGGTGCCGGGTTTGCCATCGGACAGGCGGGCCAGCACCAGATGGCAGACGTTTTCTGTGAAGTCGTTATCGGCCCAAGAGATATAGATCTTCTGCCCGGTGATCGCGTAAGACCCGTCACCATTCGGTTCGGCCTTGGTCCGCAATGCACCGACATCGGACCCCGCCTGCGGCTCGGTCAGGTTCATCGTGCCGGACCAGTCACCGGCGATCAGTTTCGGCAGATAGACGGATTTGATCGCATCGGAGGCGTGATGCTCCAACGCCTCGATCTGGCCTTGGCTCATCAGCGGGTTCAGTTGCAGCGCCAGACAGGCGGCAGACATCATTTCATTCACCGTGGTGGTCAGCGTCATCGGCAGGCCCAGCCCGCCGTTTTCCGCCCGCGCCGACATCCCGATCCAGCCACCATCGGCAATCGCGCGATAGCCTTCGGCAAAACCGGGCGCTGTGCGCACGATGCCGTTTTCCAGATGCGCGGGGTTTTTGTCACCGACATGGTTCAACGGGGCGAGGATATCTTCGCACATTTTCGCGGCCTCGGTCAGGATCGCGCTGGTCATGTCGGGGGTGGCCTCGGCAAAAAGGTCAGTCGCTGCGACGTCGCTGAACCCGACGACATGATCCAGCAGGAATTGAAAATCGCTGACAGGGGCACGGTATGGCATTTGAAAAACTCCGCATAATAGGCTGCTTGGCAATGAATGATGTCATGGCTATGCAGGTCGCTTAATGGCAAGGTTAGCAAGACCGCGTCACCCTTCAACTTGAACGCCACGTCATGACCATGCAGACGCCTCTTCTTCTGAAACCGGATCAATCCGGGTTGGCCCGCGCCGCTGAAATACTGGCGCAGGGTGGGTTGGTGTCGTTTCCGACAGAGACAGTCTATGGTCTTGGGGCCGATGCGCGCAATGATCGTGCTGTCGCAGGTATTTTCGCCGCCAAAGGCCGCCCGAGTTTCAACCCGCTGATCGTGCATCTGGGTGATCTGGCGGCGGCGATGACGATCTGCGATTTCAACGCTGATGCGCAGCGTCTGGCTGCGGCTTTCTGGTCCGGCGCGCTGACGCTGGTGCTGCCGTTGCGCGCGGATGCGGGGATATCACGGTTGGTGACGGCAGGGCTGGACAGCGTGGCGGTGCGGGTGCCGGATCATCCGGTGGCGGCGGGGTTATTGGCGGCTTTCGGTGGGCCGGTGGCCGCGCCGTCCGCGAACCCCTCTGGCCGGATCAGCCCGACGACGGCCGCCCATGTGCGCGATGGTTTGGGCGACCGGATCGACGCTTTGGTCGATGGCGGGCCTTGTCGCGTGGGGGTGGAATCGACGATTGTGTCCTGCCTTGGCACGCCCACATTGTTGCGTGCCGGCGGTATCCCGGCAGAGGCGATTGCGGATTGTCTAGGCCAGGCCTTGGCCACCGCAGAGAACCCCGAAGCACCCGTATCGCCGGGGCAATTGCTGTCACATTACGCGCCACAGGGGCAGGTTCGGCTGAACGTGACAGAGGTCAAACCGGGCGAGGTGATGTTGGGCATTGGCGCGATGGCCGCGGATCTGAACCTGTCGCCCAGCGGTGACCTGACCGAGGCGGCGGCGCGTCTGTTCGACTGCCTGCACCAGCTGGACGCGATGGGCGCGCAGAAGATCGCCGTCGCGCCGATCCCGGATCATGGTCTGGGGCGGGCGATCAACGACCGGTTGAGGCGGGCGGCGGCACCGCGGTAGGTCGGGGTTCACCCCGACTTGGCAGACAGTGGCGGGGTAAACCCCGCCCTACGGTGATCAACAAAGCCACAGCGCATGTGTGCGGCTGCCTGCGCCAAGAGCACATACTAAATCAAAGAGGATATGAAGGCAGAGACTTCAGAACGAAATCTGCCCGTTTTGCCACATCGGTCTTTGGCAGGACGAGAATGTCATAGCCAAGTGCGGCGAATGCCGCGTGCAGCCGATGATATTCAGCGACTGCTTCGTCCAGGGTATGGCGACGTTCAGCGTCGTTTCGGAAAATTTCAGGCCAGGGCGGCGTCAGAAAAACCTGTCGATGAAATCGCGCCCGGCCGCTGAGCGTTTCGGATATTTTAATGCCTGTGGCATGCTCCAGGGCAACAGCCGCATCGACAAGTCCGCGGTCAAAGAAAACCCAGTCTTTTGCAGCAGCGTTAATTTCCCGGTCAGTGTTGGCCATGTCGATCGCCCGCAGCGCGAATGCTTCAAGATCGATCCAAGGCAGAGCTTTACCGTTGCCAAACATTTCTTGCGCGACGATCCTTCGGCCCGGCTCTGCGACGGTATCAAAACCGCGACGGTCCAATTCAGTTAAAAGTGTCGTTTTACCCCCGCCAGAGCAGCCGGACAGAATGACATGGCGGCAAAGAGATCTTCTATCCATCGGGCGATCTGAGTCTTCATTCCCCACTGTAAACCTCACGTGACAAGTCAATCGGATTTCAGGCGCGGCGACACATCTCAATCATCGAGATTGTCACCGCCGTAGGTCGGGGTTCACCCCGACACATGAAGCGGCGCAAGGCGGGGTGAACCCCGCCCTACGGTTTGGCTTTCATCCGCTCTGCCAGGGCGTGATGTCCTGCTGCGGCGAGCCCTTTGACCGTGCCGTCATAGTCGCGCGGTTCCCGGTTCTGGCTAAGCTTTGATTTCGCCAGCACCTTGGTCACTGTGATGCGCAGGGCGACGATGCCGTCCAGCATCTGCTCCATGTAATCGGCGGGCGCGTCGGCCATGCGCCATGCCTCCGACCCATGCCGCCGCCGTTCGTGATGGCGGGTCAGCAACCCGACTGCGGCGCGTTTGGCATGGGTGTCGTGCTGGAATGTGATCTGGCCCGTGACATGAACAACCTCATAATTCCACGTCGGCACATGGCGGTGGTGGTCCTGCTTGGTCGGATAGTAATTGGGCGACACATAGGCATCGTCGCGCCGGAAGATCGCTAGCACCTCCTGATTTTCGGCGATCAGGCGGTGCATGTCATTGGCCAAAGCGACATGGCCGATCAGACAACCCTTGGGGGTGGCAAGCAGCGGCAGGTGGTTGGCGATCAGCCCGGCGCTGGTTTGGGCGACGATACAGGCGAGCGGGGCATCCTCAAGGATCGCCGCAATCGCGCCGGGGTCGGTTTGTGCGAAATGTGGTGGGATATACATCGGCGGACCTTGGCTGGGTTTGGCGCGATACTGGGGGCGGTGGCTGGCGATGGCAAGTGCGCCGGGGTGAACCCCGGCCTACGGTTTGTGGCGGATGAAGGGTGTGTGGCTGGGTTTGTCGGCAAACAACCGGCCCCGTGCGTCGAAATCGCTGTCGGCGTTGAACGCGATCTCGGGCAGGGTGTCGAAACCGGCGATCAGATCGGCTTGCCCGGCCAGAGCTGTCTGCAACCTGTCACCCAGCGCCACGGCCCCGTCGCCGCGATGATAGCCATGCACGCCATGGACGCAGATTGGCTGCAACACACTCAGCCCGACATAGCGCAACGTGTAGGCCAAAGGCCAAAGCAGCAGGCCGACATCGCCTTCCTTGCCGTTATGCGCGCTTTCGGCGGCGCTTGATCCGGTGGTCACGCAAAGCAGTGCTTTCTTGCCCGCCAGCATGCCGGTGTCGAACCGCTCTGCCGTTGTATGCAGCGCGCCATGGGGCAGGGCGCGGTCGCACCAGCCTTTCAACATCGCAGGTGGTGAAAACCACCAGAGCGGAAAGTGAAAGATGATCCGGTCGGCGCGGCGCAATTTATCGACCTCGGCGGCGATATCAGCGGGCAATCCGGTTGCGGCGGCCTGCGCTTGTGCCTTGAGCGGGTCAAAAGGCAGATCGGCAGAAGGATCGTAATGTGCCGCCCGTTCGGCCGGGTCGAAGCCCATCGCGTAAAGGTCGGACCAGATCACCTCATGGCCTAATGCGGTGCTGGCCGCTGCACTGGCCCGCGCCCATTGGGCGTTGAAGGATTGCGGCTCCGGGTGCGCCAGAACGATGAGCGTGGTGGGCATCTGCCTTAACCTGCGTGCTGGCGTTCGATATAGCCGCGCAATTCCTCGGCCTCGCGCCGCGCCTCGCGCAGGCCGTCCATTGCGGCGCGCAATTCGGCCTCGGTCTGGGACAGCTGGTTGGTCATCTCGGCCTCGCGCTGTTGCAGATAGGTAATCGCCTGATCGCGGGTTTCTTCGGCCTCGTGCAAGGCTTGGGCCATCTTGTCCAATTCGCCGATTTCAGAGGTGGTCACCCGTGTGAAACGGTTGATCAGCCAACTGGCAAACCAGCCCAGCGTGAAGGCCACGAAAAGGATGACCGCCGTGGCAATGATGAATTCGGTTCTGTTCAAGGTCTTGCCTTTGCCTAGCCCTCTTGCGGAGCGTCAGCATTGTCTTGCGGGGTTTCGTCCTCGGTTTCAAGCTCTTCGGTCGCAGTTTCGTCGGTTTCCTCGGCGTCCTGTTCCGGCAGGATCAGGCTGAATTCGATGCGGCGGTTCGCTTCGCGGCCTTCTTCGGTGTCATTATCGGCAATCGGATCGGCGATACCGTAACCCACCGCCTCGAAGGTTGACACAGGCACGCGGCGACTGCGCAGGGCGGTCAGGACCGCATCGGCACGGTCCTGCGACAGGCGCAGGTTCATTTCTTCGCGGCCCTGACTGTCGGTGTAACCGGCCACGCGGATCTGCAGATCGCCGCACAGGCGCAGGACTTCGGCGATATCGTCGATCACCGGCTGGGCGGCGGCGGTGATACTGGCCGAGCCGGGGTCAAAGGTGATCTTGCGGCCTTCGGTCACGGTGATGATCTGGGCGATACATTGCTCCGGCGTCGGCAGACCGGCAACCGGATCAAGCTCTTCGATATAGGTGACGTCAAGGTCGAAATCCGCAGCCTGTCCCAGTTTTTCGATCAACAGGCGCGAGATTTCACCGGCGGCATTTTCATCGCCGGTCTCGCCCCGGACCACAATGCTATCGGGCTCAACGGTGACCGAGCCGTTGGACAATTCCGACAAAGCCTCGATCCCGGCCAGAACCCGCACCGACCAGCCGGTGGGCAGACCTTCGATCACACGCGTGCCCATCGTGATGTTGGCCTGCCCGAATTTTGCAGTGGCAAAGTTTTCGATCACCATATTCGTCATATCATCAGGCACCCGCCCGCGCACCTGCACCAATCCTTCGGGGCTGAGCGTGGCGGTAAACCGCGGCGGCCCATCGGCGCGGGGATCAGGCAATGCGGGCAGTTCGGCGTTGAGGGCGAACACGTCTGGCAGGGCGTTCTGCAATGTGCCGATCACATCGTCGAAATCGCTTTGCGGGGTGCCGGGCTGGGCGGCGACCACGATATCGGTATCGGCAATCGTCACCGTTCCGCCGCCCAGATCGTTCAGCGCCTCAATCGTCAGCGCGACGGCCTGCCCCCAATCCTGCGATGGTGCACCGAGTGCCAGCGTGCAATTTACCCGGCCTTCCAGACCGGCGGATGTCGCAGCGGTCAGGATCTGATCGCGCGCCTCGGGCGTGTCGACTGCGCAGGCATCGAACCGCGCGCCGTCATCGTCCAGAATGAACCGCGCGGTGAAGGGCGAGATCACGGGACGCGGCGCGCTGATGTCCAGCGCAAGGCGCAGGCCTTCTGGCCGGATCCGGGTCAGCGCGGCTTCCAACCGGCGTTTTTCGACAGCCGAGTCGGAAATGCCGCTGACGGTGACCCGTTCGGCGGTGACCGAAATCTTGGACCGTGGCAGCAGCTCCAGCGCATCAAGCGCGAAATCCACCGCCGCGCGCCAATTGGCAGGCGTCGGGTAATCGCCGCTTTCCAGCAGATCGGTGACATTCTGGCCATCGGCGATCCGGGTGATCTGGCGGGCCAGCTGTTCGCGGTCGGTGCTGGCCGGGATCAGCCCGATCAGTGACACGCCGCTGTCATTGCGCAAAATCTCGATCTTGAATTCGGGCGCGGTAAAGTCGGCCTGATCCACCACCGCCATATTGTCGATCACCCGGCTGGCATCGACGACCCCGCCTGCGGCAGAGACGGCGCGGAACCGGACAGCCTCGGACGGTGCGGTGCCTTCAAGGATCACCTGCAACCCGTCGCCTAGCACGGCGGCCCAGTCATGGCCGTTTGCGACAAGGCTTTCTTGCACGGCTTCAACCGACCGATCCTCGACCGTGGCGACGGTCAGTTGCGCGGCGCCGACAGAGCCAGCGGCGGCAAAGCCAAAAGCAACAACGCGAATGAAGATGGCAGAGAGGCGCATTTATATCCGTTTCTTGTGTCCCGGAGTGCATAGGCCCTGCGGCGGGCAGGATCAATCAAAGCATGAAAGCGACGGCAAAAAACGGCAGGGGGATCAGCCCTGCGTCGCGATTAGACCGGAATATCTGGATTAAACGGTCATTGTCATCGGCGTCAAACCGCTGCAATTGCCAGGTCATGTGCCAGCCCATCGCCCAAGGCCCACCCAAGGCGATGAGCAGCGACAGGATCGAGCGGTCATAGGTGGCAAAGACCACAGAAGCGCCGAACAGAATCACCGTCAGCGTCAGGAACAGCCGCAGCCACCAGCGCGCGTGATCGCCAAACAGCCGTGCGGTGGATTTGACGCCGATCAGGGCGTCATCCTCGGCATCCTGATAGGCGTAGATTGTGTCATAGAATAATGTCCAGACGATGCCCGCCAGATACAGGAATATCGGCGCAAGCCCGATGCTGCCGGTATAGGCGGCCCAGGCCAGCAAAGCGCCCCAGTTGAACGCAAGGCCAAGGAACACTTGTGGCCACCATGTGAACCGTTTCGCAAAAGGGTAGATCGCGACCGGCAGCAGGGCAAGGATGCCCAGCCCGATGGCGAAGGGTGGAAAAGTGATCAGGATCAGGAAGGCCACCAAGGCTTGTGCGATCATCCAGATCAGCGCGCCTTTGACGCTGACCTGCCCCGATGGAATCGGGCGCGACCTTGTCCGCGCGACCGAACCGTCGATGTCGCGGTCGGTGATGTCGTTCCATGTGCAGCCCGCACCGCGCATCAGGAACGCGCCGATCCCGCAGCCTGCGATGATCCAGATTGCGAAAGGGGTGAAGGTGCCGGTGGTCAGCACCGCCAGCGCCAAAGCCCACAGGCAAGGCAGGTAGAGAAGCCATGTGCCAATAGGCCGGTCCGCGCGCGACAGCCGCAGATAGGGGCGGATCGGCATAGGCGCAAACCGGTCCACCCAGTTTCCTGCAACTGCGTCTGCGACTGTGCCCGCAGGCTCTGGCATCTGGCTGTTTTGGGTCATATGGTCCGCTTCATGGCATCCAAGGTCCGGCTTTATGTAGATCACCCCTTGGGGGTAGGGCAATCGGTTCCGCTGAACCGTGATCAGGCGCATTACCTCTTTGGGGTCATGCGGCTGGGGGCGGGTGACGTGATCTCCCTGATCAACAGCCGCGATGGTGAATGGGATGCCGTCGTGGAAAAGGCGGGCAACAGGGGTGGCATATTGCTCTGCCAGACCCGGACACGCGACCTGCAATTGCCGCCCGACCTGTGGCTGGTCTTTGCGCCGATCCGCAAGGAACGCACAGCCTTTATCGTCGAAAAAGCGGTAGAACTGGGGGCCGCCCGGATCATCCCGGTGCAGACCGACTATACCCAAGCCGCCAACCGCATCAGGCAGGACAAGCTACAAGCCCATGCGATTGAGGCGGCAGAGCAATGTGGCGGCACCTTTGTCCCGCCAGTCGATGATCTCGTAAAGCTAGACAGGGTGCTGGCCGATTGGCCCGAAGGCAGACAGCTGATGTTCTGCGACGAAGCTGAAATCGGCGCAGCCGTAGGCCTGCCCGATCTGCCCGGCCCTTGGGCTGTTCTGATCGGGCCTGAGGGTGGGTTTTCAGCCAGTGAACGCACACGACTGCAGGCCTTGCCCTTTGCCCATGCGGTCAGCCTTGGCCCGCGAATCCTGCGCGCCGATACGGCGGCGGTCGCGGCGCTGACCCTGTGGCAAGATCGTCTAGGGGATTGGGGATGATCCTTGCCACAGCGGCGGACCAGCCCGCGATCGAGGCGTTCCTGCGCCAGCATATCACGACAGCGATGTTTTCGATGGCTAACCTGCGCCGCCACGGCATGAACGGCGGGCATCCACGCGCACTGACAATCTGGCTGCGCAAAGAAGGCGATGTGATCACCGACGCGCTGGCGATCAGCGAAGAAGGCATGATCTTCCCGCATTGCCCGACTGGCCCTTGGGAGGCGGCGCAGGCCGTGCTCAAAGGCCACGCACTCATCGGGCTGCTGGGCGATGCCGGTCAGGTTGACGCGCTGCGCCACGCTTTGGGCATGACCGCGGCTGCGGGCCATGTCACCACCGAACCGCTGTATCGTCTGGCGCTGAATGACCTGATCATGCCGGATGTCACCGGCTTTACCTTGCGCCCGCTGTCAGATGCGCCGCGTGATCTGGTGCTGGGCTGGCGGCGTGCCTATCTGCGAGAGACGATGCATATGCAGGGTGACGCCGTGGACACAACCGCGATCAAGGAAATCGACAGCTATAGCGCGGCGGACAGCCACCGGGTGCTGTATCAGGGTGATCAGCCTGTGGCGATGACCGGGTTCAACGCGACTTTACCTGACGCCGTGCAGATCGGCGGCGTCTATACGCCGCCCGACCAGCGCGCACGCGGTCTGGCGCGGCGGGCGGTGGCGCTGCATCTGGCGCAGGCGCGTACGGCTGGGGTGAGCGAGGCGGTCCTGTTCGCTGCAACTGTTCATGCTGCGAAAGCCTATGAGGCGATTGGTTTCGCGCGTATCGGGTCCTTTGGCATCGCGATCTTCGAGAACCCGCAGGTGGTGCATGGCTGATTTCTTCCGCCCGGAGGCGCGCGCCTTTCTCTGGCGCTGGCGCGAGGTGATGGCAGCAGGTGCCGTCGCCATTTTCGGCCTCTGGTGGGCGCTGAATGCGGCGGGCATGACCATCTGGCTCGGCTATGTCGTCATCGCCATCGGGCTCGGCTGGGGTGCTGCCGCGGTGCAGCGGGCGCGCTTTGCCAGTGATGGTGATGGCCCCGGCGTCGTGCAGGTGCGCGAACGCAGGCTGGCCTATTTTGGACCGCTGGATGGCGGGATCATGGATGTGGACGATCTGACGCAGCTGACGCTGGACCCGACCAGCCACCCTGACCCAAGCTGGATTCTGTCAGGTGTCGGCGGCCAGCGCATCGCCATTCCGATCAATGCGGCAGGGGCGGATGATCTGTTTGATGTCTTTGCCGCCTTGCCCGGCATCAGGACCGCCGCGGTGCTGGATGTGCTGGAACGCACACCCGATGCGCAGGTGATTATCTGGTCGCGGGCGCGTCCCGTCTTGCATTGACAGATGCAAAGGTGCAGGTCAGCGATAATACTTTGATCCATTGAACGGAGCCTTCCCGATGTCCATCCCCCAAACCGGCGCTGGCCCGATCGAACATCACGACCAATTGGCGGAACTGTTGTCCAAAGGCTCCAAGCCCAAGGATCAATGGCGCATCGGCACCGAGCATGAAAAGTTTGGCTATTGCAAAGATACGTTGCTGCCGCTGCAATATGAAGGTGAGCGGTCGATCAAATCGGTGCTGGAGGCGTTGCATAGCCGTTTCGGCTGGGACCGGGTCGAGGAAGACGGCAAAATCATCGGCCTGACCAAACAGGGCGCCAATGTCAGTCTGGAACCGGGTGGCGCGCTGGAACTATCCGGTGCGCCGCTGGAAACGATCCACCAGACCTGTGATGAGGTGAACAGCCATCTGGCCGAGGTGAAAGCCGTGTCTGACGACATCGGCGTTGGGTTTATCGGCCTTGGCGCGGCCCCGGTCTGGACCCATGATCAGGTGCCGCTGATGCCCAAGGGGCGCTACAAGCTGATGGACAGCTATATGCAATCCGTGGGCACGATGGGCACCGCGATGATGCGCCGGACCTGCACGGTGCAGGTCAACCTCGATTTCGGGTCCGAGGCGGATATGGTCCAGAAAATGCGCGTCGGCGTGGCGTTGCAACCGGTAGCGACCGCATTGTTTGCAAATTCTCCATTCTTTGAAGGCAAGGTGAACGGACATAAATCATGGCGCGCCCGAATCTGGCGTGATCTTGATCCCGCACGCACCGGCATGGTGCAATTTATTTTCGAGGAAGGATTCGGGTTTGAGGCTTGGGTGCAATGGGTTCTCGATGTGCCGATGTATTTCGTCTATCGCGACGGGAAATATATCGACGCTTTGGGCATGTCGTTCCGCGATTTCCTGCGCGGTGAATTGCCGGCCCTGCCGGGTGAAAAGCCGCTGATGTCGGACTGGGCGGATCACCTGACCACGGTCTTCCCAGAGGCGCGGATGAAGCAATATATCGAAATGCGCGGTGCCGATGGCGGGCCTTGGCGCAGGCTCTGCGCGCTGCCCGCGTTCTGGACCGGGCTGATGTATGATCAGACCGCTTTGGATGCGGCTTGGGACCTGTGCAAGAACTGGACGGCGGAACAGCGCGACGCCCTGCGTGTGGCGGCATCTGTGGATGGATTGCAGGCGCAGGTCGACGGGATCAATATGCATGATCTGGCCCGCGAAGTCGTCGCGATATCTGAGGCTGGGTTGCGCGCCCGCGCCCTGCCCGGTGCTGGCGGGCTGGTGCCGGATGAGACGCATTTTCTGAATGCGCTGAAAGAAACGGTCGAAACCGGCAAGACCCCGGCGGATGAATTGCTGGATCATTATCACGGCGATTGGGATGGTGATCTGGACCGGATTTATCAGGCCTACAGCTATTAACTCCGCCGCGCTTTGCGCGACGGAGGCGCTCCGCGCGGGAGTATTTTGCACAAAGCGAGGCAACCTTCCCCGCGGGGAAGATGCCCGGTTTCTTCCCCGCGGGGAAGGTTTGCTTCTATTTCGCCCCGATCTTGCCTTCTGTCCCAGCGCGCAGGCGCTGAATATTGCCCCAATGGCGGGCATAGATCAGCAGGGCGAGCAGGACGGCAAGCACGGCGGTTTGCGCAAAGCCGGTCGCGACCATCACGATGGGCAGGACCCCTGCGGCGACCAGTGCTGCGAGCGATGAAAACCGCGTGATCACGGCGGTGGCAAGCCAGATCGCGCAGGCGGCAAGGCCCATGGGCCAGACCAGCGCCAGCAGGATGCCCAGATAGGTCGCCACACCTTTGCCGCCCTTGAACCCCAGCCAGACCGGGAAACAATGGCCGACAAAGGCCATCAGCGCGGCGAGCTGCACCGCGTCTTCACCCGCATAATGCCGCGCGGCGAGCACGGCGACAGCGCCTTTGCCTGCGTCAAAGATCAGCGTCAGGGCGGCGGCTTTTTTGTTGCCGGTGCGCAGCACATTGGTCGCGCCGATATTGCCCGACCCGATATTGCGCAGATCGCCCAGACCCATCAGTCGCGCCATGATCACCCCGCCGGGGATCGACCCCAGCAGATAGCCGATAGCGCCCCAAAGCGCGAGGATGGCAAGGCTGCTTTCGATCGCGGGCATCACGCCTCTCCCCAGATGCGGGTGCCGTCCACCCATGTGCCGATCACTTTGCCCTGCAGACGCGCGCCGTCAAAGGGGGTATTTTTGGATTTTGACTGCAATTTTGTCCGGTCGAGCAGGAAGGGCGCATCAGGGTCAAACAGGACCAGATCGGCAGGCGCGCCTTCCTGCATCCGGCCAGCGGCCAGACCCAGCAAGCGCGCGGGGTTCAATGAGAGTGCCCGGAACAGCCGCGGCAGGTCGATCTGGCCTGCGTGATACAGCCGCATCGCGGCGGGCAGCAGGGTTTCAAGGCCCACAGCGCCGCTGGCGGCTTCTTCAAAGGGCAGGCGTTTGCTTTCCTCATCCTGTGGTGTGTGCATCGAACAGATGATGTCGATCAGCCCTTCGGCGACGGCGCGGACCACGGCGATCCGGTCATCCTCGGCCCGCAAGGGCGGTGTCAGTTTGAAAAAACTGCGGTAATCGGCCACATCCATGTCGTTCAGCGTCAAATGGTGGATGCTGACGCCAGCGGTGATTTTCACGCCATTGCGTTTTGCCCGTTCCAGCGCTGGCAAGGCGCGGGCCGTGGTGATCTGATCCACGTGATAGCGCGCGCCGGTCATTTCCAGCAGGCTGATATCACGGTCAAGCGCCATGCGTTCCGCCATTGGCGACACGCCCGGCAGGCCGCGCAAGGAGGCGAATTTGCCCGATGTGACCACCGCGCCTTCAGACAGGCCGGGGTCTTGTGTATGGCCGATGACCAAAGCGTCGAGTGATCTTGCATAGGTCAGCGCGCGTGACAGGACCTTGGTTTTGACGACCACGCGGTCACAATCGGTGAAGGCGACGGCACCGGCGTCTTTCAGCAGGCCGATTTCGGTCATTTCCTGCCCCGCGCGGTCCTTGGTCAGCGCAGCCATCGGCAAGACATGCACCGGCGCGTCGAGCTGCGCGCGCCGCGCGACGAATTCGAGTTTCTCGGGCGTGTCAATCGCGGGGTCAGTATCGGGACGGGTGACGATGGTTGTCACCCCGCCCGCCGCTGCGGCCCGTCCGGCAGAGCGGAATGATTCCTTGTGCCTCTCACCCGGTTCAGAGACTTTCACGCCGATGTCGATGATGCCGGGGGCAAGGCACATGCCCGCGCAGTCGATGACCTTTGCGCCAACGGGTGGCGTTGCTTCCGCACCCAAAACGGCGTGGATCAATCCGTCCACCACCAACACAGCGCCCGGCGCATCGGTCAGTGCGACCGGGTCGATCACCCGCGCATTGGCAAAGAAAATGGCTGTCATCACTGGTTTCCTTTGCAAGATATCATTGGCCGACCCAGACCATCAGCGCAACCAGCGCGAACATCACCAGCAGGGCGGCGGTGGCGACCATTCCGCTCATCCTTGCGTCGGATTTGCGGGGTTTGGCGGTTTGCGGGCCATTCATCTCGCCCGCCGCCCCGTCCGAGGTCAGTTTTTCGGAGGTTTGAATCTGGGCGGCGTCGCGCAGGACCATGACGGCGCGGCTGTCCTCGGGCAGGGTGATCTGCTGCGCCTTGCTGCCAAAAGCACGCGACATGATCAGCACCACTGGCCCCGTCACACGGCGCAAGGTGGTGACCTGCGCGGGCGTCAGCGGCATTTCATAGCCTTGCTGGATCAGATCAGGCAGGGCCATCTCGGCCTTGCCTGCGGGCGGGATCAGATCAACGAAATCAAGGTTCAGATCGACCTGCCCGATGATCTTGCCGATCATCCCGGCCTTTGACCCGGTCAGCGGCGGGCCGAAATGTTCGACGATGTAAAGCGCGCCATGGTCATTTGCGGGGATATCCAGCATCCGGTTACACCATCACACTGGTGTCGCGCCGCGCTTCGCGCAGGTTGCGCGCCAGCAGGTCCATCGCGGCCATCCGCACGGCGACGCCCATTTCGACCTGTTTCTGGATGACGGATCGGTTGATATCGTCGGCGATAGTCCCATCAATCTCTACCCCGCGATTCATCGGGCCGGGATGCATGACAATCGCATCGGGCTTTGCGTGGGATAATTTTGCTGCATCCAGGCCGTATCGGTGGAAATATTCCCGCTCTGACGGGATGAACCCACCATCCATCCGTTCCTTTTGCAGCCGCAGCATCATCACCACATCAACGTCTTTCAGCCCGGTGACCATGTCATCGTAAACCTCGACCCCGAAATCACCGATGCCCGATGGCATCAAGGTGGGCGGTCCGATCAGGCGGATGCGGTTTTCCATCTTGCCCAAGAGCATGATGTTGGACCGCGCCACGCGGCTATGGGCGATATCGCCGCAAATCGCGATGTTCAGCCGGTGCAACCGGCCCTTGGCGCGGCGGATGGTCAGGGCGTCCAGCAGGGCTTGGGTCGGATGTTCGTGGCGTCCGTCACCGGCGTTCAGCACGGCGCAATTGACCTTTTGGGCCAAAAGGTCCACCGCGCCCGATTGCGGATGCCGCACGACGAGAAGATCAGGGCGCATCGCATTCAGCGTCAGCGCCGTGTCGATCAGCGTTTCGCCCTTTTTGATGGAGGATGCCTGCATCCCCATATTCATCACATCGGCACCCAGACGCTTGCCCGCGAGTTCGAAACTGGCCTGCGTGCGGGTCGAGTTCTCGAAAAACATGTTGATCTGGGTCAGACCGGCGAGGACTTCGCGATGCGCTAATCCCCGGCTGTTATGGTCGGCATAGGTATCTGCAAGATCCAGAAGGGTCGTTATTTCCAGCGGATGCAGCTGTTCGATCCCCAAAAGATGCTTTGCGCGGAATGTCATGCCCTGATCCTTTGCAGCCCGTTGCGGGGTTATAGGCCGCGCGCTGCCGGGCTTCAATGCCGCAGGGCCTGCACAAAGGTATGGTTTGCGCCTAATGTCGCGACATGGATTCGCAGAACACATATTGGCAGGACCGCGCGGCGCTGGAATGGCAGGTCGAACTGGGCGTGACCGATGCCATTCTGGATGCGCCGGTGGACCGCTATACGCTTGACCCGGTGCCGGTGAAGGCCGCGCCTGTCGCTGAGGTTGCCGCGCCTGTCGTGCAAGAGGCAGATCCGGTCGCCATCGCGCGTGCGGCGGCAGAGGCCGCGAGCGATCTGCCTGCCTTGGCCACCGCCATCGCCGCCTATGAATTATGTGAGATCAAGCGCGGTGCGCGCAATGCGGTCTTTGCCGATGGCCAGCCCGGCGCGCGGGTGATGATCGTGGGCGAGGCACCGGGGCGCGAGGAAGATCGCGCCGGCAAGCCCTTTGTCGGGCAGGCAGGGCAGATGTTGGACCGGATGCTCGCCGCGATTGATCTGGGCCGCGCGCATCCCGATCAGGACCGTGCCGTCTATATTACCAACGTCATGCCCTGGCGGCCACCGTCGAACCGCACGCCGGATGCGGATGAAATCGCGATGATGCTGCCTTTTCTGGAACGCCATATCCAGCTGGCCGATCCGCAGATCATCGTGCTGATGGGCAATACGCCGTGTCAGGCTTTGCTGGGGCAAAAGGGCATCACCACGCTGCGCGGCAATTGGACCGAAGTGTTGGGTAAGCCTTGCTTGCCGATGTTTCACCCCGCTTACCTTTTGCGCAACACTGCCGCCAAGCGCGAGGCTTGGGCGGATCTTTTGGCGCTGAATGCAAGGTTGAAACAATGAGCCGGATTGACGAAACGCTGGAGTTTATCCCCGTCCGCATTGCGGTGCTGACGGTCAGTGATACCCGCGCGCTGGCGGATGATAAATCCGGCCAGACTTTGGTGGATCGCATTACCGCCGCCGGGCATCATCTGGCGGATCGCAAGATCATCCGCGATGAACGCGTCCTGATCGCGGATCAATTGCGCGCGTGGTGTGCGGATGATGGGGTCGATGTGGTTATCTCTACGGGCGGCACAGGGCTGACTGGGCGCGATGTGACGGTCGAGGCGCATCGCGATGTTTATGAGAAAGAGATTGATGCTTTCGGGACGATCTTTACCATAGTCAGCATGCAGAAAATCGGGACCTCTGCTGTGCAAAGCCGTGCCACAGCGGGTGTCGCGCAGGGGACTTATCTGTTTGCGTTGCCCGGCTCCCCCGGGGCCTGTCGCGATGCCTGGGATGAAATTCTGGGCCGTCAGCTCGATTTCCGGCACCGGCCCTGTAACTTTGTCGAGATCATGCCGCGATTGGATGAACATTTGCGACGGAAATGATCTGTTCCATCGTATGAGGGGACAGAAGGCCACGCGCGCCCTGATCCTGCGTGCGGCAATAAGGATTATTTGATGCGTTTTCTGCGAAGAAGCCTGACGGGCATTTTTCTGCTGTCCCTGACCTTGGTCCTGCTGGCTTGGGCGGGCAGTATGGTGTTTAGCGCCGTTCAGGCGCGGATGAACCAGGAACCACGCAGCTTTGCCCAGAATGAACGGGAATTCACCGTCAATGTGCTGACGCTGGAAGCGCAGAGCCTGACGCCTGAATTGGTAGTGTTCGGCGAATTGCGTAGCCAACGCACTTTGGATTTGCGCTCGGCCACAGGCGGCACGGTGTTGGACGCGGATGCCGCGCTGGTTGAAGGCGGCACCGTCACTGCGGGCCAAGTGCTGGTCCGCATTGACCCGGTCGAGGCAGAGGCGGCATTGGCGCGGATTCGTGCCGATGTGCAGGATGCCGAGGCTGAATTGCGCGATGCGCGCCGCGCGTTGGATCTGGGGCAGGATGAATTGACCGCCGCCCGCGCGCAGGCGGCTTTGCGCGAACAGGCGCTGGCGCGGGCCTTGGATTTGCAGGGGCGCGGTGTGGGGACAACCTCGGCAGTGGAAGAGGCGGAACTGACCGCCTCCAGCGCCGGGGCGGCGGTTTTGACCCGCAGGCAGGCGATTGCGACGGCCGAGGCGCGGATTGATCAGGCCACAACCCGCCTTGCGCGATCGCAGATCGATCTGGCAGAGGCAGAGCGTAATCTGGCCAATACCGAAATCACCGCCGCCTTTGACGGGACCTTGACCGAGGTCACAATCACCCCCGGCGCAAGGGTCACCGCGAATGAGCTTTTCGCGCGGCTGATTGATCCGGCGCAGCTTGAGGTCGCGTTCCGCGTCTCAACCTCACAATATGCCCGCCTGCTGGGTGCAGATGGCCAGTTGACCCGCGCGCCTGTCACTGTGGCGCTTGATGCCTCTGGCGTGAACCTGTCTGCCAGCGGCCAGATCACCCGTGAAGGGGCCAGTGTTGGCGCAGGCCAGACCGGGCGGCAATTGTTCGCTCGGCTGGATAAAGCGCCGGGATTTCGCCCCGGCGATTTTGTCACCGTCAGTATCGCCGAACCGATGCTGGACAATGTGGCGCTGTTGCCTGCGACCGCTGTCGGGTCGGATGATATGATCCTGACCGTCGATGCGGATGAACGGTTGCAGCCCGTCGCCGTCGATGTCCTGCGCCGTCAGGGTGATGACGTGATCATCGCCGCCGCTGATCTGGCGGGGGCGATGGTGGTGATGGAACGCTCGCCTTTGTTGGGGGCCGGGATCAAGGTCCGCCCGATCCGGCCCGGCGTGGTCGTGGAAGAAACCGCCGCATTGATCCCGCTTGATGCCGACAGGCGCGCGCGGCTGATCGCTTATGTGACTGACGGGCCGATGCCCGATGAGGTCAAGGCACGGATCATCGCGCAACTGGAACAGGATGAGGTGTCGTCCGAGACCGTGGAACGGCTGGAAAGCCGGATGGGCAGCTGATGGCGACCGGGGGTGACAGGCTGACGGCGGGGGCAGGCGGATTGCTGTCCTATTTCACAAGGCACAAGACAGCGGCGAACCTGCTCTTGGTGCTGATGCTGGCAGCCGGTGTGCTGGCGATCCCCAATATGCGGGCGCAGTTCTTTCCCGATGTGATCATCGACAGCGTGTCGGTGAATGTCGGCTGGTCCGGTGCCGGGGCCGAGGATGTGGATGCCGCCATCGTGCAGGTGCTGGAACCTGTGCTGCTGGCGGTGGAGGGGGTGACGGGATCGTCGTCACGCTCGACCGAAGGCTCTGCGCGGATTTCGCTGGAATTTGAACCCGGCTATGACATGGACCGCGCCGCCGAGGATGTGCAGATCGCCGTCGATGGGGCAAGCAACCTGCCGGAAGATGCCGATGACCCCAGCATCCGGCGCGGCGGCTGGTCGGACCGAGTGACTGATGTGGTGATCGCAGGCCCCGTCGGTGTGGATCAACTGGGCCGCTTTGCCGATGAATTCGCGATCCGGCTGTTTGCCGAAGGGGTGACGCAGGTTTCGGTCCAAGGTGTCGCAGCGCCATCGATCATCGTGGAGGTGCCGTCCTTGTCGCTGATCGAACATGATATCGGGATCGCCGATATCGCGCAGCGGATTGCCGAGGAAACCGCCGCCGCCCCTGCCGGTGATGTATCCTCGAACGCGCGTGTGCGCACCGGCGTCGCCCGGCGCAGTGCCGAGGAGATCGGCGCGATTGCCCTGCGGTCCAATCCTGACGGATCGACCCTGACGATTGCCGATGTGGCCAATCTGCAGGTCGAAGGGATCGACCGCGACCGTGCCTATTTTGTGAGAGACGATCCGGCGATCATGGTGGTGGTGCAGCGCTCTGCCACTGGCGATGCGATTGGCTTGCAGCGCAGTGTTGAACGGGTCGCGGCGGAAATGCAGGCGGTTCTGCCGGATGGTGTGACGGTGCAACTGACCAATGCGCGCGCCGAACAGATCACCGGACGGCTGGATATTCTGGTGCGCAATGGCTTGACCGGGCTCGCGCTCGTCGTGGCGCTGTTGTTCTTTTTTCTGAACGCGCGCACGGCGTTCTGGGTCGCGGCGGGTATCCCGGTGGCGATGCTGGCGGCAGTCGCACTGATGTATGTGGCAGGGATCACGTTCAACATGATTTCGCTTTTCGCGCTGATCATCACGCTCGGGATCGTGGTGGATGACGCGATTGTCGTTGGCGAACATGCGGATTTCCGGGTCAGGCAGTTGAAGGAACCGCCCACGGTCGCCGCTGAAAACGCGGCAAGGCGGATGTTCAGCCCGGTGTTTTCGGCGACGATCACCACGATCATCGCGTTTTTCGGGCTGGTGGTGATCGGCGGGCGCTTTGGTGATCTGATCGCCGATATCCCCTATACCGTGATCGTCGTGCTGATCGCGAGCCTTGTGGAATGTTTCCTGATCCTGCCCAATCACCTGTCCCATGCGATTGCGCATTCGGCGAAGGATCATTGGTATGACCGCCCGTCGAAATACGTCAATCGGGGCTTTGACTGGTTCCGATTCACCTTGTTCGCGCCGTTCATGGCGCTGGTAATCCGGGCGCGCTATCCGGTGGTGGCGCTGGCGATTGTCACGCTTGCGGCCTCCTGCGCCATGGTCATTCGTGGCGATGTGTCATGGCGGTTCTTTGCCTCGCCGGAACAAAGTCAGGTCAGCGGGAATTTCGCCATGCTGCCCGGCGCGACACGCGACGACACGCTGGAGATGATGCGCGAAATGCAGCGCGCGACCGAGGCTTTGGGCGCGGAATATGAAGCCGAATATGGCATCAACCCTCTGCTGGCCGTGATTGCCGAGATTGGCGGCAATTCGGGCCGGCCCATTGCCGGGGCGGAAAACAAGGATGCTGATCAATTGGGTGCCATCACCATCGAACTGGTCGATGCCGACAGCCGTCCCTATTCCAGCAGCGCATTCGTGACTGCCTTGCAGGAAAGCATCATCCAGCATCCGATGGCCGAAACCGTCAGTTTCCGCAGCTGGGGGGCCGGGCCTGCGGCGGATGGGATCGAGGTGGAATTGTCCGGTGCCGACAGCACGACGCTGAAAGCCGCTGCCGAGGCGTTGAAGACCGAACTTGCGCAATATGCGGAAGTGTCTGCGCTGGAGGATTCGCTGTCTTACGACAAGGAAGAACTGGTGTTGCAATTGACACCGCAAGGTCAGGCGCTGGGGCTGTCGATTGACGGGCTGGGCCGTGTTTTGCGTAATACTTTGGCGGGGATCGAAGCGGCGAGCTTTCCTGATGGCACGAGGTCCGCCACGATCCGTGTGGAATTGCCGGAGGCAGAATTGACGGCGGATTTTCTGAACAATATCCAGATCCGCACTGGCGAGCGGACCTATGTGCCGCTGGCCGATGTGGTGACGGTCGAAACCCGCAGCGGCTTTTCCACCGTGCGGCGCGAAAATGGCGTGCAATTGATTTCGGTGACAGGCGAGTTAGACAGTGATGACGCCGCCCGCGCGACCGAGATTCAGCAGATCATCGCGGGCGATATCCTGCCGCGACTGCAGAGCGTTTATGGGATTGAAACGACACTCGCGGGCCAGAACGAACAGGAACAGCAGTTTCTGGGCGATGCGACGGTCGGGCTGATGCTGGTGCTTTTGGGGATTTACCTGACGCTGGCATGGATTTTCGGCAGCTGGACCCGGCCCATCGTGGTGATGTCGATCATCCCCTTTGCCTTGGTCGGGACAATCTGGGGCCATTACGTCTGGCAGATCCCGATGAGCCTGTTCACCGTTGTGGGTCTGATCGGGATGGTCGGGATCATCATCAACGATTCCATCGTGCTGGTGACCACGGTGGATGAATATGCGGCAGAGCGTGGGCTGGTCCCCGCAATCATCGATGGCACAGTGGACCGGCTGCGACCTGTGCTGTTGACGACGCTGACCACGGTGCTGGGCCTTGCGCCGCTGCTCTATGAAGGATCGACGCAGGCGGAATTCCTGAAACCCACGGTGGTGACGTTGGTCTTTGGTCTGGGGTTTGGGATGGTTCTGGTGTTGTTGGTGGTGCCTGCGATCATGGCGATGCAGGCCGATATCGCGCGGCAGATGCAGGCGGCGCGGCGGGCTTTGCGCGGGCGGCGGATGGCGATGGTGCTGCCTGCGGCGCTGGGCGTTCTGGTTGCGGCGATCCTGTTTGGTGCGCTGGTGCTGCCGTTGGTGCTGACCGGCGCGCCTTGGGCACCGATGCTGGCGGCACTGCCATTTCTGGCCGGTGGTTTTGGCCCGGCACTGGCGGTCTTCATGCTGGCGATGTTGGTGATGATGGTGGTGATCTATGCGGTCGCTATGGCGGGTTTCGCGCTACGGCGTGCGCGGGCCTGATGCGGCTGCGCCGCAGTCTCCGACGGGGATATTTATACTCTGACGATGCGCGCGCTTAGTTCGCTGTGCAGCCTTGAATATCGACAGCCGTGCCGTCACCCAGCACGGTAAAGCGCAGGGCGGACCGGTCGAGCGCGAAAGGCTGGCCTGAGACATGGACCATATCGACCACGGCGGTCAGTTGATTGCCCTGCCGGGTGACCTGCGGTTCAGAGACCCAGACCTGCGGATCGCCCGCCTCGATCACGACAGTTTCCTGCGCGGCAGTGGGGGCCATGGTGATGGTCGTCGCGAGCTGCAACCCGTCACTGATCGGCGTGACACTGCAGGCAACCGTTCCGACCTGCGCCTCGGTCCGGGTCAGCGGCCGGTCGCGGAGCGCGGCCAGAATCGCAGGGTCAGAGGCCCCCACCGGCGGCAGCAAGGCGGCGAAATCCAAGGTGACGGGAATGCAGACTTCGTCACAGACGCCGATTTCGATCTGGCCGCTGATGCCCACCGGCTGGCCATCATCGCCGACTTGCAAGCGCAGCGGGAAAGTCACGCTGTTTTCATAGCCGATGGACCGCATGCCGAATGTCTCATAAACTTCGGGCACTGGGAAATGGGGTTGCACGGCGACAATACCAGTGCCTGCAATGGCAAAAGCGGGCGGAATACCGGTATCGCCCGGGGCGCGCCAATAGGTTTTCCAGCCTTCGGCCAGATCGATCCGCAAGGCGGCGACGTGGGTGCCATCGGCCTCGCGCCAGCCGGGCAGGACGGTGACCGAAGCCAGGTCACCGACAGCTTGACCAAAGCTCAGGGATGGCAGGCAAGACAGGGCCAGAGTGATCAGCAGATTTTTGCGCATAGGTCTATTTGGGCGATTCCGGCTGACATGAAAAGTCACGATTGGGCGATTGACTGACACGTGCCGCCTTGCACCTGATCGGTGGGGCCACCATTGTACGAGGATGGAACTGACCGCCACCTCGCTTGCCGGAAAGCTGCTGATCGCGATGCCGGATATGTCTGATCCGCGTTTTGCGCGCGCTGTCATCTATCTTTGCGCCCATTCCGAGGACGGCGGGATGGGGGTGATCATCAACAAACCGCAGCGCCAGATCCGCTTTCCCGATCTGCTGGATCAGATGGAGATCCCGCATGGCGCGGATGCCCCCGATCTTGCGGTGCATTTCGGCGGGCCGGTGGAACCCGGTCGCGGCTTTGTGCTGCATTCGGGTGATTACCAATCCGGGCTGGGCACGCTGGAGGCGGCGGAGGGCGTCGGCATGACCGCCACGCTGGATGTGCTGGAAGACATTGCCGCCGGGCGTGGGCCGCAACAGGCGTTTCTGGCTTTGGGCTATGCCGGCTGGGGGCCGGGGCAGTTGGAAAATGAGATCAGGCAGAATGGCTGGCTGACCTGTGACGCCGATGCCGGGATCATCTTTGGTCTGGCGAATGAGGATAAATGGGCAGGTGCGCTGAAACTTCTCGGGATTGACCCGGTGCTGTTGTCGTCCACCGCAGGCCATGCCTAGGCCGGATCATCCAGCAGTGCCGTGAGGATCGCCACAGCGCTGGGGCTGGACCAATCCGCCTCGCCCTGCATCCGGGCAATTTCCATGCCATCAGGATCGAGGATCACCGTCACCGGCAGGCCGAGCACGCCCATGGCGCGGGCGAATCTTTGGCGCGGATCGATGTGCAATGGCAGATTGTCGACGCCGATTTCTTGAAAAAACCGTTCCATCGCAGGCTGCGGGTTTGGACCGACAGCGACAGTCACGACCGCGAAATCATCGCCGCCAAGGTCGCTTTGCAAAGCCGACAGATGCGGCATTTCCACCCGGCAGGGCGCGCACCATGTCGCCCAGAAGTTCAGCACGACATAGCGGCCTTCCAAATCGGCCAGCGTCATTTCGGTGCCGTCTTCGCTGGTGAACGCCTCCTCCGTTGTCGCAACCGGGGCAGGATGGAACACCAGTTTGCGCATCTCGCCTTCCCGCAGGTCTGCGATATCGGCGCTCTGTGCTGTGCCAAGGTTTGCAACACCCAGCAGGGCCGTATAAAGCAGGGCTGACAGTAACTTTCGCATGGGCGCTTCCTTTATGACCGACAACGCAAACTCGATGTGGGGCGGCCGCTTTGCCGCCGGACCGGACGCGATCATGGAGGCAATCAATGCCTCGATCGGATACGACCGCCGCCTTGCCCCGCAAGACATCGCTGGTTCGCGTGCCCATGCCGCCATGTTGGCCGCCTGTGGCATCATTTCAGATACAGATGCGGATGCGATCAGGGAAGGCCTTCTCACCGTATTGTCAGAGATTGAAACTGGGGATTTCCCGTTCTCGACCGCCCTTGAAGACATCCACATGAATGTGGAAGCGCGCTTGCGCGCGCTGATCGGCGAACCGGCAGGGCGGTTGCACACCGCACGGTCGCGCAATGATCAGGTCGCCGTCGATTTCCGGCTCTGGGTGCGCGATCAATGCGATCAGGCGGATGCGGCTTTGGCGGCTTTGCAGCAATCTTTGTTAGGTCAGGCAGAGGCGGGCGCAGATTGGGTCATGCCCGGTTTCACCCATCTGCAAACCGCCCAGCCGGTGACTTGGGGCCACCATATGTTGGCCTATGTCGAAATGCTGGCGCGGGATCGCAGCCGTTTCGCCGATGCGCGCAAACGCATGAACCAATCGCCTTTGGGGGCTGCGGCCCTTGCTGGCACATCGTTCCCGATTGACCGCGACATGACGGCGCAGGCCTTGGGCTTTGACGCACCGATGGGCAATTCGCTGGATGCCGTCAGCGACCGCGATTTCGCGCTGGAGTTTCTGGCCGCCAGCAGCATCTGCGCCATGCATCTGAGCCGGTTGGCCGAAGAACTGGTGATCTGGTCATCGGCGCAGTTCCGGTTCGTGAAGATGTCGGATAAATGGTCCACCGGGTCATCAATCATGCCGCAAAAGCGCAACCCCGATGCGGCAGAACTGATCCGCGCCAAGATTGGCCGGATTTTCGGGGCCAATGTGGCGCTGACGATGGTGATGAAGGGTCTGCCCTTGGCCTATTCCAAGGATATGCAGGAAGATAAGGAACAGACCTTTGATGCCGCCGACAGCCTGATGCTGGCCTTGGCCGCAATGACCGGGATGGTCGCCGATATGACCGCCAACCGCGATAATCTGAAGGCCGCAGCCAGCAGCGGATTTTCCACCGCCACGGATCTCGCCGATTGGCTGGTGCGTGAACTCGGCCTGCCGTTCCGCGAGGCGCATCATGTGACCGGGTCGCTGGTCGCCTTGGCGGAATCCAAAAGCTGCGATCTGCCGGATCTGACCCTGGCGGATATGCAGGGCGTTCACGATGCGATCAGGGCGGATGTGTTCGACGTGTTGGGGGTTGAAAATTCGGTCGCGTCGCGGATGAGTTACGGCGGCACGGCCCCCGCTCAGGTGCGCGCGCAGATCGCTGGCTGGAGAAAGGTTCTGTCATGAAATACTTCGCATTGATTGCTGTGCTGACAGCACTTGCCGCCTGCGGGGCGGATGGCGCGCCAATACCGCCAAGTGCGAATGCGGAGGTGGGGCAATGATCCGCAATCTTTGGCTGCTGCTGGCGATCTGGGGCACGATCCACCCGATGTATTATTTCATCGGCTGGTTCAACGCGAACACCTGGGACATCATGGCGATGGTGGATGCCTGGCATGCCAACCTGGCGACCAGCGGGCTGGTCTGGGATCTGACAATCGCTGCGATCACCCTGACGATCTGGGCGATTTATGAAGGGGTGTCGCGCAAGAATTACCTGAGCCTGTTGGCCGTGCCCGCGACCTTCATGATCGGTGTCAGTTGTGGTCTGCCATTGTATCTGTATTTACGCAGCCGCCCCGGTTTCGCCCGTTAGGACCTCGCTTTGGATCATTTTCTCTATCGTAACGGCGCGCTTTACGCCGAGGATGTGCCGCTGGCCGAGATTGCCGCCGCAGTTGGCACGCCGTTCTATGTCTATTCCACCGCGACACTGACGCGGCATTTTCAGCTGTTCGATGATGCCTTGGGCTTTGCCGATCATCTGGTGTGCTTTGCGATGAAATCTTTGTCCAATCAGGCGGTTCTGCGGGTGCTGGCGCAGGCCGGTGCGGGCATGGATGTTGTATCTGGCGGGGAATATCTGCGCGCCAAGGCGGCGGGTGTGCCGGGCGATAAGATCGTCTTTTCCGGCGTCGGTAAAACGGCGGATGAAATGCGCCTCGCCTTGGAAGGCGGCATCCGCCAGTTCAACGTCGAAAGCGAGCCCGAGATGATTGCGCTCGATGCTGTTGCGCAATCATTGGGCGTGATTGCCCCGATCACCTTGCGCATCAACCCCGATGTCGATGCCAAGACGCACGCCAAGATCGCCACTGGCAAATCGGAAAACAAATTCGGCATCCCGATTTCGCGCGCGCGTCAGGTTTATGCGCTGGCTGCAACCCTGAAGGGGCTGAAGGTCATCGGCATCGACGTGCATATCGGGTCGCAACTGACCGATCTTGCCCCGTTCGAGGCGGCCTATGCCAAAGTCGCCGAACTGACCGAAGTGTTGCGCGCTGACGGGCATGAGATCACCCGGCTTGATCTGGGTGGCGGGTTGGGCATTCCCTATGCGCGGTCGAACGAGGCACCGCCGCTGCCGTCGGATTATGGCGCGATGATCGAACGCACGCTCGGTCATCTGGGCTGTGAGATCGAGATTGAACCGGGCCGCCTGATTTCCGGCAATGCCGGGCTGATGGTGGCCTCGGTCATCTATGTCAAATCCGGCGAAGACCGCGATTTCCTGATCCTTGATGGGGCCATGAATGATCTGATCCGGCCTGCGATGTATGATGCCTGGCATGATATCGTCCCGGTGGTGGAACCTGCGCCGGGCACGGCACAGGCGCGCTATGATATCGTCGGTCCGGTCTGCGAAAGCGGCGACACTTTTGCCAAAGGGCGCGAGATCCCGCCGATGCAGGCGGGCGATCTGGTCGCTTTCCGGTCAGCCGGGGCCTATGGTGCGGTGATGGCATCGGAATACAACTCACGCCCGCTGATCCCCGAAGTGCTGGTCAAGGGCGATCAATTTGCAGTTATCCGCAAGCGTCCTAGCTATGAAGAGATGATCGCGCGCGATAGCCTGCCAGAGTGGCTGGAGTAGCCCAAACCGCGGAGAGTAACGCTGACACAGATCCCCGACCAGATGCGCCATCTGCGCCAGCCTGTCCGCTGGACCCGCATCGGTATGGTGGCGGAAAACGTGGTCCGGTGTTTCTGGCCGTTCTGGACGATCCTTTTGCTGGCTTTCGCGCCTTTGATGATGGGCTGGCAGGATATGCTGCCGCTGGAGGTGGTCTGGGCGCTGACCGCCAGTGTGATCATCGGGCTTGCGGCCACATTGATCATCGGCTGGCGGCGCTTTCACATGCCCAGCACAATCGAGGCTTTGGCCCGTGTCGATGCCACATTGCCGGGCCGGCCGATTGCGGCAATCAGCGATGTGCAGGCGATTGGCGCGGATGATCCCGCCTCGATTGCCGTATGGCAGGCCCATGTCACGCGGATGGCGGCGCGCAGTAAATCTGCCCGCGCTGTGGAACCGGACCTGCGGATTGCCGACCGCGATCCTTACGGGCTGCGGTTTATCGCGGTGTTGTTCTTTGTCGCGGCCTTGCTATTCGGGTCGGTGCTGCGGGTCACTTCGGTCGGTGACATCGTCGCGGGGCCCTCGGCGGCGCTGGCCTCTGGCCCGGTCTGGGAAGGCTGGGTGGAACCGCCCGCCTATACCGGGCGCCCGACGCTGTATCTCAACGATATTCCTGCTGGCGCATTGCAGGTGCCGGTGGGCAGCAATGTCACAATCCGGTTTTATGGCGAGGTTGGCGCGCTGCGCCTGACGCAAAGCGTGTCCGATGCCGCGGCAGAGCCGGTGGATGGCCAGCAGCAAGTCACGATCGACAGATCCGGCACGCTGGCCATTGATGGCCCGGGCAATGTGGTCTGGAATGTCACCGCAATCGCCGATGCCGCGCCGCAGGTCGCGCTGACCGCGCCGATCACCGCCGATGCGCTGGGCGAGCTGTCGCAAGCCTTTACCGCCAGCGATGATTACGGCGTGGAAAGTGGCACCGCGACCATCGCGCTGGATCTGGCTGCGGTCGAGCGCAGCTATGGCCTTGCCGTTGATCCTGATCCGATTGCCGATCTGGTGCTGGACCTGCCGATGCCCTTCACCGGCGACCGGGCCGCGTTTGAAGGGTTTCTGGTCGAAAATCTGAGCGAACATCCTTTGGCCAATCTGCCGGTGACCTTGCAGCTCAGCGTCACCGATGCGGCGGGCCAGACGGCCAGCACTGAGGCGGAGCCGCTGATCCTGCCGGGGCGGCGGTTTTTTCAGCCGGTTGCGCGCGCCGTGATCGAACAGCGCCGCGATCTGCTCTGGTCGCGCGACAATGCCCGACGTGTCGGGCAATTGCTGCGCGCGATTGCGCATCGGCCCGAGGATATCTTTCCTTCGGAAACCATGTATCTGCGGGTCCGCGCGATCATCCGGCAGATGGATGCGATCACTTTGGTCGGTCTGGATGATGACACGCAGGCCGAAATTGCCACAGCACTTTGGGAGCTTGCGATCCAGTTAGAGGAAGGCAGTCTGGCCGATGCCCGCGAACGTCTGGAACGCGCGCAGGAACGGCTGGCCGAGGCGATGCGCAATGGGGCGTCAGAGGCCGAGATTGCCGAATTGATGCAGGAATTGCGCGACGCGACGAATGACTACATGCGCATGCTGGCCGAACAGGCCGAACCCGGCGATGGCACCGATCAGGCGGATAACAGCGGCGAAAGCATGGAGCTTTCGATGAACGATCTGCAAGCCATGATGGACCGGATCGAAGAGCTGATGCAGGAAGGCCGGATGGCCGAAGCTCAGGCGCTGATGGAACAGCTCAACCAGATGATGGAAAATATGCGCGTGACCCAAGGCGAAGGCGGCGATGGCCCACCCAGCCCCGGTCAGCAATCGATGGATGATCTGGCCGATACGTTGCGCGAGCAGCAGGGGCTGTCGGACGAGGCGTTCCGCGATCTGCAGGACCGCGCCGATGGCAGCGGGCAAGGCCAGCAGGATGGCCAGCAAGGCCAAGGGCAGGATCAGCCGGGCCAAGGGCAGGGTCAAGGCAATGAGCCTGGTGATCAGGGCGGATCTGGTCCGGGCGATAACCAGAGCGGTCTGACCGACCGCCAGCAGGCGCTGCGGCAGGAATTACAACGTCAACGCGACGGGTTGCCCAATTTGCCGGGTGAAGCCGGTGACACGACGCGGCAATCGCTCGATCGGGCCGAAGGTGCGATGGAAGGGGCGGAAGAGGCCCTGCGCGGCGGCGATCTGGCCGAGGCGATTGACCGTCAGGCCGAAGCGATGGATGCCTTGCGCGACGGGATGCGCGAATTGGGTCAGGCCATGGCCGAAGCCCAGACTGGTCAGGATGGCGAAGATGGTGAAGCCGCGGGCAATGCCGTGCCGGGCCAGCGCGACCCGTTGGGCCGCGAGGCGGGCGATACCGGCCAGATGGGCAGAGACCAGAATATGTTGGGCAACACCGATACCAACCGCCGCGCGGCGGAATTGCTGGATGAAATCCGTCGTCGGTCGGCTGAACAGGAAAGACCCGAGGTGGAACGCGACTATCTGCGCCGCTTGCTGGGTCAGTTCTAGGCGTCGGCGCCGTTCATAAGCTCTGCCACGCGCGCTGCGATATCCGTCACGCCTTGGTTCAAGGTGATCCGCAACCGGTCGATCAGCGCGACATAGCTGGCCATGCCATCCTGTAGCTGCGGCAAGGCGGCGGTGATTTGATCTGCGAACACATAAGGCAGCAGCAGGATTGCGAAAATCAGCAGCATCAGGCCAAAGCCATAGCGGAATCCCCGCCGCGCGACGACCTCTTGTTGTTCGGACTCGGTCAGGCTGGGGCGTGCTGTCAATGACCGGGCACGCAGATTGGCATTGATTTCGTCCATGCTGGGCATGTCACGCGGGCCGGGATCGGGCTGCACGGGAACAATCGCTGGCACTGGGGCGGGCGGTTTTTTCGAGGTATCCTCGTCGCGGGTGATGCGACGGATCGGCTTGTGTGTCTCATCTTCCGTCTTATTGGCCGGTGCGTTGAGGTCACGGTCACGTGCGGCTTCTTCGCGCAGGATCGCTTTGACGTTGGCGTCAATCGGCTGCCGCAGGTCGCGTGCCACTTTGGCTGGGTCGGACGGCGCTATCAGCGGTGCTTCCGGCGGGATGGGGGCTGATTCCGTAGCCGGTTCGGGGGTTTCAATCTCGAACCAGGCATGGCCGCAACTGGAACATTGCACCTCGCGGCCCGCAGGTGGGATGGCCCCATCAGGAACATCATATTGCGCGCCGCAATTAGGGCATATCAACCGCATCTTATTAAACCTTTATTCCGGCTTTGGACCATATTGCGCCAGTGCATCCGACGCAACTTACCAATGCCACACCCAAAGGCAAAGGATTTGCAGCGATGCGCCGATGGTGATCATTGAATCCCGGCGCGGATTTAGGCACTACAGCAGCGTGAGTAAAGGAAAGATCGTGATTGAACTCGACAATGTCACTTATGGCTATGGCGGGACGCCGTTATTTTCCGGGGTCTCGCTCAAACTGGCGCCGGGGTCATTTCATTTTCTAACCGGGCCTTCGGGGGCAGGCAAGACCACGTTGCTGCGCCTGTGCTATGCCGATCTGCGCGCCCATCAGGGGCAAGTGCGCCTGTTTGGGCAGGATGCCGCCCATTGGACCCGTGACGAGGTGGCAATGGCCCGCCGCAGGATCGGTGTCGTCCATCAGGACTGCCAGTTTCTGGACCATCTGTCGATTGCCGAGAATATCGCCCTGCCGCTGACCGTCGCAGGTCGGCTGACGGAGGCGCAGGATAATCTGACGCAATTATTGTCTTGGGTCAGCCTTGCGCCGCAGGCCGGGCAATTACCGCCTGAATTGTCGGGCGGTGAACGGCAACGCGCCGCTTTGGCCCGGGCTGTGATCATGTCGCCCGATGTGGTGATCGCCGATGAACCGACTGGCAATGTCGATTGGGAAATGTCGCAGCGCCTGCTCGCCCTGCTGGTCGAGCTGAACCGGATGGGCAAGACGATCCTGATCGCGACCCATGATCTGGCGATGATCCGGTCGATGAAGGCGGATGTGAATGCGCGGGTCCTGCGGCTCAAAGGTGGCAAGTTGATGCAGGCGGGGGCAGAACTGTGAATTTTCTCCTGCGTTTCATCATGGGCGATCCGCTGGCGGATCGTGCTGTGCCCCCGACAGGTATTCTGGCAAAGCTGACGGTCTTCGTGGCCGCTGCGATGGCATTTCTCGCGATCTTTGCGCTGGTCTTGTCGTTGACCGCAGGCCGCGTCGCCAGCAATTGGGCTGACGATCTGGCGCAATCAGCGACCCTGCGTCTGCCCGCCGATCTGGACCAGACGAATGAGGCCTTGCGCGCTGCCGTCAATGTCTTGCAGACGACAGAAGGTGTGGCCTCGGCCCGCGTGCTGGAACCGGAGGAACAGCGCGCCTTGCTCGCCCCATGGTTCGGCCCCGATATGCCGGTCGAGGATCTGCCGATCCCGCAGCTGATCACGATCCTGCCGGATGAGGATGGCTATGACATCGTGGGTCTGCGCGCGCGGCTGCAGGCCGAGGTGCCAGAGGCGGTGCTGGATGATCACGGTGCCTGGCGCGAACCGTTGCTGGAGGCGGCCCAGCGGCTGCGTCTGGTGGGCTGGACGATTCTTGCGATCATTGCGGCCGTCATGGCGGCAATGATCACCACCGCCGCCCATGCCTCACTGGCCGCCAATGCGCAGGTCATCCGGGTGCTGCGGCTGGTCGGCGCGCGTGACGTCTATATCGCGGGGGCCTTTGTGCGCCGCTTTACCCTGCGCGCGGCATTTGGGGCGGCCATTGGTGCGCTGCTGGCGATTGCGCTGCTGCAGGTGATGCCGCAGCCCGATGCGATGGGCGTTTCCGACACAGGCTTTGGATTTCAGGGTATCGAATGGCTCTGGCCGCTGGCAATACCTGTGGCCGCCGCTATCGTGGCCTTCGTGGCGACACGCAGGGCGGCTTTCCGACGTCTGAAGGAACAGACATGAGATACGGCATACAATGGCTGCGGTCTTTGGTGTTCAACGGCCAGATCTATCTGGCGATGCTGGTGTTTGGCATCCTTTATACCCCCGCTGCGATCTGGTCGCGTGAAGGTGCGATTGCGGCCTGCCATGCCTATTGCCGCTGGGTTCGCTGGTCGGCCAGTTGGATGATCGGCCTGAAGGTCGAAATCCGCGGCACCCCGCCGGTGGACGAGGTGATGGTTGCCCCCAAACACCAGTCTTTCCTTGATGTGCTGATGATCTATGGCGCGATGCCGCGCGGTAAGTTCATCTTCAAGGCGGTGCTGAAATATGCGCCGGTCATCGGGCAGTTTGGCCTGCGGATCGGCTGTATCCCGGTGGATCGCGGCAAGCGCGGGCAGGCAATCAAAAAGATGGTGGCCGATGTGCAGGCGGGGCGTGCCTTGCCCGGACAGCTGATCATCTATCCGCAAGGCACCCGCATCGCGCCGGGTGTCAAAGCGCCCTATAAGATCGGAACCGGCGCGCTCTACCGTGAACTGGGGCAACCTGTCGTGCCGGTGGCCACCAATGTCGGCCTGTTCTGGCCCAAGCGTGGGATTTACCGCCATCAGGGGACGGCGGTGTTTGAGTTCCTGCCCCGGATCGAACCCGGGCTGGAGATCGCAACATTCATGACGCAATTGGAAACGGTCATTGAAACAGCCTCTGACCGGCTGAACGCAGAGGCAGGGTTTCATGGCTGATGACATCATATCTGATATTGCCGCGCTTGAGGCGATCTATGGCGAACCTGCCAAAGCGTCATTGACCAAGGTCGCGCAGCACCTGACGCCGCTTTACCTGAAATGGATCATGGCGTCGCGGTTCTGCATCGTTTCGACCGTCGGCTCTGGCGGCACAGACGGCAGCCCGCGTGGCGATGACGGCCCGGTGGTGCGCGCCATCGATGCGCAGACCCTGTTGATGCCGGATTGGCGCGGCAATAACCGTATCGATACCCTGCGCAATATCGTTGAGGACGGCCGGATCAGCCTGATGTTCATGGTGCCGGGCTCGGATAATGCCGTGCGGGTCAATGGGCGTGCGATTGTGTCTGTCGCGGCGCAGCATCTGGATCTGTTCGATGACAAAGGTCGCAGGCCAAGGTCGGTGATCGTGATTACCGTGGCAGAGGTTTACAGCCAATGCGCCCGTGCCATCATGCGCGCCGGGCTTTGGGCCGGGGTGGATGAAAGCGCTGATCTGCCCAGCGTCGGCCAGATGCTATCGGAACAGGACGCCGGTTTTGACGGCGCCTCCTATGATGATGCATGGTTGGACCGCGCCAAGGCGACGATGTGGTAAGGGGGTAGGCGGCGTTAAGCCGCCAAGCCCTTGCTGCCCAGATTGAGATATTTATCGCGCCGGTCCTTGCGCAGCTTGTCGCCCGATTTGCCGGTCAGCTCGGCCAGCATGGATTTCAGCGCCTCACCCACCACCTTGATCGCCGTATCACGGTCGCGATGCGCGCCGCCTTTCGGCTCTGCAATGATCTTGTCGCAGACGCCCAGTTCATGCAGGTCCTTGGCGGTCAGGCGCAAGGCCTCCGCGGCTTCGCGCATCTTTTCGGAATCCTTCCACAGGATTGAGGCGCAGCCTTCGGGGCTGATCACCGAATAGACCGAGTGTTCTAGCATCGCGACACGGTTGGCCGAGGCAAAGGCGACAGCGCCGCCGGACCCGCCTTCACCGATGATCACGCTGATCAGCGGCACTTTCAGTGCCAGACATTTCTCGGTCGATCGCGCGATTGCCTCGGACTGGCCGCGTTCTTCCGCACCTTTGCCGGGATAGGCACCGGGGGTATCGACCAGCGTAATGACAGGCAGGCCGAAACGGTCGGCCAGATCCATCAGGCGGATCGCCTTGCGGTATCCTTCGGGCCGGGCCATGCCGAAATTGCGCGCGATGCGGGATTTGGTGTCATTGCCCTTTTCATGGCCGATCACCATGACCGGCTGGCCATCCAGCCGCGCGATGCCGCCCATGACGGAATGGTCATCGGCAAAGTTGCGATCCCCTGCGAGGGGCGTAAATTCAGTAAACAAAGCCTCGATATAATCGATGCAATGCGGCCGTTCGGGGTGGCGGGCCACCTGACATTTGCGCCAGGGGGTGAGGTTCGCATAAAGCGAGGTCAGCAATTCACCGGCCTTTTTATCCAGCGCATTTGCTTCTTTCGACACATCCATATCCGCGTTGTCGCGGGCCATGGCGCGCAATTCTTCGGCCTTGCCTTCGATCTCGGCCAGCGGTTTTTCAAAGTCGAGGTATAGGGTCATCGGATCAGCGCACCTTTTTGCCACAAGTCTGCATTATATGGCGTATGCGCTGACCAATGGCAACGGCAGGTCAGGCGGCGGCGATCATCTCTGACTGCCGCACGATGACTTCGGCCTGCTTGATCGAGGCGATATCGACAAGGCGACCCTTGTAAACGGTCGCCCCTTCACCGCGTGCTTTGGCCTCTTCCATTGCGGCCAGAATCTCGCGGGCTTCGGCCACAGCTTCTTCAGATGGTGTGAAGACTTCGTTTGCCAAGGCGATCTGTTTGGGGTGGATCGCCCATTTGCCGACCATGCCAAGCGTCGCCGACCGCCGCGCCTGCGCGCGGTAGCCTTCGTCATCGCTGAAATCACCGAAGGGGCCATCGACGGGCAGCACACCATGCGTGCGGCAGGCGGCGACAATCGCTGTCTGCGCCCAATGCCACGGATCTGAATAATGGCGCGTCTCGCCATGCAGCATGTAATAATTCGCCTGCGTGCCACCGATGCCGGTGGTCTGCATCCCCATCGAGGCGGCAAAATCGGCAGCCCCCAGCGACATCGCAGCCATTCGTGGGGAACTGGCGGCGATCTCCTCAACATGGGCGATACCGGCGGCTGATTCGATGATCACCTCGAAACTGATCTGCTTGCTGCGGCCCTTGGCGCGTTCAATCGCGGTGACCAACGCATCCACTGCATAGACATCCGCCGCACAGCCGACCTTGGGGATCATGATTTGGTCCAGCCTGTCGCCTGCCTGTTCCAGCACATCCACGACATCGCGATACCAATAGGGCGTGTCTAACCCGTTGATCCGCACGCTCAGCGTCTTCTTGCCCCAATCGACCGTATTGATCGCCTCAATCACATTGGCGCGGGCTGTGTCCTTGTCGGACGGGGCCACACTGTCTTCCAGATCAAGGTTGATCACATCCGCCGCCGAGGCCGCCATTTTCGCGAACAGTTTGGTGTTCGATCCCGGCCCGAACAATTGGCAGCGGTTCGGGCGGGCCGGGGGTGTGGGTTGCAGGCGGAATGACATGACAGACCTCGTGAGTATCAAAATTGCGCAAGGGGTTTTGTCTTGGGTATAATATTGCGCAATGGGTCACAAGGATGATTTCGCACCCGCAGCATCGGCCACGGGTGCGACCTGTCAGACGCCAGCGGCGACAATCGCCTTGGCGAGGATCGGCACAGACTCGGCATTCAGCCCGGCGATGTTGATCCGGCTGTCGCCGACCATATAGATGCCATTGGTCTGGCGCATTGTTTCGACCTGTTCCGGCGTCGCCCCCAACCGGCTGAACATGCCGCGATGATGCGCGATAAAGTCGAAATTATCGCCATTGGTCAGGCGTTTCAGTTCATCCGCCAGTTGCTGGCGCAGGTTCAGCATCGACAGGCGGGTGTCTTCCAGCTCTGCCTCCCAATCCGCGCGCAGATCGGGGTCGGTCAGGATCGTAGTGACAACCCGTGCGCCATGGTCCGGCGGGAAAGAGAAATTCTGCCGGTTCAGAAAGTTCAGGTTCTGCTGTGCCAGCGCCTGTTCATCCGCATCGCGCGCAATCGCCATCAGCGCGCCGGTGCGTTCACGGTAAATGCCGAAATTCTTGGAACAGCTTGATGCGATCAGGCAATTGTCGAAAGCGGCAGCGATCTGTCGGGTGATTTGGGCGTCGGCCTCCAGACCATCGCCAAAGCCCTGATAGGCGATATCGACAAAGGGCAGGGCACCTTTGGCCTGCATCAGCGTGATGACCTGCCCGATCTGGTCAGAGGTCAGGTTGGCCCCTGTCGGATTATGGCAGCAGCCATGCAGCAACACGACATCGCCCGCCTGCAGCCCATCCAGATCTTCCATCAGCCCGGCAAAATCAATGCCCCGCGTGTCATTGTCGAAATAGCGGTATTCCGCCATTTTCATCCCGAGATATTTGATGATCGACGGATGGTTCGGCCAGGTCGGGTTCGACAGCCAGACAGTTGCGTCAGGGGACGCCATCTTGATCAGTTCCAGCGCCTGCCGGATCGCACCCGTGCCGCCCGGTGTCGCCACAACGGCCACGCGGTCGGCGGCCACGCTGTCGCCCAACACCAGATCGCGGATCGCGGCACCATAGGCGGGATCACCGGCCAGCCCGGTATAGGCTTTGGTGGTCTGGTCGGCCAGAATCCGGCGCTCTGCCTCTTTCACGGCGCGCATGACGGGTGTGTTGCCGGTTGCATCCTTATAGACACCGACGCCAAGGTCGATCTTGGTGTCGCGCGGATCGGCGCGATATTGCGCCATCAGGGCAAGGATTTTATCGGCAGGTTGCGATTTCAGGTTTTGCAGCATCAGGCGGCTCCGGTTGCAAGGGGAAGATCAGCATACATGCCCCATTCGGACCATGAGCCGTCGTAAAGTGAATGATCGGACTTGCCGAGCCGGGTCAGCGCCAGCGACAGGATCGCCGCCGTCACGCCAGACCCGCAGGTGGTGATCGCAGGCTTGTCCAGATCAACACCGGCATCGGTGAAAGCAGCCCGCAAAGCGGCCAGTGGTTTCATCGTGCCATCTTCGTTCAACAGATCCTGATAGAAGACATTGCGCGAACCCGGAATATGGCCCGACCGCATACCGGGGCGCGGTTCGGGAGTTTCCCCGCGAAACCGGCCCGGCGCACGCGCATCGATGATGACGTGATCGCCGAGCTTGGCTGCGCGGGCGACATCGGTCACATCACGCACCATCTGGTTGCGCCGCTGCACGGTCATATGCCGATCCCGGATCACCGGGGCGGCATCGGTCACCGGCTTGCCTTCGGCCAGCCATTTCGGCAGGCCACCATCGAGCACCGCGACATTGTCATGTCCCATCAGGCGGAACAGCCACCAGACGCGCGCGGCTGAAAACAGCCCCTCCCCGTCATAAACCACCACCTGATGCCCATCGCCGACACCCATAGCGCGCATCCGCGACATGAATTTCTCGACCGGCGGTGCCATATGCGGCAATTCAGACCTTAGGTCGCTGATTTCATCAATGTCAAAGAACCGCGCGCCGGGGATATGGCCCGCCTCATATTCGGCCAGACCCGACCGACCCGTATCCGGCAGATACCAGGATGCGTCCAGCACGCGTAATTCGAGGTCTTTGAGATGCTCCGCCAACCAGTCGGTGCCGACCAGCGTTTTGGGGTCATCCGGCGCAGATATGCTCATCAACTTGCCTTTCGGTCACTTGCGCATGTGACTATCGCGCTGTGAACCCGGAAACAAGGTATCTCACGCGCCTCAATCGCCGTGGCGCAACAACCGCTGTTTCTGGCGTCCCCAGTCACGTGCTGCCTCTGTCGCGCGTTTGTCGTGGTTTTTCTTGCCTTTTGCCGTCGCGATCTTCAGCTTCACCAAACCACGGTCGTTGAAATACATCACCAGCGGCACCAAGGTCATGCCTTCGCGCTTGGTCGCATTCCACAGGCGCGACAATTCCTTGCGGCTGACCAGCAGCTTGCGCTTGCGGCGTTCTTCATGGCTGAACATCGCGCGCTCGTAAGGTGCGATATAGGCATTGGTCAGCCAGAGTTCGCCATTATCAACCGAGGCATAGCTGTCTGCGATATTCGATTGCCCGACGCGCAGCGATTTGACCTCTGACCCCATCAGGATGATGCCGACTTCGATGTCATCCTCAATGGCAAAGTCATAGCGCGCGCGCCGGTTCTCGGCGACGACTTTGTAATTTGTCTTTTCGTTTTTCTTGGCCATCGGGTGCAGATAAGCCCTGAGGCCTAGTTCAGCAAGCCCGCATGGACCATCGCCGCGCGCATCCGTGCCTTGGTCGCATCGGTCAAAGGTGTCAGCGGGCTGCGCACATCCTCATTGCACAGACCCAGCAAGGACATGCCATATTTGGCCCCCGCGACACCCGGTTCGGCAAAGATTGCCTCATGCAGCGGCATCAGCCGGTCCAGCTGGATCAACGCCTTGGCGTAATCCCCGGCAAGCGTGGTTTCCTGAAATTCCGCACAAAGTTTTGGGGCGACATTGGCTGTGACCGAGATGCATCCCACGCCGCCATGCGCGTTGAAACCTAAGGCCGTCGCATCCTCGCCCGATATCTGCAGAAAGTCTTTGCCACAGCGCAGGCGCTGCTTGGGGACGCGGGCCAGATCGCCAGTCGCATCCTTGACCCCGATGATCATCGGATGGCGCGCCAACTCGCCCATCGTGTCGGGGGTCATATCGACGGCGGACCGTCCGGGGATATTGTAGATGATGATCGGCAGGCCACAATCGGCGGCGGCAGTGAAATGCGCAATCAAACCCGCCTGAGTAGGCCGGTTGTAGTAGGGCGTCACGACAAGCGCGGCATCGGCCCCCGCCTTTTGTGCTGCCTGCACCAGACGCACGGTTTCGATCGTGTTGTTCGACCCGGCACCGGCGATCACCGGAATGCGGCCTGCGACCTCCTGCACCACAATCTCGACGACCATATCATGTTCGCCATGTGTCAGGGTCGGGCTTTCGCCGGTCGTGCCGACGGGGACCAGCCCATGACTGCCCTGCTCAATATGCCAGTTCACAAGTTTCTTGAGTGTCGCAACATCCACCTGACCGTCCATGAACGGTGTGACGAGTGCGGGGATGGAGCCCTTGAAGATGGAGCCCTTGAACATGCGACAATTCCTTATATGCGGGACGATGAGTCGCCCGGTCGAAAGTTGGCGGACACTAGACGCCTTTCTGCCTGTTGCCAAGTTTGTCAGTTGCCTTGTGAAACCACGCGGTTACCTTAGGCCAAAACGGAAAGGAGCAGTCATTCCCATGCGGCTTTTGGCCCTGTCATTCCTCTGTCTTGCCACGGCAGGCCCCAGCTTTGCGCAGCGCGTCGATCAGACCGCCGTGGCTGCAATTGCGGCCAAGGATACCGGCTGGGACGCCGCGTTTCAGATCGCGGACAGCGCCGATCCGGTCACACGCGATGTGCTGACATGGCTGCGCCTGCGCGCGGGGGATGCGCCTTTCGCGGATTATCAGGCTTTTGTCACCGCCCGCCCGGATTGGCCGGGACTTGCCCTGTTGCGCCGACAGGCAGAGGCGGTGATCCCCAATGATGCCGACCCGGACGCAGTGACCGCATGGTTTGCCGACAGCCCGCCGCTGACCGGCGCAGGTGTGGTGCGGCTGGTCGATGCTTTGCTGGCGACAGGGCAGGATGAGGCCGCCGCGACTGCCCTGCGCAATGCTTGGCTGAACCTTGGTCTTGACGATGAAGGCCATGCCGCGCTGATGGCGCGTTTTGCCGCAGATCTTGCGCCCCAACACGCCGCCCGTGCCGATGCGCTGCTCTGGCGCAGCCGGACCAGTGACGCGGCCCGCCTGTTGCCGCTGTTGCCCGAGGGGCAGCGTGCCTTGATCGCGGCGCGCATCGGCTATGCCAATGGCACTGACAATATGCTGCCCTTGTTCCATGCCGTGCCGGAAAACCTGCGTGACAATCCCGGCCTTCTCTACGCCCGTTACAGCTGGCTGGCCGCGCGCGGCGACTGGACCGACGCGACCGAGGTGCTGCGCGCCCAATCAACCACCGCAGAGGCTTTGCAGGAACCGTTCCGCTGGTCCGGCTACCGCCAAGTGCTGGCGCGCTGGCATATGCGCGAAGGCCGCGCCGATCTGGCTTATGAACTCGCCGCGCGGCATTTTCTGACCACAGGCGAATCCTTTGCCGATCTGGAATGGCTGGCTGGCTATATCGCGCTGATCTATCAGGGCGATCCGGTGCAGGCTTTGGCACATTTCGAAACTGCGGCGGCGGGCGTGTCCGGCCCGATATCCACCGCGCGGATGCAATATTGGATTGGCCGCGCGCAGGAGGTGAAAGGCAATAGCGACCTTGCGCGCGCGGCCTATGGCTTGGCCGCGGCGCATCAGACGACGTTTTATGGCCTGCTGGCCTCTGAAAAAATCGACCGCCCGCTGGATGCCGCCTTGGTCGGATCACAGGTGGCATGGGACGGGGCGGAGGTCTTTGACGATGAATTGACGCGCGCCGCTTTGATCCTTTTGGAAAGCGGTGAACGCGGGGCCGCCGTGACCTTCTTTGCCGCCTTGGGCGAAAGGCTCGACCCCGACGCCTTGGTCCAATTGGGCGCCTATCTCAGCTCTATCGGTGAGGATTATTATACGTTGCTCTTGGGTAAAACCGCCGTGACCCGCGGCGCGGTGCTGCCCGAGATTTACTATCCGGTCCATGATCTGGCCCAGATGGACCTGCCGGTCGATCCCGCCCTTGCCCTGTCCATCGCGCGGCGGGAAAGCGAATTCAATATCGGGATCGGCAGCCCAGCCGGGGCGCTGGGCCTGATGCAGGTCATGCCCGCCACAGCGGAGGAGGTGGCGACCCGCCTGAACCTGCCCTATTCCCGCGCCCGGTTGACCAGCGACTGGCAATATAATGCGACCTTGGGCGCGGAATATCTGGCCTATCTTGAGGATATGTTCGGCCCCAGCCCGGTGATGATCGCCGCAGGCTATAACGCCGGGCCAAGCCGTCCGCGCACATGGATGTCGGAACGGGGCGATCCGCGCCTGCGCGAGATGGATATCGTCGATTGGATCGAACATATCCCCTTTGTCGAGACCCGCAATTACGTGCAGCGTGTCACGGAAAGCCTGCCTGTCTATCAGGCGCGGCTGACCGGGCAGGCTGGACCGGTGCGGTTTACACCTTTACTGATCGGGCAAAAACCGGTGATGCGGCCCGTGGCAAGGCCGGTGCGGGATTGAGGGCTTTTACGCCCCCGGCGGGGATGCGGCCTTTTTGCGGGCACGCCATAGCGTGAACAGCCCCGCGCCGACAACGATGGCCCCACCAATGGCCACGTTAGGCCGGATCGTCTCGCCCATCAACCCGACGCCGATCATGCTGGCAAAGACCAGTTGCAGATAGGCAAAAGGCTGGACGGCGCTGGCCTCGGCCACTTCATAGGTGCGGATCAAAAGCCAATGGCCGGTTACGCCGGTCATGCATAAGAGCGCCATCCAGCGCCAGTCTGCGGCTGACATTGGTTCCCAGAACCAGATGCCAATGACACTCATCACCACCGCCCCTGACGTGCCGGTCCAGAAAAACGATGTGGTCGTATCATCCAGCCGTGCGGCATAGCGCGTCAGCAAGCCGTAAAGCGCGAACATGAACGCCGCGAGCAGCGGGATCGCCGCAGCCGGGGCAAAGACCGCGAAGCCCGGCTGCAGGATCACCAGCACCCCGACAAAGCCGATCCCGATCGCCGTCCAGCGCCGCCAGCCGACGCTTTCACCCAAGATCGGGCCAGAGAGCGCCGCGATCAGCAGCGGATAACAGGCAAAGATCGCGTGGCTTTCCACCAGCCCCAAGTAAACGAAAGCCGTGACCATCACGCAGATTTCCAGCGCCAAGATCGTGCCGCGCGCCATTTGCAGGATCGGTTGCTTGGTGCGCGCCGCCGCGCGGATCGAGCCGGATTGCTTGCGCGCAATAGCGATGACGAAGGCGGCAAAGAACCAATAGCGCACCATGACGATCATCACGACGTTATTGTTCACCGCCAGATGCTGCGAAATCCCGTCTTGCACGGCAAAAATGATGGTGACCAGGATCATCAACATGACCCCGAGCCTTGTATTACTTTGCATCATCCATCCTTGCGCGGGTCATATGCCGCTTGCGGCCATAGCCTTGGTGTTTTGTGACCGTGAAACCGGCGTCTGACAGGCTGCGCCGGATATGGCCTGCAGCGCTGTAGGTCGCTGCCGTGCCGCCCGGCTTGGTATGATCTGCGACGGCTTGCAAAAGGCTGGGTTCCCAGAGTTCGGGGTTCTTGGCAGGCGAAAACCCGTCCAGATACCAGGCATCGGCGCTGCCTTCCCATTTGGGCAAGGTCTGGCGCGCATCGCCGGTGATGACGTGCAGGGTCAACCCGGTGTCAAGCGTCACGGCACCTGCCTGTGGCGTCCATACCGCGAGCAACTTGTCTGCATAATCGCCCAACGCCGGAAATTGCGCCAAAGCGGTGGCCATATCGGGCAAGGCCATCGGGAAAGCCTCGAAAGAGGTGAAATGTAGCTGTCCCGGCCTGCCCGCCTGCACCCAGGCATCCCATGTCACCAGCAGGTTCAGCCCGGTGCCAAAGCCTAATTCGCCGATCTGGAAATCACCCATGATGCGCGCAGGCAGGTCATTGCCGTCCAGAAACACATGCCGCGTTTCCGCCAGACCATCGTCGAGCGAGAAATAAGGATCATCAAAATCCTGCGCAATCGGCACGCCGTCGCGCCATTGAAGTTTTGCCGTCTGGTCTGTCATGCGCTGCTGCCCTAGGTCTGGGGCATCTTTGGGCGGAAGGGCGCGGAATGGCAATTGCTGATGTGACGGTAATGGGGGCAGGGGTCTTTGGCCTGTCAGTGGCTTACGCCTGCGCGCGGCGCGGTGCCAAGGTGCAGGTGATCGACCCTGCCGGTATTGCAGCGGGGGCCAGCGGCGGCCTTGTCGGCGCGCTCGCGCCCCATGTGCCGGAGCACTGGAACGACAAGAAAGCGTTTCAATTCGACAGCCTGATTATGGCAGAGACGTTCTGGGCTGAGGTGGCCAAGCTGACTGGCGCTGAGACCGGCTATGCTCGCACCGGGCGGTTGCAGCCTTTGGCTGATGCTCGCGCGGTCGATCTGGCGCGGGCGCGGGCGGTCTCGGCGGAGGATTTGTGGCAGGGGCTGGCGACATGGCAGGTGGAACCTGTCAGCGACAATCAATGGATGCCACCATCCCCCAGCGGCCATGTCGTGCGTGATACTTTGTCCGCATTGATCCATCCGCGCCGCGCGACGCAGGCTCTGGCTGATGCGGTGACCGCACTTGGCGGAACGATCCGGCCTGTGGGGACCCCTTATGGCAAAATCGTCTGGGCCACCGGCTGGGCTGGGATGCAGGAAATCGGCGGCAATGGCGTCAAAGGGCAGGCGGCGCTGTTGCGCCATGACGCAGCAGGCGCGCCGCAGCTTTTCGCCGATGCGCTGCATATCATCCCGCATCTGGACGGGACCGTCGCCATCGGCTCAACGTCAGAGCGGGATTTCACCGATCCGACCAGCACCGACAGCGCCTTGGATGATGTGATCGCGCGCGCCGTGGCAGCCTTTCCTGTCTTGCAAGGGGCCGCCGTGATCGAGACCTGGGCCGGTGTCCGCCCCCGCGCGCCCAGCCGCGCGCCGGTGCTGGGTGATCATCCGATCCGCAAGGGCGAATATATCGCCAATGGCGGCTTCAAGATCGGCTTTGGCATGGCCCCGAAGGTGGGGCAGGTCATGGCGGACCTGCTGCTTAATGAGAAAGACTCGATCCCCGATGGCTTCCGCGCCACGCCCCCCATCGTCGGAGCCTAAATATCCCCGCCGGAGGCATAGAATCTTTTTACAACGGCATATGCCGGTTCACATCCTTGTAAAGCAGATAGCGGAACGGCCCCGGCCCGCCGGCATAACAAGCCTGCGGGCAAAAGGCGCGCAGCCACATGAAATCGCCTGCTTCAACCTCGACCCAGTCTTGGTTCAGCCGGTAAACAGCCTTGCCTTCCAGCACATAAAGCCCGTGCTCCATCACATGGGTTTCGGCAAAGGGGATCACCCCGCCCGGCTGTAGGGTGACGATATTGACATGCATATCATGGCGCATATCGGCAGGATCGACAAAGCGGGTCGTGGCCCAGACGCCATTCGTGTCGGGCATGGCAATCGTCGTCGCAGCGCCTTCGTCGGTGACAAAGGCCACGGGTGCGTCGATGCCTTCGACCGCTTGATAGGTCTTGCGGACCCAGTGAAATGTCGCCGCCGCATCCCCATCATTCTGGACCTGCCAGTCAGCCCCCGCAGGCAGATAGGCGTAGCTGCCGGGGCGCATCGCGTGATCTGTGCCTGCAATGGTCAGGGTAAAACCACCTTTCACGACGAAAATCACGCCTTGCGCGGCTTTGTCCGTCTCGGGCCTTGTGCTGCCGCCACCGGGTGCAACCTCAACAATATACTGGCTGAAGGTCTCGGCAAAGCCTGACATGGGCCGGGCAATGACCCAGGCGCGGGTCTTGTCCCAGAACGGCAGGTTGCTCGTGACGATATCAGTCATCACGCCCTTGGGGATCACGGCATAGGCAGTGGTGAAGACCGCACGGCCTGTCAGCAGATCGCTTTGCGGAGGCAGGCCGCCTTTGGGGGCATAGTAGCTGGTCATGGCAGGCTCCGGAAATTACAGCGAGGCGAGGGTGATCCCCGCCTGCGTCAGGTGATCGCGCAATCCGCGCGCGATGGCGACGGCACCGGGCGTGTCGCCATGCAGGCAGATCGTGTCGATCTTGCAGGGGATATGTTTGCCGGTCTCTGTAATGATCGCATCCGCCTGTAACATCGCCAGAATGCGCGGCCCGACCAGTGCGGGATCGTGCAGCACGGCACCGGGCTGGCGGCGGTCCACAAGGGTTGCATCATCATTATAGGCGCGGTCGGCGAAAATCTCGCCCGCCCAGTTGCAGCCCAGATCGCGGGCAGCTTCTTCTTGCGCTGTCGCCGCCAGCACCATGATCACCAGATCAGGGTCCACCTCCAAAGCGGCCTGATAGCAGGTCCGCGCCAGTTCCACATCAACCGAGGCCATATTGGCCAGCGCCCCATGCAGTTTCAGATGCCGGATATGCCCGCCTGCGCGCCGGGCCATCGCCTGTGCTGCACCGACCTGATAGGCCACGGCATTGGCCATTTCGACCGCCGGGATCGGCAGGTTACGCCGACCGAAGCCTTTGAGATCGGCAAAACCCGGATGCGCACCAAGGCTCACGCCATTTGCCACCGCCTGCCGCATCGTGCGGTCCATCACATCTGGATCGCCTGCGTGAAACCCGCAAGCCACATTGGCCGAGGTGATGATGTCGAGCAGCGCCGCATCATCGCCCATGACCCAAGGGCCAAAACTTTCGCCCATATCGGCGTTCAGGTCGACTTTCATCGTCATATCAATCACTTTCCAGATCACGGCCAGCGGTCACACCGCTGATCAATTGGTAGCTGAGCAGATCGGCAATGTCATGCGGATCGCGGATCAGCGGCTGACAGGCGGCGCGCAGATCACGCAGTCGTGCTGCGTCGGATTGTGCGGTTGCATCAGCATCTTCCACGCTCAGCATGTCAAACCGCAGCGCGGTGCCCGGGGCGGCTTGCGCCACACGGGGCAGATCGGCGGGGATCACGCTGCCGATGCGGGGATAGCCACCGATGGTCTGGCATTCCGCCAGCAGCACGAAAGGCACGCCGTCACCGGTCATTTGCACATCGCCCGGCACGATCAGGTCCGAGGTGACGGACAATCCGCCTTGCGCTGCGAATTTCGCGCTGTCGTGATCCAGCCGCACGCCTTGGCGGTTGCCGCGCGGGCTGCGCTGGAACTCAGCGGCGAGAAATGCGCGCAGGGTCGCCTCATCAAACAGATCCGTCTGGGGCCCGGGCATCATGCGGATGGTGCCACCATTGCATCTGTCCGCGATCTCAAGCCGCAGCGGTGGCGCATCAGGGGCCGGGTCACCCCCCAGCGGCAGGCGGTCGCCCTCGTCCAGCGCGCGGCCCAGCCCTGCGGTCAGATGGGTGGCGCGGCTGTCCATCACCGGCGTGGTCCTGATCCCACCCGCAAAGGCCAGATAGCCGAAGACGCCGCGCCGCGCACCGCCGATGGTCAGCTTAACTCCGGCGGGCAGCACTTGCGTCGTATTCGGCGGCACCGGCGCGCCATCAATACCGGCCTGCATCGCAGCCCCGGTCAGGACGATCCGCGTCGGCGCGTCCAGGCTGAACACACCGCCTGCGCCCATCATCTCCAATACCGCGAAATCTGTGTCGCCGCCCAGCAAGGCCGCTGCTTCCAGCAGGGCGAGCCGGTCGGCAACGCCGCCACGCGACAGGCCCTGCGCGGTCCATCCGGGGCGACCGAGGTCTTGCACCGTCACGCCCGGCCCGATGCTGTGGATTGTCAATTCGGGCATCAGCGTAACACCTCGCAGCGCGCGCCGCCGTTGCTGTCGGCATTGGCTTGCAGATCGCGCAGGGTATCGTCGGACACCGCGCTGAATTGCACCGCATCACCAGCGTCAAGCGGGAAGGGCGTGTCGCTGTCAGGCCGCCAGACCGAAAACGCGCTTTGCCCGATCTGGCGCCAGCCGGTCGGCGTGTCGGCGGCAAAGATGATCAACTGGCGCACAGCGGTGACCAGCGCGCCGCGTGGCACTTTCGGTGTCAGGTCCGGCTGGCGCGGGATGTCCCAATGCGCGGGCATCAGGCCCAGATAGGGCTGGCCGGGGGCAAAACCGATGGCGAGCACACGCAGGCGTGTCGCTGTAATCTCTTGCACGGCCTGATCGGGGGTCAGCCCGGCAAGCGCGGCTGCCTCTTTCAATTGGGGCGCATGGGCCGGGCCGAAAGCCACCGGAATATGCCACAATCGGCGGGGTGATGTATCGATGCTTTGCAGATCTCGCAGCATGTCGCGCAACTGGTCGGTGACGGCCTGCCGGTCGGTCAGCCCGGGATCAAAGCCGACCCTTACAGATGTCAGGGATGACGCCACCTCAGTCACGCCGGACAGATCGGCGGACCTGATTTGCGCGCAAAAAGCGCTGGCGCTGGCATTGGCGGCTGGCGTCAGATCGCGCGCAAACCGGACCAGAACACCGTCGATGCCCAAAGGGCAGAAGACGGGGTCAGCCAGAGGGGCCGTGATATCGGGCATGCAGTGCTCCTGCTTGGGTCGGGACATTTATAGGCACGGCGGGTGGGGGAATGTCCAGACGCGTGCATTTGCCCTGTAGAAGGCAGATCGCGCGTAAATCTGTGACACAGTATCATCTTCCTGTGATGATATTGCGATAACGCGTTGCCGGGATCTGGTAACGCTAACGCGGGCACACTACCTATTGTCGGATTGGCTACGGGCTGCGCCGCAGCCCTGCAATGAGGAAAACCAGATGGCTGGTGAAACGCCCCGCGATCAGACGGGACAACTGCAATTTGCGACGGATCAAGGTGCCGGGCGGTCCAAATGGATCGCCGGATTTCTGGCATTGGTTTTAGTCGGATGGATGGGTAGCGGCGCAATTCTGCCATCTGCCAACGCGACGGAAGAGGCCGATATCCCGCCAGAGCGCACGATCAGCGTGGCAGTGATGGAGTCGGTGGCGCAGGATGTGCCGCTCGTGTTGACCGCCGAAGGCCAGTCCATACCCGACCGCGCGACGACGATCCGTGCCAAGGCGGATGGCGAGGTCGCTTCTGTCGCCGTATCGCGCGGCGATCTGGTGACTGCCGGACAGGAAATCGCGCGGATTGACGGCACAATCGCGCAATCGCAGTTTGTGCAGGCCGAAACGCAACTGGCGCAGGCACAGCGCGATTACGACAACGCCTTGGCTCTGCAAGAGCGCGGCATCGCGACCGAGGACCGTGTGTCGCAGGCGCGTGCCGCACAGGCCGCCGCCGAAGCCGCGCTGACATCGGCGCAGGACCAGCTCGACAACACCATCATCACCGTGCCTTTCACCGGGCGTCTGAATGATCTGACGATCAATGAGGGCGAATTTGTCGAAAACGGCACTGTCGTCGCGGAAGTGCTGGACAATGATCCGCTGACTGTTGTCGTGCAGGTGCCGCAGCAGGCCTTGTCCCGGTTGCAGACGGGGCAGCCAGCAGAGGTGTCCTTTATCACCGGCGAACAGAAAAGCGGCACAGTGGCCTTTATCGGGGCCAATGCAGATGAGCAGACACGCACCTTCCGCGTTGAAATCGTGGTCGATAACCCCGACAGCGTCATGCCTGCCGGGCTCAGCGCGCGGGTTTCCTTGCCGACCGGGCAAGCGCGTGGGCATTTCGTTTCGCCCGCCGTGCTGTCGCTGGGCACCAATGGCGAATTGGGGATCAAAACCGTCGATGACGACAACCGGGTGGTATTTTCGCTGGTCGAGATTGTGCGCGCCCAGACCGATGGTGTCTGGGTCGCTGGCCTGCCAGACGCGGCGCGGATCATCACCATCGGACAAGGGTTTGTCACCGATGGCGATGCCGTTGATCCACGCGTTCAGGCACAGGATATGACCGCCTTGGTGCAGCCGTGAACGGGATCATCGACGCGTCTTTCAGCCGCAGCAAAGTTGTCGGGCTGATCCTTGGCTTTTTGTTGTTGGTCGGCGCGGCCGCCTATCTGGCGATCCCGAAGGAAAGCAATCCAGAGGTCACGATCCCCATCGTCTATGTCTCGACCACGTTGGATGGCATTTCGCCACAGGATGCCGAAGATGTGCTTGTCCGCCCGATGGAGACGGAATTTGCCTCCCTCACCGGGCTGAAAACCATGATCGCCAAGGCTGGCGAAGGCTTTGCCACCGTCCAGCTGGAATTTGAGCCCGGCTATGATGCCGGTGAGGCGCTTGATGATGTGCGCCAAGCCGCTGACCGGGCCGAAAATGACCTGCCCGACAGCGTGAACCTGACTGTGAATGAAATCAATACGGCCCTGTTTCCGATCCTGACGGTCGTTTTGTCCGGCCCGGTCCCCGAACGCACGCTGAATGCCATCACCGACGATCTACAGGACGAGATCGAGGCGCTGGGCGGCGTGCTGGAGGTGGATGTCGCAGGCAAGCGCGATGAATTGCTTGAGGTGCTGATCGACCCGACTGTCTTTGAAACCTATAACCTGACCTTTGACGAATTGATCAATTCGATCACCCGCAACAACCAGTTGATCGCCGCCGGTGCCATCGAAAGCGAGGCCGGGCGCATCGTGCTGAAAGTGCCGGGATTGATCGAAAACGTGCAGGATGTGATGGATCTGCCGATCATCACGCGCGGCCAGACCGTGGTGACCTTTGCCGATGTCGCCACGATCCGCCGCACGTTCGAGGACCCGACCGGCTTTGCCCGGATCGATGGCCAGCCAGCGCTGGCGCTGGAGGTCAAGAAACGCGCCGGGGCCAATATTATCGACACTGTCGCATCGGTGCGCGAAGTGATCGACCGCGAACGTCAGGAATGGCCTGACAGCGTGGAAATCAGCTATACGCTGGACGAAAGCGAAACCGTCAAGACGATGCTGTCCGATCTTGAGGCTAATGTGATCGCCGCGATCATTCTGGTGATGATCGTGATTGTCTATGCCTTGGGCCTGCGGTCATCCGTGCTGGTCGGGCTGTCCATTCCCGGGGCCTTTCTGACCGGCGTCGCTGTGCTTTATTTCATGGGCTTCACGATGAATATCGTGGTCCTGTTCTCACTGATCCTTGTGGTCGGGATGCTGGTGGACGGGGCGATTGTCACCGTCGAACTGGCCGACCGCTATCTGCATGAAGGTGACGATGCCAAAACCGCCTATGCCCGCGCGGCAAAAAGGATGGCCTGGCCGATCATCGCCTCGACCGCGACAACGCTTTGCGTGTTCTTTCCGCTGCTGTTCTGGTCGGGTGTTGTCGGTGAATTCATGAAATTCCTGCCGATCACAGTGATCGTGACCCTGTCGGCCTCTTTGTTCATGGCGCTGATTTTTATCCCCGTAGTGGGCGGCATGATCGGCAAGCGTCAAGGTCAGACAGCAAAGGCCAAAGCACAATTGCATGCCGCCGAACAAGGCGATCCGCGTGATATGACGGGTTTCATTGGCGGTTATATCCGGGTTCTGGAATGGTCGATCCTGCGGCCTTGGACCACGCTCAGCATGGCGATGATCGCGCTGGTGGCGTCTTTTGTCGCTTACGGCCATTTCGGCAATGGTTTGACATTCTTTCCCGAGGTCGAGCCGGAATATGCGCAGGTCGAAATTCTGGCCAAAGACAATTTTTCCGTTTTTGAACAAGATGCCCTGATCCGTCAGGTCGAAGCGCAACTCGAACAATATGATGAGGTCGCCAGCGTCTATGCCCGTTCCGGCGGCTCGCGCGAAGGCGGCGATGTAATCGGCGGGCTGCAACTGGAATTGACTGATTGGGACACCCGCCGCCCTGTCGCCCTGATCGCCGAGGATATCCGGGCCGATATGGCCCAGATCCCGGGGATCGAGGTGCAGGTCCAGACCGATGCGGGCGGGCCGGGTGGTGGCAAACCGATCAATCTGGAGGTTTTCAGCAATATCGATGCCGACCAGACCGCCGCGGTAGAGGCGATCCTTGATGCGATGGGCCGGATCGGTGGCTTTACCGACATCGTCGATTCGCGCCCCAGCCCCGGTGTGGAATGGCAGATCGGTGTGGACCGGTCAGAGGCGGCACGCAGCGGTGCTGATGTCGCTTTGCTGGGGCAAGCGGTGCAATTGCTGACGCGCGGGATCAACGTTGCCAATTACCGCCCCGAGGATGGCGATGGCGAGGTGGATATTGTCGTGCGTTTCCCCGCTGAAAGCCGAACCTTGGCAGAACTGGAATCGTTGCGCGTGCCGACATCCGTAGGTCTGGTGCCGATTTCAAATTTCGTGTCGTTCAATCCCGCACCGCGCTCTGGCGTGATCACGCGGATCGATCAGGCGCGCGTGCTGACGATTTCTGCCGATGTGGCACCGGGTATTCTGGCGAATGATCAGACGCTGGCCTTGCAGGCGGCGATTGATGAACTGGACCTGCCGCCCAGCGTCAACGTCGTGTTTGGTGGTGAGGCCGAGGATCAGGCGGAATCCATGATCTTCCTCATCGGGGCCTTTATCTCGGCCATCGGATTGATGTTCCTGATCCTGCTGACCCAGTTCAACAGTTTCTGGCAGGCCTTTGTCGTGATGTCGGCGATCATCTTTTCCATCGCTGGTGTGCTCTTGGGGCTGATGATCACCGGCAGACCCTTTGGCGTTGTCATGGGCGGCATCGGGGTGATCGCGCTGGCGGGGATCGTGGTGAACAACAATATCGTGCTGATCGACACCTACAATGAGTTGCGCGCCGCAGGTCAATCCGCGTTAGAGGCGGCGTTGCGCACCGGTGCCCAGCGTTTGCGCCCGGTCGTGCTGACATCGCTGACCACAGCGCTGGGGCTGCTGCCGATGGTGATCGGTCTGAACATCAACTTTTTCACGCGCGAGATTGTCTATGGCGCGCCGTCCACGCAATGGTGGACGGAACTGTCGAGCGCCATTGCCGGTGGGCTGGTCTTTGCGACCGTGCTGACGTTGCTGGTCACCCCTGCGATGCTGATGCTGGGCGAAAAACGCGCCAAGCGGCATCTGCCGGGTCCGGCGCTGGCCCCGGCGGAATAAGGCGGCGGCCTCAGGGCAGGTCCAGCAGGTGCTTGTCGTTCTTGACGTGGCGCTGCGCCATATTGCGGCCATTCTGGCCAGAGATGACAGGTCGCGCGGCCTGTTGCAGATCCTCGGTCACGCCGGGAAAGATCAGCGCCAGTTCCTGACGGGCTGCTGGCCCCATGCTGCGCAAGGCCTGCGGCCCAAGCAGCAGTGTTTCGGCCCATAAGCCTTCGGCGCAGACCATATCGTGCTGGTCAAGGCGCAGATGCAGATAGGTCACCGCTTGCGGCTTGGTCATCTGGGTGATGCCGGGCGTTGCGCATAATTGCCTGACGGCGACCAGCGCCTCTGGTTGATTGGTCATGCGGGCGACGATCTTTGACCTGACCATCACGCGGTGCTGGGGCGACAGCCACAGATCACGCCGGGGCAGGCCGGGCCCCATCGCGCCAGCCGCGACATGGACCGGCAAAATCTTTGGGAAAATCGTCGTCTGGGCGAGGCTCATCTCGCTGCGCCCGATCCAGCGGATCGGTTGCAGGCCGTGGTCCCGCGTCACGACAAGATCACCGATTTTGAGGTTTTCGATTGGCACGGGGCCTTCATCGGTTGCGATGAGCGTCCCCGCACAAAAGCAGATCGGCGTAAAGGCGTTGATGGAATCACTGAAATTCAGCTCGCGGTTTTCGGTGCCGCTTTCCGGATCGCCATTTTCATCTGCCTGGAGGTAGACCTGATTGCTTGGCGTCTTCGTAAAGCCGCCGTTGATATTGTAAATCATATGCCCGGCATTGGTTGCAAAGACGATATATTCGTCACCACCACCCAATCCGCCCACGAGATCCGGGCGCGGTGACATCTCATCGCGGCCGGGCACAACGGTCCAATTGCTTTGGTCTGGGCTGCTGGCCGGATCACCTGATCCTGTAAAGGCCTCCAGCCGCCATCGCTGACCGTTGACGAAATACTGATCGACATTGTTGTTATTCGCCCACCACACCAGACGGTAAACAGTGTTTTCATCGCTCAGCGCTGTAACACCGTCGAGCTTCATGCCGAAATCGGCATCACTGCTGTTATTTTGATTGGTCGGCTCGCGTGAAAGCGTCGCGATTTGATCCCCGGTGAGAAGGATTACGACATTGTCTCGGTCCATGAGTAACATCTTTCTTTAATCGTTAAGCGAATATCTGTCCTGAAATAGAAAAGGCTCGGCCAAATGGTTTGACCCGGTCAAATAGTCCTATTCTTCGAATATTATTTACAAAAACATAGTCAAATCAATAAGTTCCAAAAATCTACAACGATTTTACCTCGTCTGCAACTCTTGATTGGAAACCCGCCGCGGGGCCTGCCAGCTTTCGACGTTAGGTCGCGCTGCAATTACAGCTTCGTAAACGTTTCATTCTGGCTAGCCATTCCCAAAACGGATTCTGCGGCAAAGCTATTTGGGAAATGACCGTCCATGGGCGGGTGTCGATAGAAATTGCGCTCCCGCAACGATTGATGACCTGATGCACCGATCCTTGGGGGATTTCATCACCGCCACTGCCGCTGCATGCTGGTCAACATGGGCCCGCTTTACACAGCAGCCGAAATAGCATGCGGTTCCCCTTGCCCGGCTTCGGACGCAAATCACTTGATCCGTCAGTAAAACTAGGCAAGGTTCCGACGAGCCTCAGGGCGCTCGGGAATGCCGGATGGTTGCGGCTACCGATTGTAAAACGCAGGCGTCGTGATCGCGGGTAATGTAGCAAGTTGCGTAGATGAAGACATTCAAGAACGCCTTTTTGCTGCCCGGGCATCAGATCGACCGTCTGACAACAGGCTTTGGCGTCTATGATGCCGATGGCGCCCTTTTGCCTGATTGCGCGATCCGCACGACACCATGGACAACAAGGGCCCCGGATCGGGCCGCGGCACAAAGAAATGCGACGATGGTTCTTGGTCCGGCGCTTTTTGCGGGCAGCGTCGACAAGCAATTCGGCTTTGTGCTGTTGAATTCTCTCGGGCGACTTTGGGCGCTTGATGCGCTCCCGCGTGAGACGGTCATTGTGTACGGCGAAAAGCCTATGCCCAGATCGCCCAATTATGGTTTCGTGTCGATGATCCTGCGGTCCTTGGGGGTTTTAAACCCGGTCGTGATCACCCAAGGCGCATTGCGCTTTGAAACGCTGCATAGTGCCGAGGAACGCTTTGGCGAATGTTTGGGGGGTACGGGTCGTCCGGCCTTTTATGACTGGATTGACAGCCGCTGGCCTGCAAAAGCCCTGCCTGACCCAAATCGCAAAGTTTATGTCACGCGATCCGGGCTGGGTGCGGCGATGGGGCGATACGCCTGCGAAGAGCATCTTGAAACGCTTTTGGCCGACGAAGGGTATGAGATTTACCGGCCAGAGGCCCATAGTCTGGCGCATCAGATCGCGACCTTTCAGGCGGCCGAAAAATTGATCTTTGCAGAAGGCTCTGCCGTGCATCTTTTCGCCTTGATCCGACAACCCGGTCAATTGTCAGCGGTGATCCACCGGCGCGCGGTTTTGCCAGATGTCATGCTGGCACAAATGGCTGATCGTCCCGGCAGCCCCACCATCGCCATCAACGCGATCAGCGCGCTTTGGTGGCCGCCGCGGCGGGGCGGGCATCTGGGGCTGTCAGTGCTGGATTTCACTGCCCTGCGCGATGGCCTGACCCGGCTCGGGCTGATCTCTGGGATGGGCTGGCACGGCCCGACGCAGGCGCAGCTTGACAGGTCCTTAACGGCCGGTCTGTCGCCAGACGAAGAGCTGATGGATACAGGCCAAAGGAACAAGTGGTTAAAACAACGGCGTGACGCACGGCGGAAAGGGTAAGTGGTTATGTTCAAACAAGCCAATGGTATGAAATACACAACGTTCATGGCGGCGCTGCACCGCGATGTCTTGTTCGATTGGTATATGGAAATAGGGTGTCGGACCGGGCGTATCTTTGCCAATGCCCGTGGCAAGACAATTGCCGTCGACCCGTTTTTCCGCTGCGATACAAATGTGATCGGCAGCAAGCCTGCGCTGCATGTTTTCCAGCAAACCAGTGACGATTTCTTTGCCAGTGATTTTCTCAAGGCGATGAAAGTGAAACTGTCCTTCAGCTTTCTGGATGGCATGCATTTGTTCGAATTTCTGCTGCGTGATTTCATGGCTGCAGAAAAAGCCAGCGACCCCAAGGGCGTGATCGCCCTGCACGATTGCTGCCCGTTCAGCCATGAGATGACGACCCGAGATTTATCGGCCATGCCAAAACAGGCCTGGACGGGGGATGTCTGGAAGCTGATTCCAATTTTGAAGCATTACCGCCCCGATCTGCAGATCACGGTGCTGGATGCGGCCCCGACCGGGCTTGTCCTCATCAGCAAGCTTGACCCGCAATCACAGGTGCTGGAGAGAAATTATGCCGAAATCGTTGAATGTTACACCACAACAACATTGCAGGAATTCGGACTGGATGCGTTTAACGCCCTGTTCGATTATGAGGTCACCAGCACATTCATTGCTGCCGGATATCCGCTGTTTTCAGATGTCAGGCTGCCCGAAGCCGCAGCGTTGAAGCCCGAAAAGATCACGCCGTAAGGGTGAACGGACGTTGCCTGCGCATTGGTGCGTGCGGGTGTCGACCTTGCCAGAATGGTCACGGCAAGTCCGTCAGGATCGGGTCTGAAAGATGGCAGGTATCGGGTAGCGCAGGCAAGGTCCCATTCCACAGATGTTCCATCCTCAAAAACTGGAAGAAACACTGTCAGAAACTTAAAATGATGAAAACTGCCACATAGATGTTCCATCTTTGGCCTGAAAAACTCAACAAAATCAACACCCATTGTTCCCATTGAAGCATCTACCCTTCCATTTTTGCCACATAGTTTTTCCCACAAAGGTCAAAGAAAGGCCGGCGAAACCGCCGGCCCAAGTCTGTCAGATGTGAAAGATGTCTTCCCGTTGGTAGATCGGCTCTGTTTCTGCGCTGATGTCGAGCTGGTAGGGTTCGAGCTCGAGGCCACGTATGTGACGGTCTGCCGGTGAAAGGCGATTTTCTTTGCTGTGTTCTTTCAAAGAAACATATCTTTCAGCAAATAGCTTGATTGACACCGGGCACGCATACGCGATCTCTCTGCCGGTTGTTGGTTCCGGCATGACTATCTGATTGATGTGGTTGTGCTCAATCAGTGCAGTCACGGTTTTGGGCTTCAGGCAGAGAAGTTGCGCAGCGCGGGCTGGGTGAACTGCACCATGCTCAGGTAGGGTTAGCGCATTACGCAGGTCTGTCAGCACGACGTAAAAATCCCGGAACCCGACCACATGTTTGCGCTCAGAGCGCAGCGATAGTCTATGCAATAGAATGAGCGTAACGGCGCGCTCTGTCGTGATTTTCAGCCGATGTGCGGCGGTTGCGATTTCCAGCCATCCGGCAATGGGAGTGTATGGCTGACGCAGTTGCCCCAGGCGCGCAAGAAAGTCTTCCAAATCTGCCTGCTGATATAGCGGATAGGTTTTGGCTTGGGACATGAAGAGTGGGATGAGCTGCGGCTGGGTTAGCTTTGTCAGCATGAAGCGTTTAATGCCAAGATAGGCGGCGGCTTCGGTTGCGTTGAGCAGGCTGGAGAACTCGGACTTGATGCTGTCGACCACCTTGGTTGGAATGAAATCGAGCAACTCGATACCGTTTGTTCCGTTGCTTGGGCGTGCCCAGCCCTTGACACAGAGGCGGCGTCCTAGCTGGCGGCGGGTAATCCCAGTGGCGATCGCAGCCGTTGACAGCGAGTGAACATGTTGCTCGGGACACGGTTTCCCAAGCACGAGTGCCCCTTGTGCGACTGGAAAGTTTCTCCAGACGAAGTCGCGAACCAGATCCCGGATAACGTCAAAATCACGGTCCTCATCCCTGAAGCGCAGCCAATCAAAGAAGAACCGGTAGCGAGTGCGATATCGCCCTGTTTCATTTATGTGCCCGACTTTCCGGTCGCGCAGTGCGGCATTCAAGCCATCCGGTCCGTCCTTCAGGACATGGTAGCCAGCGTCACCCGCGGCTCTCCATTCTTTATCTGAAATTTCTGATCGTTTTGCATCAGGCCCGAGCGTCAGTAGAACACCCAGATTATCACAGGTCTGAGCGGCGACGTGAACGGGGAGTGTGTCTAACCAGCTGCTGGCGGGGCCATTCAAGATCCGTTGGGCGAGGTAGGCCTCAAGGGCAGAGTCCAAAGGATCCAGCACGGGTGCTTGGAACCTATGGTTTTCGACAAGGCGTGCAAAATCAAAGACATTTTTGTCACTGCTTGTCACTGGCAGGGAGACGAGCAAGCAACGGTGTTTTGCGCAGGAACGGATTGAGCTCAGCTGCCAGAGGCCCAGATGTCCGACATCTACTCGGATGTCCGTGGTTAGCCCTTCGCTGGCGCACATCGGGCAAGCTCGTAACTGCGTGCGGGAAAACGCCGTGAACTTCAGCCGTTTGCGCCCCAATCGAAACCATCGAGTTTCGAAGTGCTGAGGAGTCCAAAAAACTAAAGTGTCCGCATCATGACCGGCCAGCGCGGCAATGTCCCGGATTTCCTTTTCGCGACCGTTTGTGAGACCGGAGTGGCTGATCCCGAGGTCAGAACAGAAGGCAATCAATCGTGGCGCACCGTTCAGAAGCGCTAGGCGTGAGGCGACCGAAGTTGCCGTTTCTCCAGGAACATGCGGTACGGTGAGGGCCAACTTGGCGAAATGTGAAGGCATCATTGCATCTCCCTGGTGAAAACTTTGCGAGCGTCAATCTTGAAGTAATCCCGAACGATGAACGGGTTGAACGCGTCAGCGCAAGACGAACGAATTTCATATGCGGTTGCGAAATGCGCCTGTGTCAGCGCCGCCGCTTCTTCGAGTAGAGCGACTTCGATTGCTGCTATGATGATCTCGATAACAAGGCCGAACTGGAATGCTGCGCTGTGTATCAGGCGCTCTGCAAACGCAGGGAGCGATACGCCAGCATCTGCGATGATACCGGCTCTCTGGGCATAACCGTCCACCAATCCAATGACGTCCGGGGCATGGTGGACAGCTGAAAGTGGTCCGAAGTGGACCATATCCATCCGCCGTGCGAGCTGCGCGTCGTGATTTAGAATTGTTTCCAGCTCTTCCGTCCCCGAAAGTAAAATGCCGACCGGCCAGTGTTCGTCGGTCATCAGTGTCTTCAGCATGGAAGCAACAGCGTTCAGTTCTTTGGCTGTACCGCGTGAGCTGAGGTCTTGCGCCTCATCCAGATGCAGGAACAGAACTTTTCTGGCTCGAAGCTGATGGCGTACGAGATCCCAGATGTACCAAGCCTGCCGCTCTGTCGTGAGGTTGTAGCCAAGTGCCCTGAGAACCATCTGGCCTACAAATTTCAGTGTGGCAGGAGAGGGTACGCGAAGGCTAATGATCGAGGCCTCTGGAAAGCTTGATGCTGACAGATCAGCAAGTGCTGTGTTGAGGAGTTGCGCCATGACGCGACTCTTGCCGGTCCCTGAGGCTCCGGACAGCGCGATTCCGTGGGCATCTGTTGTCCGCCCTGCAGCGATGTCAGCCAGTCGCTTCTCGATCAACAGCTGGAACCGCGCCTGCAAAGGTTCGTACCTTTCATGTCGTATGAAGCGCCCGCGCAAATCTGTAATGCGCTGTGCCGTCTGGATAATTAACTTACACATCATCAAAACCCCATTTGCGGCGCGGCGTCTGTGTCGGCGGCGTTTGCTTTTCCGGTATCGCGCCAAGAGCCAGCGGCTCGAGCGCGGGGACAATTTCCAAGCCGTCATTCAATGGGTCGTTGGTGAGAGGCGAGGTGGATCCCACATTTGAAGACGAGCTGAGCGAGAAATGTAGTGACCTTTCATTCCGCTCGACTTCCTCGTCGGTGATGTGGAAAGGGGTCAGCTGCATGCGCAGCATGGCTGAGCGATTGGTTGCGGAAATTCGGGCTAAGGCCCGGTGGACCGTATCTTCGGACAAAACGGCAGCCTTGCCATGTTTCACCCGCAACGCCCGGCAGGCTTCCTGCCAGTCGGTATATGCTACACCGTCGAACCCGCGATGATTGCAGATGGCAGCGCGCCACGTATCGCCGACCCGAACCGCGATCCATCCTATGTCGAAAAGGTCAGCACGAATTTCCACTTCGCGTTCGGGCGAGTGAAGGAACGCGTCACGCAGAGCCTCGCAGCTGTAGGAGAGGCCTGCAAAGCGCACCCCGTCACCACGAAGTTTGCGCACGAGCGGGCGACCAAAGGTCTTGCGAAGTGCCAGCCCGTCAGGGACAGGCAAGACACCTTGCTCTTTAACGAGCCGCTTCCAGCAGTTCGCAGGGGTTTCGCCGTAGAGTGAGCCATGCAGTTCGTTGTGGTAGATGTCGACAACGAAGGTCAAAAGAATGCCGATGAGATCGTCATCGCTTAGGCAAGCCAGCTTTCCCGACGGATAATCCGCTCGTTCGACTGGGTTGAAGAACGTGCGTCCTGACAAGAGTGGCATCAACTTATGACCGACCGTCCGGAAGAAGCGGTAATCTCCCCTTTTTTAACGGGGTGCATCCGTAGAATTCATGCAGCCATATTCAATTTCATGACGGGTGTGATGC
>NZ_JAYKPK010000009.1:0-172985 GCF_035117555.1 Yoonia sp. 67-2
TGTAAAACGACGCATTGCTCATGCCATGTTCACGGCAAAGCTCGGCCACCGGCACACCACCTTCGGCTTGGCGCAGGATCGCAAGGATCTGGGGTTCGCTATATCTGGTCATCTTCATTCAAAATCTCCTCGTTCATCTTGCCGAGAAAATTCTACTTCCGCAGCCCCTTACTTTCGGGGGGGATTACCCCCGGTGTCCGCAATTGGATGGAGTTCTACAATCACCGCCGCCCGCACAAAGCCCTTGGCGGCCGACCACCGGCAGTGATCTACTCACTGCAAATCGAAGCCACGCAACCCGATCAGCAGGAGCAAATCAGAGCTTAAAAAACGCCAGATCCTGTCTAAGCAAGGGGGAGCACCTCACCCTGCACCTGACCACCGCAATCGCCCGACCCGCTGCACGCGATGAAAGTTCAGTGTCAGGTCAGTCGAGAGTTTGATGCCCATTTTTTCTGACCATCAGTTAAAATTCACCTATTTTGCCATAATAGCACCTCTCGAAAACGCCATCACACCAACGATCTCAGTCTGCGCAAAAGATAAGGGCGAGCTCTGTAAATGTAATCTTGTCGAAGAACCAAACCGGCTGAAACTGACTACAACCTTATCTGTGGAGTTCCTTGTCTGCGTGTCTGCTACCACAATCATATCGCTGAAGCCGGCAGGCACAGTCCATTGGCCAACGGCTCCACTCAAGACATTGAAGCTGTTTGCAACACCTGTCGCAGCACTTCCCCCTGATGACATTGCAATATAGCCGACTGTCTCAGCTGGTCGCGTATGAGAGCCGTGAAGGCTACCAGTCTCAAGCCTAGCATCGAAGCCATCCTTACTGATGTTGAGAGGATCACTATCTACAGGGCGTGTATCGTTACGTGACATCGTTGTGGCCACCACAACTGGGGTAGATGTGAAGTCAGCAGCAAAGTTAACCCTGCCAGATGTGTTAGTCGCTTGGACAGTGCCGGCTTCAATCAGCCGACCATCAGCTAGCTGATGTACCCCAGCCTTGATCGCCACCCACTGAATATCGATATTACTTAAGTTGAAAAGAGAGGCGTTCGTCCAGTTTTCAACCACAAAGGAAAAACCATTGGCATCACTTGATACAATCCTCAAAGAATATCTAGTACCATTCGCGTCAGCCCCCATCAGCGAGATAACGGCGTTCTGGATTGGCGCCGAATAGTTGACCCGAATTGGGTTGTTAATGTTGAACGAGCTTACACTAATAGTCCGGCTACCCGCCTGCCCGATCGCCTGAACACCTATCGTTTGTGCTGCTTGTGCTGCAGCATCAAGCTGCGAAGCCGTTACTAGGTTGGCATCACTAGTCCGGGTACCCTTCAACATACCAGCCTCAAAAGCTGCAAAACCTACTGTTTCACCCATAAAGCGGAATGTCTCAAAATCTAGAGATTGCTCTTCAGCAACAAACAGGTTGGCACCAGATGTAGTTTGCGAACGCAGCATCAATGTCTGCGAATCGGTTTCTGCCAGGGTCTGTGTATCAGCCACGATTACACTTTGCGTGAATGCCTGACCAAAGTTCACATTGGCACTGTTTTGAGTGACATTGTTGGTGAGTTGGACTGTACCCCCCGTGCTAAACGCGATGTAGCCAACGAGCTCTTGTGCGCGCGCTCCTTGGCGCGATTCTTCAACCTGAAGACGCACGTTAAACCCTGTTCTGGTGACATTGATTGGATCGCTATCGACGGATGTTGGGTCTAGGGAGGACATAACAGAGGTTATGACCACTGGCGCGTTTGTACCAAAGTTTGCAGCAAAGTTAACAGAACCACTCTGATGATCCGCAAGGACTGTGCCCGCTTCAATCACGCGACCGTCTGCTAGCGTATGGACACCGGCAGCTATCGCGACCCAGTTCACTGTAACAGACTGCCATCTTACAGCCGTCTGATACTCCCACTCTTCAACCATGAAGCTGAAACCAGTCGCATCTCGCGAGACGACACGAAGTGTATATGGCTGCGCACCTACAGCCACTGTGCCAGTCAAGACGATCACAGGATTTGACACGTCAGCACCAAAGTTTACCCGTATCGGCTTACCCACGTTACCTGCGCTGACTGTAAGCAGGCCAGCCTGGCCTATATCGTTTCCAACGCTGGTCTGGCTTGCTGCTTGGAGTTGTTCTGCCGTCACCCAAGCGGCACTGCCAGTTCGGGTACCTATCAAACTGCCTGTTTCAAATGCGGCAAAGCCAACCTGCTCACCCATAACTCGGAACTGCTCAAAATCAGCAGACTGATCCTCTTGGAGCCAGACGCGAACGGAAGATGCACTAGGCGTCCCAATCAGCATAGTCACCTGAGTTTCACTATCATTCCGGGTCTGAGTGTCTGCAACAACAACCGTATTTATGAATTCGCCACTATATTGCAGCGTCGAGATATTGTGCGTCACATTGCTGTGCGTGCCCACAGAACCACCTTGGGCAAAAGCAATATACCCAACCAGTTCCTGACCAAGCGATGAAGCATTGCGTGCCTCTTCAGTTTGGAGGCGGGCATTGAAGCCAGTGCGGGTCACATTGATCGGATCGCTATCGACCGATGTCGGATCAATCGAGGACATCACTGTAGTGATCACCACCGGCGCGGAAACAAAGTCTGCTGCAAAGTTAACAGACCCGGTATCTCGATCAGCAAGAACAGTGCCAGCCTCAATCACACGGCCATCTGCAAGAGTGTACACACCAGCTGCAACCGCAACCCAGTTGATAGTTACTACCTGCGAACGCAAGCTTGATTGGTACTCCCAGCCATCAATCACAAAACTAAAGCCAGTCGCATCCCGATCTACAATGCGTAATGTGTAGGTCTCGACACGCCAACCACTTGAACCTGTCAAAACAATAACAGCATTCTCAATACTCCCGCCAAACTCAATACGCTGCGGCTGACCCATCACTTGAGCAGGGTTCACACGAACAGAACCAGCATAACCGATAGAGCCACTATTTTGACTATTAGTTGGATGCCTTACTGCCTGGAGCTGTTCTGCCGTCACCCAAGCGGCACTGCCAGTTCGGGTACCTATCAAACTGCCTATTTCAAATGCGGCAAAGCCAACCTGCTCACCCATAACTCGGAACTGCTCAAAATCAGCAGACTGATCCTCTTGGAGCCAGACGCGAACGGAAGATGCACTAGGCGTCCCAATCAGCATAGTCACCTGAGTTTCACTATCATTCCGGGTCTGAGTGTCTGCAACAACAACCGTATTTATGAATTCGCCACTATATTGCAGCGTCGAGATATTGTGCGTCACATTGCTGTGCGTGCCCACAGAACCACCTTGGGCAAAAGCAATATACCCAACCAGTTCCTGACCAAGCGATGAAGCATTGCGTGCCTCTTCAGTTTGGAGGCGGGCATTGAAGCCAGTGCGGGTCACATTGATCGGATCGCTATCGACCGATGTCGGATCAATCGAGGACATCACTGTAGTGATCACCACCGGCGCAGAAACAAAGTCTGCTGCAAAGTTAACAGACCCGGTATCTCGATCAGCAAGAACAGTGCCAGCCTCAATCACACGGCCATCTGCAAGAGTGTACACACCAGCTGCAACCGCAACCCAGTTGATAGTTACTACCTGCGAACGCAAGCTTGATTGGTACTCCCAGCCATCAACCACAAAACTAAAGCCAGTCGCATCCCGATCTACAATGCGTAATGTGTAGGTCTCGACACGCCAACCACTTGAACCTGTCAAAACAATAACAGCATTCTCAATATTCCCGCCAAACTCAATACGCTGCGGCTGACCCATCACTTGAGCAGGGTTCACACGAACAGAACCAGCATAACCAATAGAGGCGTTCTGAACCGGATCAGTCGGTGTCTGCCCACCATCCCCTGGCGTCCCACCATTCTCCACAGAGCGATCAGGCACCAATCCAGAACGCAACCAGACACCACCACGATCATCAATATAAGCGTAGCCACCAGAACCAGCCTGACTGCTCTCAATATCAATCAGTCTTGTCGCCCCTGAGCTCACAGGACGGTTGAACGGTGTCGAGGTCTCAAACCCACCTGTCCCCTGGTTGTAGAGATAGACAGGTGTCGCACCGGCAGTGGAAACGCTTTGCGAAGCACGCAGGTTAACCGTCGCTGCAGTTCCCTCGAAACCAGCTGCAGCCAGAACAGGCGCTCTGCGATCAGCAGAGCCAACAAGAAACGCCAGATCCTGGTTCTGCCGCGCAATCACACTGTGCGCGCCCGTCTCGTTGTAACGCTGTGGTGTGGCAGGCTGGCCATAAAGAATATCACCGATATTCTGCCGCACCATCAGCTCATGCGACCCACCGGTCCCGAAGAGACGGTTGATCTCGCCGGTGGAGGTCTGTGCTTCAGCGATCTCGATCGCACGGCGGATGACATGGGCTGCCTGCCCTGTGCCACCAGTCACCGTTGCAAATGCCCCACCCGCGATCTCGCGTTTGATCGTGGCATGGCCTGCGGCCATCACTGTGCCCGCAACTGTGTTGGGGTTCAGAGGATCACCATTGCCGGCAATCAGCATATTCGAACCAGCGCGGGCTGCCGGTGAGGGCTGCGCTGGTGCAAAGGGATTGCTTGTATCTGTGGACACCAGGTTTTTCAGGTGCCCGCCATAGAGGGACGAGCTGCCACCGACCACATCATTCTGACCAAGACCTGCAATCACAGTGTCGTTGCCTGGGCCGGCCTCGATGTAATTCGAGCCAGCGACCGCAGGGATCGCCCCTACGCCTGGGCGGACCAGCACAAGATCGGACTGACCACCGCTCTGCGCAGTCGAGGTCGCATAGAGGAATTCACGTCCTCCGTTAATATCGCGGTACATCAGCACCCCGAAGTCATTTGCTGTCTTGTCACCCCAAAGCCGCCAGCCTGAGCCATTTCCAGCATCAAGATAGGCATAGACATCGGCACCACGCAGCACGGACGGATTGACCCCTGCACGTGTATCAAAAGCACCAGCCTGGGTGAGCTGCAATGTCGCATCCCCAAGGATCAGATCATTGCCCTGACCACCAAAGAGCATGTCATCACCAGCCCCGCCTGCAATGATGTTAGACCCAAAGCGGCTCGCATCATGCGCCGGATCCATATGCAGCCTGATCTCGCGGATCAGTCTGCCTGTCGGATCAGCCTGGGCGGCTGCATTCGTGCCACCTGTCAGGATCAGTCTTGGATCTGTCTGCTGGGCCTTGACCCTGATCAGACCATGGCTGCCGATGACCACATCATTGCCAGCCCCTGCATCGATGATGTTATCCCCATCAGCCAGAGCAAGCCCTGTTGGGCTCAGCCTTGCGGCATCAATATAATGCCCGCCGATGATGTCATCATCGCCTGCCATACCCAGCAGCAGATCCGCACCCTGACCACCGATGATCAGATCACGGCCTGAGCCGCCATGGATCCGGTCATTGCCGCCCTGATTGGCGGCAGTCAGGATCGAGTGCAGACCCAGAGGCCCGCCCTCAACAGGCAGGAAGATCCCTGCCGTTGTGGCAGCCGCAAGACCATCAATGATCCCATGATCACCAAAGAGGATGTTCTGACCACCGGATGTGGTGATCCGGTCAGCGTCGTAACCACCAAGGATGATATCATCACCAGCACCTGTGGTGATGATATCTGCATCACCATTTATGGCCTCAAGCGAGATCAGCTGATCGATAACACCATTTGCGAAGAGCGCCCGCCCGAAATCACCAAAGATCCGGTTATTGCCACCCGTGGCGGTGATCGTATCTGCACCCTCGCCACCAAAGACCAGAGCACCAGCCGCCCCAAGCGTGATCGTGTCGCCGGCACCGCCAGTTTGCGAGACGGATTCCGAGCGTTGAATGATTCCAGCGCTGTTGAAGAGCAGGTCTGCCCCATCACCAAAGAGGATGCTGCCGGCCCCTGTCAGGCTTGCATTGATCTGATCGGCCCCTGCGCCACCCGCAATAATATTGCGGCCGGCAACTGTGGTGATCGTATCAGCTGCCCCACCTGTTGTGCTTGTCAGAGCTGTCGGGCGCGCGCCATTCCAGCCTGCAAACTGGGATGTGGTCACATGATCGCCAAAGACGATATTGTTGCCAGCCCCAGTGTTGATCGTATCTGTGCCTGCCAAATTCACAGCCTCGATACGCACCATACCAGTGATCCTGTCAAGCCGCAGAGCCCCATCACCCACGATCAGATCAGAGCTTGCGCCTCCGGTGATCGCATCATTGCCAGCGCCACCGACCAGCACAGAGCCAACGCCACCAGCAAAGATGGTATCATTGCCGGCCCCTGCGTCGACAAGCACATGTCCACCCGATTGTCCGCGCAGATCAATCAGATCAGACCCTGGTGTCTGGGCATTTGCATCGGGGAAGAGACCCGGCCCATCGGCCGAGAGGTTTGGATAGAGCGCATTGCCCCGCTCGGTATCACCGAAGAGCACCACGCCTTGCGTGCCAGAGATCTGGCCCACAGTCAGATGATCATTGCCGGCCCCGCCATGCACCACGGTCAGCGCACCGCGCGCGGTGGCGTCCGATGTGTCAGGCAGTGTCGCAATATCAAGGCGATCATTGCCGGATCCGAGGAAGATTTCTGTCGTCTCGAAGCCGCGGGCAAAAAGGCCGCTATCCTGACTTATCAGCCCTTCAGGCCGGTTCAGAGCAACACCCGCTGCCGGCATGTTCAGACCGCTCAGGCGCAGAAAGCTCTGCCCACCAAGTGTGGCCGCAGAAATCAGACCATTCAGAGAGGCTGTCGCAAGCTGGCTCTGCACCGAAAGACGATCAATCGCATTGTGATCCGTGCTGGCCGCTCTTGGCAGCACAAGCTGTCCGCGACCCGCCTCACCCGGCAGACCCAAAGCTCGGGTCACAGGATCCGCAGCCCCCGCACCACCCTGCAATCTCAGACCACCCAACAGAGTATCAAGCTTGCCTCTTGCCACAACCGGCTCGATTGCATTCTCGCTCAAAGAGCTCTGGCTGACCCCATCCGCCTTAGGATAAGCCGCAATCCAGGCTGCAAAACTCACCGGAGTCTGGCTGACCAGCTGAGGACCACCGATCACAATTGGAGAGATCCCGAAGGCGGGTTTGCCATGACCCACAAGACCAGAGACTGCCCCACCCAGAACAACATGATCCGAGCCGGTGCCGCCAAACACTTCAGTCAGGCTGCCCGCGCGTGTGGCATGCAGATTTATACTGTCATCCCCAGTACGCCCATCGATCACAATATGTTCTTCACTGCCCGAGAGGTTCACACTGCGACCCGCACCGCGGATCCTTGTCTCTTCAAGCAGGATCACATCCGCAAGCTCGGAGCCCTGAACAACAAGTCGGTCCACACCCGCGCCGGCCACGATATCCACCTCAGCATTAAGCGCATATTGTGTCGCCCCGGTGTTCGAAAGCCCGGTTGCAAAGCTGCGCAGGATGATTTCGTCATCGCCTGCCCCGGCTTCAAGTCTTACTCTGGCCGCATTGGCATTGACCTCAATGCGGTCATTGCCCGACCCGGTCCGGATCAATGTGGCATGGGCCACACCATTGCTGAGGCAGCCACCATTGACCTGCGTGGTCAGAACTCCACTCAGAGGACGCCCAGTCAAAAGATCAGTAGTCACAGCAGGGGCTGCGCCAAAGATCTGGCCAAGGATCACATGGTTATTGCCAGAGCCGGTCTCGACCAAAGTTGTGGTGGTCGTGTCGTCAAAGACCACAAGGTTGTCGCCCTCTCCTGTCTGGAGCAGAAGACCACCATTCTGGTTGCCATTATAGATGATCTGCTCGGCAGAGCCTGCAGTCTGGCCAGCAAGGAGGCTTTCTGGTGTGCCATGCAGCAGGGCTAGCAGACCAGCGCGCGACAAGAAGACATCATTCTGCACGGTGCCCTGCACCAACAGACGGTCAAGATTGGATGTCGTTGTTCCTGTATCCAGCACCTCGATCTTGTAATTGATCCCTGCGCCTGCCTGGCTGCCATGGGTCAGGATATTGACATTATCCGCTCCCGCACCGCCATCGATGACAAGACGGTCTGTTGCCAAGTGATTTGGCAGACGGATGATATCGATCTGATCATTGCCAGAGCCACCGAGGATCTTTGCATCCGCATTCAGACGCACAAGATCAAGCAGCAACATGTAATCAGCACCGCCACCAAGATCAAACCTTGCTGTTTTTGCCTGAATTGCTGTCTCGGCAATCCTGAGATCATCAATACCCTCGCCGGTGCGCATCTCCAAAAGCTCTGCCGCCTGTATCAGGCCACCATCGATATAGATCCTGTCATCGCCAGCACTAGTATCGATCACGATATCGCCTGCCGACGAGAACTCGCTGTCCAGAGTATCAATCAGATCATCCCCGGATCCGAGCTGGATCGTCAGACCCTCACGACCCGCACGCAGCAAGGCTGTATCAAGCAGGATACCTGTGCGGGTGTTGCCCGTATTACGGATCACCAGCGCTTTTGCGGCGATCAGGCTACCTGCAGCAATCAGCACATCCTCAGCGCCATCATCTGCCCCGAAATCAATGGTCAGATTGGCAAGTCTTGATTCAAAACCACCCGCATCAGCGATCTGGATCAGATCAGCGCCCGCCCCGGTTTGCACCAATGCATCACCGTTCAAAGCCACCATCATCGCGTTGATATTCAATGTGTCAGCACCGCTGCCAGTGCTGATGGTCAGGTTGCGTGTGGCCTCTGCCAGCGCATCCACGGTGATGATGGCAGAGCCTGCACCTGTATTGCTGATCAGAATATCCCGTCCAGCAAGGAGCTTATCCCTGAGGCTGAGTGTTGCCTCGCCAGAAGCAATCGAACCAAGATCAATCTTGATATCAAGAGTTTGCGCTGTTGCTTTCTTAAAGAGAGTAACCTTGTCGCGACCTGCAGTTGTCTCGATCAAGATCTCACTGCCAGCAAGCAGATCATCGCGCAGATTGATCTCATCATCGCCAGAGCCGGTGCGTACCAGGATGAATGTGCCCGCAGTGATCTTGCCTGTGACATCAACAAGCGCATTACCAAAGCCGGATTTGAGCAGGCTGACAGATGTCCCTGAAGAGATATCACCCAGAACCTTTATGGATTCATGCGGGCCAACACCTGAGGGCGTGCTGCTACCACCTGCCCCAAGATCAAGACGGACCAATCCTGTGGTTGATGTGACATCGCGGTCAACCCGGATGCTATCAAGCCCACCACCCATGCTGACGATCAGCGAATTTGCCGCCAGTGGCAGATCGGCTGAGCCTGCCAGCATGCTGCCAGTCACTCTGAAAGTGTCATTGCCAGTCCCGGTTTCGACCAGGATATTCCGCCCGGCTGTCATATCACCAAATGGCGCAGTACTTGGCAAAACACCGCCCTGAACCTTGATATCAGTCCCTAGGCTGCCGGAGGACCGCAGCGTGATATCCACACCGGCCGTCATATTGCCATCAATGATCTCAATACCCTGGCGCCCCAAAGTGCCACCAATCCCAAGATCCACCAGGATCGAGCCTGTCGTCGCAGTCATGTTGTTCTGCACTCTGGTCAGATCAGCACCCGCACCTGTCTGAATAGTCAGATTCCGGCCCGCAACGAGCGAGCGGCGGAAATCAAGAGTGTCATCGCCAGCGAGTGTGTTGATCACAATATCACGCCCGGCAAGAACCTGGCCATTCACATCGATCTTCACATCACCATCACCACTGGCGCGGATCAGAATATCGGTTCCCGCAAATATACCACCATCCTCAAGGATGAGGTTTTGTTCAGTGCTTGCTGTCCCAAGATCGACCAGCACATTGCCGCGCTCTGCATAAAGCGTATAGCTCTCTGCACCAAGGGCATCGGAGGCAGGCAGAGTGCCTCTGATATCTACCTGATCATTGCCCTCACCTGTCTGGATGATCAGATTACGGCCGGCTTTGACACCACCCTCAGTGATGATCGTATCATCGCCGCCACCCGTCCAGATGTTCAGATCCCGGCCGGCAACAAGGTTTCCATCAGTACCGGCCTGCATGACCAGGGCACCGGTGTTATCGGGATAGGCGGTGACCGGGGTCAACTGCCAGATCAGAGGATTGCTGATCAGATCAAGCTGGCTCAGACCCGCAAGATTGATCAATTGCGAGGATGCCCCTGAATAGGTGTAGATCACAGGCTGGCCATCAAACTGGAACCGCACGAGATCGCCCTGATTGACCGTCACAGGCTGGGAAGGATCAAGCTGGAGTGCTGAAAGCCGATCAAAAGCATCAATTTGCAGACCTGTTAGCAGCTTGGTCGAGGTTGTGCTCATCAAGAGCCTGTAGCCACCATCCTGAATCTCAGCCACTCTCAGGCCATCCTGCTGGTTGCTCCCACCAGGAGTGACCAGCACAAGGCGATCATTCACATTCAGTCTTGCATTGGCATCAAGCTTGCGCGCAATCACAACGTTGCTGGTGACATCGAACATAAACTCGCTGCGCAATGTCTGGGTGAATACGATCTGGCCAAAATCAGCCGAGATCTCGCGAACTACTCGCTCCTGAACAACACCATTCTGCGCGACCCTTATCGTATCACCAGCGCGTAGCCCCTTAAACAGCCCGGCCGTGCCGGTGATCGTTCCAAAGCCTGCATCATTGCGCAAAACAAGCGACTCGCTCAGCTGCGATGTGATCACCTGCGCCTGACCTGCATTGGCAACTGTGAGGCCAAACCCGGAACGGATCACATAAAGATCACGCTCGACCGCCTGATGCTGGGTCTGCGGCAGTTTGAGGATCCGCAGATCCCGCACTGTGGTGATATTGCCAGTCAAGGTGAATTGATCGTTCTGATCAAGATCATCCCCGAAATCAATAATCACATCCCCGCGTTGGACCGAGTGGCGGGTATCGCGCGCGTCATCAGCCTCATTGGGATCAATATCCTCAAGCCCAAGGACTGGCACAAGATACCCAAAGCTCTCGAGATCGCCATCGATATCAAGCAGGTCATTGCCCTCACCAAGGCGGATGAAGATATTGGCTGCCGACAGATCTGTGTCGATCGTCACGCTGTCATTGCCAGCAAAAGTATCCAGTATAAAATCACGCGCCAGCGTCAGACTGCCTGTGATTGTGACAGTATCATTGGCAATTCTGCTGGTGCTGATGATCAGATCACCCGCGGTGCGGATAGTCACATCTGCCCCTGTCCCGTTAGTCGTCGTCTCTGTGATCCCACGTGTGATCACAGAGCCCGCGATGGTGACATCACCCCCCCGCTGGTCATCAGTACTCAGGACATCATAATCAGTATTGATGATGATATCACGCAACGCATCCAGAGTAGCGCCAGATCGCAGCACGAAATGATCACCCGCATCAAAGCGAATAGAGCCCTGCTCTGAAGTGATCGTCACCCCCGCATTGACCGTGATAGTGTCGCCATTTGGATCAGCGCTATCATTGGCGATATAACGGATATCACCAGCAGCAGTGACCGAACTGCTGATCGTAACCGGAGAGGCTGCACTGACAATGACCTCGCCACCGGCAAACATACCTGCCGCAGCGGAATCTCCGAATGCCAGAACCTCAAGATCGCCAGAATTGGCAAGATAAGTGTTTTCTTCGGTAGATTTGCCCTGCAGTACCCCGATCCGGCTGAAGATAGGATTATCAATCTCACCAATATTATAGCGGGCAACAAGATAAGCACGGCCACCTGTGACATTGGAAATTCGCTCCCTATCAGCATCAAGACCGGCCGCGTTGAAGATCGAACCGTTCGATGCCGTGACAAAGGCAGTGCGGCCAATATCGTTGGGCTGGATGACCTGTTTTTGCACCGTGCCGGCGAGCGAGTTGATTGACAGGAAGGTCGCAAAATCAGCACCAGGCCGCTTTGCTGTCAATTGCACCGCGCCAAGACTGGTCGCAACTTCGGCCGCGATCTGCTCGGAAAGCGTCACATTGGCATTTATCAGCGTAGCGATCCGGCCTGCAATGTTCTGACGGGCAATCAGACTATCGCCCGCCACTGCGCCACCAACACTGTCTTGCAAATCCTCTTCGCGCACCCTGTAGCTGATGGCCACACCCTCAATGGTGACACTGATCACATCATTGATCGCCAGGATACCGCCAAGCACAAGGTTCTCGACCTGCGCGATCGGATCGCTGGCCGCGATGGTGAAGACATAGATATTGCCATCGCCGACACCATTGGAATCGACTTGCGTGATATAAGTGTCCTGGAAGCTCTGCGTGGTCAGCACACCAAGCTGGTTCCTTGCCATATCGATATCGAGATCGTTGCCAGCCTGGCCGATGAAGCCATTGACAGCACGCAATGTGATATTGTTGCCGTAGATATCAGCCCGCGGCAGGCTCGCTGTGGTTTCGGAGTTGCTGTAAGGGTCTTGCGGGTTTGCAAGATCAACGGCGTCCAGCAAGGACTCGCGCGCAGTCAGGGTGACATCGCCAGTCGCAAAAGCGGTGCGCAGATGCAGATCACCTGCCTGATAAACAACAATATTCTGCAATACCACAGAGCTGTGATCAATCTGCCCGTTGCCATCAGGGATCTCTTCCCCGGCAATCAGTGTCACCCAGCCACGACCAGCCGCAGAACCATCCCCTCTCGCTTCAATCTCAAACGGATTTGCATCACTGCCGATAGAGCCCAGCGCCCTCAGACGAATATCCGCCGCTTCGATGTTCACGAAATCAAGATTAATCGCATCAATGATGCTGCCATCGATTGCCCAGAGATCAACATCACTGCTCGAAGAGAAGACAGTGGCCACACGCATGTCGCCCTCGGTCTCACCCAACCAGATAGCCCCGCTGGCACGCGCCGTCATATCCGCATCATTCTCGGTTATATTGTACCAGACCCTTGCATCAGACGTGCCGATCTGACCTGTTGAGGCCTCAAACAGCACCGACCCGGCAGTGACCACATTAGGATCTGTCCCACCAGAACTGTTTAAAATATCACCAGAAGTTTTGAGCCGCACAGGGCCACCCGCCTCAACAAGGCCAAGATTGAGCGCAGTATCCTCGGATCCAAGGAAGACCTCGCCACCTGCAACCACGTTGATTTCGCCTGTCGCCTCAACGTTGAAATCGTCCCGCAGGATGACTTCGATGAATTTGACAGCAACAACGCTTCGCAACGCCACACCAATGGCATCCTCAGAGATCAGACCCTCAGGCTTTGTTGTCTCAATAGTCAGAACAGTACCATCATCACTGATCGCAGTGATAATATAGGCAGTATCCTCGCCATTGACGTTCTCTGAGGGCCTCAAAGCGTCCTGACTATTCTCAAATCCTTCCGTAACAGGGCTGAGGTTGGACAGCACAAGACGGTCGCCCACTTCAAAGGCGCTGAAATCATTCCCAGCAGTCCCGGTTGTGGTGATCGTACCGGTAAACTCACCTGTGCGCACAATATTGACCACACTGCTGGCGCTGTCTCCCAAAGGATTGAGAGAGACTGCCGCAAGAGTAACCGCAATATTAGCCTCAAGGGCCGATATCTGCTTGGACCCGTTGACGCTCACCACAATCCGATCTGCAGTCACAGATTCAATCGTGTAGAAAGCGGCCTCAGTGGCATTCGGTGTGCTGCCCTCGACCTGCAGAATATCGCCTGCAGCAAAGATCATATCCCAGTTTGCAGTCCCGCTCTGGCGCGTAATCGTGTTGCTTGCAGGGTCAAAGGAAACAGTCGCCGGGAGCTGGGCTGTGAGCAGGAAGTTGATGTCCGACCGTTCTGCCGCAGACAGCAAGATGCGGTTCTCTGTGCTGAGCTCCTCGCTCATATCGATGAGCACCGATCCAGAGGTAACACCCACATTGTCACGCACCTCGATGCGCAATGTCCCCGCAGAAATATTTGGGTCCTCAATGGTTGTGCGGGTATCTGTAACCGGCTGCAGAAGTCCAATGCCATAACCATAAAGCAGCTCGTCAGGCGTCCAGATCTTGATAGAGGCCTCGATCCTGTCGATCTCGCGTTGTGTCAGAGATTCAACGAAGTTCGTGTTGAACTCATCAAGTGTGAACAGCTCGATTGTGCCAGCATTGCTGGTAGGGCTGCCTGGATCATCAGTCCCATTGATACCCAGCAGTTCATCCTGACTGAAGGCGACCGACCAGCGGCCATCACTCGCTGCCTTGACCTCGCGGTTTGTCCCCGACCAGCTGATGGTCACCAACTGACCCGCTGTCGCCAACCCTGAAACTGTGCCGTAAGTGGCCTCAGCATAGCGTGCATTCAGCGTGCGGAACTGTTCAGCGCGCGTTGTGCGCAGCACCAAAAGCTGGGCCTCTGCCTCAGCGTCTGCCTGCCCATCTGTAAGGGCATTATCAAGTACCAGAGCACGCGCCTTATAGAAGGCCAACAGAGCAGACTGCTCATCAGCATCGATGACAAATGCGGCATCATCGCCCCCCATGACAGCCTGGAAGGCTGCATCATCGTGCAGACCACGCCAGCGCCAATAGGTCTGGTATTCCCTTGTCTTGGCCGATTGCAGCGCAGTCTTCGCATCTGCAACCTTATCATTTGCCCCGGTGTCTGCAGTGAGTTCCATGTCCGTCCAGACAGAACCCAGCAGCTCTTCAATCGCGCGGGTGTCAACAATGGAGCGGTCATTGCTGTCAATGATACTGCCGTTCGGCACATAAATGGCCACATCCGCGATGGACTGGAAGTCTCCTCCAGGGGTGTCACCACCATCAATACGGTTCACCCGCAGATCGCCCGAGATTTCACGGATATGGGCGGCAGTCACAGCCTGAACAGTCAGATGATCCTCGGCGCGTATCCCAGCGGTATCAATCTGGAGGATATTGTCAGCTGTACCGACAGAACCGCGCCCAGAGATCAGAGTGATATCAGCCCCAATCACTGCGGCAGCGAGTGCTGGATTGGCGGAGAAGATATCATCTTGGGCGGAGAGTTTCACCGATCCGCGATACCCGCTCACAGTATTTTCCGAGATGACACGGCCGACCGGTAGATCACCTTTGGCCTGTGCGATATTGATCTTGCCACCTGTGGTGCTGGCATCAAGGCGCGCATCAGCCACTTGGGTGAGATTGACCGGAAGTGCGACACTATCAGTGCCGATCCGACCACCGGCTGTCAGCGAGATGACCTTCCCCCCCACAGAGGCAGTCGTGATCTCTTCTGTATCCCCAAGATCAACCTGAGAGGTAAGGCTTGCCTTGGCAGTGATATCTCTCTGGGTCATCAGCGTTGTGGTGCCAAGATCGTTAAGGATCTGGCCATCTATCAGAATACTGGAAGACCCAGCATTTACAGTGACTTCACCAGCTGTGTTGTGGAGGAAATCGATCTGGATCATCCGGTCTGCAGCGATTGAATGCGAATGGGTCACAAACCGCCCAATGGTGCGTTCATACTGGTAGGTATAGGTCTTCTTGCCGTACCAGGAGGAACGGACATTGTAATAGGTCTGCTTCCAGTCGGTCGCACTCGTGATAACGACGTCACGGGTATAGGTGTAGAGATCATTCCCTGATTCCGAAACATTGGCAAATTCGTCACTTGGCAGAATGATATTTCCACCGGACACACCACCCACACCGTCCACATTACGCGTGTAGAAATAGTTGGAATCTTCGATCAGATCACGGCTCAGCACCTGAGTGACTGGCGGCACCGGAATATTCTGAGTGCCCAGATCGATGATACCAAGCCAGCCCTTTTCCTGCCAACGCGCTGTCTCACGGGTGCGAGAGGACTCCCCGATTGACCATGCATAGCGCTGGTTGGCGAGAGGCTGATATTCCGTTGTTGTAATATCACCCGGCCTGCTTATTGCTACGCCAGTGATGCGGTTAGCAACCGAGATATCAACAGTACCATCCGCCTCTTTGGTGTAGATGGTGATCAGGTTGCGGCCCTTGTCCTCAATGTAGATCAGCCCATCACCACGGGTATTCACATCAAGTGTTTCGAGCTTCAGCACCACATCAGGCAAAGCCATGTTGTTGATGATGGTGATTTCCGGATAGGCGGCATGCGAGACAAGCCTTCCCTTGCCGGTATTGACGATATGACCGGTCAGAGAGATTGTCCCACCCTTGGGACGCATCGCCTTGATGATCAGTGCGCGCTCCTGCTTGCTGTACTGGGCGGTGAAATCATCATTCGAGAGTTCAATATTAGTGAAGTTTCTACCCGAGTTTATCGCCTGCTGGATCTGATTTTGCTCACTCGCGCCAAGCACCAGATCAAAGTCCTTTTTCCCCGCCTGGATCAGCCCGTTCACATTAATATATTCAGCATCGATCGTGATCCGGTCTGCCAACAGGTTTGGTGCATCAGGATTTATGCTGAGTGTATTGACCCAATTCTGGACAGCTGTGGTCGAGGTCGGTGCGGCACCCATTGAGTTTCTCAACAAGGTACTATTGGCCAGGAAAATCCCAACAGGATCACCACCCACATGCTCCATCAACACCCCGAGAATGTTGATCGCATTTTTCGCCTGGATGAAAATCTCGCGCGCCTGGATCTGACCAAGAATAGAGACCGAGCCCCCTCTGGAGGGGTTCAGGATGTCAAGCCTTGCCGTAGGCGCAATGATATTACCAGTGATATTGATGTTCTGGCTCGGCGGCAGGAAGCCAGTATTTGGATCAACAAACAGGTTGATATTGGCCACTGATATCCGGATTTCGGGGTTAGCCTCAGTGGCGCTGATTGTGTCTGCTGAGAAGTTCAGGCCGACAAAGCGGTTATCCTGATCTTTGGTACCAAGATTATCGTCCTCACTATAGGTCTGGTTGTTGCGGTTCACATTGCGCGTGTTCTCTTCGCGGATGAGCAGTCGCGCATCCTCAGAGGCATCGGCATCTGCCGTGATATCAACACCGTTGAAATAGACCCCACCATTGAAGGTCGGGATACTCAGACCTGTGATCTCAAGCTGCGCATAAGTATTGTTTTGGATCTCAATCCGCGCATCCTTGGGGGTGTTGAACAGGCCGCCACCAGTGAGATAATCGGACAGAATCCGCACGCGACCTGCCTGGGCATTGGTAGGCTCGACAACCACCATATCTGCCTCAGGCAGACTTGGGATAATCGTGTCTCCACGGCGCTCAGCAAGCCCCATATCGAGCAGTTCCTGCTCCAGACGCGCTATCTGGTTGCGATAGAATGTCTCAAGGTCGGCATTACCAGAGCCATCATAAAGCGCCAGCTTTTCACGCGCTTTCTCAATCTCTTCAAACTGAGGAGCAAGAATGCCTGCACGGATCACCGTGAAACCAATATCACCTGTTGACTTGCGGCCTTTCGCATCTACCGCGTCCATATCCTCAACGATATTTCCATATTCGTCGACCTTCAGGATCAGAGTCTTGAAACGCTTCTGACCAGTCACAATCTGGCCCTCGTTGCGCACCTCTGCAAAGAGCACAGCACGCCGTTCACCGTTTCCTGAGCCCACATTGCCGCCGCCCAAGGCATTGGCAACACCAGAGGTCCAGTTAGTGGCCTTGGCCACACCCTCAACCCCGACATCGCCCCAGCCATCCGCATTGATATCAATGTTGCTGTCACCTGTCAGGCTGGCACCAGACTTGATATGCACAAGGTTGGTCGCCTCATAGAGCGCGACTGTCTTGAGATCAGAGATCGGAATGACAGAACCGGCAAAATTATCGACCCGCGACTCAAAGTTTTGGTCCGGCAGGTTCAAGAACCGGTCAACACCGGCACTAAGGAACATATTGCCAGCGGCCCGAACATTTGCACCTGTTTCAAACAATATCTCATGGGTTGGGGTGACATAGGTACGCGCTGCACCCAGAGCCACTGTCGCTGCCCCAAAGGTCTCTGAATAAGATTGCAGATATGTGTTGCCGCGCCCTGACGCCTCAAACTCCAGAATACCATGGCTGTCTATTTTCGCCCCGGCTTCTACAATAACTCTGGCATCAAGTGTGTTGGCTTCAAACCGACCGTAAGCCCCGGCGCCTGAGAATGCGCCCCCGGTGACCAGTTTTACCTTATCAGAATAATCGAGAATATTGCGCACTTTGGCAATGAGATCACCCGCGATCCGCGTAATAGCCCCATTTGCAGCAGTGATCTGGTAGCCAGTGGTTTGCACATCAGAATTCACGCCAAAGCGCATCTTTGTGTCGAAGCTGACAATTGTGTTGATATTGGCGCTGGCACCGGAAACAAGGCCACCAGTCTTACCATCCACCGAGCCACCACCATCAAGGCGCGATGTCAGGTTCGCATCAATCCGCCCAGCAGTGATCTTGGCGTAATCACCGAACGCACCCTCAACAGTACCGTTGATCTCATGGCGCATGGATGCACCAGCCCCAGCGATGGCACCAAAGGAGCTTGTCGAAATTTTGCCATCGGGTTGAGAGGTATAAATTGCCGTGATCGTCAGATCACCCTGAACAGTGATATTGGCACGGTTCGCAGTAGATGTGCCATCCAGCGCACCAGCGAAGACCGAACCAGCAGACTCAGTGCGTCCCGCAGCAGCCGCTCCGGCAGCCAGACCATAAGCACCGGCAAGGATGTCCAGATCATTAGCATCGATCGCCACAGCAGAGATGTTCATCGAGCCAGCGCTGGTGACAGTCACCCCGGCTTCGATCTCACCTTTCACATCGGCGGTTGAGCTTACTGTGGCATCTGTTGCGCCAACACCAATCAGGCCACCAGCCACACCCACGGAATTTGCGCGCTGACGACTATCAGAGCTCGCATTCAAAGTGAGTGCGCCACGCACCGCAAGAGTTGCTCCACCGGTCAGGGCAGCGCGTACCACGCTGGAATTGAAGAGCTGTGCATTTGTCGACTGCACCCCAAGCAGGATGCCTCCACCAGATGCGCGTGAGACAGCTTCTGCCAGAAGATTGCCATCGGAAGGCGCAGAGACTGCATCAACGGAAAGAGCACCGAGGTTATAGGTCCCGGATCCCCCAACAAGTGCAGATACAACTGTGCTGGTATCGACCCTTGCGGAGTTCGCACCCACCCCAGCTGTCGTGCCGACAGTCATACCCTTAGCCGATGCCCGGCTGGTGCCGGTCCGATCGGCCAAGACAGAGACTGTACCACTTGTCGCAGTCACATTGGCGCCCGTAATCTGCGCCCTGATTATGCCGCCAGCGTCGATATCGGCGACACCACCGCCACCTGCGATCGCAAAGAAGCCAGCGGCGATGGAATTGACCTCAATGTCTGCATCAAGGCTGGCATCCGATACCGCCTCAATATTGGCATCCCCGGCAAGGCTGATCACGCCCCCTGAGATCAAAGCCTCGCGTAGGCCCTGATCAGAAATATAGGCGCGCGCACCACCGCCCGAAGCAGCGAACCCGATACCAGTTGCAGCAATCGAGGAGGCCTCGGCCGTCACATTGATGTCGCGTGTATCTTCGGTCTTAACGTTAAGATCACGTGTATTGATATTGCTGTTCTGGACCACAGCACGCAGACCACCGGTAATGATCGCCTCAGCCAAAGATACAGCAACAGACACCGAGCCACCAATACCAAGAACCGCCGCTACAGAGGTTGATTGAACATGAACATCGACCGAACTTGTATCTTGGGCCGTGACCGACACGTCGCCAACAGGGGCAGTAATAGTGCTATTGGTGACAATGCTTTCGACATAATGACCCAAGAGATTGATCGCTGTCGCGCCTGTACCGGCACCAGCACCCCCACCAAGACCTGCAAAGGCAGCAACAGCCATTGCTGACACCTCGGCCTTAATCGAGGCGTTCATCCGCGCATCAATCGTGATATTGGCTCCACCAGCCTCACCGCTTGCAAGATCAACCCAGTTGGCCGCAGTGGCAAAATCAATCGCGCGCAGATCGACACCAGTCTGATTGGCACCAATATATTGGTAAACCTCGCCATTGCTGTCACGCACGAACAGCCCTGTCTGGATGTCATAACTCGTGCCAGCAGGTGCCAGATAATTAATCTCTGTATCGAACCCAGCCCCGGGTGCAGCCTGGGTGATTTCCTGCCAGCCAGCTCCAGGCGCAAGATTGACGGTAATCACATCCGGCGCCTGATATTGGCGTAAAAGAACCATGCCATTTGTCTCGATGGCAAGGATCGTGCCATCTTTCCAGTTCGTGCTCTCGCCATCCGGAACATTGCCCCAGATCACCTCTGCATCTCCCAGACCAAAGACATAATCTGTATTTACCGGTCTTGTGAGATTACCCATTCGCTCAAAATACCGCGCATTATCGCCGGAACCGAGCTGGACATACTTTCCTTTTGCAACATCGACTGTGCCCGTGACAGGAGCGGTGAGAATGTCGCTCTTCAGCACCACATCATCGGTGACATCGACCCAGACGATCTGGCCAGTTTCAAGTGGCTGAAGATATGTCTGGTTGCTGACAAAGCTGGCATCAATCGTGACGGCCGAGACACCAGTGTAGCGATAGTAACGTTCTTGGCCATTGACATTGAACAGAACCACATCAAGCGGATCTGCTGTTTCGCTGCCACTCAGTGCCGTCGCATCAATGAAGCTTGTCGCACTGGTATCAACGACAAATACACCGTAGCGCTCAAGCCAACCAAGTTCTGCACCCTCACCAAGGCTCTCGGCAACACCGCGGAAGTAAGAACTCGATCCTGGTACATTCACCTGGTCTGCACCGACATAGCGCAGATAGTTGCCCCCAGTGGAGAGGAAGGGAGAGGTGACCTGAATATAATCACCAGTCTCCAGGTCAAACGTAGCATTGAGATCAGTCTGTACACCCTGCTGACGTTCCCAGAGTGCCTGGGCCGGCACGAAACCGCCCTCCACAAGCCCCAGAGCATAATCGCTGTTGGCGCTGATAGCGGCCCCGCTGACATTCCGGAAGACAAGGAACCCGCCCGCCTGAGCACCCGTCTGGGCATAAAGCATGACACCATCATCTGCGATCGAACGCGAATTGCTACCCAAGGCGATACCGGAACGGAAGGAAATGGTCTTGTCTGCAATCTGATCAGCAATCAGCACCCAGTCAGCCTCAGAGGCAAGCCCAGTACTGATAACACCCCAATCAAGTGGTGGAGGCGCAGGCTGCGGATCGACTGGCGCGCCCGTTTCGGGATCCATTACAATTTCGGGCTCTGGCATGAAGCTCCGGAAGAATGCCTCGTTTATTGCAACTGAACCAGTACCATCAAACACAAGATAAGCAGTACCAGAACTGCCATCCGGGATCGCAATAACCGAGCCTTGCGACGCATTCCCCAGACCATTCAGCGTGCCTGTGGCATCAATGAACCGCCCAGCAACACTGTCATTGATGACAAAGAGGCTGTCTGCCGTACCGTAGTTAAAGCTGTAATCGACAAGTTGCCAGTCCGCCTCTTGGTCCAGAGGCAGCGCAGACTGCAAGCCGCCGTAGTAATTAGCACTGCGGGAGAAGCTGGCAGTATCAACGCCAGTATAGCGGAAAAATTGCTCGCCAACTTTGATATAATCACCAAGCTGCAGCGCAATCGTACCAACCGGATCAGTGATGATTGTCTTGTTCGAGCCGGAGATGTCGGCAAGAGTCGCGTTAAGCCAATTGCCTCCCTGCGTAACACTGACCGCAGAAATACCGGCAGCATCGATCGCACTGGCACCCAGATACAAGTAATACTCTGAACCAATCCGCAGCACATCACCCTTGTTCAGAGTTGTATTGCTGCCTGCCGGGATGGCAGCCTCAAACTGGCTCGCGCTCAGCACCACACTCCAAAGTTCAGGTTCAGCTACCGCGGCGCTTTGCGCTTCTGGCTTGGAATATTTGTAGTAGCGACCATTGTCTTCTACCAGCAGGCCGGTGAGCAATTCAGTCACATCCTCGGGCGCAAGCATGGTGATGACACCATTTAAATTTTGCCCGACCTGGAACCAATCAGCGTTACCTGCAGGGTTGAAGCCAGCCATGTCAATGAGACCGCCATCAGGCCCAAGATACTGGAAAAGACGGCCATCCTCGGTCTGCGCATAGGTTCCGTTTTGAACCGGCTGAAGATCGCTTTCCAATGTGAGCGAAAAATTCCCTGTGGTGAGACCTGCATTGGTCACATCGGTGAAAGCACCAGCCTTAAGACCATCACTGCGCTGTCCGAGACGGTTTTCTGCGCGGCCCACACCGACTGAAACACCTGCGCCAGCCAATCCAGCCCCTAAGGAGGCTGCAGCAGAAATCACCTTTGCATCAATACTTGTCGTCGCCTCTGCACTAATATCGATCGTGTTTGCTGCATCGAGATTCATGTTTGATGCACGCGCCATAGTCCGCGTACCAACGATATTCTCAATACTTGCACCTGCACCGCTGATCGCGACACCAACAAGTCCACCAGCCGCAGAAAGCGCTGCTGCTGCACCTCTTGCCCGGATGGAGGCATTGTCGACTGCCCTGACAGAGAGAGAGCTGCCAAAGGCCGCTACACTGCCACGTCCAGAGCCGGTATCTCCACCATTTGGTGCGCGCGAAATTTCCGCAGTGGTCTCACTTGTGATCTCATTTTGCGACAGTGTCACTGCGACTGAAATCGCCGCGGCTTTCAGACCTGCCGATATTGCAAAGGCCACCGCGTTTGCAGTGCTGTCAATGACGGAAAGATCCTCTGCAAGCACAGAGATCGTGCCCATAGCGATATCCGTATTGGCGCCGGATATTCTGGCTGTCGTTTCACCAGCAATTCGGTTGATTGCCTCAACACCTGCACCAGCCCCGGACACACCCACAAGACCCGCAGCAACCGCAGCAGAACCGGCAAAGACCGTGGCATTGATCAGTCTGGAGCTGTCAGCCAGCACCGACAGAGAGACGTTTGAGTTGGTAGGCGTGGAGATGCGTGCATCATGCAACTCAGCCAGTGTCTGACCACGGCCGGACAGGGCTCTTCCAGAGGCATCATATCCGATATAGTTGCGCGATATTGCACTGCCGATCGATACCCCGACCCCGGTTGCGCCCACACCCACGGAGAGTGCAGCAGTGACAATCACAGCATTGATCCGAGACAAAGAGCGTGCCTCAACCACAACTGGTCCGGAAACGACCCAATCACCACTCGCATGGGTACCACGCACTGCGGCAACGGTATTGCTGTTGATCGCATTGACAGAATAAGCCCCTGCCCCGGCAAGAGCCACACCAACCAGACCACCACCAACCGCAACACTAGCAGCAACGCTGACCGCGGAAATGGTTGCCTGGGCTGCTTTTATCTGTCCCCCATCAAGTCGCAGGGTCCATTGCGAACCGGTGCCAAGATCAACAAGTGACCAGGATTGGCCTGCCTCGATGATCGTAATCTGCAGCGGACCAACGACAGTCGCACCAGAAGACACGAGCCGTTGCCGCAATTCTGCGATGATCTCGGCGTCGTCATCAATATCTGATTGGACCGCTGTTTCTGTCTCATTGGCGCCAGTGGTGTCAGTCCTTGAGGCATCATCAAGATGCTCAGCTGTCAGGCCAGCGTCAAGCGTGCTTTCGGGAAAATTAGCCCCCGTCAACGCCTTGATCGCAACATCTCCACTGGTCACCAAACGGCTTGTCTCAACCAAAGCCCCAATATCATTGGCGACCTCATTGACTGAAACAGCCGACGCGACCGCAATGCCAACACCCACAACACCCACACCAGCAGCAAGAGAAGCTGCAGCAGTATAGGCTTTGATCGTGCTCAAATCATTCGCAAGAACGTTCACATTGATCGCTGAAACATCTGATCCACGAATGATGGATTGTGCCGTTATTGCAATCCGGTTGGTATTTGAGACCCCGACACCAGCAACACCAACACCCACAGCACCGCCTGCGAGCGCCACAGCGGCTGCCACAGTCGTTGAGTTAATATCATTGCTGCTTTGTGCCTGAACTCTGACATCGCGTGCGGCGGTGATCTCAGAGTTCTCGATTCTTGCCTCGAGTAGCATCCCGGAGCGCTCTGTCGACACCAGGCGCCATAGGCTGGCATTGCTGAAATCCAGCCAGTCCAGCCGCAGCTTCCCACCCGCGCTGATGCGCAACACTTCATCTTCGCCCTCAGTATCAAGAGCCAATGTCCAGCTATGGCTACCATCTGTGACTGTGCCCACTCCATTGCTTACGGAACCAGTCAGGTTGCCCTGAACCTCCTGACCTGCCTGGATCAGAAGATCGCGCAAAACCGCAAGATCGCCGTTCTTTGCGGCAATGAAACGATCATCACTTTCAACGACAATCCCAAGGCCATTCGCATTCAGAGGCGTCGTGCCAATATACTCATAAACAGCCGCAGCATTCCCAAAGGCATCACGCACCAAAACCGTATTGCCAGAATTGATCTGATTTGGACGGCCTGACTGGTTGAATGTCGTAGAAACTGAACCGGAAACCGGCGCATAGCCAATCTCGTTGCGGGCCACGCCAACCCCAACCCCAGCGGCACCACCGCCACCAACACCGGCCGACACTGCAAGTGAGGCGGTTACCAAGACTGCATCTATCTTCGCCGTCGACTCCGCCTCGACAATCACATCGCGCGCCGACACCACGTTGAAGCCGATAATCCGTGCAGCCGCAGAGACTGCACCACCCAGAATACGGTTGGTTGCGCTCGCACCGGCACCCGAGAAAGCAACGCCAAATGTGGAGGCAGAAATTGACACCGAGCTGGCAGTCGCAACTGCGAATATCCGTGCCAGATCCTGGGCCCGCACAACCACATCACCCGAACCTGTCGTCCTGATCTGACCAAGCCCATTGCCCGTGCTGGCAATCTCGGCAATCGTACTGCTCGAGATCTCATTTTGAGCCACATTCACGGCAAGAGAGATCGCTACTCCAAAAATACTACCAGCCACGCTCAGCGCGGCTGCTGTTGCCACGGCATCAATCTCAGACCGTCCATCCGCTGTTACGAGGACCGATCCTGCCGCAATATCACTGCTTGCACCCAAAATGGCTGCCCTTGTGTGCATCCCGATGCGGTTTTCGACGCCAACACCAGAACCAGCAACAGCGACACCGACAGCGCCCCCTACCAGTCCTGCCGAGCCTGAAAATACCACAGCTTTGATCGACTGTGCTGTCTCAGCATTCACGCTCACAGAGCCGCTAGACAGGCGGATTGCACTGTCCTCGATCTCGGCACGCACAAGACCCTCAGCGGATGCGAGATCCCCACCAATCCGGTTCAGCGCAGTAGAAGAGCCAAGAGCAACACCCACATTCGGGCCAACCCCGATGGCAGCTGCCAGCGATGTGCTCAGAACAGTTGAGACAATTTGCGAGGCATTGAGCGCTTCAACCCGCACATTGCCCTGAGACACAGAGCTGGCAGGAGTAATTCCCTCAACCACAGCATTGCGCAAAGCAGCTTGCGTGGAAGATGTCACATTGTTGATCGAAACAGCACCCGCACCCGACACTGCGAGACCAATGCCTGAGGCATTGATTGCCACGGATGCTGCTTGCGTGATTGCAAAAATGTTAGGCCGGCCTGCTGTAAGAACACCGCCCTCAGAGCCCAATTGCCAGGTCTGATTGGCTGCATCGACCACAAGCCAACTACGGCCTGAGTCGAGGATCTGCACACGCAATTCTCCAGCAACCGTCTCACCCCGACCGATAAGCGCTGCGCGAAGTGCTGCGAGTGTATCCATACCAAGCTGACGCGCTGCCTTGAAACCAACAACAGTCCCAGTCGCATCAAGTTCGGCCTCAACACGCCAGACATGATCACCGTCGCGAACCTCCCAGATCTGACCAAGTTTAATTGCTGTCTGACTGAAATCCTCTATGGCTGCTGCTGCTGACCCTGCCGCTAGCAGAGCAGACCGGAACTGACTAAGATTAAGGAGACCTGTGCCCGCATCAGCGGTGAAATCAGACCCTTCAAATTCCAGCAGCTCAACCCTGCTAGCCTCATCAAGCGCTTCTGGGTTGAGACCAAGCGATCCAGAGAGATCCACACTGCCCGGTGTTGCATTGGACAGCGCACGCACCCTCAGTGCATCACCGCTTAGACCATCAAGCGCAATCCTTGATCCGGTTTCTTCACCGTCTACAAGGGCAACAACATCTGTATCAACACTGTTAATCGCAACGGAAGCACCGATTGAGACAGCGATACCGAAGGCACCATTAGCGAGCGAAACCGCTGTGGCTGATGTGATGGCATGGATACGGCTCTGATCATCCGCCAGCACTTCGAGGCTGCGCGCAGTGACATCGCTCTTTAGCACAGTTGCATAAACATCAGATGCAATCCGGTTGGTGACACCAACACCAACGCCCACAACACCAACACCAAAAGCACCACCTGCAACCGCAACGGCACCCGCAGTCGTCACCGCTTTAATGTCATTTACGCTTTGCGCATCAACTTTGACATCACGCGCCGCAGTGATGACCGCATCCTCGATCCTTGCTTCAACCAGCATGCCGGAGCGCTCTGTGGATACCTGACGCCACAGGTTGGGATTACTGTAATCTACCCAATCAAGCCGTAACTTGCCACCAGCGCTGATGCGTATGACATCCTCACTGCCTGTCTCATCAAGGATCAAATCCCAGCTATGGTTAGCCTCATCGGTAACTTTGAGCACTCCGTTGATCAAAGTGCTTTCCAGCGAGCCCTGAACCTCCTGACCCGCTTGAACCAGAATATCGTGCAAAACCGCAAGATTGCCGGATTTTGCATCCTCAAAGCGCGCATCACTTGCAGAGATGATCCCAAGTCCGTTGGCATTAAGCGGAGCGCTGCCGATATATTCATAAACGGCAGAGGGTTTTCCGAAGGCATCACGCACCAGGACTGTATTACCGGGATTGATCTGGTTGGGACGACCTGTCTGGTTGAATGTTCTGGAGACAGAACCGGAAACCGGGGCATAGCCTATCTCGTTGCGGGCGACACCAATGCCAATCCCTGCAGCACCACCAGTACCACCAACAGCGACCGCAAGTGAATCAGTTGCCAAAACCGCTTGTATCCTGGCAGTGGATTCTGCCTCAACAATCACATCTTGCGCAGAGTCAACTTCAAAGCCAACAATCCGTGCGGCCGCAGAAATGGCACCACCCAAAATACGGTTAGTTGCGCCTGCACCCGCACCCGAGATTGCAACCCCGACAGCCGCAGCAGAGACAGACAGAGAGCTTGCAGTCGCAACTGCGAATATCTTTGCCATGTCCTGAGCGCGCACCGTCACATCACCCAAACCAGTGGTGCCGACCTTACCATAGCCATTCGCAGTATTTGCAATCTCTGCAATCGTAGTGCTTGAGATTTCATTTTGAGCGGTATTGACCGCGATTGACACTGCGACGCCCACAGCACCCGCTGCAAAGCTCAGAGAAGCCGCTGTTGCCACAGCATCGATCCGCGACCGGCTATCTGCCGATACCAGAACCGATCTCGCTGCAATATCACTACCCGCACCAACAATAGCTGCACTTGTATGCATCCCGATACGGTTTTCGACTCCCACACCAGAACCAGCAACGGCAACACCAACAATCCCACCAGCCAGTGCCGCGGACCCTGCAAATACCACAGCAGTAATTGACTGCTCTGTTTCAGCATTCACCGATACAGAACCGCCTGACAGATTGATGACACTATCCCCGATCTCAGCACGCACCAAGCCCTCACCAGAGGCGATATCTCCACCAATTTGGTTCAACGCTGTAGCAGCACCAATACTCACACCAACCCCGACCTTACCAACACCCAAAGCCAGGGAGGTGCTTAGAACGGTAGATATTATCTGGGAGGCATTCAGCGCTTCGACCCGCACATTGCCTTGCGACACACTTGTACCGGTTGTTCTGCCCTCAACCATAGCATTCCGCAGTGAGGCTTGGGTCGAGGATGTTACGGTATTGACAGAAACCGCACCCGCTCCGGCAAGCGCAACACCAACTAGACCACCGCCAACAGCGATTGCTGCCGCTTGTGTAACTGCCAGTATATTCGGCCGCACAGCAGTCAGTGATCCTCCCTCAGAGCCTAATTTCCAGGTCTGCTGGGCAGCATCGACGACAATCCAGCTCAGACCAGACTCAACGATCTGGACACGCAGATCTCCGGTGACAGTCTCACCCCGAGCAATCAGTCCTGTACGAAGAGCATCAAGAGTGTTCACACCAAGCTGACGTGCAACACCAAAGGCGACAATTGCTCCATCGGCATCAAGCTCAGCCTCGACACGCCAGACAAGACTTCCGTCACTTACCTGCCAGATCAGACCGGCATCGATCACGGTCTGAGTGAAGCCAGCCAAGGCACCGGCTGGTGAGCCTGCACCCAACAAAGCATCACGTAAATCTCCAAGATCAATCGAGCCATCTCCAGACAGGCCGATATCGCCTGCCTCAAATTCCAGCAGCTCAACCCTGCTTGCCTCATCAAGCGCCTCCGGGCTCAGTCCAGCAAAAGCGGATAGATCTTCACTTCCAGGTGTCGCATTGGACAATGCGCGCACCCGCAGTGCATCCCCGCTCAGACCATCAAGCGCAATCCGCGATCCAGCATCTTCCCCATCAACAAGGGCAACAACATCCGTATCGACATTGTTAATTGCGACCGCTGAGCTGATTGAGATCGCAACCCCAACCTTGCCAAGTCCAACCGAGATGGCGTTTGCAGCAGTCAGAGCTGAAATGCTGCTCTGATCATTGGCGAGAATATCAAGACTACGCGCAGAAATATCACTCTCAAGCACGGTTGCGTAAACATTAGACGCAATTCTATTGTTGACGCCAACCCCAACAGCAGCAACGCCAACACCCACAGCGCCGCCACCGACGGCAACAGCACCAGCTGACGTGGTCGCAAGAATTGAACTACGGCTCAGGGCTGAGACTGAAACATCGCCCAGCACGTTGAGGGATGATCGATCGATTGTCGCCTCAACAAGCATTCCTGAACGTTGGGTTGAAACCTGAGCCCAGAGTGCTGGATTGCTATAATCCATCCAATCAAGACGGAGTTTAGCACCATCCACGATACGAATGATGTCTTCACTACCGGTTTCATCAAGAGCCAATGTCCAGCTAGTGCTACCAGCTGAAACGACACCCACCCCATTCAGGACAGTCCCAGTCAAGTTGCCCTGAACCTCCTGACCTGCTTGAATCAGCAGATCACGTATAGCCGAAAGGTCGCCACCGCTTGCAGCGGCAAAGAGATCAGTATCGCTCGCTTTAACAATCCCAAGGCCATTGGCGTTAAGGGGAGTGCCTCCGATATATTGATAAACAGCTGCAGGGCGGCCCCAGAGATCACGCACTAGGACCGTCTCCCCAGAGACAATCTGTTCGATGCGCGCATCTTGCGTATATGTCGTATTTGTATTGCCAGAGACCGGTGCATAACCAATCTCATTCAGCGCGACACCGACCCCTATTGCAGCCCCAACACCGACCTTACCAACACCTATCGCTGCAGATAAAGTCGCGAGAATTGCATCAATAGAGGCAAGTGATTTTGCATCCACCGTCACGGAGCCCGCGATGATATCATAGCCGATTATCCGTGCCGCTGCCGAAACAGATCCGCCAAGAATGCGGTTTGTCGCTCCAGCGCCTGCACCAGATACAGCAACACCAACAGATCCGCCCGCGAAAGACAGCGCACTTGCTGTCGCAACAGAGAAAATCCAAGACGTATCTAAGGCCTGGACCAGCACATCGCCAGCGCCAAGATGCGCAATGCTTGAAGCTTGGTTAGGCGACACAAACTCAGCAATAGTGGTGCTTGAGATCGTATTATTCGCAGCTGAAGCAGCAATAGATACGGCAACACCGACTTTTCCAAGCGCCAGGCTAAGTGAAACAGCCCCGGCCGATGACAGGATCAGCGCTGTATCTGTCGCTGTGACGGATATTTGAGACTGGTCTCCTGCTGACAGCACTGACAGCCCATCAGGGTCAGTTAGATCGCGGCGCCCTGCTTTAATATCTGTGGCTGAGATCGCAGCATAGGTATGTGCGCCAATCTCGTTATAGGCACCAACCCCGGAGCCCGAAAGAGCCACACCAACCTTGCCCCCTGCTATCGCCGCGGCCCCCGCAAATACAGATGTGACAATCGTCTGGGTATTGAGGGCGTCTACCACAAGGTCAACATCCTGCACACGCAAAGTGCTCTGGGTGATGCTTGCTGATACGCGCCCCAGCTCAGCGCTGTTGCGCAAGGAAACCAATGCACCAAACCCAGTATCGCCGATAAAGTTGCGCGCATCCGCTGCACCAATGGCAACACCAACCCCAACCGAGCCAATCCCGACAGAGAGGGATGTTGCAAGAACTGCGGAATTGATCCTTGCATCGTTTTCTGCAACGACCCTGATCCCGACGCGTTCACCGCGCGGCGCGTTGTCTTGTGCCAATACTTGCAAATCAGTTTGCGTGACGAGAGCATGCGCAGAAGAGGTCACCGCGTTGATAGCAATTGACCCGGCGCCTGCGACGGCCACACCGACCTTACCACCACCCACAGCAAATGACATCGCCGTAGAAACAGCATTGATGGTCATCCGGCGCGCAATATTGACGAAAGTCTCACCAACTCCCTCAATAAATGTCGGATCACGGGAGATCTGCCAGGAACGGCCCGCCTCATCTACAATAGCCCATCTCTGACCAGCTTCGATGACTTCGACACGCACCTGACCTGCATAAACTTCACCTGCCGTATCGAAGGCAGCAGCAATATCTTGCAGTACATCGGGACGCAAAAGGCGGGCAGCCTGAAATTCCAGCTTACCATCCGCATCCAACGCAGCTTCGACAATCCAGCTGTAAACTCCGTCAGTCACACGCCAGACAGCATTCTCTTCAAGGGTTACAGAACCCAGGCTACCAACAGTGAAACCGGATTCTGAACCTGTGCGCGCTTCTTCTACAAGCCGCTCTTCTGCCTGTAATGCCTGGCGCAATGCGACCAGACCTGCGGGTAAGAGATCTCCGTCACTATCAACCAGGAAAGCCGCATTATCCTCAGCTTCAAATGAGATCAGAACAGTCTGAGCGGCCTGATCAAGATCCTGAGCTGAAACGTCAATCTGTGAGGCAACCTGATCAATCTCAGGAACCCCGGAATATGCCTCAACAATCAGCGCATTGCCTGTATCGGCCCACAGCGCGATATTACCACCCTTGACCAAAGCAGAGGTATCATTGTCAACAATATTGACCGCAACAGAAGCCCCAAGCGAGACCGATATACCGACCTTGCCAATACCGGCCGAAATCGCCAACGCAGAAGCAACCGAGTTGATACCACTATCATCGCGCGACAGGACAGACAGTCTTGCTGCAACAATGTCAGAGTTTTCAACACGTGCTGATGTATCGACTGCAATCCGATTACTCAGCCCAACACCAGCACCGGCAGCGGCAACACCGACCTTGCCCGCAGCCACTGCAACAGCTCCAGCAATTGTTACCGCATTGATTTGCTGTAAATTTGTCGCCGAGACAGAAATATTGCCAGTCAGCCCGACATCAATGGTGCCAGGCGCATTTGCAATCACTGCCTCTACCTTCGCTCCACTACGCTCAAGGCCTACACGCCTCCAAAGACTGACATCCTCGTAATCAAGCGCATTCAGATCAAACAACGCACCATCAACGATCTCGATGGTCTGATCATCAGCATTATACGCAAGTTCCCAGATCCGATTGGCTGTATCGGTCAGTCTCCAGCGCTCATTCGCGGTCAGAACCTCAATTGTCAGATCACCAGAGACAGGCTGAAGAGCCTGCTGCAAGAGATCGGAAATATCCTCGAGCTGTTGCGCATTCGCGCCAACGCCAGCATTCAAAGCCTCGTTGACTTGGGTCAGGCTGATTTCGCGCAGTGCCGTCCCAGCAGCACCACCTGTCTCGGCACCACCAGTCCCAATCAGCTCCAATGGGCCCTGCACCAAGGTCTCAGGACCAATATATTGGTAGATATCCCCTGGACGTCCAAAGATGTCGCTGAGCTGAACTGTTTGGCCAGTCGCGATCGTGTCAGTTTCAACACTGCGCGCATCCCAGGTATTTGCAGGGATCGTGCCAGCTCCATAGCCGATTTCATTGCGTGCAATCGCAGTCCCGATCGCTGCACCAACCCCAGTTTTACCCACTGCTACAGCCGCAGACGCTGCCACAACCCGTGCGTCAATCTCTCCCTCAGCGCGCGCGGTGACATTCACCCCTTGTGCGCGCAATGCCGTTCCTGAGATCCGCGCCGCAGCAAAGCTTCCGTCTGCTCCAGGCAGGATCCGGTTGATTGCAACAGCACCAGCACCAGAGACTGCTACACCCACCTTACCGATGCCAGCCGCAAGTGAGGCCGCGGTCGCAACCACATTGATACTGGCGCGATCAAGCGCATTAACAGAGATCGTGCTGATCTGTGGATCAGCCAGGTCCCGGCCTATTCCCGATGCAATCCCAACAATTTCGGCAATTGTGCTGCTCTGGATCTCATTGAGCGCAACCGACGCCCCGATCGCAATCCCAATCCCTGTTTTCCCAAAGGCCGCTGCTAGCGATACCGACAAGGCCGTTGCCGTGATTTGCGCAGTATTCTGCGCATCTACCAGTATGGCGTCCGCAGCGTAGGATGGATCTGTAAGGTTTGTTAACCCACCATCAATCAGAGCATGTGTGCTGATCGAGATTTCATTGCGCACACCGACCCCTGAGCCAGAGACAGCCACGCCCGATTTACCGCCCGCAATTGCGGCGGCACCGGCAAATGCCATCGCCCGGATGGATTGTTTCGAGAAGGCCTTCACCTCGAGATCGCCAGCAGTGGAGACCACACGGCTGTCACTGATTGCGGCTTTGACGAATTGTGTACCACTTGCACCAGTGATCTCGTTAAGTACCACTGTAACGCCAAGCGCCACACCAACACCCGACTTGCCAAGACCGAGCGCGGCTGAAGCAGCCACGGCAGTACTCGAAATACTAGCCTCACTGACAGCGTGTACACTCACATTTCCTGCGAGCTGTAGGTTGCTTTGTGAGATTTCAGCGGTCGCGCCACTGGATATACGGTTGGTCACGCCAACACCGGCGCCCGAAATTGCCGCGGCACTTTTACCAACCGCAACACTCAGAGAGGCTGCAACTCCCAGAACAGAGATCGTATCAAGCCGGCTATTCAGATTATCGCCCTGCAGGCTCAGAGTGAAAACACGACCCTGATCATCTGTCAGAACCCAGCCATCACCCGTATCGGCACGTGCAAGCCTCAGAGCATCGTTATAGACACCGATCTTGCCGCCAGCTTCTTCATAAACCAGCCAACTTTGTCCAGCCTCATCACTGATCCTCCAAGCAGAGAAAGGATCCCCTTCTGCGGGGTCCATCAATAACTCAACTGAGAATGAGCCTGTAAAAGATACACCCGCAAATGCAGATTGAAGCAATCTTTGTGCTTCGGTGACCTGACTCGCCAGATCCGCCTGCTCTGCATCAATGAGCGTTTGTTCAGCGTTATCTAGAATAAGCGCATCAAGTGCCGTTCTGTCCGGCCCTTCAGACAGGATCGCAAGAACGTCGCGGATTGTTGCATTGCGGTCTTTGAGATTGACGATCGGATTATAGGCCCCGATCTGCTCAGAACCTGACAAGCCAGAATTGAGGGCTGCAATCAGATTATTCCAGATCAGAGTCCTAGCCGCCCAAGCATCAGGATCAATCTCGACTTCTTCACCCTCACTGCCAGCAACTTCGCGCAGTTTCAGTTCTGTAGCTTCCTGCAGCTTTTGATCTGTCAGATCTGGAGTGGTCACATCAAATGATGAAGGAGGACGTACCAGAGCCTCAACTTTGATATCACCGCCAATGCCAGAACCCGAAGTTGTCACCCGCTCAAGCTTCGCAGTGACTGGATTGGATACCTCATTGAGAGCAACAGAAATGCCAACAGCGATTGCAGTTGCACCCTGCGAACTGAAAGCAGCAGCCGCAGCTGCCCCGATCACCCGGCTACGAATAGCCGCATTATCTTCAGCTAGAACTTCCAGATCGGCCGCTGTGAAAACTGCACCGACATCAATCATCTTTGCGGATGCGCCTGCGCGGATCACATTGCGAGACGCGGAACCTGCGCCTGCTACGGACAAAGAGCCCTTCTTGGAACCAGACAGAGCAAGGCTGGCAGCTGCTGCCGAGGACAGAATGACCTGTGCAGAGTCGGCCAAGACTGAAATGCCACCATCGATCGAACGAATAGAAGTTACATCACGGATCTCTGCCAGAACAACAGCTGGCGTATCCTGAAGATCAATCCGCTCCCACTCAGCAGGATCGGCATAATCTTCCAGCTCAAAATCAATAGCGCCAGTCTTACCTGACCCGATATAGCGATAAACAGAACCGGACATCGGGTGCTCACCCACAATCCGTACAGTCTGACCAGTAACCAATGCGGCCTGCAGAGGATCACTGCTTTCATAGGTAGTGGTTGCAGTATAGTTACTGACGGCGCCAATTATATTCTCAGCAACAGCCACACCGATACCAAAGGCTTTCGATTGGCCCAGAGACAAGCTGACAGACGCTGCAATATTAAGAACATCGGCACTAATGCTGGCCGCATTTGATGCCGAGACAGTGATATCGCCCTTAGCAGTCAGAGTGCCTACATTGGTGATCAGAGCACTGACAGAACCCGTGATTTCGTTAAGTGCAATGGTGCCACCGCCCGCAACAGAGGCTGCAGGCTTGTCCTTCAAAGATAAGGCAAACGAGACAGCCACACTGCGGGATACCGAACGAATTTCGGCCTGCCGGTTGGCTGTGACAGAGATATAACCCTGTTCGCCAATGAGTGAAGACAGGTTGCCGATCTGAGCCAGGACTGTGGATGCGATCTTGTTACGTGCAAAATTTGCGCCAAGACTGACTGCCGTGACATCTCCAGAGCCTGCAGTCACTGCAACAGATGTCGCAAAAACCTCTGCATCAATCTGCGAGATATCCTGAGCACTGACAATAATGTTCCCATTCTGGGCGATAACCTTCGCATTATCGTCGCCCGAAACCCTCGCAGTGACATCACCGTCAATTTCATTGCGCCCGTAAAGCGCTCCGACTGCGACAGATTTCTGGGCACCACTCCCGCCTGTGACATCTGCCGCAATACTTACTGCACTCGAAGCCAACTTGGCCGAAATTTTAGCTGTGGATTGTGCAGCGACCTCGAGCGTACCCCCAATCGTGTGCGGCTCAAGATCATCGCGGGCGCGGACAATCAGCGCGGCCTCTGTGTTGCTCTTAATCCGGTTGAGCGCAATAACAGGCGCAACCGTGATTGAATTCTGGGCTTGGTTCTGCTGTCCACCCTCGGTTTCCGAACTTGGTGCTTTTACCTGAAGCGCGAGCGCAGAGCTCGAAATACGCGCTGCAACGTTTCCATCCCATTCAGAGAGGATCCGAAGGTCGCCGGAGATCGCCAAGACTGAGTCTCTGATCTGAGCAAGGGTTGCCATCCCAGGCGCACCACCCAGATCGGTTCCCGCAAAGGTATCGGCAATGTTAAAGAGCAAATTGGTCGGCGCATAACCGATTGTATTGAAAGCGAGAACAACACCTACCGATGTTGAGGCCTGTACCTCACTGCGCACATCGGCAATGATAGTCGCCTCGCTCTGCGCCTTTATATCCAGATGCGCACCAGCACCAGTCGTGGTCACAGCACTATCAATGATTTCTGATGTCGTTCCGCCCATGATTGTGTTGGTGGCGATAACGACATTTACCCCTGTATCATCTGCACTGACGACACTGCGATCATCTGCAAGTACTTGTGCTGATTGCACAGCACTGACCAGAGCAGGCCCGTTAATCGTTGCTTGGACGCGATCTACGATTGCCTGCACATCGGATCGCAGATCATTGCGGACTACGAGCCCACCAAAACCGGCACCCTTACCGTTCGTCCCAGCGACTGTCTCACCCGCAACTGCTGCCAGTTCGACAATCTGATTGAGATCGACTTCCCACCAACGGGCTGCATTTGAAAAATCTTCTTGCCCAAGATCGACACTGGTCGTCTCTGTTCCGAGGAAGATATATATCTTACCCGCTTTGCCGGACACTTCACGCCAGAGAGTTGAATCAGCATAGTTTTGGCGGTCAAGCCGCGTATTCTTCAAAGGCTCTGAGCCAAAATATTCATATGTGCTCCCGGCCTTGCCGCCAGCAATATCCCAATCGAGAGTAACTCGATCACGAGCTGACAAAGTCGCAGGTCGGTCAAAAATCGTGTAACCGTTTTCACCAATGCGAACACGGTCCCCGAAGTTAAGAGCACGCGTTCCAGAGAAATCAGTATAAGTCTGACCAAAGAATCCAGCGAAAGCGCGAATGGCCAGAGCCAACTCACCCTCATCACCGGTTTCAGCCGCAAGGCGCGCACGTGACAGGATCTGGCTTTCATCCGTAGCCTGAACCGAGAGGCTGCCTGCAGATAAAACACTCTTGGCGGTGTCAGGCGTTGTATGGTGGATCTGTGCGTAGCTTGTGGTCGAGACCATATTGCTTGCCAGCGCAAAACCAACCGCAGTTGCACTCGCATCCGCATTGGCCTTGTCGCTCAAAGCTGCTTCACTCTCGTTGCTGAGGTCAGCCACAATACGGGCGATGGACTGCGCCGAGACATCTACCATTCCGCCAGCGGAGATTGTCGAATTGCGTATTTCAGCCCGAGTCGAGGCAGGTCTTTCCGTGCCAATATTGGTACCGATCAGGGCATCAATAGTACCAAAGAGGACATTTTGCGCTTCCCAGCCGATCGTATTGAAAGCAAGGGTGACATTGACTGCTGTGCCGTCTGAGCCGATGCTGCTTGCGTTGCGGGCCAATATCTCGGAGCTGTTTTCTGCAACAACATCAAGATCACCAGTGACAATAATTGTACTGTCCAAGATCAGTGCCTCAGAGTGAGACAGGATCAGGTTTGTTGCAATAATTCCACCGGCTGCAAGACTTCCGTCCGCTCCCGAGGATTGGGCTTTTGCCTTCGCATCAAGATTTGCCGTTATGATGGCATTTTCGCGTGCAGTGACACTTAAACCGGCCGCATTGATAACAGCACCTTCAATCAGTGCATTTGCCCCAGATCGGATATCATTGCGCACAACAAGTCCGCCGATTGCAGTTCCACCTGTGTTGGCAGGCAGGGCTTCAGAGGTATCAACAGCTCCAACACCTTCAGGGGTTACTGCCTCCAGCAGTTTACCCTCAAGATCTCCGCTGAAACTGATTGTCCAACTTCCAGCTGACGCTCCAGGTGTGACGGATATCTCAATCCCCTGACTTTCCAGGGTAGGCCCCCCCTCGCGAGCGATGGCTGCTTCGAGCGCAGTTTTTATTTGTGTCGCATTTGCCGACTTATCCAAATCTGCAGTCTGATAGCTCATATCATTGAGCTGAACATTCAACTTGAACTTTGCATTTGCTGGCTGTGTGATCCGGTAGACTGGACCCTCTGGCGTACGACCACCAAGCTCTTTTGATGTTTCAACTGTAATGCCAGCCGCCTCAGCAGCCGCCTCAGCAGCTGCTGTCAAAGCAGCTTTCAGGGTCGGTAGGCTCTGATCTGCAAGTTCCTCCTTGAAAGAAACCGAATAGCGCGTCTCTGCCCCAGATGAGTCAACCGTGACATCGACATTGTTTTCACCAAGCGTTTTCTGCAGAGCCGCACGAATCAGCTCTGCCTGATCGGCAGCAGTGTAAACACCACCACCCTGACGGATCTCGTGGGCGCGCGCGACGAAAGTGGTGCTGGCACCGACAGTTTGCAGAGAAACTAGTGGTTGAGCTTCACCGGCGACACCTGTGCCTTTGAACAGAAAATCAAATGCCCAACCCGCGCTGGAAGCATCCTCATTAAAGGTAACTTCAACAGCATCTGACGAAAACCAAGTGTCCATCTGGCTCTGCAACAGATCCTGGAACAGTGAAAGATTATCTTCATCTGTCGCGAACGGATCATCATCGCCAAACTGAAGGCTAGCCACGCGATCGCCGATTTTGAGGCTAACCTGCTGGCCAAGATCGTTGAAATCAAACAAGATATTCAGTCGCTGCAAAGCATTCGTACTCGAACCAATTGGCAGTAAAGTAATTGGATCTGTAAGCTTGTCACCAAGATTGAGTGTAAACTGCGGAAGCCCCAAAGTAGAGTCACCAGTGAAAGCAGCCTGATCTGCAAAGTCGATCAAAATTGACTGCTCTTCGGAAACCCCTGGCTTGGATGCTGCAACCTGACTTACCGCGGGTGCTGCTACAGGTGTGTCTGAACCCGCCGCCGGCGAAGTAAATGGAAGAGTAAACCCAAGACCATTCAGCAGTGATATTGCACTCTCGATAGCTGCACGCACCTCAGGATCATTGAACTCAGCCGGGGTGATGTCACCAAAATTGATAGGTGGCAGGACGAAGCTCTCGCTTCTGTCAGGGTCGATCAAAAATGCGACCAGCTCTGCCGGGAAAATCTCCGCATAGATCTTGGTCAGATCGATGACCAGTGCTGATTGCCCATCAATATCTCTCGCCGAGAACAAACCTGCTGGCAAACCAGGAATGTCACCGAGTGCTGTGATAGCCGCGCTGAGTGGCAGTTGGTCATCTACGGTCTGGCCTATGATGGACAACATCAGCTGAGGATCTGTCAGAACAAGTTCTTTGGGCACAAAGCGGACAAACTCCGAGAGCCTATCGGTGACAGAGTCCAAGAGCTTGTCTGCAAAACTATTAACGAACCCGTCAAGAACACTCGATAAGCCAGCTTCGAGCGCAGAGCTGTCGATGATACTACCAGCCTCAATGCCAAGCGAGATTGCGCCAGACCAATAACCCTCTGGCCGTGTCTCACCAAAGAGTTCCAAATCGAGATCGACTGGCTCCAATCCCGTGAAAACAACCGGCGCAAGTGAGCTATCAATCAAGAACGCGAAGTTCTGCGGTATAACGTCCGACAGGTTAACGACCAGCGGACCACCAGAAGCGCCGCTCAGGGTCAGCTCTACCGGCTGATCAAAAAGAGTTATGCGAAGACTAAGAGGATCAACCTCGAGACTTGGAGGGATGAAGGCGAAAAGAGGGAGAAGATCATCTATACCTGCGGTCAGGACATCAATCTGCGTAGCCGTATCCCAATAATTGGCATCACGTACCTGCTCAAACAGAACAGTATCCAAATTGATTGTGACTGTTTCGGTAAAGGTGCGGGTTGCGGTTCCGATCAGATAATGGAGTTCAGCAGGCAAAAGATCTGACGTTTCAAAAGTAACATTCTGACCCAGGTTGAAGATGACCGGCTTACCCAAGAAGGTCAGCTGAGCCTGAACCGAACCCTCAAATACGAACTGCGATGGCAGGAAATCCGACGGCAGTTCACTAAGTTCGGCAGGTAAACCGTCGATGTTAGCAAAAATATTATAGCTCAGATCGGGAATTGCGGAACTAGTATTGCCGGTCAGAAGGGCGTTTAGCACCTCAGAAAGAGGTTTATCGTCCCAGCCAAAATTGAACTCGACCCCGTAAACGACATTCCTGCTATCAGGCAAGGTAAGTGAACCTGCTTCGATACGCATCGCATAGCTCGGAAGAACCACGGCCTCATCGCCAATAAAGATCTCATAGCTCAGCTCAGGAAGGAAACCCGATGTGTCTCCCGAGATGAGCTGAGTGATCAGATTGGCAAAGGAAACGTTGCCCCAGCTGAGAGTCAGCTCGGCCCCAAAATTCTTTAACTCACCGTCAACGAAGATCTCTCCAAGTTCAAACTTTTGAGTAACGTCAGAAATTGAGCCTCCGGCGAGATCGATCAGAGCTGCGTTATCCCAATAGTCGGAGGCTCTTGCCGCGATGACGGCCTCATCAAGGAACAGCGCATCAAGATCAAACAGTGCAGCGATTGATGGAACGAAGACTGGCGCGGTATCGCTGACAAAGGCATGCAAATCAGATGGAAGAAGCGAACGGATATCGAAGCTGAGATTAGCTCCGCCTGGACCACCAATCAGGAACTTTACCGGTGTATCAAGCACGGTCAGGCGTAGTTCGACTGGAGGTAAAGAAACTTCGGACGGAATGATCTTGATTAAATCCAGAAGCTGGTCTGCGCCACCTGCCAGATCAAGACGAATAGCCTGATCCCAGTAATCTACAGGCCGCGCTGTCAGATCTGCAGGAGCTAGAAGCGCTGCATCAAGATCGATTTCTGGCAAAGCGCCAAAAGAATAGCTCGCATTGGTATCAATCAGCCAGGCAAGTGAAGAGGGCAGCAGGTCAGATGTTTGAAGAGAAATGCCCCCTGAGCCAAAAAGGAATTCAACTGGTTGGCCCAATACAGTGAGACGCACTACCAGTGGATCGATAGAAATCGCTCCCGGGACAATAGCAACAATATCTCGTAAATCAGACGCGGTCGGCAGATTATTCAAGTTAGAAAAATCTAGCTGCACAGAATCCGGACTATTCCAATAGCCTTCGGGATGATCAACTTCATCACTCACCAGAATTGTGCCCGCGAATTCCGCTCTGGCCAGATTAGTATCAATGAGACTGTGCAATGCGGCAGGGAGAAAATCTCTCGTCTGCAGCGTAATATTGCTACCAAGTGTGGCAACAATTGGAGTCCCCAAAATAGTCAACTGGGCAGTCACATCTCCAGAAAGCTGAATTTCTTCTGGTAAGAAGGCAGCTGCTCCAATCAGATCTTGCTCCGTGACTGCAAGGCCTGTTGAGTTGTATTTTGCAAAGAAATTATAGCTTGCCTTTGGTAAAAAGACCGAACTGTCATTCGCAACCAGAGCCGCCACAAAATCTGTCAGCTCAAGGTCGTCCCAACCAAAGCTAATCTCAACACCATAATCGACCTGCTGACCCGACAGCAGGAAATCACCCAGAACAATTTGCTCTGAATAATTGGGCAGAACTGCAGGGCCATCCCCTAGGAAGACACTATAGCTGATCTCAGGCAGGAAGGCCGAGCTGTCCCCAGCAATAAGAGCAGACACAAAATCGTTCAGCTCACGTTCACCCCAGCTAAACCCAATCTCCACACCGAAGGGCAGATCGCCATCACCAAGATCTACGGTCGATATCGCAAGACGATAGGATTGATCAGGCAGGAACGCAGCGTTGTCCCCAATATAAAAGCCATAGCTCAGGTCAGGGATCAGGGATGTCGCATCCTTAGCCAGGACAGCACTGAGCATATTTGCCAGTGTCAAATCCTGCCAGCCAAAGTTAATCTCAACCCCGTAAGAGAGTTGTTCCCCATTCTGGGCGAGGGTCCCAATCTCGTAACGAAGAGGAAAATTGGGAAGGATTGCGCCAGCAAGATCAATCTGAATGGCAGAATCCCAATAAGTATCAGGACGTGCATCAAGAACGGCTTGATCAAGAAGCTCTGCGTCTAGGTTGATTGCTGGAATATTTGTGATCACCAGAGGATCAGCAGAAGCATCGATAAATTGTGCAAGATTTGGCGCAATCTGAGCTGTGTTCAGCACAATATTACCAGCAGACCCATCACCCAAAATAAACTCAACAGGCTTGCCAAGGAAGGTCATCTGGAGCCGCAGTGGCTCAAGCTCGATGGTGGATGGGATACCCTTGGTTAGGCCGGTCAGATCCCCATCCGAATACAGCCCGTATTGGACATCCGGGATAAAGACTGACCAGTCATCCTCAATCAGAGCTTCTAGGAATTTCTCAAAGCTGGGCTCCTGCCAGCTCAAGCTTATCTCAAGCCCAAATTCAACCTCTTCACCGGCAACAGGAATTGTACCTAGTGGCAAACGGTATTCAAACGCGGGAAGATCGAAGGCCGGTAGCAGAAACTCAAGCTCGAGTTCCGGAAAAGCAAAGCCCAAAGCCTGTCCCAAAGTAAGGTTGAGCACATTACCATTGAGGCTGGCGCCCGGTGCCTGAACAATGGCTGGGTCACGGCTGAGGAAATCCTCGACGGTCAAGCCTTCCCAGCCAGCCGCCAGTTTCACGCCAAGAGCATGATATTCGTCGCCAACAGGCAGGCGAGACAAGATAAGCTCTCGCTCAACCTTAGGCATCGCGCTGTAGAGGAAGGCAAGAATATCGGCCATGAAACCAACTGGTGGCGGAATTTCCTGCCAATAGCGGGTATCTGAATAATTCGCCTCAGCAAGATTAAGACTGACTGGGACTTGCTCGGTTGCAGGACCCATATAGCGATAAATGCGACCAGTTTTTCCACCAGCCTCATGTCCACCAACCACCAGCACCTGGTTGCCAAAAGCAACATCTTGGGTGCCCGTGTCACTGCGGTAATCAACCTTGACATATTCGACCAGCTCGGAGGCTTTCGCTGCGCTCGCGACCAGCTTTGCTTCAGCGAATATCTCTGGCGCATCTTCCGCCTCGACAGTGACCTCCCCGCCAACAAGCACGGTGCCATCAGGGAAAACCAGTTCTGCAAGCGCATCACTGGCTACCATATTTGTCGCTATAACAATGCTGGCGGCCGTCTCACCCGGAACTGCCTCCGCCTCACTTAAAATCTTGGCAGTGATAACAGCGTTCTGTTCTGCCTCAATATTCAGATCGCCGCCCACACGGATACTGGTCGCCGAGATGCGGGCCGCAGCCACAGCTGGATCATCATTGCCAATACCCGTGCCCAAAAGCGCGTCGGTAGAAGCAAAGAGGATATTCAGTGCCTCATATCCAATCGTGTTGAAGGCAAGCGTGACGCCTGCGGCAGCACCATCCTCTGCCTGCATCTGAGCTGTGTTTTCAGCGGCTATTGTTGCCCGGTTGCGGGCAATGACATTCAGATTTCCGCCGACAACTAACCTGCTCTGGTCAATTTCAGCCTTTGCGCTCCCGAGAATGATATTACTTGCGATCAGTCCACTGACCGCAAGGCTCCCTGCCTCCGCTCCGGTATTGGTCGTGTCCTCTGCCGCCTCTGTCTTTGCAGAACCAGACAGATTTGCTGTGACTTTGTTCGCTTGCTCCGCCTGCACGACGAAATTGTCCTGCACCAAAAAGGCAGCGTGGTCCAAGCGGGCAGTGGCATCACCGCGTACATCATTGATCGCCACAGCCAGACCAACGGCTGCCCCGCCAGCACTGCCCGATGACAGTGTTATATTTGCGGAGATTTCGGCAGTGTTTTTGGCGCTCAGTTCGAAGTTTCCGCCAATGTAATCAGATTGCGCAGGCTGGACAGCATGGATGATTTGAACGGACGCATCTGCATTCACCCGGTTGCTGGCAAGAATGACACCAACACCCGCCGACCCACCAGAGCTTTGGGCAGTGTTGGAGATTTCAGCAGTAATCTTTGCACCAGTGCCGTCTTGGCCCGCACGCACTTGCAGGTCCTGACCCACAGCAAGCGTCGTATCGTCAATCAGAACCTCGATGGCAAAAGGATCGGGGGTGCCAATCTGTGTGCCTAATAACGCATCAATCGCGTTGAAAAAGATATTCTGTGGCGCATATCCAATGGTGTTAAACGCCAAAATCACGCCGACGGCCGCTCCATCCGCAGTCGCTTCTGCCGTGTTTTTTGCGCTGATCTGGGCCTGATTATCCGCTATGACAGACAGGTTTCCGCCTGCATCGAGCACTGAACCCGAGATGACGACCGACACATCCCCCAGGATCTGATTGGTCGCGATCAGACCGCCAACGGCAATACCGCCGCCGGAATTTTGAGCGTCGGCGCTTTGAACCTTGTCGCCAGCCGCACTGTCAACTTTTACAATTCCAGACAATGTCGCATCAACACTGCTGACACCGGTCGCCTCGATATTCAAAGCACCATCCGCTCCGACCGTCGCACCTGCGACATTAATCGACGCGCCCGAACGCAGGTCGTTCCTTGCAACCAAGGCAGCAGCGCCCGCAGATCCACCCGATTGCGCATTGACCGACAGGTCCGCATCAATGGAAGCAGCGTCAGACGCCTTAATCGACAGATCACCGCCAGCCCACAGCATGCTTGCGTCATCAACACTGTTAATCTCAACCCGCGTGCGCGAGGCGACCATGTTGCTTGCAAACAAAAGACCAACGGCGGACCCCGTGTCGGATGCAGCAGCAGACGCAAGGATTGCACTCAGCTTTTGTGAATTGCCTGCCTCGACGAACAGATCTCCATCCGCCTCAACGATGCTGTCTTGAACTTTGACGACCGCCTGCGACGGCTGAGCCTCACCAAGCTCTGTCCCCAAAAGGGCATCTACAGATGCGAACAGAATGTTTTGAGGGTCATAGCCAATCGTATTGAAGGCGAGCATTGCACTGACAGCAGTGCCGGTCCCAGCTGCCGCAGCCGTATTTTCGGCAGAAATCTCGCCTCCGTTGTCTGCTAGGAATGAAATATCGCCGCCAGCATCAAGCGCGCTCGCATCCACCAGAATCTCGGCCGCAGACCGGATCGCATTCGTCGCCACGACGCCTGTCAGCGCAAACGATGCGCCTGCCGCAGGCTCTGTACCTTCTTCAGCTTCAGGCTGATTCCCTGCGACACTGGCTGTAATCAAGCCTGCCGACTGCGCAGTGGTGCTGACGTCGTCACCTGCCTTGATTTTTGTCTCTTCGATATCAATGTCAGCCGAGATAGTCAGATCATTGCGGGCAGCGATGCCACCAACTGCAGGGCCGCCTGCGCTCGCGACCTCCAAGTCAACGCGGGCAGAAATGGCCGCAGCCATATTCGCAACCAATGCGACGTCAGTGCCCGCAAAAATACCCTTTCCATTGTCGTCAGACGCTGTGTTCTCGGTCAGGCGAATAGCGGCAGAACCCGCGAGCATATTGCTTGCAAGGACGAAACCAGATGCGGCAGATTCCCCACCGCTTATTGCTGCGGCGGCAACCTCGGCCTCGACCTCAGGCCGCAGATTTGCCTCAAGGCTCAACGCCTGCCCAGCGACCAGACGCGCGCGGCTAACTGAAATCTCTGCCAGTAAAGGCGCGGCTGTCCCAAGATTCGTACCCAAAAGGGAATCAATAGCGTCGAAAAGAATATTCTGCGGCGCATAACCCAGTGTGTTGAAGGCCAGCGTCACACCAATCGCGGCACCACTGTCAGAGAAGGCGACAGCTGTGTTTTTTGCCGTAATCTTTGCCTGATTGTCAGCAAGAACTGACAAGTTCCGGCCCGCGTCAAGCGTCGCATCAGTGATGCTGACTGTCACATCCCCAAGGATCAAGTTCGAAGCGATCAAACCGCCGACGGCAATGCCACCGCCAGGATTTTGACTGTCCGAGCTTTCAACCTTGTCACCAGCCGCGCCATCAACCTTTGTCACACCCGCTAGCTTTGCATCAACTTTGCTGACACCAAGCGCCTCGACGCTAAGCGCACCCGCTGCCGTAACCGTCGCGTCCTCAATTTCAATGTCTGCACCCGCACCCACGTCATTGCGGGCAACAAGACTGCCGACACCAGCCGAACCACCTGTTTCAGCATTGACCGCCAGATCTGCACTGATCGACGCGGCATCAAAAGCTTTGATCGACAGATCGACACCAGAAGCCAGACGCGTCTCGGTCAATATCCGCTTGATGACCACCTGCGTGCGCGATGCAATCATATTGCCCGCGATCAGGAAACCAACCGCCGCGGCAGTTTCAGAAGCGGCGGCTGCCGCAAGGATGGCCCCAAGCGTCTGCCTGTTGTGCGCCTCAACTGACAGGTTACCATCAGCAACAAGGATACTGTCCTGAATATTCACAATAACTTGGGCAGGATCAGCTATACCGAGGCCATTCCCCAGCAAGGTATCGAGTGCTGCGAAAAGAATATTTTGGGGAGTGTAGCCAATCGTATTGAATGCCAGCATCGCGGCGACGGCAGTGCCCGACCCAGTTGCAGCCGCAGTATTCTCAGCTGTAATCTCTCCACTGTTATCTGCAAGGACGGAGATATCGCCGCCAGCATTGAGTGTGCTATCGTCGATATTGACAGAAATGGATGACAACAATGCATTGGTTGCAATCACACCAGTCAGAGCAAATGATGCTCCGTCTTCAGGCTCGGCATCATCATCTGCTTGTGGCTGGATGCCGCTCACCGTCGCGGTGATAACACCAGCATTTGTTGCACTGATTATCAGCGTTCCGGCAGCAGAAATCTCCGCCTCATCCAGCGTGATAGCGGCAGCACTCCGAATATCGTTGCGTGCCACCATGCCGCCCAATGCGGGGCCGCCAACACTGGCCACTTGCATCGAAAGGATTGCCGAAATTTCTGCCGCACTCTCGGCGGCAATCGTCACATGGCTTGCAGAGTCAATATAAGAGAGGCCCGCAAAGCGCTGTGCTTCTGCGTCCTGACGCGCTGCGGTAATTGTGACGTCGGTCGCGTTGTAGATCATGTTGCTGGCAAGAACAAAGCCAGCGCCAAGACCCTCGCTTCCCACTTCGACCGCATTGTCGACTTCAGCAGTGATCCGTCCTTGCAAACGTGCAGCAATCGCGATGTCACCACCGGCAAGAAGCTGGCTATCTTCAATATCGACGCGGGTGACAAGCGGAGCGGCAACACCAAGCGCATCAGACCCCAAGAGTGTGTCAACCGCACCGGCAAAAATATTGGTCGGGGACCAACCCAAAGTATTGATGGCCAGAGCAACACCAGCTGCTACATTCTCGTCGCTTTCGACACCGCCAGAAATTTTGGCGGTCACATTTGTATCGGTGTCGGCAAGAGCGGTAATGCCACCATCCGCGGCATTCAATTTCGCACCACGCAAAAGGACCCTGACGTCAGAAGTGATCTGATTGTGGGCGATCATCCCATTGACGCCCAATTGCGGCATCGCATCCTTTACGTCCTGTCCAAGCCCCTGATAATCGGCAGGATCGACCGGTGTCGCCAGACCGCCCAGATAGGCAATGATCTCGCTGCGGCTTTTGGAAGAAAGATCAATCTCGTCAAAGGCGTCAAGATCCGAGTCCTGAATCTCGATCCGTGTCTCAATGGCCACCTTGTTGAAGGCAAACGCGCCAGTGACAAGAGCATAGCTTGGCGGAGTGTCTGCGGTATCTATCCCAGCTGCGGGCGAAGTTGACATAATGGACAGCGCATCTTCGGCAGCAATGTTTATCGAACCCACAAGAGCCTCGATATGCGTGCCAGAAACATCGACCAAGGCCAGGCTGGACAGATCATGGCTGACCACAAGCCCGCTCGCGCGGAACTGGGTCTGGGTGCGCGCGGTAATATCAATATCGCCATCGCGACTCGTCAGATCAGCACCGACAAAGCGGATCGTCGCGGATTCCACCCCTTCGGCCACTGTCGGCAGGCCGGGCAGATTGATATCACCTAACAGATCGTTGAGAAGAGATTCACCGATAGCCACCTGACCGGTCGTCTCCGCCAGAACAGTGATGAAGGATGCGGCGACGGTCGCACCTTGGTCGAACTCAATTTCAGCAGTGGCGCTTGCGTTGTAGGCCAATGTCGGAACGAGGCTGTCGCTGTAGTTCCGCTCGGTTATGGCTTCAAGCCGCACCTCTCCCCCCGCGACGAGAGCGCCGCCAAGCTTGACGCGCGCTTCCAGATCCGATTGATCCTGTGCCTCGGCACGGGCAACAAAGTGGATCTGGTCAATCGCTTCGACCCGCGAGCCATCCAACAGATGGATGTCTTCGGCACGGATCGTGATGCTGTTGGTGACCTCAAACTGACCGCGCAAGGTGATTTTGTCGTTACCATCCAGACCATCCACCGTCAGATCGAAATCGTGACGATCAAAGCCGGACGCGATCCATTCGATGGTAATCGTGTCATCGTCCGATGTGCCCTTCAGCAGAAGGTCTGTTCCAGTGAACTGGTCAGCGAGAGCCGCACCGTTGATGGTTATGCGCGTTGTTGTATCTGAAGTATGCTCGAACTGAACAACGCTGATCTGTGTGGCGAGCGTGATGGGGTCAGCGCTAAGCAGAATACGCGGTTCCAGGGCTTCAATCTTGTAGCCAAGACCCCGCTTTTCAAGCAGCTTCTGACGGCGGCGCGCTGCACGACGTGCAGCACGGTTCCCTCCCAATCGGGACATAATATTCTTCAAATTGTCATCGAATGGAAAGGACATGAAAAAATCCTAAGGTAAAATATAATAAATCAATTCCCCATGTATAACGTCAGGGCACCCCTTCTGTCCACATGATCATCGCTGTCAGCAATAGTTTCCGGCCCAGTGATCGCGATCACACAGCCAGCACATTGTACAAGTGAACTAGCCACGACATAGGAACGGTCAAAGTTCGCATAATTTCAAAGAAACTCCTCCAAGCATAACGTTAAGCATCCGATAAAAAACACTTTTATCGGATGCCTTGCGACGTTAACGCTGGTCGGATCATTTATTTCAGTGCCAAACGAGACAAATACGCGGCAGTAATTCCGAGCGACTCCTGAGTGGTTGGCACCGGACTTCCATAGACAGCTTTCGAGTTTCACAGCGACTGGATCCGGGTTTCACCGGATCCACCTCAAACCGCCACACAGATAGAACACAGTGAAACTACTGAACTCGCCGATACTTTTCTTAAATCAGTTAAAACTGATCAAACTTGCAGCGATTAAGTTGCAAACTTTATCTCAAACGCAGATCGCTCATCTTGATGGTTCGACAACAGGACCCGAGCGATAAATAACTCTTACGGTACTGTACCGAAAATAATGTCGACACGACGATCAATCGATGGATCGCCGCCCGGAGCTGACATGTTCTCACCGCGTCCTGCGCTGACCTGCTGAATCCGATCACCTCCCACACCCAACTGCATCAACTGCACGCCGACACTCGTTGACCGCAGGGTGTCCAGACGCTGATTCGCATCTGGTGACAAAGCCTCATCCGGTGCCACATGGCCGATAATCCGGGCGAAAGTGTTGTCATATTGCACAAGAAAAGCTGCTGCCTCATTGATCGCAATGTCCGATTCTGCCTGCGGTGTAGCAGAACCTGCATCGAAGAAGACAAAGACAGCTGTCGGAACATCCTGTCCGCTGACATCGATCAGGTTTGATGCAGGTGCGCATGCAGATAGTACCAAGATGGCGAGCAGTCCTGCTGCTCGCTTTGTCTTGATAGCGAATAGATTGGTGGAAAGCTGATACATCATCAATTGCCGAACGTCACACTGCGCGGATCAATCGTGCCATCATCGCTGACGGTTGCCGACACCCCAACACTGCCTGCGCGACCTGTCGCGCCAGCTGACACCGTCGAAGGCGCCTCAGTACTCGTCTCAGACCGTGCTTCGGTCGTCGTGCGTGGCGCCTCCACAGGCCCGGTTTCACCAGAGGCCTCAGCAATACGGTTGCCTCGCCCGTCATCAGAGATTGAGGCCCCACCACGTGAGTCGCCTGAATCGTTGTCATAACCGACCCCAACAACCACGGGCTCTGCTGGCTCAGGCGCGGGTATCACCACTGGTGGCGACGAAACGGAATCAATACATTGCGGATAGCTGGCAGCGAAAGAGACATCGATCACATTGCAGGAAACAGGGACCAACGACACCTGCTTGAGGACCAAATATCCGCTCACTTCCGTGACGACCCGACGGTTACGCTCTTCAGGCAAATCGGTTTGGATGACAGGCTGCGTCTTACCGAAGGAAACAACGCTTTCCAGCCGTTCGGCTCCGATACCTCTGGCGATCAGGTAATTCACAACGGCATCGGCCCGGCGCTTGGCAAGGTCAAAGTTATAATCAAGCGATCCCACAAGATCGGTATGCCCAAATGCCGAAAAGTGCAGCTCGGGATACATTGCAATCCACGCAGCCTGCTGATCCAAGATCGCGCGCGCATCGGGACGCAGTTCGTCGCGGTCAAAATCGAAATTCGTCACAGTCGGAACTTCGCGATTGAACCGTTCGTTCAGATCGATCAGATCCTGTGACATGCGCCCGACTTGTGCGGGGTCCCGAATAACGGTTTCGCAGCCAGACACTGACGAGCGATAACGCTCTTGAATACGCTGACACGGCACACCGGCCGGTACGGTCACACCTTGGTTAAGAACGAATGTCGGGTCCGTCATTGAATCATTGGTCTGGGTCTCGCAGGCAGACAATAATACAGCCGATGCGGCCATGGAAAATACAAAGCGAGTGATCACAATCTGCTCCTGTTTTAATAGACGCCAACTGGCAATAATACGGCCCGACGTTCAGGGTTGGGTGTCGATTTGTGCAAAAAATCCGCCAAGTGGCGTCACAAAACCAGGAAAAAATACTGGCTGCGGCACGATGAAAATGGGATCGACTTGAACCAGGTCCGGAAATTCGACCTGCGGTCCATCGTAAAGCGATCCGGTTTGTAAAAAATTGATGGATATATCTTCGTTACGGTCTTCAAGGTGGTCGAACAATGCCTCGGTACGCAGCCGCATCAGGGATGCGTATTCCTCAATAAATTGCGCTTGGCTTTCCCTGATCTGCGTGAAACGCTCCCCAAGAAACCCAGCGTCCTGACCAGACACGGGCCCTGCTTGATTGCCAAGTAACATCAGATTATCCAGTGACTGCCTACTTTCTTGCACCGCTTGGTCGACAAACAGGCGGTTCTCCTCAAGCGCCTGGTCCACCACGGATGCAGATGCGGCAAATTGCAATGTCGCGCTCTGGACATCTTGAGCCGCTGCCACAGTCGCGCAAGGCAATGATACAGTGACAGTCAACAGTAAAGAAACAACCCGCTGACGGGATACACGATAACCCTTTGATGTCGAAACCAGCATCATTCGCCTCCCCATTCGCTGTTCAGCGCACGCGTATCGTGCATCCACGTGCTGCGACCAGCTCACGGAACTGCGTGGTTGCATTGGCAGGTACGACCGCCACGCAATTTTCCGACATGGCCGCTCGGACGGGTGCCTGTGTGACTGACGGTTGCACAGGCGCAGCACGGCTGACTTGCGGCGCTGGCTGTTGAGCAACACGCTGCATACGACCAGGCTGGGTGGTATCGTAACCAAGCGCCTGAAACGCGGGTGCAAGAAATTCGTCCTGCATCATCAACGCGATCGCCACCCGCTTCAGTTCATTTGCCTCGACCTCGGGCATATGCTGGGACACGCCGACGAGTGTCTGCACCCAGTTCCTGCGCTGACAGGCCTCGTCTTCATAAGACCGACCACCGCCGATTGCGAAACCCGGTCCCGACGCCGAAAGACCGCCAGACGACCCCATGCAGGGCCCACCAGCGAAGGATGGCAGGTTCGGTCCGGGTGGCGTGTTCCGCCCACCGCCATTCGAGAAATCAAACACGTTGCCGCCGGATTGCGAGCGGGCGTCGTTCTGTGGACTTGCGGTCAGATCCACATTGGTATCAGTTTGGACATTATTACTGTCTAGCCCCTGCGCTGACACTGCTGCAGGCGTCGCAGACAGAAATGCTGCCGATACCATTGTGGCAAATACATATCGCCAAGTCTTTTCAATTGCCGGACCGGTGATGAAAATACGCTTGATCAATACGTACATGGATTCCTCCAAAGTCTTTGTGGAAATGCAAAACAAAATATACGGATTAATCTAATGAATATCTTGAAAAAAGCAACGTCGGACGCGAAATTCGGACCGCCGGAAAACATGCCTGCCCCCGGCAATACCGGGGGCAGGCACGAAGTTTAGCTTATGGCAGTGGCACCGGGGTTGTGAAGAAACCACCGACCTGAGACAGGCTTGGTGTCGCGGTCGCACCGAATGTTGTGCCCTGACCGAAGAAACCGCCGGTTGATGCGGTGACCAGCACAGAACCCTGGCCAGCGCTCGACACGTTCAGGTCGATCGTCTCATTTGTCAGTGTGCTGGTGCTGAGGAAGCCTGCGCCACCGTCGGTGAAGTCTTCAATGCTCGTAGCGGTAAGATCCACGCCATCATCGCCAGCAGACACCAGACCGGTTGAACCAAACGACACACCTGCGTTGTTTTCACCGATATCAAGCGCCTGCGCGCCAGCAAACAGCGAACCTTGGCCGAGCAGCTGGATCGTGTTCATTGTCTGGAACTGACCAACCAGCGACCCTTGTGCCGATGTTTCGGACGAAGCAGAACCAGAGCTCAGCACACCAGCATTGTTCGCAGTGCCTGCACGAGAAGCATCGGCAGAAGCTGTACCCACGACGCCTGTGCCGCCCAGCGATTCACCCTGCGCAATCACGTTGCCGACGCCGACGAGCGCAGCAGCAGTGTTTACATCACGATTAAAGTCGAAAGTGGTGACCATCGAAGATCCCGACTCTGGAATACCGTCAGAGACACCGGCCTGTGCGCCGCTGAGCACAGTGATCGAGGCGTCACCACGGCTCAGCACGACGGATGCCTGACCGACGCCATTGACCTGCGCCTGACCACCGGTCAGGAAGCCTGTGTCGCCCTGCAGGGCGCCCTGAACGCTTGCAGTGAAGCTCTGTGTTTCTGTCGTTTCCTGCGCGAATGCAGCGACCGATCCCATCAAAAGCCCAATAGCAGCCACGGGCATAGCAATATAAAGCGTTTTCATTTCTGTCCTCCAAAGACATGCGCCGGAAAAGCCGGCAAAATAATTTTTTTGGTACCGATAATCTTCGGCACCCTGTTACGGCCCGGCACAAATAACACCACGACACAAGCGTTTCGGTCACATGAAACTAACCACACGTCAAGTTTTGTTTTGCAAAACTTTGCCAAAAAAACAGTTTTCAGCAACATTGTTGCACTTCAACGTCTGTTCCAGCGTACTCGTAAAATCCACTATGAGCAGTTGACCCGAAATCGCATGACGCGTCCCATATACAACGACTCATTCAGCAAATCTGCCTGAAGCCGGTCGCCATGCTGCGTCCTCAGGCTATCCGAATCAATCCGACGTGACGGCTGCACGCAGCCCCTGCCATTTTTGCAGCGATCTTCGGCACGCCCAGCTCGAAAAGGCCTCTCAATAATTGATTCGGATAGTAGCTGGTTGGAAAGATGCCGCATCATCGTAATAATTCGTCATGCGGAAGCGGCTTTTGTCAGTGACGACATGGCACAACATTAACTTTTGTGGTAAGGTTTGAGTTGTCGCAAACTGGTCGCATTTCACCTATAAGCAGATTAAAATTGTGAACTGCAAAAAACTGCTAGAGCGGCGGAAGACTCGGCTGAGTGGACGGACAGGGCCGTTGCTCATTTATTTGAAAGACACAAAATGGCGTTGATAGCATCAAGTGCCCAGTATTTTGACTGGCAACATCTTATTTTGACGTCTGTGGCAGGGGCACTTTGTTTCCTCTTGGTGTCGTTAGCGCCCTCCATTCCGCGACTTACAGGGTCTCCCAGCGCTTTAAAAGCGCTGCAAGCCTCGCACAAGCTCCCGACGCCGCGTGTCGGTGGCGTCGCAGTCTTTGGCGCGCTGGTGTTCAGCACATTTTTCGCACCTGCTGATCTTTCGTTGAATTATGCCCTGTTTCTGGCTGCCGCTGCGCTGCTTTTCTTTGTCGGGCTTGTAGAAGACTTGGGTTTTGGCGTGTCTCCGGCAAAACGTCTACTTGCCGCACTTCTGACGAGCCTTTTGGTGATTTTTCTGTTTGGAGGTTGGATACCTCGCTTCGGAGTTGCGCCTCTGGATTGGGTCATGACCTACGGCATCGTTGGCATTCCGATCACGCTTCTCGTGACCGCTGGGGTCGCCAACGCCTTCAATCTTATCGATGGTGTAAATGGCCTTGCGGCCGTCACGGCGACTGTTGCTGCCATTGCAATGGCAGCAATTTCGAGGCAGGCAGGCTACGAAAGTATGGTAGTTCTGACGACCTTGCTGGTCGCCTGCATCCTAGGCTTCCTGATATTCAACTTTCCGTTTGGAAAGATATTTCTCGGCGACGCCGGTGCCTATACGCTTGGTTTCGTACTGTCGTGGTTTGCAATTGCAATCATGATCAACGTGCCACAGGCGACCCCATGGGCTTTGCTCCTCACTCTTTTCTGGCCCATTGCGGATATGTGCCTGGCGATTTATCGGCGCCAGTCTAAGAAGTCGGATAAGATGGCACCTGATCGTCTGCATGTGCATCAGCTTGTGATGCGCGCTCTCGAAATCCACGTTTTAGGTCGTGGCATGCGGCAAGTTGCAAACCCATTAAGCACGGTCGTGTTGACACCATTCGTGGCCGCCCCGGCTGTTGCAGGGGTTGTTCTGTGGGATCATCCTCGTGCAGCTATCCTTGCCGTGATTGGTTTCAGTGTTCTCTTTTTCTTGTCTTACGTATCGGCATTCCCACTCTTAAAGGCATTCCAACGAAAATCCGCCTGCAAACAGCAAAGCGCCATGGCACCTGCGGAATAACGTTGGATACGCCCAGCTTTGCGCTCTTATCAGCGGGCCGCCCTTTGCCTGCCGAGCACTAATCGGTCGCCAGCACAGCTAAAGCTACTAAGTACATGGGCTGCAAGGCGAGTGTCGTCTGGCTAGTACTGCAGTGTGCAATGGCCGCCGAGATGAAAAACATTGTCCCCACCCGCGAGGTATAAAGCCTGATTGAGAGGTTGATGACCATCATCAGGCCCAATTGCACACTGTGGATGCCATTCGCATTGCCGATGGATACAACCCATGGCCTCAGCAACAGGATCGCCGCTGACCAATCATGGAACATACGGACCAGCATCATCACCACACGACAAACAGGCGGGTTCATGTATCATTATACTGAAGGTTGCGCTGAGCCTTAATTTCGTTCAAAATTGAGCGAGTATTGCAAGCAGTCAAAAAGAGCCGACATGACCTCTCAGAACGACATGGAAAATTGGTTTCTGGCGCAGTGCAAGCCCAACAGCCATGCGGTTGCCGAACGCAATCTCACACGCCAAGGGTTTACGACATTCCTACCAATCCGCGAGGAAACGATGCGGGTCCGCAACAGGTTCGTCACAAAATTGCGGCCATTATTTCCCGGCTATCTTTTCGTCGCGCTTGATGTCGGCGCTGGCAAGTGGCGAGCGGTGAATTCACCAATGGCATCTCCCGGCTGGTCAGCTTGGGAAAAGCGCCGACGCAAGTGCCTCGTGGTCTGGTCGCCGCGTTAATGCAGCGCGATGATCCTGATAGCGCAGAGCGCCACCTGCCGGGTGATCACGTAACACTCTCCCATGGACCATTCGCCGATGTTGTTGCCACTATCGACAGCATAGCACCAGACCGGCGGGTCTGGCTGTTGATGGATGTGATGGGCGCACAGACCCGCGTTTCTGTGGATGCCAGGCATCTGCGCGCCATCTGATCACGCCACCCGCAACCCCGTCTTTGCATCAAACGGGTGCAGCGACGCTAAGGGCACATACATGCTAACCTGCGCGCCTTCCAGCACCGTAGGCAGCCCTTGCACCCGCACCGTAATGGGCTGGGTATTGCCCGCCAGCGTGACGTAGATATGACTTTCAGCCCCTGCCGGTTCCAGCAGAACCACATTCCCGGTCAGCGTCAGATGCGGCGCATCGGGTTTGACCAGCAACAGATCATCCGGGCGGACACCAATCAGATCAGTGCCATGCGGCAGGTTCTCCAGCCCCGCCGCCGCACCCGTTTCGCGCAGATAGCTGGCGTCGATCATATTCATCGCTGGCGATCCGATGAACCCTGCGACAAAGACCGTCGCGGGTTTGCTGAACACTTCCATCGGGGTGCCGACCTGTTCGATCTTGCCACCGTTCAGGACGACCAGCCGGTCAGCCATGGTCAGCGCCTCTAGCTGATCATGGGTGACATAAAGCGATGTCGTCTTCAGCCGTTTCTGCAATTGCCGGATCTCGACCCGCATCTGGACCCGCAGTTTCGCATCAAGGTTCGACAACGGTTCATCGAACAAAAACGCCGCCGGTTCCCGCACCAAGGCACGGCCCATCGCGACCCGCTGGCGCTGCCCACCCGACAGGTTGCGCGGTTTGCGGTCCAGAAATTGCGCAATCTCCAGCATTTCGGCGGCTTCGCGGACGCGGCGGTCAATCTCGTCTTTGGGGAATTTGCGGTTGCGCAGCCCGTAAGCCAGATTGTTAAACACCGTCATATGCGGATAAAGCGCGTAATTCTGGAACACCATCGCGATATCACGCTCTGCCGGTTCCAGATTGTTCACTTCCCTGTCGCCGATTTTCAGCGTGCCGCCGGAAATCGTTTCCAACCCCGCCACCATGCGCAGCAAGGTGGATTTGCCGCAGCCAGACGGCCCGACCAGGACGATCATCTCGCCATCGGCGATATCAAGGCTGATGCCTGTGACCGCTTTGACGCCGCCTGCATAGATCTTGTGCAGGTCATCCATCACAATCGTCGCCATTTTCTACTTCTCCGTCTCTGTCAGGCCTTTAACGAAAAGCCTTTGCATGAATAAAATCACAAGGATCGGCGGCAGCGCCGCCAACACCACGGTGGCCATCACCAGATGCCATAAAGGCTCTGCATCGCCGCCGGTCACCATCCGCTGGATACCCATGACGATGGTGTAATATTTCGGGTCCGTGGTGATCAGCAGCGGCCACAGATATTGGTTCCAGCCATAGATGAACATGATCACGAACAGGGCCGCGATGTTGGTGACCGACAAGGGCAGCAGGATATCCTTAAAGAATTTCATCGGGCCTGCGCCATCGACGCGGGCCGCTTCCATCAATTCTTCTGGCACGGTCATGAAGAATTGCCGGAACAGGAAGGTCGCTGTGGCCGAGGCGATCAGCGGGATCGACAGGCCTGCGAAACTGTTCAGCATCCCCAGATCGGCCACGACCTGAAAGGTCGGCACGATCCGCACTTCGACCGGTAGCATCAGGGTCAGGAAGATGACCCAGAAAAAGAACATCCGGAACGGAAAGCGGAAATAGACGATGGCAAAGGCCGACAGGACCGAGATCGACAATTTGCCGATGGTGATCGCCATCGCCATCACGAAACTATTCCACAGCATCCCGCCAATCGGCGGCGTGCCGGCATTGGACCTTCCTTCGAAAATCACCGTGCGGTAGTTTTCCAGCGCATTCGGCCCCGGCAACAGCGGCATCACCCCGCGCACGAATGTTCCCGGCGGATGGGTCGAGGCGATGACGGCCACATAGACCGGGAAAATCACCAAGGCGACGCCAAGGATCAACACAATATGGGCAAACAGATTGCCCCAACGGTCATTTTCAACCATATCTCTGATCCTTTAATAATTCACGCGCCGCTCAATATAGCGGAACTGGATGACGGTCAGGACGATCACGATCCCCATCAGGATCACCGATTGCGCCGCCGATGACCCCATATTCAGGTTGACGAAACCATCGCGGAACACCTTATAGACAAGGATATTCGTGGCCTGCGCCGGGCCGCCCTCGGTAGTGGCGTGGATGACGCCGAATGTGTCAAACATCGCATAAACAATATTGACCACCAGCAGGAAAAACGTGACCGGCGACAGCAATGGGAACACGATTGTCCAGAACCTTTTGAACCGGCTTGCGCCATCAATGGCCGCCGCCTCGATCAGCGATTGCGGGATCGATTGCAGACCGGCCAGAAAGAACAGGAAATTATAGGAAATCTGTTTCCATGCCGCCGCCACAATCACAAGGATCATCGCGTCATTGCTGCTCGACCGGTGGTTCCAATCATAGCCGACACCTTCCAATATATAGGGCAGAATGCCGATACTGGGGTTGAAGATGAACCACCACAGCACACCCGCAATCGCGGGCGCGATAGCATAGGGCCAGACCAGAAAGGTCGTGTAAGTGTCCTTGGAGCGGATCATCCGATTGACCATCACCGCAAACAGCAGCGCCAGACCCATCGACAGCACCGTGGTCCCGACCGAGAAATAGAGCGTCACCTTCAGCGAGCTGAGATAGATCGTATCGTCGAACAATTGCGCGAAATTGTTGAACCAGACAAAGGTCGGCGGGCGCACACCAAAGGCATCACCCTGACGGTAGAAGGATTGCAGCAAGGCCTGACCAGCAGGCCAGACGAAAAAGATCAGCGTGATGATGATCTGCGGGGCCAGCAGCGCATAGGGCAGCCAGCTGTTGTTAAAGGTCGAACGTTTGGTCTGCATTGTGCCTGTCCAGCCAAGTGTAAAAACGACAAAACCCACCCCCGCAATCACGGAGGTGGGTCAGGCTAAAGTGGTCGCTTAGTTCATCGAGGCTTCGAATTCGCGCAGCAGCGCATTGCCACGGCTGACGGCGGAATCGGTGGCTTCCTGACCTGTCTTGGCACCGGACATGACCGATTCCATCTCTTCAGAAACGATGTCGCGGATCTGCACGTAATTGCCGAAACGGATGCCGCTGGAATTCGGGGTCGGCGCGTTCAGCGTCATCTGGCTGATCGCGATTTCCGAACCGGGATTTTCATCGTAGTAACCCTGCTCAGCGGTCAGGTCGTAGGCGGCCTGCGTGATCGGCAGATAGCCGGTGTCCTGATGCCATTTCGCCTGCACTTCTGGCTGCGACAGATATTCAAAGAATTGGGCGACGCCCTGATATTCTGCCTCGTCATGGCCGGTCAGCACCCAAAGGGTCGCGCCGCCGATGATGGTGTTCTGTGGTGCGCCTTCGACAGTGTCGTAATAAGGCTGCATGCCGAAACCGACCTCGAATTCGGAATTGTTCAGCACGCCCACACGGCTGGCGGAAGAGCCGAAGAACATCGCGCATTCACCCGCATAGAACAAAGGTGCGGCATCGGGGCCGGGTCCAGGGCCACCCCAACGGAATGCACCGGCATCTTGCCAGGCTTTCAGATTGTCCCAATGGGTCGATACCAGTTCGGTGTTGAACACGAATTCCGCATCAAACCCTTCAAAGCCGTTCGACTGGGTCGACATCGGCACATTGTGCCATGCGGTGAAGTTTTCCAGCATCAGCCAAGCAGGCCAGGATGTGGTGAAACCACAAGGGGCAGCACCGGATTCGATGATCTGCAAGGAAGCTGCTTCCATCTCGGCCCATGTGGCGGGCGGTGTGTCTGCGTCCAGACCAGCGGCCTCAAAGATGTCGCGGTTGTAATACATGATCGGTGTGGAAGAGTTGAACGGGAAGGACAGCATATTGCCTTCGGGATCGGTGTAGTAGCTGACGATCGTGTCCAGATAGGCGCTTGGGTCGAAGGGCACGTCATTGTCGGCCATCAATTCATAGATCGGATAGATCGCGCCTTCAGCACCCATCATGGTGCCGGTGCCGACTTCGAAAACCTGCAGGATATGTGGCTGCTCATTCGCGCGGAAGGCAGCAATCGCACCGGTCATCGCTTCGGCATAGGTGCCGCGAAAGCTCGGGACGATTTCGAATTCATCCTGACCGGCGTTGAAATCAGCAGCAATCGCGCCGAGCAATTCGCCCAGCTCGCCACCCATGGCATGCCACCAATCGATCTGTGTCTGTGCCTGCGCCATTGGCGCGACCATGCTCAGCGTCAGCGCTGTGGCTGTCAGATAGGTGCGTTTCATACAAGAAAACCCTTTTTGTTTGAATTTCAGACCGATACGCGGCGCGAACAGCCTGCTCACAGTCCTGTGAGACGCCGGATAACGGCCGATTGTAACAGGATGGTGAAACAATCGCGGGTTTTCAGAGATATCGTCAGATCGAAACGCGGCGCAGAATCTCGTCGCGGCTGACGGCAGCGGCGGGTTCAGCCAGCACCACCTCGCCCCGGTTCAGCACGCAGAACTGATCGGCGAGGCTGTAGGCAAAATCGAAATATTGTTCGACGAGCACGATGGCGATTTCGCCTTCATCGCGCAGCAATTCGATCACTTTGCCGATCTGTTTGATGATATTAGGCTGGATGCCTTCGGTCGGCTCATCCAGCAGCAAAACCTTGGGCCGCGCGATCAAGGCCCGCGCGATCGCCAGTTGCTGTTGCTGCCCACCCGACAGATCGCCGCCGCGCCGGTCTTTCATTTGTTGCAAAACTGGAAACAATTCATAAATCCGACCGGGGATTTGATGCTCCGCCCGTGGCAAGCAGGCGAAACCGGTTTGCAGGTTTTCGGTCACCGTCAGCAACGGAAACACCTCGCGCCCTTGCGGGACATAGGCGATGCCTGCCTGCGCCGCCTGCGCCGCTTTCGGATGATCCAGCACCTGCCCGTCCAATGTGATCGTCCCACCCGAATAGGGATGCCGCCCCGCGATGGCGCGCAACAGGCTGGTTTTCCCCACGCCATTGGTGCCCATCACCGCCGTCACGGCCCCCGCCTGCGCGTTCAGCGACACGCCCCACAGAATCTGCGAGGCTCCGTAATGCAGGGTCAGATTGTCCACGTTCAACATGCTTCAGCGCCCCAGATAAACATCGATGACCTGCTGGTTCTTGGTGACGTGATCCAGCGATCCTTCGGCCAGCACTGATCCTTCGTGCAGCACCGTGACCCGGCAATCCAGACGGCGGATGAATTCCATGTCATGTTCAATCACCACCACCGCACGTGTCTTTGCCGCACGTTTCAGCAGATCGGTCGTATGTTCCCGCTCTGCCGGGGTCATCCCCGCTGCCGGTTCATCGACCAGCAGCAGCCGCGGGTCCTGCGCCAGCAACATCCCGATTTCGAGCCATTGTTTCTGGCCATGGCTCAGATCGCCCGCCCGGTGTTCCAGCCGTTCGGTCAGCCCGACCTCATCCGCCAATTCCACGATACGCGCATTGTCGGCAGCGGTGGCTTTCCACGCCAGCACCGCAAACGGCCCGCGCTTGTTTTTCAGCGCCATCGCCAGATTGGCGCGCACGGTCTGATCCTCGAACACGGTGGGTTTCTGGAACTTGCGCCCGATGCCCGCCTTGGCGATCTGGCTTTCGGACATGCGGACCAGATCGACCGATAATTCACCCCATAACACCTTGCCTTCATCCGGCCTTGTCTTGCCGGTGACGATATCCATGAACGTTGTTTTGCCCGCGCCATTCGGCCCGATCACGGCGCGCAATTCCGGCTCGCCAATCGCAATCGACAGGTTATTGATCGCGCGGAACCCGTCAAAGGTAACGGATACGCCGGATACTTCCAACAATGTCATGGTTGCTTCCTCACCAGATAATCAAACAGCCCGCCGATGCCTTTGGGAAAAAACAGCGTGACGGCGACAAACCCGAGGCCAAGCAGCACCAGCCACCAATCGGTCCAGACGATACGGAACAGGCCCAGATCGACATTCGGCGCGCCGCCGCCGGTCAGCCAGCTGGACAGCAGCGACACAAACGCCGCGCCGATCACCGCGCCATAAAGCCGCCCCCTGCCCCCGATCGCGACCCAGACCGCCAGATAGATCGAGGCAATCGGCGCAATCTCTGCCGGGTTTATGATCCCCGCCTGCGGGTAATAAAGCGCGCCTGCGATCCCCGCGACAACAGCAGTCAAGGTGAAGACGAAGAGCTTATAGCCTTCGACGTTATAGCCCAGAAACCGCACCCGCGCCTCGTTGTCGCGGATCGCGCGGATGACGGAGCCGAACTTGCCCGACACGACCCAGGCAAACAACAGATAGCCAAGGCCCAGCGCCAGCGCCGAGGCCCAGAAGAACCAGACCGAGATCACCGCCTGCGGCACATCCAGCGCACCGGGGATATTCTGCAAACCCGACAGACCGTTATTGCCGCGCAAACCGGTGTCGTTCTGGAACAGATAGAGCGACAGTGCGAGCGTCATCGCCTGAGTCAGGATCGACAGATAGACGCCCGTCACACGGCTGCGGAACGCCAGCCAGCCGAACACCAGCGCCAGCAGCCCCGGCACCAGCACGACCAGCGCCAGTTGTGCGGGCAGCGATCCGGCGAAGGTCCAGATCAGCGGCAGGTCAGAACTGCCCACTACCCCGAAGATCTGGCTGGCGACACCTTCGGACACCTCTTGTTCCGTGGGCGGAATCGCACCGCGCCCCAATGAATCGCGGATCACGATTTCGGTCCGCGCGTACATCAGCCACATGCCGATGGCGTAACCGCCAAGGCCGAAAAACGCGAAATGCCCAAGGCTCAGGATACCGCAATAACCCCAGACCACATCCATCGCGATGGCGATCAGACACAGGCACAAAGTCATGCCCAGCACTTTGATCATGCTGGTGGACATCAGCCCGCTTCCCAAGCCTTCGGACAGCAATGTCACGATCAGGGTGAACAGGCCCAGAAGGCCGATGAACCACAGAACGGATGGGTTATCGCGCAGAAAGCTGCGGCGCGGCGTGGTGGTGTGTTGCGTGGTCATGGTGGTCATGGCGTCAATCCCCCGCCGCGCGGCCTTTGAGGGCGACAATGCCCTTGGGCCGGAATTGAATGAACAGGATGATGAACAGCACCATGAAGGTCTGCGCCGCCAGCGTATTGGCCGGGTTGAACCATTCGATCCCCTTTTGCAGCGCCCCGATCAGCGCGGCACCGGCCAAAGTGCCAAACACCGACCCGACACCGCCGACGACAACGGTCATGAAGCTTTGCACGATGTAATTGGCCCCCATCTCTGACGTGACCTGTGCGACCAGCCCGATGGCGACACCCGCCACACCGGCGATGCCCGACCCCAGACCAAAGGTCAGCATATTGATCCGGTCGGGGTTGATCCCCATGCTGGCCGCCATGCCGGGGTTCTGGGTGACGGCGCGCACCTCTAGCCCCAACCTTGTGCGGTTGAGGATGTAGAGCAAGAGCAGCAGAAACATCCCTGCCATCACGAAAATCCCGACACGCACGGCGGCGACGGACACCAGATCATTGACCTGAATAGCCCCCGCCAGCCAATCGGGTGCGGTCAGCGGGCGGGCCTGTGTGCCAAAGATATTCTTGGCCAGTTGCTGCAAGGCGATCGAGATGCCGAAAGTGGCCAGCAGGGTTTCCAATGGTCGTGTGTAAAGATGCCGGATCACCAGCCGTTCCATCACCACACCCGCCAGAAAGGTCACGGCAAAGGCCAAAGGCAGGGCGACGGCAAGCGATGCGGTATAATTGGGGATGATCGTCTGGACGACATAGCCGGTATAGGCGCCCATCATGATGAATTCACCATGCGCCATATTGATGACGCGCATCACGCCAAAGGTGATCGCAAGGCCAATCGCGGCAAGGAAAAAGATCGAGGCCAGCGACAGGGCATCAAAGCTCAGGCTCAGAAACTGGAACAAGGCGACCTTGGTTGTCGTGCTGCTCTGCGCGGCACGCACTGCATCGGTCACCGTGGCATCAGGTTCCAGATATGTATCGAAGAAGACATATTGCGATACGGCATCGGCCATATCAGCTTCTGTCACCAAGGGCGGGACGGTGCCTGCATCTTCCAGCGCCTGATAGGCCCGGATGCGGCTAGCATCATTGTCCAGATCATGGATTGGCACGCCGCCGACCGCGCCATCGACGATATTGCCGCGCAAAGCGTCACGGATCGCATTGCGCCCCGGTGCGGGTGGCGCAAGGTTTGCCGCGACCAGCACGTCATAGGCGGCGGTCAGGGCCATATCCTCGCCCAGTGTCTTGATCCGGGCGATGTTCACATCGTCAGGCAAGCTGTCGGCAAATTCGGCGCGGGTCTGCAAAAGCTGGTTCAGCACAGAACGCGCCGGCGTGCTGACATCGCCGCGCAGGGCATCGATGGCCGCAACTCGCGTGGCACTGTCCTGATCATAGCGCGCGACCAGCAAAGCAATCAGCCGGTCCATGCGGGCGGCAATCGCGGGCACCTCTTCCTCTGCACGCGCTGCGCGGATCGCAGGCAATTGATCCGGGTCCGGGCTGCGCGCGGCGGAATCCAACGCGGCAATCCGGCGGTCGGCCTCAGGATGGGTCAGTTCAAACGCGACCAAAGCCGCGCCGATTTCACGCTGCACCCCGGCATTCGGGCGGATCTGCGTGACATCGCGGGTGCTGACGGTGGCGACCTCGGCCCCGGTGTCGATATCGATCAGCGTGACATTGCCATCCGCCTCTTGCGTAAAGAAAAACGCGCCGTCAGAGGGCCGCTGCACGACATTGCGGTCAGACCATGCCAGCAGAAAGGGCACGGTATTGGGCGCATCCGCAGCAATCAGCGCGGCCAGCACATCGTTCACAGTGGATCGCGACGGGTTTGTAACATCATTCTGCAAAGTTTGCAGAACACTTTGCAAAGTCGTGTCGGGCTGATCCTGCGCCATCAGAGGGCCAAAAACCAGCGGCCAGATCAGGGCAAAGGCGCAGAGGCAACGCAACATCAGGCAGGCTTTCTGAGGGGAACAATGCGGGATGCGGGACCAAAGCCCCGCATCCCATGCGATCAATAGTTCGAGGTCAACTGGACACAGGTCTCGGTCGCGGTGTCATACATCCCGCATTCCAATTCCTGCCAATCGCTGGTCCAGTTGGCGCTTTCGCTCAGGAAGGGAGACCAAGCTTCGCCCGCAACTTCCGGTGTCTGGCTGATGATATCGAACTGGCCATCGGCGCGGATTTCACCGATCAGCACGGGCTTCGACAGGTGGTGATTGGCATTCATCACGGCCATACCGCCGGTCAGATTGGGGAATTCCTGGCCCCACATGGCTTCACGCACGGCGTCCACATCGGTGGTCCCTGCCGCCTCGACCGCATTCACCCACATATTGAAGCCAATGTAATGTGCTTCCATCGGGTCATTGGTCACGCGGTCGGTATCGCCGATGAATTCATGCCAGGCGGTGATAAACGCTTCGTTTTCGGGTGTATCGGCGGACATGAAGTAATTCCAGGCCGCGAGATGGCCGACCAGACGCGATGTGTCCAGACCCGACAATTCTTCTTCCCCAACCGAGAAAGCGACGACAGGAATATCAGCGGCGCTGACACCTTGGGCCGCGAGTTCGGTGTAGAACCCGACGTTCGCGTCACCATTGATGGTGGAGATCACGCCGACCTGTTTGCCACCGGCACCCAGATTGACCACGTCAGAGACGATTGTCGACCAATCGGCATGGCCGAAGGGGGTGTAGTTGACGAAGATATCTTCGGCGGCAATGCCTTTGGACAGCAGGTAGGATTCCAGAATGGCATTGGTCGTGCGCGGATAGACGTAATCGGTGCCCAGCAGGGCAAAGCTTTCAACACCCAATTCGTCGATGAAATAATCCACTGCGGGGATCGCCTGCTGGTTCGGGGCTGCGCCGGTGTAGAACACGTTGCGCGAGCTTTCCTGGCCTTCATATTGCACCGGATAGAAGAACAGACCGTTCAGTTCCTCCAGCACCGGCAGCAGCGCTTTGCGGCTGACCGATGTCCATGCGCCGAAGATGACATCAACCTCATCAACGGTCAGCAATTGCCGGGTCAGTTCGGCGAACAATGGCCAGTCGGATGCCGGGTCCACGACCACAGCTTCCAACTCGCAGCCCAGCACTCCACCTTTGGCATTCTGTTCGGCGACCAGCATCTGCATCACATCGCGCAGGGTGGTTTCCGAAATCGCCATGCTGCCGGACAGGGAATGCAGCACGCCGACCTTGATCGGGCATGCGGCCTGTGCGTTTGCAGTGCTCGTCAGCGCGGCAAAAGCGGCTGCCGACAGTAAAGTCTTTTTCAACATGAAAAATATGCTCCTGAGGTTACGCTGCGGGCCGCAGGATGGGTCGGGTTGAAAATATGCAGGGTCAAACCATGTCCTCGATCAGCAGCAGAAATGTTGCGCATGTCCGGCATCGGGTCTGGGAGGATCGTCCTGCCGGACATGCTTGGGTCGCTTTCGTGCCCAGATCATTGGCCGGAGCGTAGACCATCGCAATTCCCGCAGCAGGACACGGGATCGTTATCTGCCGTGAAATGAGGCAGTGCTTAAATATTAAGCACCGCAGACTACATATGCCCGCGTTTTACGCCGCAGCGCAGCGCAACACGCGGGAGAATCTTCCCCGCGGGGAAGGTATCATAAAAAAGCCACCCTTCCCCGCGGGGAAGGGTGGCACATTCTGCTGGATGGCGCCGCGCAATCAGCACGGACCGCCGCAATCAGGCGCGTTTGATCAGACGGATCAGGAAGAGCAGGATAACCGCACCAATCGTCGCATGGATGATCGCACCGACGATGCCGCTGCCAATGCTCAATCCGATTTGCGGGAACAGGAAACTGGCGACAAAGGCACCAACGATCCCGACCACGATATTCCCCAACAAACCAAACCCAAACCCCTTGACGATCAAACCTGCCAGCCAACCGGCGATAGCACCAATGATCAGGGTGATCAGTAAACCTTCGAGTGTCATTCTTTGTGTCCTTCGCCCCACCATTGAAATTCACAGGTCAGTCACATACTGCCTGCCGCCGAACCGGATCAAAGAGCGGGGGTCTCTGCCGGTCTGCAACTCTGACTTTATCACAAACTACATGACGCCGGTGTTGCGATTTTTTGCGTCGCTTACATCCGGGCCGCGCTCATTAACGCAGCGCATCGCATTTGGTTCCATCACAGCTCTGCGCTTGTTGCACCGCATGCGGTTGACGCCTGCAGGCATGCGATCTACCGCTGTCCTCAAGGCCGCATGAAAGGACCAGCCCATGCCTGCATTTGAACGGTATCTTTCAATCTGGGTCGCGCTGGCGATTGTCGCAGGCATTGCGCTGGGTCAGATCGCGCCCGGGCTAGTGCGGTTTCTGGCGGGCCTTGAATATGGATCAGTGAATTTCGTCGTCGCCGTGCTGATCTGGGCGATGGTTTATCCGATGATGGTATCGGTGGATTTCCGATCCCTCGCCCGCGTGCATGAACGCCCCAAAGGCATGATTATCACGCTGGCGGTCAATTGGTTGATCAAACCTTTCACCATGGCGCTGCTGGGTGTCATCTTCTTTGACTATGTCTTTGCCCCCTTTATCGCACCCGGCACATCCGGCCAGTATATCGCGGGTCTGATCCTGCTGGGGGCGGCACCCTGCACGGCGATGGTCTTTGTCTGGTCCCAACTGACCAAAGGCGATCCGAATTACACGCTGGCGCAGGTGTCGCTGAACGATGCGATCATGGTCTTTGCCTATGCGCCCATCGTGGCGCTACTGCTTGGCGTCACGGATATCACTGTGCCATGGGAAACGCTGGTGCTGTCGGTCGTGCTTTATGTCGTGATCCCGCTTGGCGCCGGTATCCTGACGCGGGTCTGGATGACGCAGGGGGCAGCGGATACGGAACAGGTGATCAGCGCCTTCACCGCCCGTGTGAAACCTTTCTCGATCATCGGTCTGCTGGCGACGGTCATGTTGCTGTTTGGCTTTCAGGGCGAGGTGATCCTGTCCCAGCCTTTCATTATCCTGCTGATCGCGGTGCCGTTGCTCATTCAGTCCTATGGCATGTTCGCCATCGCCTATTGGGCGGCCAAGGCGTGGCGGGTGCCGCATAATATCGCCGCCCCCTGCGCGCTGATCGGGACGTCGAATTTCTTTGAACTGGCGGTGGCTGTGGCCATCGGGCTGTTCGGCCTGAATTCCATCGCGGCACTGGTGACTGTTGTCGGCGTGCTGGTCGAAGTGCCCGTGATGCTGACCCTCGTCTGGTTCGCCAATAGAACGCAGCATTGGTTTCCTGCGATGACCAAGACCGGACCTGTGGCGTCAGGGAGGAAGCATGATCAACCTGAATGAATATGACGTCGGCTATGACATCCCCGCCCTGCCCGGCATGGATGAAGCGGATATTCAGACACCATGTCTGGTGCTGGACCTTGATGCGCTGGAACGCAATATCCGCAAGATGGGCGATTTCGCGCGGTCTCACGGAATGCGCCACCGTGTGCATGGCAAGATGCATAAATCCGTGGACGTCGCCTTGCTGCAGGAAAAACTGGGCGGCGCGGTCGGTGTCTGCTGCCAGAAAGTGTCAGAGGCCGAGGTTTTCGCCCGTGGCGGTATCAAGGATCTGCTGATCAGCAATCAGGTCCGCGATCCGGCCAAGATCGACCGTCTCGCACGGATCCCCAAATTTGGCGCGCGCACGATCTGCTGCGTCGATGATCCCGACAATATTGGCGAATTGTCCGCCGCCGCGCAGAAACACGGCACGACCATCGACGTTCTTGTCGAAATCGACGTCGGCGCAGGCCGTTGTGGTGTCGCCTATGGCGCGCCCGTGGTCGCATTGGCCAAAGCCATCGCCGCCGCACCGGGGCTGACCTATGCGGGCATTCAGGCCTATCAAGGCGCGATGCAGCATCTGACGACCTACGAAGAACGGCAGGCCAAGGCCGAAAGGGTTGTCGACCAAGTCCGCGCGACGCTGGCGATGTTGCAAGCCGAAAGCATCGCATCCGAAATCGTCAGCGGTGGCGGCACCGGGTCTTACCGCTTTGAGGCCGCATCAGGCGTGTTCAACGAATTGCAATGCGGGTCCTATGCTTTCATGGATGCCGATTATGGCCGTGTGCTCGACAAGGACGGCAACAGGCTGGATCAGGGCGAATGGGAAAACGCCCTGTTCATCCTGACCTCGGTGATGAGCCATGTGAAGCCGGATATCGCCATCGTCGATGCCGGGCTGAAAGTGCAATCCGTCGACAGTGGGTTGCCGTTGATCCATGGCCGCGATGATCTGCGCTATACTCAATGTTCCGACGAACATGGCACGGTCGCCGATCCTCAGGGCGTGCTGAACATCAATGACCGGCTGAAACTGATCCCCGGCCATTGCGACCCGACCTGCAACCTGCATGATTGGTATGTCGGGCTGCGCGGCGGCAAAGTCGAGGTGGTCTGGCCGGTTTCTGCCCGTGGCAAAGCCTACTGACGTAGGCGCCTCCCGGCGGGGAGTATTTTTGGAAAAAAGAAGATGGGACGCGGGGGAAAGGTTTTAGCCCGCGATTACAAGGTAGGGGGTCGGGAAGTGATGTTCTTCCAGATTGGCACCATCTCCAATCCGGTCGATCACGGCGAAAAGGCCGGGACCTGACAAAGGCGTCAGCACGCCATGCCAGATGTTGCGGTGGATATTGATCCCCTCGCCCTTTGCTGTGAGGAAGACCTGCGGGATGAGATCATCGCCTGCGACCACGACCAGAAAGCCATCCATGCTCATCGGGATGAAAGCTTGCGAGCCCAAAGGATGCCGTTCGATCAGGTCGAGCTGATAGGGCAATTGCCGTAGCTCTGAACGGAACAGGCTGATGCCAACCTTGCCCTCCGTGACATCCACCTGCGCGCGGTCGTGGAACCGGCCACAAAGCCCGGCATTGATGATCTTGTCGGGCGCGCCGTCACAATTCAGCACATCGCCGAAAGGGGCGAAGTCGGCGGCGGTCAGGGGCCGTATCATGATATCCTTCATCGCGGCAGCATCGCGCGCAACCGGTGCAGCGCGATCCGTTCGACCTGATGGCAGGCCGTGGCCAGTTCGGTGGCGCGGTCGTTTTGCAGACGCGCGGTGAAGGCGGCCATGATCGACGCCTTGTCATTGTCGCGCACGGCGATGATGAAAGGAAAGCCAAATTTTGCGACATAGGCCGCGTTTTGCGCCTGAAACGCCGCCCGTTCCGCATCGGTCAGCGCATCAAGGCCCGCGCTGGCCTGTTCGGCGGTGCTGTCTGCGGTCAGCCGTTTGGCCGCCGCCAGCTTGCCTGCCAGATCGGGGTGGGCGTTGAGCACGCCAAGCCTTGCCTCATCGCTGGCGGAGCGGAAAATCCGGCAGAGCGCGCTGTGCAGGCCAAGGGCGGTGTCATGTGCTGGCCCCAGTTCCAGCCGATGCGCGGCTTCGGCTATCCAGGGCGAATGTTCAAAGACAGAACCATAGGCCGCAACGAAGGTCGAAAGCTCCATCTGCGAAGGGCGCGTGAACCGCTGATGCGGATGCTGGGCCGCCCAATGATCGGCGATCTGTTCACGTGTCGCGAACCAGACGCCATCGTGGGATTGGGCGTAGTCGATAAATTGCCGCAACGCCTCTGCCCGGCCCGGCCGGCCGATCAACCGGCAATGCAGCCCGATCGACAGCATCCGCCCGCCCTCGCGGTAGAGCGTATCGAAACTGGCCTTGAGATAATCCAGAAACTGCGCGCCCGCATTGAACCCCTGCGGCGTGGCGAAACGCATGTCATTGGCGTCGAGCGTATAGGGGACGATCAACTGGTCGCGGTCGCCCGCTTCCATCCAATAAGGCAGATCATCGGCATAGCTGTCGGCGATATAGGCGAATTGGCCCGTTTCGGCGGCAAGGCGAACGGTATTGACCGAACAGCGCCCGGTATACCAGCCGCGCGGGGCGGTGCCGGTGACTTCTTTATGCAGGCGGATCGCCTCAAGCATGTCAGCGCGTTCAATATTGTCCGGCGCGTCCTTGTATTCGATCCATTTCAAGCCGTGGCTCGCGATCTCCCACCCCGCATCCTGCATCGCGACGACCTGTTCGGGCGCGCGGGCGAGCGCGGTTGCCACGCCGTAAACCGTCACCGGCAGATCGGCCAGCATGCGGTGCAGGCGCCAGAACCCGGCGCGCGCGCCATATTCATAGATGCTTTCCATGTTCCAATGCCGCTGGCCGGGCCAGGGGGCGGCACCGACGATCTCTGAAAGGAAGGCTTCAGAGGCGGCATCGCTGTGCAGGATGTTATTCTCGCCGCCTTCCTCAAAATTCAGCACGATCTGCACGGCGATCCGCGCACCACCCGGCCAGTTGGCGGCGGGGGGCTCGGCACCATGGCCGATCATGTCACGAGGATAGCGTTGCATAGAAATGCTCCAAAACCGGGGCTGTCCCGGCTTTGTGCCGGAACATGCGGCACTTGTGCAAGCCGGGATCGGCATCGGGCATTTTCCGCTGGCGCAGTTGCGCGCGGAACGGCAAAGTCTGGTGTCAGCGATGAAAGGGATAGCAGATGTATGATGCGGTGATCTTGTGGGAATGGCTGGGTTTTGCCCTGCGCTGGCTGCATGTGATCACGGCGATTGCATGGATCGGATCATCGTTTTATTTTATCGCACTCGATCTGGGGCTGAACCGCAATATCGCAGGCCCTGCCGATGGTGAAGAATGGCAGGTCCATGGCGGCGGGTTCTATCATATCCAGAAATATCTGGTCGCCCCGGATGCGATGCCCGAACATCTGACCTGGTTCAAATGGGAAAGCTATGCGACCTGGCTGTCGGGTGCCGCGCTGCTTGCCGTGGTCTATTGGGTCGGAGCAGAATTATATCTGATCGACCCCGCGAAGGCAGATCTGGCGATCTGGCAGGGTATTATGATCTCTGCTCTGTCATTGGGCGTGGGCTGGATGATCTATGATCAGCTGTGCAAATCGCGCTTGGGTGACAAACCCACGGTGCTGATGATCCTGCTCTTCGTACTGCTGGTCGTCATGTCATGGGGCTATAACCAGATTTTCACCGGGCGCGCCGCCTTGCTGCATCTGGGTGCTTTCACGGCGACGATCATGACCGCCAATGTCTTTGTGATCATCATGCCGAACCAGCGGATCGTGGTCGCCGACCTCAAGGCCGGGCGCAAGCCGGACCCGAAATACGGCAAGATCGCCAAACTGCGCTCGACCCATAACAATTACCTCACATTGCCAGTGATCTTTTTGATGCTGTCGAACCATTATCCTTTGGCGTTTGGCACGCAATATGCCTGGATCATTGCCGCTTTGGTCTTCCTGATGGGGGTGACGATCCGGCATTATTTCAATTCGATGCATGCCCGCAAAGGCCGGCCCAATTGGACATGGGCCATCACGGTGATCATTTTCATCGTCATCGCATGGCTGTCCACCGCACCCGGTCACGACAGCTATGAAGAGGCAGAGACGCGCGCGCTGACCGCCTATGAACAACAATTTGCGGGTGCGGCGGGCTTTCAAGAGGCGCATGATATCGTGATCGGGCGCTGTTCGATGTGCCATGCGCGCGAACCGGTCTGGGGCAATATGCAATGGGCGCCCAAGGGCGTGTTTCTTGAAACGGAAGCAGACATCGCGCATCACGCCCGTGCGATTTATGTGCAATCGGGCATCAGCCACGCGATGCCGCCTGCCAATATCACGCAGATCCCAGATGCGGACCGCGCGACGCTCGCCGCCTGGTATCGCGCCGCGACAGAATAATCATCTTCCGAGTATAAATATCCGCGGGGGAGCCCGCAGGGCGGGGGCAGCCAGCCCCCTACGACGCCCGCGCCGCGTCGCGAATGGCGCGGATATTCGCGCCATATGGGGCCGGATCAGCCACCGACCCACCGCGGAACACCGCCGATCCTGCCACGAGCACATCGGCACCCGCCGCAGCGACCAAAGGTGCCGTCGCCGGATCAACCCCGCCATCAATCTCGATATGTATTGGCCGGTCGCCGATCATCGCGCGCAGCTGGCGGACTTTATCGACCTGAGAATGGATGAATTTCTGCCCGCCAAAGCCGGGGTTCACCGTCATCACACAGACCAGATCGACCATATCCAGCAGATATTCCACCGCAGCGGCGGGCGTTGCGGGGTTCAGGGCCACGCCCGCCTTCGCCCCCGATGCGCGGATCGCCTGCATGGTCCGGTGGATATGCGGCCCGGCCTCGACATGGGCGGTGATGATATCGGCGCCGGATTGCGCAAAAGCCTCAATATAGGCATCGACCGGGGCGATCATCAGATGCACATCCATCACGCCCTTGATATGGGGCCTGATCGCGGCACAGGTCGCGGGGCCAAAGGTGATATTGGGCACGAAATGCCCATCCATCACATCGACATGGACCCAATCGGCACCCTGCGCCTCGATCGCCTGACATTCGGCACCGAAATTGGCAAAATCGGCAGACAGGATCGACGGTGCGATCTTAATGGAACGGTCAAAAGTCATCTCATGGGCCCCTTTGTATGTTGCCAGCGGCATAAACCGGCCCAAGGCGCTTGTCACGCCACGATCCACGCGCGAATAAATGCTGCGCCGCAGCAAAAGCTGTGTTAGTTTGCCCTCATGAGCCTGATCCTGCGCCATGCCGATATTCTGCGCAAAGACGCGCAGGTCCATCTGACAAGGGCAACCTTGACGGCGGAACGTCCGCGCGCGTTGCATGGCCATGATTTTTACGAGCTGTTCTGGGTGCAGAACGGCAAGATCCGGCACCATCTGCCGGACGGCCCACAAACCCTTTCCGAAGGAACGATTGTGTTCCTCAGCCCCGGCCAGACCCATGCATTGCAAGGGCGCGGGGAACATGCGCTGGTGGTCTCGCTATGCATCCATCCCGCTTTGGTCAAATCGCTGCTGAAACGGCATCCGACGCTGAAAGGACATCTGTTCTGGTCCGAAACCGGCCTTGCCCAGCATCACCGCGATATGCGCGAACTGGCCGGTCTGAACCATGCAGCCGTGCAATTGGAACGCAGCCGCTGCGACACAATCGCGGCAGAGGCGTTTTTGCTGCCGCTTTGCGCCGAACTGACCGGTGACACTTATCCTGCTGGCGCACCGGATTGGCTGATCCGCGCCTGTCGCGCTGCACAAGACCCTGCCGTATTTCGAGAAGGGGCTGCCGGGTTGGTGGCGCAGGCGGGTAAGGCCCATCCGCATGTCAGCCGGAGCATGCGCAAATTCTATGGCCAGACGCCATCTGATTACATCAACCGCATTCGTATGGAACATGCCGCCCGCGCCCTGACCAGTGATGCCGAACCGATCAGCCAGATCGCTGTCGATTGCGGCATTCCGAATATGTCGCATTTTCACAAGTTATTCCGCGCCGCCTATGGCGATACCCCGCTGCAATATCGCCAGAAACTGCAACGTCAGGTCGTTCAGCCGACATAGCGTTTGACCAAGTGGTCAAAACTTGCCAAGTCATTTGCAAAGTGCCACGTTTCACTGGCAATGCAGGAGGCTCCCTTGCACATGACCACGACCTTGCCGCGCAATGACGGACTGCCGCTGGACCTTGATTGGGTCATGGCGATGCAGGCCAATACTTCCGCCATCGAACGGCGTGCGGCATCCCTGCCGGGGCGGCGCAGTGTGAAGAAAGATTACCAGGCGGCCTGGCTGTGCAAGGCGATCAGCCTGATGGACCTGACCACCCTGTCGGGTGATGACAGTGCAGGTCGTGTAGAGCGGCTTTGCGCCAAGGCGCGCCAGCCGGTACGGGCGGATATCCTTGAAGCCCTCGGAATGCAGGGGCTAACCACCGGCGCTGTCTGCGTTTACCATGATATGGTCGCGACGGCGGTTGCGGCGCTGGACGGGTCCGGTATTCCGGTTGCCGCCGTTTCCACCGGTTTTCCTGCTGGCCTGTCCCCCTTTCACCTGCGCATTGCCGAGATCGGCGAAAGTGTCGCCGCTGGCGCGCAAGAGATCGATATCGTCATCAGCCGTCGCCATGTGCTGACCGGCAATTGGCAGGCGCTATATGATGAAATGCGCGAAATGCGCGCCGCCTGTGGTGAGGCGCATGTGAAAGCGATCCTCGCCACGGGTGAGCTTGGCACTTTGCGCAATGTCGCGCGCGCCTCATTGGTCTGCATGATGGCGGGCGCGGATTTCATCAAGACCTCGACCGGCAAGGAACCTGTCAATGCGACCCTGCCCGTCACCCTGACGATGATCCGCGCGATCCGCGATTATTATGACCGCACGGGTATCAAGGTCGGCTACAAACCCGCAGGCGGGATCAGCAAGGCCAAGGATGCTTTGGTCTATCTGTCGATGATCAAGGACGAATTGGGCGACCGTTGGTTGCAGCCTGACCTGTTCCGCTTTGGCGCATCGAGCCTGTTGGGCGATATCGAACGGCAACTCGACCATTATGTCACCGGGGCTTATTCCGCCCAGTGGCGGCATGCCATCGGATAGGGCGGAATTTGAGTATTTTGAAAAAAGCGAGGGCAAGAGTTTCGCCATGAAGATCAAGGATATTTTCAATACCATGGACTACGGACCCGCCCCTGAAAGCAAGACCGAAGCGCTGGCTTGGATCGCCGAGCATGGCGGCATCGCGGGCCATTTCATCAATGGCAAATGGGCCGCCAAGCGCGATGATTTCGCGACAAACAACCCCGCGACCGGCGAGAAACTGGCCGGTGTGACCAAAGGCACGGCGGAGGAGATCGCCGCCGCGGTCAAGGCCGCGCGCAAGGCGCAGCCCGCATGGGCCAAATCAGGCCATAAACGCGCCCGCGTGATGTATGCGATCGCCCGGCTGATGCAGAAACATGCGCGTTTGCTGGCCGTGATGGAGAGCATGGATAACGGCAAACCGATCCGTGAGGCGCGTGATATAGACGTGCCTTTGGCGATCCGGCATTTCTATCATCACGCGGGCTATGCCCAGTTGATGCAGGATGAATTGCCCGGGCGCGAGGCTTTGGGTGTTTGCGGCCAGATCATCCCGTGGAATTTCCCGCTGCTGATGCTTGCGTGGAAAATCGCGCCCGCCTTGGCGATGGGCAACACAGTGGTGTTGAAACCTGCCGAATATACGCCCCTGACCGCGATGGTGTTCGCCGATATCTGCCTGCAGGCCGGTGTGCCTGCCGGTGTGGTCAATATCGTCACGGGTGACGGCGAAACCGGGGCGGCCTTGGTCAATGCTGCTGTCGATAAGATCGCCTTTACCGGATCGACTGAAGTGGGCCGCAAAATCCGCGAGGCGACCGCAGGATCGGGGAAAGCGCTGTCGCTCGAACTCGGCGGCAAATCGCCCTATATCGTCTTCGAGGATGCGGATATTGATTCAGCCGTCGAAGGGTTGGTCGATGCGATCTGGTTCAACCAAGGGCAGGTCTGCTGCGCCGGGTCGCGCCTGTTGGTGCAGGAAGGGATCGCGGAGCATTTCTATAAAAAGCTGAAATCCCGCATGGACGGGCTGCGCATCGGTGATCCTTTGGATAAATGCATTGATATCGGGGCCATTGTGGACCCGGTGCAGTTGGACCAGATCACCGCGATGGTCAGCGCCAATACCGAAGGTGAGACCTATCAGACCAAAGCGCCCAAGGGCTGTTTTTACCCGCCCACCCTGATCACCGGCCTGTCACCGGCATCGCATCTGATGCAGGAAGAAATCTTTGGCCCGGTGCTGGTCGCCACGACCTTCCGCACACCTGCCGAGGCGGTCGAGATTGCCAATAACAGCCGCTATGGCCTTGCCGCCTCGGTCTGGTCAGAGAATATCAACCTTGCGCTGGATATCGCGCCGAAACTGGCCGCCGGGATCGTCTGGATCAATGGCACCAATATGATGGATGCCGCTGCCGGTTTCGGTGGCGTGCGCGAAAGCGGCTTCGGGCGCGAAGGCGGCTGGGAAGGGTTGGCAGGCTATACCAAGCCCACAGGCAGCCCAAAGGCGCTGAAACCGACGGCTGCCTTTACCACGGTGGACGCCACCCCCGCCGATCCGCTGGACCGCACGGCGAAGCTTTATATCGGCGGCAAACAGGCGCGGCCCGATGGCGGCTATTCCAAACCCGTGTATAGCCCGCGCGGCAAATTGCTCGGCCATGTGTCAGAGGCGAACCGCAAAGACCTGCGCAACGCGGTCGAGGCGATGAATGCGACCAAAGGCTGGGCCAAGACCACCGGCCATCTGCGCGCGCAGATCCTGTATTACATCGCGGAAAACCTGTCGGCCCGCGCGGATGAACTGGCCAAACGGATCAAGGACGTGACCGGCACATCGGGCAGCGGCGAGGTGGAAGCGACGATTGAGGCTTTGTTCACCTATGCCGCCTGGGCCGATAAATATGATGGCAAAATCCACGGCGTGCCGTTGCGCGGCGTGGCGCTGGCCATGCACGAGGCGGTCGGCAATCTGGCCGTGTTTTGTGCCGATGACACACCGCTGCTGGGGCTGATCACGCCGATGGCTGCGGCGATCAGCATGGGCAACCGGGTGACTTTGGTGGCGTCAGAACCTTTCCCGCTGCTGGTGGCCGAAGTGTATCAGATCCTCGAAACCTCTGACCTGCCCGGGGGTGTCGTGAATATCCTGACCGGCGATCACAAGGATCTGGCGGGTCACGCCGCCAAACATCACGATATCGATGCGGTCTGGTCGTTTTCGGGTGCGGATATCTCTGCCACGATTGAGAAAGCCAGTGCGGGCAACCTCAAACGCACTTGGGTCAACAATGGCCGCGCCATCACCCCGACCGCGCGCGACTATCTGGCCGCCGCGACCGAGGTGAAGAATATCTGGATTCCCTACGGCGAATAGATCACTTGCGCCCGAACCAGCGTGACAACCGGCTGCGACGTTCGGCGATACCGGCCTGCGCCTCATCCATCCGGTGCCCGGCGGAATCCAGCACCGGATCGACCGCGCGTTCCCAGAACTGCCGCCACATCGCGCGCACGAACAGCATCGCGATCAGCAGGAAGATGAAGAAACCGATGTTGAACCATGGGATGATCGTGACATCAGGCCCTGCGATGGTCCGCATTTTCACAGCATTGGGGTAAGTGCTGAGCCAGCGGTTGCGCCAGCCGTAATGTGTGACAACAACCCATTCATCGCCGCGCGCCAGATTGGCGGCAACCGCCTGCAGATCAGCGGAATTGAACTTGAAATAAGGTGGCCAGATCCAGCCGGTATCTTCGTTGCGGTAGACCATGACCCGCGACGTATCGCGTTTGATGAATCCCAGCAGATATGTGCTTTGCTTTTGCGTGTTGATCAGGCGGAGATCGCGGGTGTCGGGGCTGACAGCGCCACTGTCGCTTTGCGCAAAGAAGATTCTGTTGAAGGAACTGAAATCAGTGCGGATCACCTCGGTCGAGGTGACTTTGACGATATCATGCTGCGGCAGGACATAATGCAGGAACAAGGCAAAAAACGCCAGGACCAGCAGACGAAGAACAAGTTTCACGCGGGCCATGACAAACCTCAGTTCATGTTGATCAGATAGGTGATGATTGCGATGGCCAGCATGGGCACCACATAGACCAGCCCGATCAGTCTGGGCCGGATCGAGCTGTTATAATCCCGCATCCCCTGCGCGATATAGGCATCGCGCGCGGCACGGTCGGTGCTGCCGGGGTTTTCGGCGTCAAATTCGTTTTCCAACCGTTCGCGGCGGACGGACCGGGAATAGATCGCAATCGACCAATAGATCACCGTCAGCGCGATGAAGCCGAAAATCACCAGTTTGATGAATGCCATCAGAGTTCCTTTGCTTGCCGAGCGGGCCCAAGCTGAATATGCACAGGCGGCGCGGGCCTTTACAACTCCCCGTGGTGCGAACCCCATCGTGCGAGTATAAAAATCCCGGCACGAGGCACGGACAGAACAGGAACAGCGATGTCACTGACCCATCTTCCCGTCAATCAGACCGGCGTAACCCCCGAAATCTCTCGCCCTGCCCCCGAAAAGCTGATCGCGGGCGATCCGGTCTTCACCACATGGAATATGGAAGATACCGGCGATCTGTTCGCGGGGATCTGGCAATCTACGCCGGGGAAATGGCGTGTAAGCTACGATGAATGGGAATATTTCACCCTGACCGCCGGCCATTCCATCCTGACCCCCGATGGTGATGTGCCGGTGATCCTGACCACCGGCACCCGCTACATCATCCGGCCGGGCTTTACCGGCACATGGGAGGTGATTGAAACCACCGTGAAGGATTATGTCATCCGGCTTTAGATCATGCCGGGGGACAAGGCATCGAAATCCGGTGGACGGTCGTTCGATTCGGCATCCGGACCCAGCAATTGTTCAGCCGGGATCATCGTCGGCGGCAATTCGATCCCGCGATTGTAGTTTTCAGGATCGACGCGCAGGGATTCCTCCGGGCTGCGGATCAGGACCGGCATCGGCGCTTCGATCTGATTATAGAGGTGGATGATGTCCTGATTGAACAACCGGATGCAGCCAGCAGAGCCGGAATTGCCGATGGATTGCAGATCATTCGTGCCGTGGATCCGGTAATAGGTATCGCGCCCGTTGCGGAAAAGATAGAGCGCGCGCGCACCAAGCGGGCTGCGTAGGCCGCCGGGGATACCGGCGCGGAAGTCGCCGTACACTTCGGGCTGGGTGCGCAGCATGTTCTGCGTCGGGGTCCAACCCGGCCATTGCCGTTTGAACTGCATCGTCGCCCGGCCACGGATCGAGGTGCCGGCACGGCCAACGCCCACAGGATAGCGGGTTGCAGTGCCGTCCGCCTTTACGTGATACAGAAACTTGGCATAGGGATCGACATCGATCGAATTCGGCGGTGCCTCGCCCTGATAGACCCCGGTCATGCGGCGGTTCACGCCTTCCAGATAGCGGCTGGGGATACCGGGCAGGTTGTAGCCTGCATCAAAGATCGGCTCATAGCCTTCGACCCATTCTTCACGCGCCGGCAATTCAGGTTCCGCTTCGGGCGGCATCTGCGGCGCGCAAGCAGCAGCAGTGCTTGCCAGCAACATAGCTCCAAAAGAGCGGCGACTGATATCGGTCAGCATGATCATCAGATTTCCTTCAATGTTTCACAGGGTGTTAGCACCTTCATCCCCGGTAACAACACTGATGACATGCCAATTTGCACGTGATCGACAAATTGTGACCGTAAGTGACAAAAGAAACGCCAAAACCTGTGTTTTGTTCCCGCGTTGGCACCCAAATCAGGCAATAATGTTGAATTCAGGGCCATAAGGATAGGCGGTGATATCCTGATTCCCTGTCTCGGTGATGACCAGAATGTCATGTTCGCGGTATCCACCCGCCCCCGGCTGACCTGCCGGGATGGTCAGCATCGGCTCCATCGAGATGACCATGCCGGGTTCCAGCACCGTCGGGATGTCTTCGCGCAGTTCCAGACCCGCTTCGCGCCCGTAATAATGCGACAGCAGGCCAAAGGAATGGCCATAGCCGAAGCTGCGGTATTGCAGCAGATCGCGGTCTTCAAGGAAGGCATTAATCTTGGCTGTCACCTCTGAACACACCGCGCCCGGGACCAGCAATGACATGCCATAGTCATGCGCGGCGATATTGGCCTGCCAGATCGCAAGGCTGGTTGGATCAGGTTCGCCCAGAAACAGGGTCCGTTCGAGCGCGGTGTAATAACCGCTGATCATCGGGAATGTGTTCAGCGACAGGATATCACCCTGTTCCAGCTTGCGCGATGTCACCGGATTATGCGCGCCATCGGTATTGATCCCCGATTGAAACCAGACCCATGTATCGCGGTATTCAGCATCGGGAAAGCGCGCGGCAATCTCCATCTCCATCGCGTTGCGGCCTGCCATGGCCACGTCAATTTCGCGCGCGCCCACTCTGATCGCCTCGCGGATCGCATGGCCGCCGATATCAGCCACCGCCGCCCCGGCGCGGATCAAATCAAGCTCTGCGGGCGATTTGCGCATCCGTTGCGCCATGGTCTGCGCTGCCAGATCAACCAGCCGTGCCGGTTGCAGATTGTCGCGAAGCGCCATGCGGATCGCGACGGTCAGGTGATCTGATTCGTAGCCCAGCACCTTGCCCAGCCCGGTGACCGACCGGACCGCACGCCAGAAATTACTGCGGTCCCAATCGGTATAGGTGATCGCATCGCCGTAAGACCGGCGCCACGGCTGGGCCGCATCAATCCCCGCGCTGATTGTCACGCAATCAGTTGGCGTCACGACCAACCCATATTGCCGCCCGAAGGCGCAATAAAGAAAACCGGAATAATAGGCGATATTCTGCATTGAGGTGAAGAGCACCGCCTCGACCCCCGCCTTTTCCATGATCGCACGCAGCCCTTCCAGCCGCGCCTCATATTCGGCAGGGGCAAAGGGCAGGGTCTTTTCGCCCTGGTGGAATTTGTAAAATTGCGGACGCGCTGTCATGGCAGGGCCTTTTCGGAAAGGTCCCGGCGTTCAGGACGGTTTGCAATTGCGCGACGACGCCATCGTCACATTCGAAAGCTAGACCAGCCTGCCACCCAGATCCAGCCCGCGCAACACCTCTGCCGCGGGCATCGCGCGTTTACCTTCGCGTTGGGCCTTGGTCACGGTGACCGCGCCGTCAGCACAGGCAATCGTGAAGCCCGACAAGACCGTGCCGGGGGCAGCAGTGCCGTGCGCAACCACAGCGCCCAGCAATTTCACCCGTTCACCCGCGACATCACACCAGGCACCCGGAAACGGCGACAGCCCGTTGATCTGGCGCGCGACCATCGTGGCAGGCTGGTGCCAATCCACCCGCGCCTCGGATTTATCGACCTTGCTGGCATAGGTGACGCCCTCTTCCGGCTGCGGTGCGGCTGTCAGCGCAGGCAAAAGGGTCAGTGCATCGACCACCAGCCGCGCGCCCAAAGCGGACAGGCGGTCATGCAGATCACCCGTCGTTTCAACGGGCGCGATATCTATCGCTTCACGCAGCAGGACAGGCCCGGTATCGAGCCCCGCCTCCATCTGCATGATGCACACACCCGTCTCGGTATCCCCCGCCATAATTGCCCGGTGGATCGGGGCGGCCCCGCGCCAGCGCGGCAAAAGCGAGGCATGGATGTTCAGACATCCCAGCCTAGGCGCATCCAGCACAGGTTGCGGCAAGATCAGACCATAGGCCACGACCACAGCGATATCGGCCTCAAGGGCGGCAAATTCCGCCTGCGCCTCGGCATTGCGCAGCGACACCGGATGGCGCACCGGCAGGCCCAAAGCCTCGGCCCGCGCATGCACCGCCTGTGGGCGGTCCTTTTTGCCGCGGCCCGCCGGGCGCGGCGGTTGGGTATAGACGGCGGCAATGTCGTGCCCGGCGGCGACCAGCGCCTCCAGCACCGGGACCGAAAATTCAGGCGTGCCCATAAAGATAATCCGCATGGTATCCGCTCCCCGTTGATTATTCACCGCATCAAACTGCGATTTTACGTGCTTTCTTGATCAGCATATCACGGCGCAGCTTGGTCAGCCGGTCAAAGAACATCTTGCCTGCCAGATGATCGACCTGATGCTGGACAGATGTCGCCCAAAGGCCGACAAAATCACGCTCTTCCACCGCGCCATCCGCATTCAGAAACCGCACCGTCACGGCGCGCGGGCGGCTCAGCTTGGCCCAGACGCCGGGCAGATTGGGCGAGCCTTCTTCATGGTCGCGAAATTCCACCGAACTGTGCAGGATTTCCGGGTTCGCCATGCGCACAGCCTGCCCCCGCGCGGTGGAGGCATCGACGACAGCCAAGGCCAACCCGATCCCCAGTTGCGGCGCGGCCAGACCGACACCGGGCATATTGTCCATGGCGAGGATCATTTCATCCCAGATCACGCGGATCTCATCCGTGATCTCGGCCACCGGGCTGGCGGCTTTGCGCAACACAGGATGCGGCCAGGGCACGAAAGGGCGGTGCGTCATTGCTCTGTCCCGATATCGGTGATCAGCACACCGTTCAGATGGTCGAATTCATGACAGATACAGATCGCCTCGATCCCGTCAAACCGGCCCTGCTGTGGCTGGCGATCCAGATCCTGCCATGCCAGATCAACCCATGTCGGGCGCGCAACGGAAAAACTGCGGTCAGGGATCGACAGGCAGCCTTCGGTCCCACGCGCCATCTCATCGCTTTGCGCCACGATCACGGGATTGATAAAGGCCTGCGGTGTCGGCTCCGCCTCTTTCCATGTCGTATCGATCACGAAAACCCGCTGCGACACGCCAACCTGCGGCGCGGCAAGGCCGCGACCGGGGGCGGCATAGATCAGGGCGAACATATCCTCGATCAGCCCCGCCAGACCGGCGTCAAAAGATGTCACAGGTGCCGCCACCGCGCGCAGCACCGGATCACCGTCAAAGCGCAGGTCCAATGCCACGCCTAGCCCCGCGCCATTTCGCGTTTCAGTTTCTGCATCTTGCGGGTGATCATCTGGCGTTTGAGCGGACCCAGATAATCAATGAAGAGCTTGCCATCCAGATGGTCAATCTCATGCTGCACACAGGTCGCCCATAACCCATCGAACCGTTCGCGTTGTAACTTGCCCGCAAGATCGGTCCATGACACCTCAACCTCGGTCGGGCGCTGCACCTCGGCAAATTGCTCGGGGATCGACAGACAGCCTTCCTCATAGATAGATTTTTCTTCCGAGGTCCAGATCACCTCTGGGTTGATCAGCACCATCGGTTGCGGCGTCGCCTCGGCATCCTTTTCGCAATCCATCACGATGACGCGGCGCATCACGGCGACCTGTGGCGCGGCCAGCCCGATGCCGGGTGCGTCATACATGGTTTCCAACATATCATCGGCCAGCCGCCGCAAATCGTCATCAATCGATGCGACCGGGGTGGTCACCTTTTTCAGGCGGGGATCGGGATGGATCAGGATGTTACGAATGCTCATGGCTGCGCATTTAGGCCGGGCTGCGTGAAAATGCAACGCAGAGTGCTTGCGCCTGACATATCGCACGATAGGCTGCGGCAAAGCAAAGGAAACGCCATGTCATTCAACACCCCCAACGACCGCCGTCACACCGCCTGCGCGAAATGGGACCTGATGGAAAAGATGTTTGACGTACCACAGGATGGCGGTCTGGCGATGTGGACTGCCGACAGCGATTACCCGACTGCGCCCTGCGTGCTGGCCGCCCTGCAACGCGCGGTCGATCACGGTGTTTTCGGCTATGGGATCGAGGATGCCAGCTATACCGGCGCCATCACATGGTGGATGCAGCACCGGCATGGCTGGCCGGTGGACCCTGATTGGATCCTGACCACCCAAGGTCTTGGCAATGCCATCGCGCTCTCGCTGGAGGTCTGGTCGAACCCCGGCGATGCCGCCGCGATCTTTACCCCGGTTTACCATGAATTCGCGCATAAGATCACCCGCGCAGGCCGTGTCGTGACCTCCTGCCCGCTTGCGCGTGATGGCGACACCTATGTGCTTGATCTGAATGATGCGCAGGCCCGGCTAACCGGCAAGGAAAAACTGCTGATCTGGTGTTCGCCGCAGAACCCATCGGGTCGGGTCTGGACAGCGGATGAACTGCGCGCAGTGGCCGATTTTGCCAAGCGCAACGGGATGCTGCTGATCTGCGATGAAATTCACCATGATCTGGTCTATGCGGGGCATACCTTCGTGCCGATGGCCGTCGCCGCACCCGATCATCTCGATAATATCGTCTTCCTGACCGCCGCCTCGAAAACCTTCAACATCGCAGGCCAGCGCACCGGCAATATGATCATCCCCGATCCGGCCTTGCGTCCGACCATGCAAAAGCGGCTGACCACGCTGGATTACCGCCCGTCCAGCCTTGGCGTCGCGATGATCACCGCCGCCTATTCACCCGAAGGTGCAGCTTGGGCCGATGCGCAGATGGCGCATCTGCAAACCAACCGCGATCTGTTCGATCAGGGCATGCAGGCGATCCCCGGTGTCTGGTCGATGCCTTTGCAATCAACCTATCTGGCCTGGGTGGATTTTTCCGGCACCGGCATGGACCCCGAAGAGGTTGCAGCCCGCATTCGCGACGATGCAAAGATTGCGGTGTCGCCAGGCCCGTCCTTCGGCGCAGGCGGTGAAAGCTTTATGCGGATCAACTTCGCCACGCAGCGCCATATCGTCGAAGAGGCTGTACAACGTCTGCAACACGCCTTCCGCGATCTGCAATGACGCCTAGCTTTGCTTTTCCAGAAACCCGGCTGGCACAAAGTCAGGATGCACATAATCCGCCGCGGGCCGGTCCGCGACGGGCGTCAGCCATTTGAATTCGAACACCCGTTCGCTGTCATCTTCAACGGCGGATACGACAAGGCATTGATACAAATGCTTTGGCCCGTCATAAATATCGACATGACCGCGCAATTTATCCGATCCCTGCAGGTCCAAAGCAAAGCCGCCATCCCACAGCCGCCGAATGCGATAAGTCGCATCCCCATCCTGTACCGACAAACGGTCCTTGCGGCGTAATGCGGCCTTGCGCGCGTCTTCCAGACCTTTGCGCACGGCCTCTGGTAAAAATGTATACATGCGATTCCCCCACTCAATGGGCTAAGTGTGCATCGGCAAACGTAAAATTCAAGTAAAGCTATCCGCCGCGCTGCAGCGTGTTGTGATCACACATCAGGGACCGGCTTGACGCGCGGGCGCAGCACATGCGGTTTGGCCGCGTCATACAGGGCTGAATCAGGAAAACCATGGCTGTCCGACAGCGCAGGCCCGACCATGATCAGCGCCGTGCGGGTGATTTTCGCCGCGCGCACTTGGGCATGAATGTCGCTGAGCGTTCCGCGCAAAATCATCTCATCCGGCCAGCCGACACGGTACACCACGGCTACCGGACAATCGGCACCATAAAACGGCACCAATTGCCGCTCGATCTCGCGCAAGGCCCTGATCCCCAGATGGATCGCCAAGGTCGCACCCGAACGCGCGAAATTCTCCAATGTCTCGCCCGCAGGCATGCCGGTTGATTTCATCGACATCCGGGTCAGGATGATCGATTGCGCCACTTCCGGCACGGTCAGTTCAGTGCCCAGCGCCGCCGCAGCAGCCGCATAGGCCGGCACACCGGGGATGATCTGATAATCGACCCCATCCGCCTTCAGCCGCCGGATCTGTTCGGCAATCGCGCCATAAAGCGACGGATCACCCGAATGCACGCGGGCCACATCCTGCCCCTTGGCATGGGCGTCCCTTATGATCCCATGCGTCTCATCCAATGTCATCGGTGCCGTATCCATCACCATGGCGTCATCCGGCGCGCAGGCCACAACAGCCTCCGGCACCAGTGACCCGGCATAGAGACAGACCGGACAGGCCCCAATCAACCGCGCTGCTTTCAGCGTCAGCAATTCCGGGTCACCCGGCCCCGCACCAATAAAATAAACCGTCATTTTCTTATTTCTCCAAATACTCCCGCCGGAGGCGGAACGTTCAGCCTGCCAGATCGCCATCCATCTTGCGCGCATAGCCGCGCGGCGTATACATCCGCGGCCCCGTGCCCAGCTGCGCCAGCTTTGAATGCGACGATCCCACCAGCACAACGGTCAGCATATCGACCTCATCCACATCCAGCTGATCCAACCGCCGATAGCGCACATGCTCCTCGGGTCGCCCAAGCGAGGACGCCAGCATCACCGGCGTATCGGCGGGACGGTGCTGCAACAGGATATCCCGCGCCTCGGCCAGCAAGGTCCGCCGTCGTTGCGACACAGGGTTATAAAAGGCGATCACAAAATCCCCCACGGCGGCGGCTTGCAACCGCTTGATAATATCCCCACGCGGCGTAAGCAGATCCGACAAGGATATCGCACAGAAATCATGCCCCAAAGGTGCGCCCGCCCGCGCCGCCGCCCCTTGCAAGGCAGAGACACCCGGTGAACATATCACCTCAACCCGGCGCGCGGCATCGGACACGCCCATCTGATCTGGCCCGCGATCCAGCAGTTCAAATACCAGCGCGCCCATCGCGTAAATCCCGGCATCGCCGGAACAGACAAGTGCGACATTCTTCCCGTTGCCCGCCTGCTCCAGCGCATAGCGGCAGCGATCTTCTTCGCCGCCCAGCGGAAAGTCAGATCGTTCTTTGCCCACAGCCAAAGGCCCGAGCAGATCGATATAAAGCCCGTAACCCACCAGTTCCTCGGCCTCGGCCACCAGCCGCGATACTTCAGGGGTGCGCCAGGATGCCTGACCGGGGCCAATGCCCACGACTGAAAGCCGCCCGCGCGCCCGGCCCGCCAATGCGGTGATCGGTGCAGGTGCCACCCCCAGCGCGCAGGTCGCATTGGCGGTCTTGCGCTTGGTGACCAGCAATGTCGCCTCCGGCCCCGCCTGCGCCAAAGCCGCCGCCTCGGCCACGCCATGTGTGCCGACCTCAGCGAAAACCACGTCAGAAGGATTGGCCAGACGCGGCGTCAGCGCCTCCAACGCCTCGGCCGCGAACAACCGCAGCGGTACGCCCAGTGCATCCGCCAGATCGATGATTGCAGGCTCATCGGCCTTCAGCGTGATCGTATTCACCGATTGCACCGCCTCTGGCGCGACACCGGCCTCGGCCAGCACGTCCGCAACAAGCGCTGCCATTTCAGCCGGGTCACAATCGCGCGCGCAGCCCAGCCCGAGCGTCAACCGCTGTGGGGCAAATTGCAGATGATCCGGGCCGAGATCACTCTGACGCTCCATCGTGCAAGACAGGCGTAGCCCATCTCCCTTCGGCAATTCCGCCAACCAAGGCACCTCGCCCGTCACCTGCGCCCCGTCGCCTGCCAACAATGCCGCCATCGCCCCTTTCGCGTCTGCACGATTGACGAGCCGCCAGCCGCTGGGTGGTTCATCCAGTGCCACGCCCAGCGCCACGTCGCCCGCCGTGGTGACAGCCGCAACAGCGCCCAAAGCACCGGCAATCTGCGCCGCCAGCCGGTTCGCGCCACGATGTCCACCGAGCAAAGGCACAACGACCGCGCCATCATCCGAAACCGCGATGACCGGCGGTTCTGCCGTCTTATCCGCCAGCAAAGGTGCCACCGCACGGATCAGAATACCCGCCGCACAGACGCCGACCACCGGCACGCCCGCCGCGAACAGATCACGCGCATGATCCAGCGCATTGGGGAAATAGGCATCCGCCCGGTCCACACGGCCCGCGCGGCCATGCACCTGCGCGCCCAAAATCGCGGCAACGCGATGCGCCACAGCTTCGCCTGACCGGGACAGGGCCAGAACAACAGGTTTCACAGCCATGGATCAGCCCCTTTGGTCAGTAAGATCATTGAAAAATAAGGTGCTTTGTCCGGCGCATCGGCCAATGGCAAGACTAACTCATCCGGCAAGGTCGCGCGTTCGACGTAAACCGCCATATCCGTCAGCCCCAGATCCTCAATCACCGCACGGATCTTTGCCAGATGCCGCCCGACCTTCATGATCACGACGCTTTCCGCACCCGCAATCCGGTCGCGCAATTCATCCTCGGGCAACGGCCCCGGCAGCACCGTCAGCCGTTCATTGCGCGCCACCAGCGGCTTGCCCGCCCGCGCCGCACAGGCGGTGACAGATGTGACACCCGGCACCACCTCGACCCGGTAGCGCCCGGACAGGCGCGCAAACAGATACATGAATGACCCGTAAAAGAACGGATCGCCCTCGCAGAGGCAGACAACATCCTGCCCGGCATCCAAGGCGGCAGCGATCTGCACAGCCCCCGCATCATAGGCCGCCTGTGCCGGTGCGCGCTCCACCGACATCGGCACATCCATCACAATCTCGCGGCAGCCGGGCGCAATCAGATCGGCCGCAATCGCGCGCGCGAAACTCGCAGCCCCCGCCAGTGTCGGGTAGGCCACAACAGCCGCGCCCTCAATCAACCGCGCCGCCCGCAGGGTGATCAGATCAGGCGCGCCGGGACCAACACCCACGCCGTAAAGCACGCCCGTCACCAGCCCCCCTCGCTTTGTTCAAAATACTCCCGCCGGAGGCATAAAATCATCTTTTCACAAGGCTCCATTGCGTCACCGGCATCAGCGGCCGCCACCCGGTCAACCGCCCTACGGGTTCGGCCCGTTGCACCGACAGTTTCACCAATTCCCCACCGTAAGCCTTGTGCAAGGCAATCAATTCCGCCTCGCTTTCAAGCGTCACCGCATTGGCCACCAACCGGCCCAAGGAACGCAAAGCTGCCCAGGCTGCCTCGAACGTCTCGCGGCTCAACCCGCCGCCGATGAAGATGGCATCAGGCGCGGCAAGACCGTCCAGCGCCTCCGGCACCATCCCGTCGATCAGTTCCAGCTTGGGCGCACCCAAAGCCAGCGCATTGGCGGCGGCAAAGGCGCGCCTGTCCGCGCGCGGTTCGATCCCGATGGCGCGCGCGTAACGTGCCGCGCGCATCCATTCGATTGCGACCGACCCGCAGCCACAGCCGATATCCCACAAGAGCGCCCCGCGCATCGGCATCAGCTTGGCAAGTGTCACGGCGCGGACCTCTTGCTTGGTCATCGTGCCGTCAGACTGGAACAGATCATCCGCCAGGCCCGGCACGCGCGGCAGCAAAGCCGCGTCAGGGGCGGCGATACAATCGACCGCCAGCGTATTGAAGGCAGGCACCTGATGCGCCCAGCTTTCGGCCAGCCCGTCAAAGCGCGCCTCATCCTTGCCACCCATCGCAGCCAGCACCGACATCCGCGACGCACCAAAGCCGCGCGCCGTCAGAAACGCGGCGATCTGGCCCGGCGTTTCTGCGCCTGTCGTCAGGATCAACAGCCGCGCGTCAGGCTGGATAAAGGCGATCATCTGCTCGACCGGGCGGCCATGCACGGTCAGCGTTTCGACATCGGCAAGTGACCAACCCATCCGCGCCGCAGCGAGTTGGAAGGCCGAGATTTGGGGGTGATAGACGATCTGTGCCGGATCAATCGCGCGCCCGATCCGCGCCCCGACCGAGAACCACAACGGGTCCCCCGTCGCCAGCACAACGACACGCCGCCCCTGCAATCCTTCAATCGTGGAAATCAACGCATCAAACGGATGCGGCCAGGCCAGCCTTTCGGCACCCAGATTTTCCGCCAACACATGATGGCGGTCGCCACCGATAATGACCTCCGCGGCTTCAAGCACCGCACGGGTGGCGGGCAACAGACCGTCCATCCCGTCTTCGCCAATACCGACGATATGCAACCAAGGATCAGACATCTTCCGGCAACCCCGCAGCCAAAGCGTTTACCGCAGCCGAGGCCATGGCCGACCCGCCACGCCTGCCGCGCAAGGCCACATAATCGCAGGCGCGCGGGTCGCGGGCAAGTTCCGCCTTGCTTTCGGCAGCTCCCACAAATCCGACCGGAAAGCCAAGGATCACCGCCGGTTTCGGCCAGCCTGCATCGAGCAATTCGAGCAGATGAAAAAGAGCCGTCGGCGCATTGCCGATAGCCACGACTGCGCCTGCGATCCGGTCGTGCCAAAGCTCCACCGCAGCGGCGGAACGCGTATTGCCGATATCCTGCGCCAGTCCCGGCACAGCGGGATCATTGAGGGTCACGATCACTTCGTTATCTGCAGGCAGATAGCGCCGGATGATCCCCGCCCCGACCATTTCGCAATCGCACAAAACCGGCGCACCGGCGCGCAAAGCGGCCTGCGCGACCTGCACGACGTCGGGAGAGTAAACCAGCCTGTCGGCAATCTCGACCATACCGCAAGCATGGATCAGCCGGGTCATCAGCGGATGCATCGCGGGCGGAAACCGCTCAAGCCGCGCCTCAGCCCGCAGGGTCGCGAAACTTTGGGCGTAGATCGCAGCGGGGTCTTTTTCATAGGGGCGCAAGAGCGGACCTTTCAGCGGGGCGAGAGGGCAGAGCCTCCGGCGGGAGTATTTGATACAAAGCGAGACTCAGGGTTTCGCTTTGCGCGCGCTTTCCGGCCCATGCGGGTGTTTGGCATGGGGGTAAGGCGCGTGATGGTGGTGGTGATCGTGGTCGTGGTCATGGCCGTGGTCATGGCCGTGGTCATGGCCGTGGTGATGGTGGTGATCATGCTGGTCCTGCAGGATCAGACGGCACATGCCGGTGCAGAATGTGTCGCAATGGCTGCAATCGGCGACATTGGACCCCGGCGCGCTGGCACCCTGTCCTTCCACATGGTGGTGGTGACTTTCCTGCACAGCACCGACTTCACCCTCGAACCCAAGCACCTGTGTACGGTATTTGCACAAGACGCAGGTCGCAGGCGGCACCGCGCCAAAGGCCGGGTGGCTGCGGTCCGCCGCGCTGATCTGGTGGCTATGGCCATCTTCCAGCGCCAGCACCTGCGCGCGGTAACCGCAGATACCGCAATTGGGCGGCGGGGTGGCGCTGTCTTGTTCCATGATCCGTTCGGCGAAGGTTTCCAGCACCTTGGGGTGATCGCCCAGATAGCCGGCTTTGACGAATTGAATGCCCGGATGCTCTGCCGCGACCTGATCGGTGAAACCATTGATCCGGTCGATCAGAATGCCTGAGAACAGGAAATACGGAAACACAACGATCCGCTTATAGGGCAGACGCGCGGCATGTTGCAGGCAGGGTTCAACCAGCGGGAAGGTGACGCCGGAATAGCCGACCTCGCACCAGCCAAAGCCCATGCCTTCCTGAATCATCCGCGCGATCTTGGCGACATTGCCATTGGCGTCAGGGTCAGAGGCACCGCGCCCGATCACGACAAGGCAGGTCTCGGTCAGCGCGACATTCCCATGTTTGACATTGGCGCGATCCACCGCTTCGCGGACGCGCCCGGCGGCGGCAGCAATCATCTTGGGGTCAATGCCCAATTCGCGACCATAATTGATGCTGACGCCGTGTTTGGCAGCATAGGTGTTCAGCACCGTCGGGATATCGTTCTTGGCATGCATCGCGGCAAACAGCATCCCCGGCACCGCCAGAATCCGGTCGCAGCCCGCGTCACGCAGCCGGTCAAGCCCGTCGCGGATCACCGGGTTGGCGAATTCCAGATAGCCATAATCTGTCAGCCAATCATCCGGCAGATAGGCGGGCAGCTTTTGTGCAAGCGTGGCGAATTCATCCACCGCCGACTGGCTACGCGAGCCATGCCCGCAAATCATCACACCTGTTTTCATCTGGGCGGTCCTTTCGCGGCTGGTCTGTTTCGTCAAATCACGACCAGAAACCCCGGAACCCGGGGATTGACGACGTGACATTCTGGTCCCCGTCTTGGGTCAACCGTCCTGTCTCCAACCGTTCTGGCCCTGAAAGGGCTTCGTCTGGGGTGGGTATAGACGGCACAGACGGGCGGGGCAAACTGATAAGCACGTCACAACCTCGTGCCGTCGCATCGGTTCATGTGCGCAGGCGCAGGGTTGCTGCGCCACCAGCGGTCTTGGTTCATCGGCGCAAAAGGCTTAGCTGTGTTGCAACAAAAGGAGAAATATTATGGGCCGACTAGTAGACGGCGTCTGGCATGACGTCTGGTATGACACGAAAAAATCCGGCGGTAAGTTCGAACGCTCCGAAGCGTCGTTTCGCAACTGGATCACCGCTGACGGATCAGCCGGCCCATCCGGCAAAGGCGGGTTCAAGGCAGAATCAGGCCGCTATCACCTCTATGTCTCTTACGCCTGCCCTTGGGCACATCGGGCGCTGATTTTCCGCGCTATCAAAGGGCTGGAGGATCACATCAGCATTTCCGCCGTGCATCCCGATATGCTGGGCGAAGGCTGGACATTCAAGGCAGATGACAACGGTGCCACCGGCGACACTTTGTTCGGCTATGATTATGCCCGCGAAGTCTATCTGCGCGCGCTGCCCGACATGACAGGCCGTGTGACTGTGCCGATCCTGTGGGACAAACAGCAAGGCACGATCGTGTCGAATGAATCCTCCGAGATCATCCGCATGTTCAATTCAGCATTCGACGGGATCACCGGCAATACGGACGATTACTGGCCCGAAGAACTGCGCGATGCCATCGCCCCGGTGAATGACCGCGTCTATGACACGGTGAATAACGGTGTCTACAAAGCCGGGTTCGCCACGACGCAGGAAGCCTATGAAGAGGCAGTTTATCCTTTGTTCGACAGCCTCGACTGGCTGGAGGACCGCCTTGGCGAAAACCGCTATCTGATGGGCGACAAGCTGACGGAAGCCGATTGGCGGCTCTGGACCACCCTGCTGCGGTTCGATCCGGTCTATCACCTGCATTTCAAATGCAACCGCAAACGGATCGCCGATTATCCCAACCTGTCGGGTTTCCTGCGCGAGCTTTATCAGGTCCCCGGCGTGACAGAGACGGTGAATATGGACCATATCGTGCGGCATTATCACTATAGCCACGACACGATTAACCCCAACCGGATCATCCCGATCAATCCGGTGATTGACCTCACCGCACCCCACGGGCGCGGATGACGCAGATAACGCCTCGTTCTGCACCTTGCAGAGCGGGGCATAATCCGTTTGATGGGACCTGACACAAACGGACGGCATGATGACAACCTGGATCACGATCTGCGATACCTGCAAACGCGAAGGCTGGGACACCGGTACGATGCAGCAAACCGATGGCGAAGCCTTGGCCAAGCTGATCGAGGCTGCCGCAACCGGCCTGAACGAGGTCAAGACCCGCCGCATCTCCTGCCTGATGGGCTGCAAGGGGGGCTGCAATGTCGTCATTCAGAGCAAGGGCAAACTGAATTACACTTTGGGTGACTTTACACCGGAGGCAGAGGCCGCCACAGGCATCGTCACCTATGCGCTGGCCCATGCGCAAAGTGCGACCGGGCAAGTCCCCTATCGCGACTGGCCGCAAGCGATCAAAGGGCATTTCGTCACCCGCCACCCGCCGTTGCCTGATACCGAATGACAGCCCAGCGCGACCATGGCGGTGGTATCGACGCGGCGATCCGGCTTTATGGCGGCACGCGCGCAGGCTGGCTGGATCTGTCGACCGGGATCAACCCTGTGCCCTATCCACGGCCTGTGCTGCCTGCTGATGCATGGACGGCCCTGCCCGATACGGGTGCTTTCACGCGGCTCAATGATCTGGCGCGCCGGTTCTGGAACGTGCCGGCAACCGCGGCAATCCTGCCCGCCAACGGCGCATCAGCGATCATCGCCGCCTTGCCACGGGTCTTTGCCCAAGGCGCAGTCAGCATCCCGACCCCCACCTATAACGAACATGCCGCCGCCTTTGGCGCTGCTGGCTGGACGATCAGCGATCAAGCGCAAGACGCGCAGGTCGTGGTTCACCCCAACAACCCCGATGGCAGGCTCTGGAGCGAAGACGACCTGACCGCCCCGATCACCATCATCGACGAAAGCTTCTGCGATGTGATGCCGGACCAGTCGCTGATCCACCTCGCGCGCCGCCCCGATACGATCATCCTGAAAAGCTTCGGCAAATTCTGGGGGCTCGCCGGTCTGCGGCTGGGTTTCGCTATCGGTGATCCTGCCGTGGTCGCCAAGCTGGCCGACATCCTCGGGCCATGGCAAATCTCTGGCCCCGCCTTGGCCATCGGCGCAAAGGCACTCGCCGACCCCGATTGGGCCGAAACCACACGCGAGCGATTGGCCAAGGACAGCGACAGGCTGGACCAGCTGATCACCGCCAAAGGCGCAGACCTGATCGGCGGCACCAGTCTGTTCCGCCTCTACCGCGTGGATGATGCAAATGCATGGCAAGACCGGCTCGCCCAAGGCCATGTCTGGTCCCGTATCTTTCCCTACGCTGACAATTGGCTCCGCCTCGGCCTGCCCGGCCCGGACCGCTGGCCGCAGCTAGAGGCCGCGCTGTGACCCTGATCATCGGCATGGTGCTTGATGCGATCTTTGGCGAACCCAAATGGCTCTGGTCGCGTATCCCCCACCCCGCCGTGCTGATGGGCCGTCTGATCAGCGCCTGTGACCTGCGTTTCAACGCGGGCGACCAGCGCAAAGTCAAAGGCATCGCCGTGCTGACAGGCTTGGTCATCGGCGCGGGCCTGCTGGGCCTGCTGTTAGAGGCTTTCCCCGGCCATATCATCGACATCCTCGTCATCGCTGTCATACTCGCGCAGAAATCGCTGGCCGATCACGTCCGCGCCGTGGCCGATGCTTTGCGGCTGTCACTCGGCGACGGCAAACGCGCGGTGGCCATGATCGTGGGTCGCGACACGCGCGATATGGACCGGCCCGCCGTCGCCCGCTCGGCCATTGAAAGTGCCGCTGAAAACCTCTCAGACGGCGTCATCGCCCCCGCTTTCTGGTTCCTGATCTTTGGCCTGCCCGGCCTGCTCATCTACAAGATCACCAATACCGCCGACAGCATGATCGGCTACCGCACCCCGCGCCACGCAGATTTCGGCTGGGCCGCCGCCCGGTTTGACGATCTGCTCAACCTGATCCCCGCCCGGCTGACAGCGCTCATGATCTGGGCCGTCACCACACGCCCTGCCCCGCGCGGCATCCTGCAAGACGCCCCCCTGCACCGCTCCCCCAACGCAGGCTGGCCAGAGGCGGCGATGGCCCACGGCCTCGATATCGCGCTCAGCGGGCCACGCAGCTATGACGGGCAGAGGCGCGATTATCCTTTCGTCAACGCCACCGGCGAGCACGACCTGACCCCCAATGACATCGACCGCACGGTCATCGTGCTGTGGAAAACATGGGCGCTGATGCTGGGGATCGCATTTATCGCGCTTCTGTGAACCGGATTTCCGCCAATGCGTCACACAGCGGCTTGCGACGCTGCCATGCCCTGCTAGGGTCTAACCAAACCAACACCGGAGTTCCCATGCGCCTTGCCCTTGCCACCGCCCTGACCCTGCTTGCCGGCACCGCCCATGCCCAGACCTGCGGCGGTGACGTCGGCAGTTTCATCGCCGGGGTCAAGGCCGAGGCTGCCGCCATCGGCATCCCCGCCGCCACCGCCGATGCGTTTTTCCAAGGCGCGCAGATCGATCAGGCCGTGCTGAATGCCGACCGGTCGCAAGGCGTGTTCCAGCAGGATTTCATCCGCTTTTCCAACAATCTGATCAGCCAGAACCGGATCGACAATGGCGCGCGCAACAGCCAGCGCTATGACAGCACCTTCCGCGAGATTGAAAGCCGCTTCGGCATCCCGCGCGGTGTCCTACTCGCCTTCTGGGCGTTTGAAACCGATTACGGCGCGGTGCAGGGCAATTTCAACACCCGCAACGCCCTGCTGACACTGGCGCATGATTGCCGCCGGCCAGAATTGTTCCGCCCGCAACTGATCGCCGCGATTGAACTTTACCGGCGCGGCGGCATGGACCCGGCAACGACCTTGGGCGCTTGGGCAGGTGAAATCGGGCAATTGCAAAAACTCCCGCGCGAGATTGTTGAAAAAGGCCTCGACGGTGACGGCGACGGGGTGGTGGACCTGAAAAACTCTGCCCCAGACGCGCTGATGACCGGGGCCAATGTGCTGTCATCGCTCGGCTGGCGCCCGAATGAACCGTGGATGCAGGAAATTACCCTGCCTGCCAATCTGGACTGGTCACAAACCGGCCTTGATAAAAAACGCCCCGTGAGTGACTGGGCCGCCGCTGGTGTGACCGCACGGCAAGGCAGCCTTGGCCCATCCAACCTGCCCGCAGCGATCCTGCTGCCGATGGGGCGCAATGGCCCGGCCTTCATGACCTACCCCAATTTCGACGTCTATTTCGACTGGAACAAAAGCTTCGTCTACGTCACCACCGCGTCGTATTTCGCGACCCGGCTCAGCGGCGCACCGGCCTATAACCCCGGCAATCCCTCTGCCGCTTTGTCCGGCGAACAGATGCAGCAATTGCAGCAACGGCTGACCGCGCGCGGCTATGACGTGGGCGGGATCGACGGTATCTTGGGTGCCATGACCCGCAGCGCTGTGCAGGCCGAACAGGTCCGGCTTGGCCTGCCTGCCGATGCCTGGCCCACGCTCGACCTGCTCAACCAGCTCTGATCATCTTCCGAGCCTAAATATCCCCCGCGCGGCGCGCATAAAAGTCCTTCAGGCCACCATCGCTGCCGCACGCTTGAGGTCGACTGACACAAGCTGCGACACCCCTTGTTCCCCCATGGTGACACCAAACAGCCGGTCCATCCGGCTCATGGTGACGGCATGGTGAGTGATGATCAGGAACCGCGTATCGGTGCGGCGGCACATCTCATCCAACAGGTCACAGAACCGCGTCACATTGGCATCATCGAGCGGCGCATCAACCTCGTCCAGCACACAGATCGGCGCGGGGTTCGCCAGGAACACCGCAAAGATCAGCGCCAGCGCCGTCAGCGTCTGCTCCCCACCCGACAACAGCGACAAAGTGCTCAGCTTCTTGCCGGGTGGCTGACACATGATTTCCAGCCCCGCCTCCAGCGGGTCATCGGATTCGACCAGCACCAGCTTGGCCTCGCCGCCGCCGAACAGATGGGTAAAGAGCAAACCGAAACTGGCATTGACCTGCTCAAAGGCGGTCAACAAACGTTCACGCCCTTCCTTGTTCAGCCCAGCAATCCCGGTGCGCAGGGCCGCAATCGCCGCCAGCAGATCAGCCTTTTCCGACACCAAAGCATCATGTTCGACCTGCACTTCTTTGGCATCTTCCTCGGCACGCAGGTTCACCGCGCCCAAAGCATCGCGCTGACGTTTCAGCGCATTCACATCCGCCTCGATCGTGGCGACAGGCGGCATATCTTCGACGACGACATCCAGACTGGCCAGCAATTGCGCGGGTGTCACCTCCTGCGCTTCCATGATCCGTTCGGACGCATAGGCGATGGTTTCGCGCGCCGCATCGGCGCGGGCCTCGGCACGGGCGCGGGCCTCGCGTGCTTCTGACGCGAGCCTTTCGGCATCACGCTCCGCATGGCCTGCATCGCGCAAAATCGTCTCAGCCTCGGCCAGCCGGTCCGCCGCCGCGCGCCGCCGGATATCGGCAGTCTCAATCGCCTCGGCGAGTTCGGCGCGCTTGGCCGCAATCTCCTCCGGTGCGGCAGAGGCATCCGCCAGTTCCGCCTCGGATGCGGCCTTGCGCTCGGCCAGTTCCGCGCTGCGTTTGGTCGCGGTCTCTAACCGGTGCTTCCAGCCGCTGATCTCTTTTGTGATCTCCTGCGACCGGCGCAGCCTTGCATCGCCTTCGCGGCGCAATTCCTCAGCGGCGGAGCGGCGCGACATCATCGTGATCCGCGCGGCCTCGACCGTCATTTTCACATTCTCGACCGAGGCCCGCGCCTCTGCCAGATCGCCCAGATCGGCGGCGGCTTTCTCGGCCTCGGCCAAGGCCCGGCGCGCCGCTGTCGCATCTTCTTCGATCCGGCGCAGGGCAAGGCCCAGACTTTCCAGCCGGCCCTGCGACAGGTTCCTGTCCGCCTCGGCCCGGCTGGCGGCGCGGTTGGCATCCGCCACAGCCCGATCCGCATCACGGCGGGCCGCGCGAGCCGCCTGATCATCGGCCGTGCGGTCCTGCAACGCCTGCGTCAGCATCTCATGCGCCGCAACGGCCATTTCAGCCTTGGCCGCCGCTTCATCCAGATCACGCTGCAATTCTGCCAGCCGGTTGAGTTGCTGCAACCGCAAAGCCGCCGCCGATGGCGTATCCTCCGCGCCTGACCGGAACCCGTCCCAGCGCCACAAATCGCCAGCAACAGACACCAGCCTTTGCCCTGGCAACAAATCCGCCTGCAAACGCGCGCCATCCGCCGCCTCGACCAGCCCGACCTGCGCCATGCGGCGGGCCAGCACGGCTGGCACAGTGACAAAGTCCGCCAAAGGCGCAACCCCGGCAGGCAGCGCCGTCGCCACCGCATAATCGGGCAGGCTTGCCCATCCCGTCGGCGCATCCGCCGCAACCGCAGGCGCGCGCAGGTCATCGGCCAAAGCCGCGCCCAGCGCCTGTTCATAGCCTTTCTGCACCGACAGAAGATCCAGAACCTGCCCGCCCTCGGCCCGGTCACGATCCACCAGCCGCGACAAGGCGGTGACCTCGGCACGCAGAGCATTAGCCTCGCCTTCCGCCTCGGACCTTGCCGCACGGGCATCGCTTTCCTGCGCCTGGGTTTCCGCCCGCGCCGCCTCTGCCGCCAGCAAGGCTTCATCCGCCGCATCCGCAGCCGCGAGTGCCGCCGCCTCGGCCATGCCCGCCGTCGCAAAATCCGCCTCGGCCTTGGCGAGGGCCGCTGCCGCATCCTGCGATGCCGCCTTGGATCTGCCGGCCTCGGCTTCATTCTTGGTCAAGGTCGCGCGATGATCGTCGATCAGGCGCTGCGCCGATTGGTGCCGCGCTGCCAGACGGGCCACATCTTCGGTCAATTGCGCCGATGCGGCCTCTGCCTCCTGCAACACGGCGGCGGCTTCGCGCGCCGCACCTTGGGCGGCTTCCAGCTTTTCGGCGTGCCCGTCGCCTGCCTTGGCAATCTCGCGCGCTTCCCAATCCAGCCGGTCAATGGTTTCACCGGCATCACGGTTCAACCCGGCTTCGCGGTCCATATCATGGGTCAGTTGATCAATCCGCGCGCAAAGCGTCGCGATCATGTTGCGCGCGCGGTCCTCCTGATCCTGCAACGCATCGCGCTGCACCTGCAAACGCTGCAACACGGCACCAGCAATCGCCTCTTCCTCGCGCAGGGCTGGCAAAGCATCCTCGGCCCCCTGCCGCGCCTTGGTCGCATCGCGCGCCGCACGTTCCGCCACAGATGCCGCCGTGGTGCGATCCCGCAGCAGATTATTCGCCTCCAGCAAAGCCTCATCGGCTTCTTTCCAGCGGCGGAACAACAACATCCCTTCCGCGCAGCGCAAATTCTCGCCAATCTCGCGATAGCGCGCCGCCTGCCGCGCTTGCCGGGCCAATTGCGCCAATTGCGCGGCAAGCTGATCGACCACATCATCGACACGGGTTAGGTTGGTCTCTGCGCCTTTCAGCTTCAACTCCGCCTCATGGCGGCGCTGATAAAGCCCCGAAATCCCCGCCGCCTCTTCCAATATCCGCCGCCGCGACTTGGGCTTGGCGTTGATCAGTTCCGAAATCATCCCCTGCCGGACCAGAGCCGGCGAATGCGCCCCGGTGGATGCATCGGCAAACAGCATCTGCACATCACGCGCGCGCACATCTTTCGCGCCGACCTTATAGGCCGAGCCCGCATCGCGGGTGATCCGGCGGACAATCTCCAATTGATCGGCATCATTGAACGCGGCGGGCGCCAGCCGTTCAGCATTATCGATGATCAGCGACACTTCCGCGAAATTGCGCGCAGGTCGCGTGGCCGCCCCGGCAAAGATCACATCCTCCATCCCACCACCGCGCATGGCCGAGGCGCGATGTTCCCCCATCACCCAGCGCAAGGCTTCCAGCAGATTGGATTTGCCACAGCCATTGGGCCCGACGACACCGGTCAGACCATCTGCAATGATCAGATCGGTAGGATCGACGAAGCTTTTAAAGCCGTTCAATCGCAGTTTGCTGAAACGCACCTTGGAGTTGTCCTTGATTCTCTGCCTGCCGGAAATCCTGACGCCTCAACCCACCGCAAGTCAACGAAACCTCGCTAGATAAGGCCAATTCCTGCCACATATCCACAAGATATTGCGAAAACTGCATCGTCAGAGCCCAAATATCCCCGCCGGAGGCCGCGCCGCAGGCGCGTCAGCCCCAGTTTACAGCTTGACCGCATCCCCCCCAAACAGGCACAACAGGTCCTGCATGGTTCCCCGCACGGCGCGCAGCGTCAGGGGATCAAATGGGAATGTGGACGGGCCGATCCTGTAAGGGAGGCCTTAAGCCACAGCCGCCCCCGCGACTGTATGCGGAGAGTGCCTTGTTATCACGCCACTGGGGTCACCCCCGGGAAGGCAACAAGGTGCCCCGACCCGCAAGCCAGGAGACCAGCCATGCACCGGAACGCGCGTTCCGGCCAACAACAACGGACGGGGTGTTCCGTGGGGGTTTTGTGCAGGTCGCCTGACCTGTGCCATCCCATGTAATCCCCCCTTTAGTCTTGATCCAAAGGGGACGACAATGAAAAAACTTCTGACCATCACAGGGCTGAGCCTTGCCGCCTCACCCGCCCTTGCGCATCACCCGCTGGGCGGGATGCCAATGGAAACCTTCGCACATGGGCTGATGTCCGGCGTGGGCCATCCGGTGCTGGGCTTTGACCATCTGTTCTTCGTCGCGGCCATGGGTATCGCCGCCCTCTTCACCGCCAACCGCCTGCTGACGCCTGCCGCCTATATCGGCGCGATGCTGGTCGGTTGTGGGCTGATGTATGCCGGGATCGCCATGCCCGCCGCCGAAATCGTGATCGTGGCGTCGTTGATCGTGCTGGGCGGGATCGTGCTGTCCGGCAAGGCTCTGCCGACCACGACCGCCCTGCTCGTCTTCGCGGCATTCGGCCTGTTCCACGGCTCTGCCTTTGGTGGCTCGATTGCCGGGCAAGAAGGCGGCGTCGGCGGTGCTGTGCTGCTCGGCTATCTGATCGGTCTGGGCGTGATCCAGTATCTGATCGCCATCGGCGCAGGCTGGGCCGCACGAAAACTGGGGGCCACAGATGCCAGCGCCATCAACGCGCGCCTTGCCGGCGCGATGGTTGCAGGCGTCGGTATTTTCCTTGCGCTCGACATCATCGAAGGCCCGATTGTCGCGGCTTTGACCAGCTAAGATCAATCCTGGCGGTCCCATCCGGGGCCGCCCTCCTCCTTTTCAGACCCAAGGACCTCCCATGCCCGCCAAAATCCCCGCTACCATCGTCACCGGTTTCCTCGGTTCCGGCAAAACCACCCTGATCCGGCACATGCTGCAAAACGCGGGCGGCAAGCGCATCGCGCTGATCATCAATGAATTCGGCGATCTTGGCGTGGATGGCGACATCCTCAAAGGCTGCGGGGAAGAGGTGTGTTCCAAAGACGATATCGTCGAGCTTTCCAACGGCTGCATCTGCTGCACCGTCGCCGATGATTTCATCCCCACGATGGAGGCGTTGCTGGCCCGCACTCCCGCCCCCGATCATATCGTGATTGAGACCTCCGGCCTCGCCCTGCCGCAACCCTTGGTGCGTGCCTTCAACTGGCCCGGCATTTCCACCCGCGTCACCGTGGACGGCGTCGTGACCGTGGTTGATGGCCGCGCCGTGCAGGATGGCCAATTCGCCCATAACATCGCCGCCGTCGATGCCCAGCGCGCCGCCGACGACAATCTTGACCATGAAACACCGCTGTCAGAACTGTTCGAAGACCAGATCGCCTGCGCCGATATGATCGTCGTCAACAAGACCGACCTGATGACAGCGGATGAAGCCGAAACCCTCGCCGCCACTCTGCGCAGCGAAAGCCGCGACGGTGTGCAGGTGGTGAAGACCAGCATGGGCGCGCTGCCTGTGGACGTACTGCTGGGTCAGGGGATCGGGGCAGAGGGTGATCTGGACTCACGTCACGAAGTCCACCACCATCATCACCATGACGATGATGAAGACGATCACGAGGATGATCACCACCACGACCACGGCCATGACGAATTCGAAAGCTTCATCGTCACCCGTGGTGAAATCGCCGATGCCGCTGCCTTCGCCGCGCAGGTCAGCGCCACAATCAAAACCCACAACATCCTGCGCCTGAAAGGCTTCGTCGCGGTCACTGGCAAACCGATGCGGATGACGCTGCAAGCCGTCGGCCCCCGCGTCGACACCTATTTTGACCAACCATTCGGCGACAGCCCCCGCGAAACGCGTCTGGTCGTCATCGGTGAGGTGGGTCTGGACCAATCCGCCATCACAACCGCCCTGCAAGCATGATCATCGTCAGCCTCACCGACCCGCATGACCCGCAGGCGACAGAACTCCTGCAGCAAAGCCATGCTTTGATGCAGAAGCTGTTCCCGCCCGAGGAAAACTTTTACCTCTCCATCGACGATCTCTGCGCCGATGACATATATTTCTATACGGCCCGCACCGGCGAAAAGATGCTTGGCACCGGCGCGCTGCGGGTCTGCGGCGGTTATGGAGAGATCAAATCAATGTTTGTCGCCCCCGATGGCCGCGGGCAAGGCATCGCCGACGCGATCCTGCGCCAGATCGAGGATCAGGCCCGCAGCCTGTCTCTGCCGATGCTGAAGTTAGAGACTGGCAACATCCTGCATGCCGCGCAGAAACTCTACGCGCGGCATGGCTTCACGCCCTGCGGTCCGTTCGGGGACTACCCGGCGATCAAAAGCTCTGTTTTCATGGAAAAGACGCTGTGACGTCAGCTTTTCTTTTCTTCCGCCGCTTTCTTCATCCGCGCCAGCAATTCAGCCTTGTCAGGCCGCGCGCCGAACGGTTTCTTCTTCGATCCGGGAGCGTTGTGTTCTTCGTGCTTGGGGCCTTTTTTCGCCATCTTCGGTGCTCCTGCAGCGTTGTAATCCATGGTGTGATCCTCGTGTTTGATCGCTCATTAGCACAGGGCAAAAGCTGATGCACCTGCTCGCCGCTACCCCCGGTGCGATTTCGGACGGGACGGAACCCGTCGATCTGGGCCAGACGCCTGCCGACGTCGTGATCATCTCTGCCGCCGATACCGAACTGGCCGCCTTGGCCGAGGCACGGGCGGAAATGCAGGATCCCCCCAGTCTGCGCCTCGCCAACATGCTGCACCTTACGCATCCCATGTCCGTCGATCTGCATCTGGATGATTGCGCCACCAAATCACGTCTGGTGATCGCGCGTGTGCTGGGTGGCGCAGGCTACTGGAAATATGGCCTGACCCAATATGCCGCCCGCTTGCATGACGCGGGTGTGCCCGTCGCCTTCCTGCCCGGCGACGACAAGCCCGACCCCGAATTGCGTGGCCTTTCCACCGTCAGCGGCACCGATTACGACGCGCTCTGGTCCTACCTCGTCGAAGGCGGCCCACAAAACAGCATCAACGCATTGGCCTATGCCAAGGCGATGCTGGACGGCACCGAAAAGCCGCCAAGCCCCGCCCCCCTGCTGCGCGCCGGAATCTATTGGCCCGGTGCCGGCATCGCCGATCTGACCACAGCACAAGCTACATGGACGCCAGACGCCCCCATCATCCCGATCATCTTCTACCGCGCGCTTGTGCAGGGCGGCGGCCTGAACCCGATCAACCGCCTGACTCGCAGCCTGTCGCGCGCCGGTCTGAACCCGCTGCCGATCTTCGTGGCCAGTCTGAAAGACCCCGTCAGCACAGCCACGCTCGACCATATCTTCAACGTTGCCCCGCCCGATGTGATCCTGAACTGCACCGCCTTTGCCGTGGGCTCACCCCATGACGGCGACGACAGCCCGCAAAACCCGCTGCTTGCCAGCAACGCCCCGATTTTTCAGGTCATCCTGTCAGGCGCATCAGAGGCGTCATGGGCCGAAGGCCTGCACGGCCTCACCGCCCGCGACATCGCGATGAACGTGGCCCTGCCAGAGGTGGACGGCCGCATCCTCTCCCGCGCGATCAGCTTCAAAGGCGAGGCTTTCTTTGACGAGACCACCCAATGCCCCATCGCCACCTATCAGGCGCGCGGCGACCGCGTCGATTTCGTCACGCAACTGACCGCGAACTGGGCCAAACTCCGCCAAACCCCCGCCAAGGACAAAAAAGTCGCCCTGATCCTCGCCAATTACCCCAACAAGGACGGACGGCTGGCCAACGGTGTCGGCCTCGACACCCCTGCCGCGACGATCCACACGCTGAACCTGCTGGCGGGTGCTGGCTACGACACCACCCCTCCCGCCGACAGCGCCACCCTGATGGCGCAGATCATGGCAGGCCCCACCAACTGGCTGACCGACCGCGCCGAAAAACAGGGCGGCGAATTCCTCCCCCTCACCACCTACCGCCAGTATTTCGACGCCCTCCCGTGGGACATCAAAGACCAGATCACCACCCGCTGGGGCCAACCCGAAGACGACCCATTCTTCGCTTTGTCCGAAATACTCCCGCCGGAGGCCCCAAGCCGCGACAGCGGCGCAGGTTTCGCGCTCTCCATCCACCGTTTCGGCAAAGCCATTGTCGGCCTGCAACCCGCGCGCGGCTATAACATCGACCCGACGGAGACCTACCATTCCCCCGATCTGGTCCCGCCGCATAATTACCTCGCCTTCTATTTCTGGTTGCGCCACCACTGGGGCGCTGACGCCATCATCCACATGGGCAAACACGGCAACCTCGAATGGCTGCCCGGCAAATCCGTCGCCCTGTCCGAGAATTGTTGGCCAGAAGCTGTCTTCGGCCCCACCCCCCACATCTACCCTTTCATCGTCAACGATCCGGGCGAAGGCACGCAGGCCAAACGCCGCACCTCCGCCGTCATCATCGACCATCTGACACCGCCGCTCACCCGCGCCGAAAGCTACGGCCCGCTGCGCGATCTGGAAGCTTTGGTCGATGAATATTACGAAGCCGCAGGCGTCGACCCCCGCCGCGTCACCCATCTGCGGCGTGAAATCCTGTCGCTCTCCGATGTTACCGGCCTGTCGAAAGACGCGGGGTTTACAGGCGACAATGACACCGACCTCGGCAAACTCGACGCTTACCTGTGCGAATTGAAAGAGGCACAGATCCGCGACGGCCTGCATATCTTCGGCCAATCCCCCACGGGACAACAGGAACGCGACCTTGCCATAGCACTGGCCCGCGTCCCGCGCGGCGATGGCAAGGGTCCCAACGCCTCACTCCTGCGCGCCTTGGCCAAAGATCTCGGGATCAGAATCGACCCACTCGATTGCGACATGGCGGCACCCGCCGCCGAAAAGCCCACGATCCTCGCTGATGACACCACTTGGCGCAGCAATGGCGACACCGTCGAACGCCTCGAAAACCTGTCCCAAAGGCTGTTGCGGGACGGCGGGTGGGGCGCCCTTGGGTTCACCCCACGCGCGTCACTGCCCGTCCTAGAGGAAATCCGCGACCGCATCCTGCCCGCGATCCAGACCTGCGGCCCATCCGAGGGCGCAGCCCTGCTCACCGCCCTCGGCGGACATTTCGTCCCCCCCGGCCCCTCCGGTGCGCCGACACGCGGGCGGCTCGACGTGCTGCCCACAGGCCGCAATTTCTACAGCGTCGACAGCCGCGCCGTTCCCACGCCCACCGCTTGGGCTTTAGGCTGGAAATCCGCGAACCTGCTGATCGAAAAACACCTGCAGGACCATGGCGACTGGCCCCGCAGCATGCTGATCACCGCTTGGGGCACAGCGAACATGCGCACCGGCGGCGATGATATCGCCCAAGCCCTCGCGCTGATGGGCGTCAAACCCACATGGGACAGCGCCAACCGCCGCGTGACGGGGTTCGAGGTGCTGCCGCAATCCATCCTCGCCCGCCCCCGCGTGGACGTCACTTTACGCATCTCGGGCTTCTTCCGCGACGCTTTCCCGCAACTGATCGCGCTGGTCGACAGCGCCGCCCGCGCCGTGCAAGCCCTCGACGAACCCGCCGACCTGAACCCCGCCGCCGCCCGCGCAAAAGCAGGCGAGGACCAGACCCGCGTTTTTGGCTCCAAACCCGGCGCCTACGGCGCGGGCCTGCAAGCCCTGATCGACGAACGCATCTGGTCCGACACATCCGATTTCGCCGCCGCTTATATCGCCTGGGGCAGCTACGCCTACGGCGCCAAAGCCAGCGGCGAGCGTGCCGAAGCCGCGTTCAAGGAACGCCTGTCCCAAGTCGAAGCCATTGTGCAAAATCAGGACAACCGCGAACACGACATCCTCGACAGCGACGATTACTACCAGTTCGAAGGCGGTGCCGCCGCCGCGATCAGCACCCTGCAAGGGCGAGACCGGCCGATCTATCACAACGACCATTCCCGCCCTGAACGCCCCGTGATCCGCACGCTGGACGATGAAATCGGCCGCGTCGTGCGGTCCCGCGTGGTGAACCCCAAATGGATCGACGGCGTCAAACGCCATGGCTACAAGGGCGCATTCGAAATCGCCGCCACCGTCGATTACCTCTTCGCCTTCGCCGCCACGACCGGGGCCGTGCGCAACCACCATTTCGATCTGGTGGAAGAGGCGTTTCTGAAAGACGACGACACCCGCAAGTTCATCGCCGATGCCAACGCCCCTGCCCTGCGCGAAATAGCCCAACGCCTGCAGGAAGCGATCGACCGCAACCTCTGGCAACCCGCCTCAAATTCCGCCCGCGCCCGGATCGCGGGCCTGCTGTGACGCCGCACCAATAGCGCGTGACATATTCGACACATGCAACCAAAGAGACGTATCGTGGTATGTGAAATCAATTGTCGCGCGCGCTGGCATTTGGTCTCTGACAGGCGAAGAAGTCACGGAAAGTTCATCATGTCCTTTGTTAAAGGTGCGCTCGCCTTGTTTGGCGCAATCACACTTCTCGGCTGCACACAGGCCGAAATCACGCAGCCCCCGGTCAATATCGTGCCCAATGTGCAGGCCGATGCGGTCGGGTTGGATGTCTATGCCCGCCAGCGCAGTCTCGGCAATCCGGTGCCCGCGTTTCGCGGCCAGAACACAGTCTCGGTCCGCACATGGGGCGATAATGAAGGCAGCGGTCGCACCGAACTGACCGGCGTCCCATGCACGCTCGATTCCGGGGTCTACAAAGCCCAGTTTACAACACCGGCAAATGTCATTGTGCCGAACTACGGCCCGAACTCGCCCGCTCTTTTCGTGCGCTGCACGACGGCGACGCAGTCAGGCTCTGTCACCGCAAATGTCCTGAACATGACAGCGCAGCAGCGCAGCCAGTCCGCCGCAGGCACCGGCCTGCTCGGCGCGATCATCATCGGTGCGGTGAATGAGGCCAATCGCGACAACCTCAACGACGAATTCAACTATAATCCAATCGTCGTCCAGATGCGCTGACCGCCGGCAGATCAGCCCGGATGATCATCATCCGGGCAATCCACCGCAACCCGCGCCATCGCTTGATCCCCTGTCCAGCTCTCCGGACGGGGAACACAGCCTGTCGCCGCGATCACCGCCTGCGTGGCGCGCGGCACAATCGCAGCAAGCGAAAAGACAGGTTCACGGCTCATGCGCAGCACCTCGACGCGGTCATTTTTCCGGCGCACATCAAATGTGCTTTGCCCGATTGTCGCCCTTTGCGGGACGACACCCAGAAATTCCGGCGATCCCGTGTTGCAGGCGGCCAGCAGCAGGATCAGCGCCGCAGGTCCAGATCGCATATACATCTTCGTTGCTCCCGGCTTACAACTCCCCTTATGCCGCGTTATCCTTAACGAAACCTTACTGCCGACCGGAGGACAGAATGACCGATGATCCCGACCGCCACGCGCTGAAAATGGCCAAGAAAAAGGCCGCCCGTGACAAGATCATGGCGACCAAGACCGACCAGAAAGGCCTGATCATTGTCCATACCGGCAAGGGCAAAGGCAAATCCTCCGCCGCTTTCGGAATGATCTTCCGTTGCATCGCGCATGATATGAAATGCGCGGTGGTGCAATTTATCAAAGGCGGGATGTCCACCGGCGAACGCGATCTGATCCTCGCGAAATTCGCCAACACCTGCGCATTTCACACGATGGGCGAAGGGTTCACCTGGGAAACCCAGGACAAATCCCGCGACACCGAAATGGCACAGGCCGCCTGGGCCAAGGCCAAGGAATTGATCCTTGATGAGACCAACACAATGGTCCTGCTCGACGAAATCAACATCGCGATCCGCTATGATTATGTCGCCATCGGGGATGTCGTGGCCTTCCTGCGTGATCACAAACCCCCGATGACCCATGTCGTGCTGACCGGGCGCAACGCGCATGACGATCTGATTGAACTGGCCGACCTCGTGACCGAGATGGAACTGGTCAAACACCCGTTCCGGTCCGGCATCAAAGCGCAGATCGGCGTCGAATTCTAATCTTAACCTTTTCTTCACATTTTTGTTACAAAGCGCGCGACCCCGTTGAACTGAACTGATCTGTTCAGCTATCACATGCCATGGCATTTGCATTGGCTCTTTTAGGCACAGATTTGGTCGCAACAGGTGTGCAGCGGGCGGTTTACCTGCATCCGCTCGACCGGACCAAGCTGATCAAAGTGCTGCGCCCCGCGCAATCATCGCCAAAACGGAGCAATTTCAACGGTATCATGGACCGGCTGGTGCCCAGCACGCGGCTGCGCCAGATTCAGAAGGAATATGCCGAATATCTGCGGATCATGCTGCGCAACCCCGGCCCTGACTTCCACACGCCCATCGCGCATATGTTCGGCTTTACCCCCACCGACCAAGGCTTGGGCTGCGTCACCGAACGCGTCATGCAACCAGGCGGCCAGATCGGCGAAACGCTCGGTGCCAAAGTGCGCGCAAACAGCCTGACGCAGGCCCATATCGATCTGCTCAATGACACGATCCACCGGATCTACGCCTATGATATCCGCGCCAGCGACATGAACCCCAATAACTTCGTCTTTGGCCAGCGCGACAATGGCACCGGACCGGGGGATGAGGAATGCGTGCTGGTCGATGGTTTCGGCGACATCCACGCGATCCCAGTGCGCTCGATGGCGCGCTGGTCCAACCGGCTTGGCCTGAACGACAGCTGCAAGCGGCTCGCACGCAATACCGGCCTGAACTGGCACCCAAAAAGCCAAGAGTTCTCGCTCCCCGCATAGCGCTGGTCTAAGGTGATGCCAAAGCCGCATCAAAGGACCAGCCCATGTACCAACATGCCCTCATCGCCGCGGTCGTGGCGTTTTTACCCGCCCAGCAAGGCAAATGGCGGCGCGCCTGAATGGACCTGACCCAAACCCACCGCGACGCGCTCAACGACATCCTGCAATGGCGGCGCGACGTGCGACACTTTCTGCCCGACACGATTGACCCCACCGTCATGGACCGCCTGCGCAGCGCGATGGATCTTGCCCCCTCGGTGGGCAATGCGCGGCCATGGCGGGTGATCGAAGTCGCCTCCCCCGCTTTGCGCGCGCAGATCATCGCGAATTTCGAGACGGCCAATCAATCAGCCGGTGCGATCTACAACGGCGATCAGCAAAGCGATTACTTCGCCCTCAAACTCGCCGGGCTACGCGACGCGCCCATCCAGCTTGCCGTCTTCACCGCCACTAACCCGGCAGAGGGGCACGGCCTCGGCCGCCAATCCATGCCGGAAATGCTGGCCTATTCAACCGTTTGCGCGATCCACACGCTCTGGCTGGCTGCAAGGGCGGAAAACCTCGGGTTGGGCTGGGTTTCCATTCTTGATCCCAACGAAGTCGCCCGCATCCTCGACGTCCCCGACCATTGGCATCTGACCGGCTATCTCTGCCTCGGCCAGGCGGCACAGGACGACGACACACCACTGCTGCACCGCGTGAACTGGCAGCAAAACACCCCCAGCCACTGGCAAAAGCGCTGACGCCACCCCTTGCCCCGCAGCTTCTTATTTCAAAAAATACTCCCGCGCGGCAGGCCTTTGTCGCGCCTTAGCGCGACAAAGCAGCATCCCGCACAGCGCTCAACGTGGCCCGGGTCGACAAAGCCTCTTCATCCACCTTGCAGGCGATGATGGACAGCTTGCCCGAGTCTTTCGCCCGCGCAAAGGCTGCCGCAAAATCAGCCGTCGTCGTCACCACCTCGCCATAACCGCCATAGGCCCGCGCCAATGCAGCAAAGTCAGGGTTCGCCAATGCCGTCCCAGACACCCGCCCAGGATAGGTCTTTTCCTGATGCATGCGGATCGTGCCGTATTGGCCATTGTCCATCACCACGACAATCGGGGTCGCGCCATGCTGGATCGCCGTGGAAAGCTCATTGCAGGTCATCTGGAAACAGCCATCACCTGCCAGACAGACCACCCTCCGGTCAGGATATTGCAGCGAGGCCGCAATCGCCGCCGGAAAACCGTAACCCATAGACCCCGATGTCGGCGCCAATTGCGTGCCATGTTTCTTGTAAACGAAATAGCGATGCAGCCAGGCCGCGTAATTCCCCGCCCCATTGGTCACCATCGCATCCTCGGGCAGATTGTCCGACAGCCATTTGATCACCTCTTCCTGTTTCAGCGCACCGGGGCTTTCCTGCGGCGCTATCCAGGCATCACGATCCGCCCGCGCGGCGGCAGTCCATTCCGCCCATTCCCCGACAGGCTCTGCCACAGCCAGCGCGCGCAGCGCCGCCGGGGCCGTGGCCACCACACCGATATCGGGGGCATAGACACGGCCAATCTCATCGCCAGAGGCATGGATATGGATGATGGTTTTCTGCGGGTTCCCCGGATCGACCAGCGTATAGCCCTGCGTTTCAATATCGCCAAACCTTGTGCCGATCAGCAACAGCAGATCCGCTTCCCGCACCCGCGCCGCCAGACGCGGATTGACCCCGACATTCAGATCACCGCCGTAACAGGGATGACGGTTGTCGATATAATCCTGCCGACGCAGCCCGGCCACAACCGGGATCTGCTGCTTTTCAACAAAACTCTGCACATCCGCCTGCGCCTGCGCGTTCCAATGCGGCCCTCCGACGACAACCAAGGGCCGTTTCGCCTGACCCAAAGCCTGCAGGATCGCCTGCGTCGCATGGCCCGACATCTCGCCCGGCACCATCTGCGGGATGCGCAGATCAGGCACATCCGCCGCCGCACTCAGCATATTCTCAGGCAGCGCCAGCACCACCGGTCCCGGACGTCCCGACATCGCCACCCGGAACGCGCGACCGATATATTCCGGCAAACGATCCGTATCATCCACCTGCGCCACCCATTTGGCGATGCCGCCAAACATCGCGCGGTAATCGACTTCCTGAAACGTCTCGCGATCGGTATGACGGTTGTCGATCTGGCCCACAAACAGCACCATCGGCGTGCTGTCCTGCATTGCCACATGAATACCCGCGCTGGCATTGGTCGCCCCCGGCCCGCGGGTGACAAAACACACACCGGGCGTGCCGGTCATCTTGCCATAGGCCTCAGCCATCATTGCGGCACCGCCTTCCTGACGGCAGACGATATTGGCAATGCCAGAGTCATAAAGCCCGTCCAATGCCGCCAGAAAACTCTCCCCCGGCACCGAGAATACCCGCCGCACACCCAGCTTCACCAATTGGTCGCTCAGGATTTTACCGCCGTGTCTTTGCATGAAATTCACCTTTATCCAGTTACCCCGATGATGGGTGAAAGGTGCGGGTTGTTCAATCGGGCAAACGATTTAAGTAGCCACCCAGACAGTGAAAGGTATCCTGATGACAAACCTGCTCGGCATTTCCGGGTCTTTGCGTAAAGCCTCGACCAACACCATGCTGCTGCGTAACGCGGCTGCGATCTTCAACCCCGACACCTTCGTCGAAGGCGATATCCGCTTCCCGCTTTACGACGGTGATCTTGAAACGGCGGACGGTATTCCCGCCGCCGTGCAGACCTTGGCGGATCAGATCAAAGCCGCCGATGCGGTGATCATCGCAACCCCGGAATATAACAAAGCCATGTCCGGCGTGCTGAAAAACGCGCTCGACTGGGTCAGCCGGACCGAAGGCAACCCGTGGAAAAACAAACCGCTCGCCATCATGTCTGCCACCGCCGGGCGCGCCGGGGGTGAGAGGACGCAATTCTCACTGCGGCTCGGCATGATGACCTTCCGCCCGCATATCCTGCAAGGGCCGGAAGTGTTGGTCGCCAATTCCAACAAGGAATTCGACAACAACGGCAAGCTGACGGGTGAATTATACGTCAAGCTGCTGACAGAACTGATGGATGATCTGCGCGCTTTGGTCTAAAGCAAAGCCAAAGCAAAGGATTTTCCATGGCCAGAGGCGCAGGCGGCAGCGACGGTGGTAGCACCCAATTTCTTGTTGGCCTGATCATGATGATCGGCGGCGGCTATCTGCTGCTCAACGGGATCGTGGTGCGGCCCAATTTTGGCGGACGCGTCTTTGGTCTGGGCGGCATGCCGGTCACATCCGGTATGATCCTGATCCCGCTGATGTTCGGGATCGGGATGATCTTTTACAACAGCAAGAGCTGGCTTGGCTGGATCATCGCGGGCGCATCGCTGATCGCGCTTATCTTTGGCGTGATCGCCAATACCAGCGTGCAATTCGCACGGCTCAGTATTTTTGACCTTCTGGTGATCATGGTCCTGCTGGTCGGCGGTCTGGGGCTGTTCCTGCGATCCCTGCGCAAGTCATAAGCGCATCAATAGCCCAAAGCACAGCCATCCTTGCGCGGATCAGAGCCGCCTTCCAGCACGCCAGTGTCATGGATCAGGATCGCCTGCGCGCCACCAATCGCCGTATCCGGCCTGCGCACATCATGCCCAAGACCCACCAACGCAGCTTTGACCGCATCGCTATAGCCATCCTCGACATTCAGCACCTTGCCATCGGCAAAACAGCGCGGCGCATCGATGGCCGCCTGCGGTGACAGGCCGAAATCGGTGATATTGCTGACAAAGCGCGCATGGCCCGTGGATTGATATTGCCCGCCCATGACGCCAAAAGGCATCAGCACCTTGCCATCCTTTTTCAACATCGCCGGAATGATCGTATGCATTGGGCGCTTGCCGGGGCCGACTTCATTCGGGTGGCCTTGCTCTAGCGTGAAACCGGCACCCCGGTTCTGAAACAGAATACCGAACCTATCTGACGCGATCCCCGATCCAAAGCCATGGAACACCGAATAGATCAGCGACACCGCCATCCGGTCCTTATCGACCACCGTGATATAGATCGTATCCTTATGCACCGCCTCTGCCCCCGGCAATGCGGCAGGCATCGCGCGGGCCGGATCGATCAGCGCGGCAAGCTTCGCCGCCGTTTCCGGTGCGGTCATATGATCCAGTCGGGTCATGTAATCCGGATCAGCCATAAACCTGTTGCGGGTATCATAGGCCAGCTTCGTCGCCTCCGCCTCGATATGCGCGCGCTCCGCCCCCCAAGGGTCCATCGCCGCAATGTCGAAATGCTTGAGGATATTGAGCAACAGGATCGCCGTCGCCCCCTGCCCATTGGGCGGATGCTCATAAAGCTCCAGCCCGCCATAACCGCCCATCACCGGATCGGTGTAATCGCAGGCCGTCGCTGCAAAATCCTCCAATGTATGGCAGCCACCCTGCGCACGCAGAGCAGTGACCATATCCTCGGCCACCTCGCCCTCATAGAACCCGGCACGGCCCTCCAGCGCGATCCGGCGCAAGGCCTCGGCCTGTTTGGGCGCGGCAAAGATCTGCCCCGCGCGCAGCGGCTCGCCACCCCGCAAAAACATATCGCGCGCCATGCCTGACAGGTGTTTCGCCTGCGCCCAGTCACTGGCGACACGTTCCGCCACCGGCACGCCGCTTTCGGCATAATGGATCGCGGGGGCCAGCACCGCCTTCAGCCCCATCCTGCCCCAATCCTTGGACAAGCGGCAAAACGCATCCACCGCCCCTGGCACGGTGACCGCATCGGCAGAATAAGGCGCAATCACCGGCCCCTTTGCACGCAAAGCCTGCGCTTCAATACCGCCGGGCGCGCGGCCCGACCCGTTCAGCGCCAGCACCCGGTCTTCCCCGGGTGGGGTGAAGAGCACGAAACAATCGCCACCAATGCCTGTCATCTGCGGCTCACAAATCCCCAGCAGCACGGCACCCGCTATGGCCGCATCCATCGCATTGCCGCCCGATTCCAGCATCTGCACCGCGACCTTGGCCGCAAGCGGATGTGATGTGGCACAGATGCCATTGGTTGCATAAACCGCCGACCGGCCGGTCTGATGAAAATTGCGCATCTCTCACTCCCTCAATCCCCGCCCGACCCTAAGACAATCGCCAGCCGCTGCAATGGCAATCTGGGGCTTTTGCTTTGCGCGGCAGAGGCCTACAAACCATCAACATCGTCAGAGTATAAATATCCTCCGGGGGACATGCCGCAGGCATGGGGGGGTGGAAAACCCCCTGCACCATTCACAAAAGGACGCAACATGCGCGTTGACTACCCGACATTGCACAAAACCATCGCCGCCCTGACGGAAGGCGAAACCGATACCGTCGCCCTGATGGCGACACTCGCCTGCGAGGTGCATCACAGCGATAGCCGGTTCGACTGGACCGGCTTTTACCGCGTCACCGCACCGGAATTGTTGAAGATCGGCCCCTATCAAGGCGGCCATGGCTGCCTCGTGATCCCGTTTTCACGCGGCGTCTGCGGTGCGGCCGCGCGCACAGGTCAAGTGCAACTGGTTCCCGATGTCGATGCTTTTCCCGGTCATATCGCCTGCGCGAGCAGCACAAGGTCCGAACTGGTGCTGCCGGTGTTTGACGGCACAGGTGCTGTGATCGGCGTTTTCGATATCGACAGCGATCAGCCTGATGCCTTTACGCAAGATGATGCCGAGGCGATGACACAGATCCTGCAAAGCGTTTTTGCACGCTGACGCTTTTGCCACGGCCAAGGCCGCAGCAATGCCTCCGGCGGGGATACGTAGTTGAATTCGCGCTTTGCGCGATTTCAACGGCTCGGACGATGCTGGTAAGACAAAGCCCGACAGGAGAATGAAGAGAATGAAGCAGATCACCCTTCTGGATGGCGGCATGGGGCAGGAACTCATCCACCGCTCCGGCCAGCCGCCGACCCCGCTCTGGTCCACGCAGGTCATGGTCGATCACCCTGGCATGGTCGCTGCCGTGCATGCCGATTACCGCGCGGCAGGGGCGACGGTGCATACTGCCAATACTTACGCGATCCACCGCGACCGGCTGGCGGGCACCGGGCGCGAAGATCAATTCGCCACATTGATCGCCGCCGCCTTGCAAGAGGCGCAAGGCACCGGTCGGATCGCCGGGGCCATCGGGCCGCTCGTCGCCAGCTACCGCCCGGATGCGCACCCCGCCCATGAGATCGCTGTCCCGCTTTATGCCGAGGTGGCCAATCTGCTCGCCCCGCAGGTCGATCTGATCATCTGCGAAACCGTCGCCTCCCTTGCCCATGCACGCGCCGTGCTGGCGGGGGCCTTGCCCAGCGGCAAACCGATCTGGCTGTCGGTCACCGTCGATGACGAAGACGGCAGCCGCCTGCGCTCGGGCGAGGCACTCGCCGATCTGCGCGATGTCGCGCAAGGGGCCAGCGCCCTGCTCGCCAATTGCTCAGCGCCAGAGGCGATGGCAGCCGCGATGGAGGTATTCCGCCAAGGCGACCTGCCCTTCGGGGCCTATGCCAATGGTTTTACCCAGATCACCAAAGATTTCCTGCAAGACAAACCCACCGTCGATGCGCTGCAGGCGCGCCGCGATCTGGGGCCAGATGCCTATGCGCAATTCGCCTTGGGCTGGATCGGTCAAGGCGCCAGCATCGTCGGCGGCTGCTGCGAGGTCGGGCCTGCCCATATCGCGCGGCTTGCGCAGGCGATCCGCGACGCGGGACATGAGGTGGTGTGATAGCGGACGGGTCGCGCTGCGGCGATTCCTATCTGCTTTTAGCCTCGGATTTCGCCGGGCTGCTGGCCAGATAGGCCCATCTGAAAAACGCCGCATCCGACATCGCGCGGATCACCAGGGCAATGCCCGCCGTCGCCACCACGGCGAAGATAAGCCGCCCGATCAGCACCCCGCTGATATCGGCACCAATCGCCATCACGACCAAAGTATCCTCGATGACACTATGCGCAAAGCCCATGAAAACGCAGGACAAAAACACCTGCCTTGGCGACACCGAGCCGGACCGCGCCTCGCGGATCAACAGCCCACCGCCGTAGGAGATGCCCAAAAACAGCCCTACCGCTGTCAGATGCCCGGCCTCGCCCTTGATCCCCGCCAGGCGCAGCAGCGGGGCCAGCGCCCGCATCAGCAGCGCCAGAATGCCGGTGACTTTCAGCAATTCCAGCCCCCATGACAGCACCAGCAGGATCACCAGCATCCAGGCCATCATGACCCCCAATTGCCAAAAGAATGCCGACCACGCCAGCGTCTGCGCGGTAGGTACCCAGGCCGGGTTCACCGGCTGCGCCAGCCAACCCGTCGCCGTCAGCAGCTGATGCAGGATCAGCGCATAGATCACCCCGCCTGCGACGCGCAGGAGGGTCGTGACAATCATCCGCGGCCCGGCCTTTTCAATGATCTTCTGTTCCACCGGTAAACCATGCGCGAACAGCAACAGCGCCGAAAACACGGTGACATCCGCCACACTTAATGTCTCCATCGGCACCAGCACGAAGACCAGCGCCACCGCGCCCCAGATACCGATCAGCATCCCGCTGAGCCATGCGAGCCCCAGTTCCGGCGGCAACCCCACCAGCGCCATCACCGGCGCGAAAGCGGGTGCGATCGCATCGATCACCCCCAGCCGCGCCAGAATTTCGGTCGCGATGGTGATCGGCACGATGATCCGCGCCAGCAGCCAATAGATGCCGAAAGTATCACGGGTTTTTTGCAGGGCAGTATCAAGGTCTTGCATCAGGTCACTCCGGTCAGATTGCCCCGCCCTGCTAACCTGCCTCGCGTCGCATTTGTGGTCATTGATTGCGGCTTTGTGCAATATTATTGCAAACTCGTCCAGAAAGGACCGAACCCATGGACCGGATCGACCGCAAATTGCTGACCCTGCTGCAACAGGACGCATCGCGCACCAATCTTGACCTCGCCGATGCTGTCGGCCTGTCGCCGTCAAGCTGCCTGCGCCGGGTCCACCGGCTGCGCAAGTCGGGCATCATTGACCGGATCGTCGCACGCCTGAACCCGGCCAAGGCAGGCCGCGTGCTGAAAGCCTTGGTCACGGTCGAACTCAAACTGCATGGCGACCAGCATATGCGCCGGTTTCTGGAACAGGCCACGGCCGAACCGGCTGTTTCCCAGGCCTATGCCGTCACCGGTGAGACAGATGTCGTGCTGATCCTGTCGCTGCGCGATATGGCGGAATTCGACGCGCTCTGCGACCGGCTGTTCCGCGACCAGACCAATGTCGCGCGGTTTTTCACGATGATGGTGATCCGCACCGCCAAGGATGAAACCGCAATCCCGTTGTGAAATCACGTGCATCACAGGGGATGACACAATAGCCTGCCGACCAAAGCCAAAGGATCGCCGCATGTCCCAAAAAATCACCCTGTCCTGCCGCTGCGGCGCTGTCGCCATGCAGGCGCAGAACCCGCCGATCCTCAGCGTCGAATGCCTCTGCACCTCGTGCCGAACGGCGGCGAGCATCATGGACACACTGCCCGGCGCACAGCCGATCCGCGAAGCCAGCGGTGGCACAAGGATGGAAATGTACCGCAAAGACCGCGTCCATTGCACCAAAGGTGCGCAACATCTGCGCGAATTCCGGCTGACCGCGACGACCAAATCCCGCCGCGTCGTCGCTGCCTGCTGCAACACGCCGATGTTTCTGGATTTCACCCAAGGCCATTGGATCGACCTTTACGGCACACTCTGGCCCGCAGGCACCTTGCCGCCCTTGCAAATGCGGACCATGACCGGCGATCTGGATGACCCATCCACCCTGCCGGGCGACGTGCCGAACCTCAAATCACATTCGCCACGCTTCTTTATCAAACTGATCAGCGCTTGGGCGGCGATGAAATTCCGCACGCCCAAGATTGATGTGCAAGGCAAGCTGGACCTGCCCCTTTAACGCAGCACGAACCCGCTGGGCCACCGCAGAGTATATTCCAGCGTCACCTCCTGCTCGGCCCCCGCTGGCACATTAAGGTCCCATTCGACGATGCCGCGTTCCCCGTCAGGATCGCGGCGCGTCACCTCAGGGCTGGCAGTCAGCGTGACCTCCAGATCATCCTGCTCCGAATAAGGCACCGCATCGCGCAGCAGCACGTCCCAATCCTGCCCGGTCAGGTTTTCCACTGTCAGGATCGTCTGATCGACCAGTTGATTGGCGGATGAAAACACACCCACATCACCCTCAGACCGGTTTGGCGTGACCCGCGTCAGCCGCAAACCATCCAGCGGGCCAAAGCCCATCTCTGTCTCGGCCCCCGCCGCCAGCAGCGGCAGATAGCTGAAACCGACCATCGTGCCATCGGCCTGCACCATCACCGGGCCGGGCAGCAGGATTTCATCGCTGGTGTTGATGAATTCCGCCATCCGATACGCGTTGGCATCCGACATCGGCGTCGCCTCGGCCCAGACATCCGCGTCAAAGCTCAGCTGATCCAGTGGCAGGCGCAGATCCTCCACCCCGTTGCGGATCGTCACACGGCCCGGATATGTATAGGTCACAGCCGCACCGCTGAAATCAGCCTTGGCGGTGATCTCGCTCGTCTCCCGCATCGGGTTAGACAGAATTCCCGTGCCGCGCTGCAACGTCATCGCATCCGCCGCGCCCATGGCGGCGCTTTCGCGGTCACGCTCTTCTTCCGAGATGATCCGCCGCAAATCCGCCCAGGCCCCGCCGGGGGCAATCTGCTCACCCGGGCGCGCGGTGGACAGGATCAATTGCACATCGGTCCAGTCCTGCCCTGTCGCCTGACTGACCACAACCGCGCGGTCAAGATCGACACGCGGCGCATCGCCCGTGGTCAGGCGCATGTCATAGGCGGGCGACCATGTGGCAAGGTTTTCAGTGGTGTTGATATCAAACGTGACCTCACCCGCCTCCGATGCCACGACCGTGAAGGTCAGCACCGATCCGTCCTCCTCGGGTGCCAGCAAAGCCGCCAGCGCGCGCTGTGCCTCCTCCAGCGCATCGACATCATCCTGCCGCGCGCGGGTGGCGGCCTGCGCCTCTTGCTCGGCCGCAAAAGCGGCGGATCGCAGTTCCAGCGTTTCGGCCCCGACCATCTGCGCCAGCGCCTGAATATCGCTGATCGCAGCGGCGCTCAGATTATCGCCCGCACTCGCCTGACTCAGGCTTTGCAGAAAGGCGATCTGATCCTCTGCTGCCTGCACCCGCAATCGGATTTCGGCGATGGCAACGTCGCGTTCGCGCAAGACCTCTTCCAGCCGCTCCACTTCGGCGCGTGCGGCCTGCACCACAGTGCTGGCCTGATCCGGCGTCACCGGCAGGCGGTCAAAGGCAAGGTTCACCGCGCCGACCTGCACCTGCCCCGGTGCCACGATCCGCACCCCGTCAGAGCCAAGGTTCTGCGGCAGACCCGGAATCACGATCTCATGCTGCCCTTGGGGCAGATCGAGCGTCACCTGCCGGGTAACAGTGGCAAGGCCGGGATAGATCGTGACGGTATCGACACGGGCCTGCCCGGTGATCGTTTCGGCAAAAGCAGGGGCAGACAGCGCGATCAGGCTGGTGGTCAGTAAAAGGCGGAACATGGGGCGTCTCCTGTTTGTTTGCCCGGGGTATACAGGGCGAGACGGATTGTCGCATGTCCCGAATATTCGCATCGGCAGGATTTTTCGCAAAGCCGCGTTGACCGGGCAACGGTGCCTTCGTATATATGAATGGATATACAGTGAGGCACATGATGATCGAAACCAAAATCCGCAAGGTCGGCAATTCCGCCGTCATGACCCTGACCACCGAAATGCTGACGATTCTTGATGCGAAAGAAGGCGACAGCCTTTTCGTCGTGCGCGGCGATGATGGGTCCTTGCGCGTCATGGCGCATGACCCGTCTCTGGCCGCAGCCCTTGCCGCCGCTGAAATCGTGATGGATGAAAACCGCGACCTGCTGCAGGCGCTTGCGTGACACAACCCGTCTGGGTGCCTCTGGCCGCGATCATGATCATACACGACCGCCAGATCGCACGGCATGGCGGCGCGCCCGGTCTACGCGATGTGGGCCTACTGGAAATGGGCTGTCAGCGCGCCATCAACCGCGCAGACTATGCCGACGCTAGCTTGTATGAAATCGCCGCAGCCTATGCCTTTGGCATCGCCAAAGCGCATGCTTTTGTCGATGGGAACAAACGCACCGCCTTTGTCACCGCCGTCACATTCCTGCGGCTGAACGGGCTGGCCTTCCGGCCCGATCCCGTCACAGGTGTGCGGATGATGGAAGACCTCGCCACCGGCGACGTGACCGAGGCTACTTTTGCCACATGGCTTTCTAACGGATCAGTGGCGATCTGACACGCCGCCAAGGCGCATCAGATCATCGGGCAAATCAGCCCTTCTTCAGACACTCACGTCCCAAGACTTCCGCGATCTGCACCGCGTTCAACGCGGCACCCTTGCGCAGGTTGTCAGACACGCACCAGATGTTCAGCCCGTTATCAATCGTGCTGTCCTGCCGGATGCGGCTGATAAAGGTCGCATAATCACCGACGCATTCGATCGGCGTGACATAGCCACCATCCTCGCGCTTATCGATCACCATGATACCGGGCGATTCGCGCAGGATGTCGCGGGCTTCATGTTCGTCCAGAAAATCCTCGAACTCGATATTGATCGATTCCGAATGGCCGACGAACACCGGCACCCGCACACAGGTCGCGGTGATCTTGATGCTGGAATCAAGGATCTTCTTGGTCTCGGCGACCATTTTCCATTCTTCCTTGGTCGATCCGTCATCCAGAAACACATCGATATGCGGGATCACGTTAAAGGCAATCTGCTTGGTAAACTTGCGCGGCGGCTTGCTGTCGGTGGGGTTATAGATGCTCTTGGTCTGGTCCCACAGCTCATCAATGCCCTCTTTCCCGGCACCGGAGACGGATTGATAGGTGCTGACCACCACCCGCTTGATCCGCGCGCGGTCATGCAGGGGCTTCAGCGCCACAACCATCTGCGCCGTCGAACAATTCGGGTTCGCGATGATGTTTTTCTTGGAATAGCCATGGATCGCATCGGCATTCACCTCTGGCACGATCAGCGGCACATCGGCGTCATAGCGGTAAAGCGATGAATTATCGATCACCACACAGCCCGCTTTCGCAGCCTTGGGCGCATAGATTTTCGTGGCTTCGGAGCCTACGGCAAACAAAGCCATGTCCCAGCCGGTAAAATCAAACGTATCAAGGTCCTTGGTCTTGAGGGTCTTGTCACCAAAGCTGATCTCGGTCCCCAGCGATTTACGGCTGGCAAGTGCGACGATTTCATCCACCGGAAAGGTCCGTTCGTGGAGGATATTCAGCATTTCGCGGCCCACGTTGCCCGTGGCGCCGACAACGGCGATTCGATAGCCCATTTGATTGGCTCCTTGATTGCGAGTGGGGCCTCTTACCGTGTCATGCATCTCAGGGAAAGGGGCAGCGCGAAAGCAGCGAAAGTGTAAATCAAACTGGACACTTTTATTGTGCCGGGTAAGGTCGCCCCCATGACAGTCGCCACACCCCATTTCGCCGCCCCCGCCCCGCGCAGCCTCTGCACCGATTGCGGGGTGTCGCGGATGGCCGATTCCAGCGCCTGCGGGTCCGCCTGCCAGTTCATCAAACCAGATTATCCGGGGATGGAAACAAAGGTCCATGGGCGCGCGGCAGGCATCGACGGGGATGAAGCCTTCTTCGGCGTCACCGGCACGATGTATCGCGCCGCCCTCAAACCCGCGCGCGAAGGCGCACAATGGACCGGCCTGACCACACGGCTGGCCGAACGTCTGCTGGAAACTGGCACCGTGGATGCCGTGTTAACCATGATCGCCGACCCCGACGACCGCTGGAAACCGAAACCCGCGATCATCACCGACCCCGCCGATATGGCCGAGGCGCGCGGCATGCGGATGGGCTATGCGCCCTTGCTGGCCTTGCTGGAACCTGCCCGCGCCGCAGGACACCGGAAAATCGCCGTCATCGGCATCCCCTGCCAGATCTACGCCCTGCGGGCATTAGAGGCAAAGCTGGGTTTTGATGCGATCTACGTCATCGGCACACCCTGTTCCGACAACACCACGACCGCAAATTTCCACGGCTTCCTGTCCCGCCTGACCGACGCGCCCGACACCGTCACCTATCTGGAATTCCGCGCCGATTATCACGTGGAACTCCGCTTCACCGATGGCACAAACCGGCTGATCCCGTTCCTGAAACTGCCGATCTCCGACCTGCCGCCTGATTTCTTCCCCACCACCTGCCGGACCTGCGTGGATTACACCAACCGGCTCGCCGATATCACCGTGGGCTATATGGCGGGCGAGGGCGACCAATGGCTGATCGTGCGAAATGCGCGGGGGCAGGCAATGCTGGACAACCTCAGGTCAGAGGTGACGCTTGCCAAACCCGGCACGCGCAGCAAACGCGCCAGCGCCGTCAAAGGCTTTGTCGAAAACACACGCCTCGCCGCCGGTGGCCTGCCTTTGCGCCGGATGCCTGATTTTATGCGCGGGATCATGGGCTGGTTGATGCCAAAGATCGGGCCGCGCGGGCTGGAATTCGCCCGCGCAAGGCTGGAAATGAAAGCGGCGGAAACCATCCTCCACCTGCGCCGCGAAGAACCGGCGAAGATGAAAAACATGGTCCCCGCCCATGTCTGGAACCTCGCCGCCCCCTACGGCCTGACGCCCACAGCGGATGAAATCTCAGCGAAACCCAAGCACGATGACCATCAGCAGTGAATAAAGCGCGATGCCACCACCGATCAGCAGATAGTGGAAATTGCCGGAAAACTGCGCCTTGGCCATGGCCCGCATCTGGTTGATCATGTCAGGCCATGTATAGCTGACGAAATCACCTTGGGTGAAGACCGCCTTGATCCGGCCCTGATCATCGACCACCGGCAGACGGCGGAACCGTTCATTCGACATGATGCGCAGCCAGTCCAGCATATCATCGGTTTCTTTCGCCAGACGCGGATCGGCGGTCATGATATCGGACAATTTGGTCGTGTTCGGGTCCATCCCCTTGGCCACCAGCTTGTTCATGATATCGCGTTCGGTCACGATCCCAATCACCTTTTCCGCCGCATCGGTGATCACGACGCAGCCGTAATTCTTGTCCGACATCTTGGCGACAGCCTCGGCCACTGTGGCATCGGGGCCAGAGGTCAGGGGTTTGGGTTTGCCCGGATATTCGCTGCGGTCCATCAAGCGGCTGCCGGGGCGGGTTGTATCGGCCATGGGAAACATCCTTCCTGTTGATCGCGGTCAATGGAATTCAGCTAGGACGATCTGACGCTGCGTCAAAGTGTGGCGGATCAACTTTTGACCGCGCCAGCGCATCGCGGATCTCGATCAGGATATCCAGCTCGGACGGACCCGTCTTGACCTCGGGCGCGACATCCTGCGGCTTTTCGGCGATGGATTTCACCCGGTTGACCATCTTCACCAGAATAAAGACGACAAAGGCGATGATCACGAAATTGATCACCGCAGTGATGAAACTGCCATACATGAATTGCGCATCACCGACCCCGAAACTGAGCGCGCTGAAATCCAGCCCCCCCACGATCAGCCCGATCAACGGCTGGATCAGATCACCGACAAGGCTGTTGACGATGGCCGTAAAGGCCGCGCCGATGATGATCCCGACGGCAAGATCCATGACATTGCCTTTGGCGATGAAATCTCTGAATTCGTTGAGCATGATGTCTTCCTCTGCGCGTGACTGGGTCAGATGTTAGCAAGAGAAATGCAGAAAGCTATTGATTTTATGCGGGGGCGCCGGGGTAAACCCCGGCCTACGGACGTCGCGGTTCGCCCCGACCCGCCGCGTCAACCGGGGTAGACCCCGGCCTACAGGCATCCCAACGTAGGTCGGGGTTCACCCCGACACCCACTCACCCCGGCAAGCTCCCGTTCAACACATAGGCCAACACATCCACCACCTGCTGCGGCGTTTCCACTACGGCGAGGGCCGCTGCATCCACCTCTTTCAACGCATGCTGATGATCCGGCCCATGCATCACGATCAGCGCCTTGCCCAGCGCCGCTGCATAGCCCGCGTCAAAGGCGGCATTCCACTGCTTGTATTGATCACCAAAGCGGACCACCACGATATCCGCCGTCTCGATCCCATGCCTTGTGCGGATCGCATTCAGTTTCGCGCCCTTGTGGTCGTGCCAGAATTTATCCGGCTCCGCCCCCATGATCGCCACGCCGCAATCATCGGATGCCGCGTGATCCGTCACCGGCCCGGAAAAGGCCACATCCAGATCAGCGGCCCCTTTGGTGATCTGGTCGCGCCAGTCAGTGTGAATTTCGCCGGAAAGGTAAATCTGCAAAGTCATGTGCTGTCTCCTGTGTTTGCCGCAACCTAACGCCTTATGCCCCGCTGGCCACCCCCGGTTTGCGCGCCACGATATAGCGGGCGGGCACCGCGAAATCGCCGCTTTCGACAATCTCGAACCCGGCGTTCCGCACGGCCGCTTCCAACTCCGTCGCGCTGAATTTGCGCAGATAGGGGGCCTTGCCCAGCATCTGCGCGAGCGGGATCACCGCGCCGATCAGGGTCCATTTCAGGCCCCGCCCTTTCAGCGCCGCGGTTTTGGAGATGAAATATCCCCCCGGCGGCAACAGATCATAAATCCGCGCCATGCGCCGTTCCATATCCGGCACAAGGTGAAAGAAAGAATGCGCGAGAATCACATCGAACGGCCCGGTTTCCGGCAGATCGCCCGCCACATCGAACCGCAGATCAGCCCCCGCCACAGGCAGCTTGCCGCGCGCAATGCGGATCATCTCGGGCGATACATCAGTTGCCAGATAGCTGGCCACATCCGGGGCCAGTAGCACAGCGGTCGACCCGGTGCCGCAGGCGATTTCCAGCACATGATCCGCCCTGCGCAGATAGCTGCGGGTCCGGCCCAATGTGTATTCATAAGCGGCAGGGTTGCCGATGGCAGAGGCTGCGTATTTCTCTGCCGTCTTGTCCCAGAATCGGGCTGAATCTGTCATCGTGATCTCCTTTGACGGGCAATATACGCGGGTTGCCCGTCTGGAAGATGACAATTTTACCCGCGCAGAATGCCGCCCGTCGCCTTGGTCACCTTGTCGACGATCTTCGCGCTGACAGCCTCGATATCGGCATCTTTCAGTGTTGCCGTCGTGGGTTGCAGGCGCACCGAGACGGCGAGGGATTTCTTGCCCTCACCCAGATTGCCACCGATGAACTGGTCGAACACCCGGACATCGCTGATCAAGGCCTTGTCAGCCCCTATCGCGGCATTGACCAGCGTCAGCGCTTCGACGTCCGCATCCACGACAAAGGCAAAGTCACGCTCGACCGCTTGCAGGTCGGTCGCGACCAACGCGGGCCGTGTGGTGGTTTTCGACTTCGGCACCGGCACTTCATCCGGCCAGATGGTGAAGCCGACGGCGGGTCCTTTGATATCCATCTCGCGCAGCACCTTGGGGTGCAATTCGCCGAACACGGCGAGCACCTTTTTCGGACCAAGGCAAATCATGCCGTGCCGTCCGGGGTGCCACCATTCCGCCGCGCCGCGCAGGATCTGCACCTTGGCGGGCGCGCCGATGGCGGCAAGGACGGATTCAGCATCGGCCTTGGCATCATAGAGATCGACGGCGCGGGAGGTGCCGTGGACTTCTTTACTGGCCGTCTTGCCGATCAGGATGCCGGTGATCAGGTTGTGCTGTTCGCCCGGCTCACCACCGTGGAAACCGGCACCGACCTCGAACAAGGCCATATCCATGAAACCACGCGCCTGATTGCGCGCGGCGGCACGCAGAAGGGCGGGCAGCAGGTTGGGCCGCATATGCGACAATTCGCTGGAAATCGGGTTTTCCAGCTTCGTCGCATCATCGCCGCCGCCGAACAGGGATGCTGCCTGCTGATCGACAAAGCTGTAGGTGACGCATTCATTATAGCCCAGCGCCGCCATCGTCCGGCGCGCGGATTGCTGCCGCTGCTGGCCTTGGGTCAGGATCGGTTTCGGGACACCGGCCTGCATCCGTGGCATCGGCTTGCCTTGCAGCTTGGTCAGCGAGGCGATGCGCGCGACCTCTTCGACCAGATCAGCCTCGCCCTGCACGTCGGGGCGCCAGGATGGGACATGCGCCATGTCGCCTTCCAGATGGAAGCCGAGCGCGGTCAAAGTCTGGCGCTGGGTGCTTTCGGGGATATCCATACCGACAAGGCTGATGACGCGCTGCGCATCAAGGCGGTAAGCACGGGATGTATCAGGCACCTCGCCTGCGATGATCAGTTCTGACGCCTCACCGCCCGCGTGATCCACGATCATCCGCACGGCATGTTCCAGACCTTCGGGCGTGAAGGCCGGATCAATGCCGCGTTCAAAGCGATAGCGGGCGTCGGAATTGATCTTCAACGCGCGGCCGGTATAGGCAATCTGGACCGGGTCCCAATAGGCGCTTTCGACAAAGACGTTCACGGTATCCTCGGTGCAGCCTGTCGCAGCACCGCCCATGATGCCCGCAATGCTTTCGACGCCCTGATCGTCGGAAATCGCGATCTGGCCGGGTTGCAAGGTATAGGTCTTGTCATCCAGTGCGACGATGCTCTCGCCGCCCTTGGCACGGTGAACGCGGATATCGCCCTGCACCTTGTCAGCGTCGAACACATGCAAGGGCCGGTTCAGGTCATAGGTGAACCAATTGGTCACATCGACCAGAAAGCTGATCGGGCGCAGACCGATGGCGCGCAATTGGGTTTGCAGCCAGTCCGGGCTTGGTCCGTTTTTGACGCCCCGGATCAAACGACCACAGAAAACCGGGCAGCCGTCGCGCGTATCGTCAGCAATAGACACATTCAGATCGGCGGTGAAATTGGCAGGCACCGGATCGACCGTGACTGGTTTCAACGTGCCAAGGCCGCGCGCCGCCAGATCGCGGGCAATGCCGCGCACGCCGAGCGCGTCGGGGCGGTTTGGAGTGATGGCGATTTCGATCACCGGATCGACCTTGTCGGGCTGGTTCTGCGCCAGCCAGTCGGTGAAGCTTTGCCCGACCTCGCCAGAGGGCAGTTCGATGATGCCGTCATGTTCTTCTGACAGTTCCATCTCACGCTCGGAACACATCATGCCGTAGCTTTCGATGCCCCTGATCTTGCCCACGCCGATCGTCGTGTCGATGCCCGGCACATAAGTGCCGGGGCTGGCGATCACCACGGTGATGCCCGCGCGGGCATTGGGCGCGCCGCAGATGATCTGGGTCAGACCGTCCTTGGTCTGCACCTGACAGACGCGGAGTTTATCCGCATCGGGGTGTTTCTCCGCGCTTTCGACATAGCCGATGGTGAAATCCGCCAGCTTTGCGGCGGGGTTTTCCACACCTTCGACTTCCAACCCAAGGTCGGTCAGCGTCTCGGTGATCAGATCGACCGAGGCGTCAGTGTCGAGGTGGTGTTTCAGCCAGGAGAGCGTGAATTTCATCTGTTTATCCAGCACAAGTCATTTGCAAGCGATCTAACCGATATCGCAGCGATGCGAAAGACCGTTGGGCGGGGTTCACCCCGCCTGCCCGCCAGAGGCGCAACCTGCGGACAAATCTGTTACATCGGGGCGATAGACCACAGCGACATCCAAAAATGAGGTTCTCCCATGATCGCCATGTCCCGCCGTCAGTTCCTGCTGACCTCCACTGCCGGCAGCTTTGTCGTGCTGCACCCTTTTGCCGCGCGCGCGCAGGCAGGTCAGGCGCATCTGCGGATTCTGGCGACCACCGACCTGCATTGCCATGTCCAGCCCTATGATTACTACGCAGACCGGCCCAATGACACGATGGGTCTGGCGCGCACCGCCAGCCTGATCGCCGCCGTCCGGGCCGAAGCGGGCAACAGCATCACCGTCGATAACGGCGATTACATGCAGGGCAATCCGATGGCCGATTTCATCGCCTATTCCAAAGGCATGAAAGAGGGCGATCTGCATCCGGTCATCGCGGGCATGAATGCGCTGGGCTTTGATGCGGGGACTTTGGGCAACCATGAATTCAACTATGGCCTGCCGTTCCTCGATCTGGTCAATGCGCGCGCGGATTTTCCCGTGCTCTGCGCCAATGTTGCCAAGACCCTTGGGGCGACCCCGCGCGAGGACGATCTTTACGCCCCCGCCTATACGATCCTTGAGCGCGAATTGACCGATGGCAGCGGAGCCGCCTTGCCGATCCGCATCGGGCTGATCGGCTTTGTCCCGCCGCAGATCCTGCAATGGGACCGCAGCCATCTGGACGGCAAGGTCGCCGTGCGTGACATCGTCGCCGCAGCCGAGGCCTGGGTGCCGCAGATGCGCGAAGACGGGGCCGATATCGTCATCGCGCTGTGCCATTCCGGCATCGATACCGGCCCCTATGCCGAAGGCATGGAAAACGCCGCCCTGCATCTGGCGGGGGTGGACGGCATCGACGCGCTGGTTACCGGCCACCATCACCGCCAGTTCCCCGGCCCCGATTTTGAAGGCGACGGTATCGACAATGCAGCAGGCACTTTGCGCGGCAAGCCCGCTGTGATGCCCGGTTTCTGGGGCAGCTATATGGGGCTGATCGACCTGCTGTTGACCCATGACGGCGGCACATGGTCGGTGACGTCCCACGAATCCACCCTACGCCCGATTTCCGAGCGGCAGGAAGATAACACCATCACCCCGCTGGTCACCGATTTCGCCCCGGTGATCGCCGCCACCGCGCAGACCCATGACGATACGCTGGCCTATATCCGCGCAGAGGTCGGCCAGACCGCCGCACCGCTGCACAGCTATTTCGCGCTCGTTGCCGATGATCCGTCAGTGCAGATCGTCAGCCTCGCGCAGATGTGGTATGTGGAACAGCTGCTGCAAGGCACCGACCATGCCGGCCTGCCGATCCTGTCGGCGGCGGCACCGTTCAAGGCCGGTGGCCGTGGCGGCCCGGAATATTACACCGATGTCGCCACCGGCCCGGTCGCGATCAAGAATGTCGCTGATCTTTACCTGTATCCCAATACTTTGCAGGCGGTGCGGATCACCGGCGCGCAATTGAAAGACTGGCTGGAGCGCAGCGCCGGGATGTTCAACCAGATCACCCCGGGTGAGGCCGATCAGCCGCTGATCAACACCGCCTTCCCCAGCTATAATTTCGACGTGATCGATGGGGTAACCTATCAGATCGACCTGACCCAGCCGTCGAAGTACGACAGTGAAGGCGCGCTGGTCGATGCCGCCGCCAATCGCATCGTTGATCTGATGTATGATGGCGCGCCGGTCGATCCGGCGGCGGAATTCATCGTGGCGACCAATAATTACCGTGCCGGTGGCGGCGGCAGCTTTCCCGGTGCCGATGGCAGCACGACGATCCTGCAGGCGCCCGACACCAACCGCGATGTGATCGTGCGCTATATCGTCGATCAGGGCACGATCAGCCCGGCGGCGGATGCGAACTGGACCTTTGCGCCGGTTGCGGGGGCGAGTGTGACCTTCGACACCGGGCCGAAAGCCGCGACCTATCTGCCCGAAGTGCAGGCGCGCGGTCTGGTGATTGAGGCTGCGGGCGACGGCGCGGATGGCTTTGCGCGGTTCCGGATTACGCTGTAGCCTTTGTGCCGGGATGGCGGGGTGAACCCCGCCCTACGGATCAGCACTGGGCGCGCGCTTAAAGCTCGCGCCCGGCCAGGTCTTCGACCAGCACGAAATGTTCGAACACCAGCATCATTTCGGGGTCAAAGCCGCCATTGCGTTTGAAATAGGCTTTGTGATCCTTGCGCCAGCCTAAAAGGCTGTCGTTCTCACCCTCGGCCAAAGCCATTTCCTCGGTCACGTCACAATAGCGAATCTGTTCCACCTTGGTGGTGCGGATGACCAGCGCAGGGGTGCCGTCCCAATTGGCGGCGATATCGCAGCGGCCCACGACGGGCATGGCATCGGGGTCGTCTTCGAAATCCGAGGCCGCCGCACAGGTCGCGGTTTTCTTGCGCTGGCGGACGAGGCCGATCAGGTATTGGCACAGCTCCGGCGTGTCACCGAAACGAAAGGTGCCCGCGCCGGGGTAGGTGTCTTGCAGGTCTTCGGTGTCATCACTCATGGTCTTGGCCTTTCACGGGCTGGGGCGGCAAATCTTCCCCGCGGGGAAGGTCGCATGGTATCTTCCCCGCGGGGAAGGTGAAAGACCGGGCTTTGTGATATCTTCCCCGCGGGGAAGGTTTTGCGTGACGCTGGCGGGGTGAAGCGCGGCAGGGCGGAGACTCACGCGGATGTGGATCTGAGGTCAGGATAGCGCAGAGGGGTTGATAAAGGGTTAAGGGTGCGAACTGAGGGTTGAGGGTGGGAGGTCTGAGACAGGTGGCGGTGGTCTACAAACACATAACCCCGCACAAGGCGGGGCTACGGGACGTTGACATTATTTAGACTACTCTGGATTTGTCATCATCCGGCGAGCAGCCTGCCCAGTAATCTAGGTCTTAAGCCCGATGAACGGGATACATTGGATAGATAACGGGATACATTGGATAGATAGCGTATCGCCAGTTAATATTCAATGACCAGCAAGGCCCAAGCCGTGCAAGCATCGGATTAAGCCATATCCGATATTATCCGACGATAGTCAGCTTCAAGAATTAGCATTCCGAAATGCTTCTTTAAATTTTCCAGGTCTTAAAGTTGAAAGGTCTTCTCGGGCCAGCGCAACAAACTTGTCAACTTGCTCAAAAAACTTAACATTTAGCATCGATGCGCTAGCCTCCTCAGGTGTTAGCAGCCATATGGTCCGAACGGTGTTTGCCAATTCACGCGCGTAAGCAGCGATATTATTCGGGCAACTTACACGGATATCAAATTCAATTGAGCTTAACACTTCACTCGAGTCATGTCCGATAGGTAGCCCCTTCGCTACATTCATCCGACAAGCTAGCACGTGCGAAACAAAACGGCTGTAAAGCTCCGTCCTGCGCACCGCTTCGTTATTTCTTAGGTCATCATTGCGTTTAATAAAATAAAGGTAAATGGCACCACACAACGCAGCGAAAGGAGCGAGCGACTGTGTAAGTCCCAGCACCAAATCCATGCTCACCTGCTCAACCCACCATGCAGCGTCGGCACATCCAGTGACGCAAAGCCGTAATGCCGCAGCCAGCGCAGGTCAGAATCAAAGAACGCGCGCAAATCCGGTATCCCGTATTTCAGCATCGCGATCCGGTCGATGCCCATGCCGAAGGCGAAGCCTTGCCATTGGGTCGGGTCGACGCCTGCGGATTGCAGCACATGCGGATGCACCATGCCGGAGCCCAGCACTTCCAGCCAGCCATCGCCTTCGCCGATCTTAAGCTGACCATCGACCCAGGAACATTGGATATCCACCTCGGCCGAGGGTTCGGTGAAGGGGAAATGCGAGGCGCGGAAACGAGTCTTGATCCCGTCCACCTCGAAAAAGGCGGCGAAGAATTCTTCGAGCACCCATTTGAGATTGGCCATGGAAATGTCCTTGTCGATGGCCAGTCCTTCGACCTGATTGAACATCGGGGTATGGGTCTGGTCGTAATCGGCGCGGTAAACGCGGCCCGGGGCAATGATGCGGCAGGGCGCGCCGAACTTTTCCATATGGCGGATCTGCACCGGGCTGGTGTGGGTGCGCAGCACATGCGGCGGGCGGTTATCGCCCTGCGCGCGGTGCATGTAGAATGTGTCCATCTCGGCCCGCGCGGGGTGGTGGCCGGGGATGTTCAGCGCGTCGAAATTATACCAATCGGTGTCGATCTGCGGCCCTTCGGCGACGGCAAAGCCCATATCGGCGAAGATCGCGGTGACCTCTTCGGTGACCTGGCTGATCGGGTGGATCGTGCCCTGACGGCGGGGCCGCGACGGCAGGGTCACGTCGAGCCATTCGCCGCGCAGGCGCGCATCAAGGGCGGCATCGCCGAGGGCGGCTTTTTTCGCGGCAAGGGCGCTGTTGATCTCGTCCTTCAGCGCGTTCAGGGCGGGGCCGGCGGTTTGCCGTTCCTCGGGCGTCATTTTGCCGAGTTCGCGCATGGCCGCGCTGATTTCGCCCTTTTTGCCGAGGGCGGCGATGCGCAGGTCTTCGATCTGTGCTTCGTCACCGGCTGCGGCGATCAGGGAAAGGTATTTGGCTTTCAGGTCGTCCATGGCGCGCCTCTTGATCTGGTTGTGCAGGGGTTAGCGAAAGGGCGGGGTGGGTGCAAGGTGTGGGTGGGATCCTGAGGTGTGAGGCGGAATTAACCGTCAAAATCGCTTGCGCAAGGTCGCTGTGATGAGCCGGTCACCGATCGCAAACGCAAGTACGTAGACACCGATATTCAGGAACTCTAATGCAAAACTGCCTTCGCCGAATGGCGAATAGGTTCTTACCAACAAGATAATCACGACTAACAAGGCCATGCGGGCAAGGACGGGCTTCATTTCATTGATCTCCAGTGTGTGACAGATGCAGTCACCGAGTTTGGTGATACAACTCATAATTGCAAGATATTTGGTCAGTTTGTACGGCATACCGGCCACAGCGTTAGCCGGCATATCGTCTTGGGCAATCTCTGCGACCGCATCTAAATTCTGCACCCCCCAACGCAAAAGACCGCCCCATCACAGAGCGGCCTTTCCCGTATCACTCAACAGCAAACCTTACGCAGGCATCGCCGCTTTCGCCTGACCAACGATCGTCGCGAACGCCTCTGGTTCGTTCACGGCCAGATCGGCCAGAACCTTGCGGTCGACTTCGATGCCGGCGAGGGCCAGACCATTGATGAACTTGGAGTAGTTCAGGGTCTCGTCCACCGAACGCACACCGGCGTTGATCCGCTGGATCCACAAGGCGCGGAAGTTGCGCTTGCGGTTGTGCCGGTCGCGGGTGGCATATTGGTTGGCTTTGTCGACGGCCTGTTTGGCGACCTTGAAGGTCTTGGACCGGCGATCATAATAACCCTTGGCAGCGTCGAGAACTTTCTTGTGCCGACGATGTGTAACTGTTCCGCCTTTAACGCGCATATCTCAAATCCCCTGTTATCGTGCGTAAGGCATCATCGGCTTGATGATACCTTCGTCTTGCTTGCTCAATGTGGCGGTGCCACGAGCGTTACGGAGGAATTTGTTGCTGCGCTTGATCATGCCGTGACGCTTTCCGGCTTGGCCTGCCAGAATGCGGCCAGTGGCCGTCACTTTGAACCGCTTTTTGCAGCTCGATTTCGTTTTCATTTTCGGCATTTCCGTCTCCTCTGAAGGTCGGTCGGACGCGCGACTCGGCATGCCATACTGGCCGGACGCGCGGGTGAAGCTGCGCTATAGGATGCAAAACCCCGTAGTGCAAGCCGATTCAGTTGATAATCCGGGCGATGACGTTGAAGACCGGCTGATCCAGCCGGTCAATCGCATAGAGACCGGGGTTTTCCCGCACCGCATAGGTGATCGCCCCGCCCCCGATGATGAACAGAGCGAGGGCCACCCAAGGCCAGCGCCGGTCTGTAAAGGCGCTGACAAGGGCCGCGATCCCGATGATCACGGCGACCATGCCCGCGACGATGATGACATCAGACTCCACGCTGTGCGGGCCTTTGGTCTATTCGGTTTCAGATGCGAAGATCAGCTTTTCTTCGCAAGGGGCGACCCGCAGGATATTGGTGGACCCCGGCGTGTTGAACGGCACGCCTGCGGTGACGACGATCATGTCTTCCTTGGTGGCCATCTCCTGCGCTAGGGCGGCGCGGACAGCGGCGACGACGGCGTCTTTGAAGCGATTGACCTCGCCCACAACAACGCAATTGGTGCCCCATGACAGGCAGAGCCTGCGCGCGGTGCGGATATAGCTGGTCAGCGCGATGATCGGCACGCGGGGCCGTTCGCGGGCAACCAGCAGGGCCGTGGTGCCGGATTGCGAGAAGCAGCAGATCGCCTTGATATCGGTGGTTTCGGCGATTTCGCGCGCGGCGGAGACGATCCCGTCCGCGACGGAATTGCGCACGGCGCGGCGCGAGGATTCGATGATCTCGGTATAGGTCGGGTCGGTTTCGACCTCGTTGGCGACATTGCTCATCGTCTGGACGGCTTCGATTGGGTAAGACCCGGCAGCGGATTCAGCGGACAGCATGATCGCATCGGCGCCTTCATAGATCGCGGTGGCGACGTCAGAGACTTCGGCACGGGTCGGCATCGGGCTGTCGATCATCGATTCGAGCATCTGTGTTGCCACGATCACCGGTTTCGCGGCAGCACGGCATTTGCGCACCAGACGTTTCTGGATTGGTGGGACGTTCTGGACGGGAAGTTCAACGCCCAGGTCACCACGGGCGACCATGATGCCATCGCTGACGGCAAGGATATCGTCGAAATTCTTCACCGCAGCGGGTTTTTCGATCTTGGACAGGATCGCGGCGCGGCCTTTGCACAGCTCGCGGGCCTCTTCCACGTCCGCCGGGCGCTGGACGAAGGACAGGGCAAGCCAGTCGACACCCAATTCGCAGACGAATTCCAGATCCTTGCGATCCTTGTCGGACAGGGCGGCCAGCGGCAGCACCACGTCAGGGACGTTCACGCCTTTGCGGTTGGAGATCGTGCCGCCGACGATGACTTCGCAATTGGCGAAATCAGCACCGCAATCCTTGACCCGCAGTTTGATCTTGCCGTCATTGACCAGCAGATGCGCGCCGGGTTCCAGCGCGTCGAAGATTTCCGTATGCGGCAGGCAGACGCGGTTCACATCGCCTTCGGCCTTGTCCAGATCGAGCCGGAAGGAGGCGCCGGGGATCAATTCCTCTTCGCCATTGGCAAAGACGCCGACGCGCAGTTTTGGCCCCTGAAGGTCGGCCAGAATGGCAATCGGGCTGTCGAGGTCTTTTTCCACCTGCCGGATGATCGCATGCCGCGCGCGGATTTCTTCATGATCGCCGTGTGACATATTCAGCCGGAACACATCGGCACCGGCCTCGTGCAGGGCGCGGATCATTTTGTAATCGTTGGATGCAGGCCCAAGCGTGGCGACGATCTTGACATTGCGGTGGCGTTTCATCTTCATTCCCTTTGGTCAGTGCCGTTAGCGGTAACGGTCGGCTTTACGCTCTTATTGCGCAATTCCATTCCCACGTAAACTAGCCTAAATGCGGTGACATGAGAATGACAGATGAAGCGTATCAGGTTGAGGGGGCGCATAGGCCCGGTCGCTGGCTTGTGACCTGCGATCACGCGACCAACCATGTGCCAGATTGGGTGGCGGGCGGCGATCTGGGCTTGCCAGCCGCCGATATGGCGCGCCACATCGCCTATGATATCGGGGCGGCGGGGGTGACGCGGCATCTGGCGGCTTTGCTGGACAGTCCGGCGATCCTGTCGGGGTTTTCCCGGCTGGTGATTGACCCCAACAGGGGTGAGGATGACCCGACGCTGCTGATGCGGCTTTATGATGGCACGATCATTCCCGGCAATCGCTATGCCGGGGTGGCGGAGTTGGAGGAACGGTTGGCGCGGCTTTATCGCCCCTATCACGACGCCTATGCCGGGTTGGCGGCGGGGATGGACGCACCCGTGATCTGTGCTGTGCATAGCTTCACGCCGCAATTGCGCGGCAGACCGCCGCGCCCTTGGCAAGTCGGGGTGCTTTATGGCCGTGACGAACGTCTGGCCTTGCCGCTGATCGACGCCTGCCGCGCGGAAGGCTGGTGTGTGGGGGCGAATGAACCCTATACCGGGCATCTGCCCGGCGATGCGATTGATCGCCATGCCTTGCAACAGGGGCGGGCGAATGTCTTGATCGAGTTGCGCCATGATCTGATTGCGGATGAAGCTGGGCAGAGGGACTGGGCGGAAAAGCTGGCCCCGATATTGGCGCGCGTGCTGGCAGAGACGGGATTGTAAAGGGAGATAAGACATGGATGACCAAACACAGATCGCGCTTGAGGCCGCTGCTTTTCGCCGGTTGCGCCAGCATCTGATGCAGGACCGGCCTGATGTGCAGAATATCGATATGATGAATCTGGCGGGGTTCTGCCGGAATTGCCTGTCGCGCTGGTATCAGGAAGCAGCCAATGAGCGTGGTATTGACATGACCAAGGACGAGGGGCGCGAAGCATTCTATGGCATGCCCTATGACGACTGGCGCGCCCAGCATCAGACGGAAGCCAGCCCTGCGGCACAAGAGGCGTTCAAGAAAAGCCATGATTGATCCTGTTGCACTGACGGCCGATCTGGTGCGTTGCCCATCCGTGACGCCGGAAGAAGGCGGCGCGCTGGTGTTGCTGGAGGCATTGCTGACCAAGGGCGGCTTCACCTGCACCCGTGTGGATCGGGGCGGCGTGTCGAATCTGTTCGCGCGTTGGGGGCGGCAGGGGGCGAACCGGACGTTCGGGTTCAATGGCCATACCGATGTGGTGCCTTTGGGCGATGAAGCCGCTTGGACCGTGCCGCCCTTTGGCGCGGTGATCAAGGATGGCTATCTTTATGGGCGCGGGGCGACAGATATGAAATCGGGTGTCGCGGCCTTTGCGGCGGCGGCGATTGATTTTGTGGCGGATACACCGCCTGACGGCGCGATCATTCTGGCGATTACCGGGGATGAGGAAGGCGATGCGCTGGATGGGACCACCGCGCTGCTCGACTGGATGGCAGAGAACAAAGAGGCGATGTCAGTCTGTCTGGTGGGTGAACCCACCTGCCCTGACGTGATGGGCGAGGCGATGAAGATCGGGCGGCGCGGGTCGCTGAATGCGACCTTTACCGTGACCGGGGTTCAGGGCCATTCGGCCTATCCGCATCGCGCCAAGAACCCGCTGCCGGCGGTGGCGCGGCTGGTGGATATTCTGGCGAGCCGTGAGTTGGATCGCGGCACCGATCATTTTGACCCGTCCACGCTGGCGGTGGTGACGATTGATACCGGCAATACCGCGACCAACGTGATCCCCGCGCAGACGAAGGCGGGGGTGAATATCCGGTTCAACGACATGCATTCTGGTGCGGGTCTGACGGAATGGATGCAGGGCATCGCGGATCAGGTTGCAGAAAGTTTCGATGTGCGGATTGCAATGGATGTGAAAATCTCGGGCGAGAGTTTCATCACACCACCCGGTCCACTGTCCGATCTGGTCGGTAAGGCAGTGAAGGCCGAAACCGGGCGCGATCCGGTGCTGTCGACCTCGGGTGGCACATCGGATGCGCGGTTTGTGCAGCATCATTGCCCGGTCGTGGAATTCGGGCTGGTGGGCAAGACCATGCATCAGGTCGATGAACGCGTGGCGGTGGATCAGATCGTGCAGCTGAAGGCGATCTACGGGCGGATATTGGCGGAATATTTCGCGTAAGGTGGATTTACATACCCCTTACCGGCAATTGTGATGACGCTGCCTGCGCGTCATGCTAGGGCTGCGGGATGACACAGATCCCTTCCAAATCCGAAATCCTCGCCTTTATCTCTGACAACCCGACCAAGACCGCCAAGCGCGATATCGCCAAGGCGTTCGGGATCAAAGGGGCGGCAAGGATCGACCTCAAACGCATCCTCAAGGAATTGGAGGAAGCGGGCAAGCTGACCAAACGCCGGTCATCCTATCGCGATGTGGAGGAATTGCCGCCTGTCGCGGTGCTGGAGATCATGGCACCCGATGCGGGTGGCGATATCTTTGCGCGGCCATTGGAATGGACCGGGCAAGGGCCGGAGCCGCGTGTCTTGATGATGCTGCGGTCCAGTGATCCGGCTTTGGGAGCGGGTGATCGTATTCTGGGCCGTCTGACGGTGGATAAGACCGAAGAACACACCCATACTGCCCGGATGATCCGCCGCATTGGCACCAATCCGATGCGGATATTGGGCGTGTTCCGTGCCGGGTCCGAAGGCGGGCGTGTGCTGCCGATTGACAAGGGCGCGGATAAGCAATGGGTCGTCGCTGCCGGTGCCACGGGTGGCGCGAAAGATGGCGAATTGGTCGAGGCGGAGCAGGCTGGCCCCAAGGGGCGGCTTGGCCTGCCCAAGGCGCGGATCGTGGCGCGCTTGGGTGATCCGACAGCGCCGCGTGCGGTGTCGCTGATCGCTATTCACCAGCACGGCATCCCTGATCATTTCCCCGATGATGCGGTGGCAGAGGCGGATGCGGCCAAGCCTGTGGGGCTGAAAGGCCGCAAGGATCTGCGCGATCTGCCATTGATCACCATCGATCCATGGGATGCGCGCGATCATGATGACGCGTGTTTTGTGGAGGCGGATGAAGACCCCGCCAATGCGGGTGGTTTCATCATCTGGGTCGCGATTGCGGATGTGGCTTGCTACGTCAAACCGAACTCCGCGCTGGATCATGAGGCGCGCAATCGCGGCAATTCCACCTATTTCCCGGACCGCGTGGTGCCGATGTTGCCGGACCGGCTGTCGGGTGATCTGTGTTCACTGCACGAAGGCGTGGACCGCGCCTGTATCGCCGTTGCCATGCGGATCGATGCACAGGGGCAGAAGATCGGGCATGAATTCCATCGCGGGCTGATGAAATCCATCGCCTCGCTGAATTATGAAGAGGTGCAGGACGGGATCGACGGGCAACCCAATGAAAAGGTTGCCCCCTTGATGGCTGAGGTGATCCGGCCGATCTATGCCGCCTATCATGCCTTGGTCAAAGCGCGTGCTTTGCGGCAACCGCTGGAGCTGGATTTACCCGAACGGCAGATCATTCTGGATGACGATGGCAAGGTGACGTCCGTGCAGTTCAAGGAACGGCTGGATGCGCATAGGCTGGTCGAGGAATTCATGGTGCTGGCCAATGTCGCCGCCGCCGAGACGCTGATTGCGAAGAAATCACCGCTGTTGTTCCGGGTCCATGAGGAACCCAATGCCGATAAGCTGGATGCTTTGCGTGAGGTGGCGCAGGCATCGGGCCTCGTGCTGGCCAAGGGGCAGGTGCTGAAAACGGCGCATCTGAACCGGCTGTTGATTGCGGCGCGCGAGACGGAGCAATCGGAACTGATCAATATGGCGACACTGCGGTCGATGACGCAGGCCTATTACAGCCCGGAGAATTTCGGCCATTTCGGTCTGGCTTTGCGGTCTTATGCGCATTTCACCTCGCCCATCCGCCGCTATTCCGACCTGATCGTGCATCGCGCGCTGGTGACGGCGCATGTCTGGGGCAAGGATGGCTTGTCGGTCTGGGATATCGAAAACCTTGCCGATACCGGGCAGAAAATTTCCGATACCGAACGCCGGTCGATGGCGGCGGAACGGGACACGACCGACCGCTATCTGGCGGCGTTTCTCTCGGACCGGATCGGGGTCGAGATGGGTGGCCGGATCAGCGGGATTGCCAAGTTTGGCGTCTTTGTGAAGCTGGATGAGACGGGGGCGGATGGGATGATCCCGATCCGCACCTTGGGGCGCGAATATTTCCATTACGATCCCGACAGCCAGACGCTGATGGGGTCGGATAGTGGCACGTTGATCCGGCTGGGGCAGCGGGTGACGGTGAAACTGATCGAAGCGGCGCCGGTGACGGGCGGGTTGATTGTCGAATTGCTGACGTTGGACAGTCGCGACATGCCGCGCGGGGTCAGTGCGGGGCGCGGGAAACCTGTGCGGCGCAAGCTGGTGAAGTCCAAGACCAAATCGGCACGGGTGGCGCGCAAGGTGAAGCGTAGTCGGGTGTGAGGTGTCGCGCCGAAGGACTTTTATGCCTCCGGCGGGGATATTTGGGCTCGGAAGATGGGAAGGGCGCGGGGTCCTGCCCTATTTGAGTTTGTCGGCGAATTCGGCCAGCACCTGTTCATAGACGGCGCGTTTGAACGGCACGATGCCGGCGACCAGATCGGCAGGCGGCACCCATTTCCAGGCAGAAAATTCGGGATGTTCGGTTTGCAGGTTGATCTGGTTATCCTGCCCGTGAAACCGCATCAGGAACCATTTCTGTTCCTGACCCCGGTAGCGGCCTTTCCAGATATGCGGCACCAGTTCGACCGGCAGATCGTAGGGGATCAGGCCTGCGGTTTCCGCCTCGATACTGACCAGATTGGGCGTGATGCCGGTTTCTTCCAGCAATTCGCGCAGGGCGGCGTCGCGGGTCTTTTCGCCCGGATCAACGCCACCTTGCGGCATTTGCCAGGCGTCGGTGTCGCGGTCGATCCTTTGGCCGACAAAGACATGGCCACGCGGATTGATCAGCATCACGCCGACGCACGGCCGATAAGGAAGATTGGTGATTTCTTCGGTGGTCATGAAGGTGCCTTGGTGTGTCATCTGCTGCTGCTCCTGATGCTTTGATTCAGAAATAGGCACAAGGTCCAGCGGTTATGCGATAACAAGCCGTGTTTCGTGCCGGATTCGAGCCGCGATCCAGCGCAGATCGTCGCGCGCGAGCCCGATGCACCCCGCCGTCGGCCGCCCCGGCCCGCGCCATTGATGGATGAAGATCGCAGAGCCGCGCTCCTTGACCACATAGGGCCAGTTCCAGTCGGTCAGGATGATCAGATCATACATCGGATCCGCCCGGCGCAGGCGTTCATGGCTGTAAGGATGCGGCGCGCGCACCATCATGTTATAATCAGGATCGCGGATATCGTCGGACCACAGATCACCGGGCTTGATCGGTAACGCCCAATCGGCAGGCCGCGCGATCCGGTCAGGCCGGTAGAGCATGCCGATCAGACGGTGGGTGCCACGCGGGGTTGCGCCGTCGCCTTCTTTCTTGCGTGTGGTCAGCCCGCCGCGCCCAATACTGCAGGCAAAGCGGCGGCCCGCGAATCGCAGATGGGTCGGGGTCAGGACCAGATCGGTGGGTTTCATGTCGGGCTTTCTGCCGTTTTGGCCTGCCTCTGCGCATGGCGCATCGCATATAATCTGTCGAGCAGGATCTGCTGGTTCGCCAGCGACAAGGCCTTGGTCGGGCCGGATTGGATGATCCGTGCCATCAGATAGAAATAATCCGATTGCAGCATCAGCGCGGCAATCCTGTCTTTGCGCCATGTGACGCTGGCGGCATGCAATTGGGCGATGACAGGATCAGCCATCAGCGAAGCCACGCCTGCCACCGTCGCATCGGCGTGGCGCAGGATGGTGGTATCTTCCACCTCGTTGAAATTGCGGTCCAGCCAATAGGCCAGATCAATCGCCTGATCGGCATGGTTGGGCTTGCCCCGGTCGCATTTCACCAGAAAGCTTTCAGCGGAACCAAGCGCGTAATGGTTGACCTGCGCCAAGCCGTAACGCGATTCTTTGTGCAGCATGACGGTGCCTCTGACACGGCCCAAGGTCTGTCCGTTGTCATCAACCCAGATGTCGGTTTCGGCCCGGCGGTCCGGCGCATGGACACCCAGTTTGCGGGCCGGATCATTGTTGCGGTAAAGTGTCTTGAACTGCACCGCCCGCCATGGCCAGATCAGACGGTCGGGTGCTGCGGCGGTGAATTGGCGCATGACCGGCGCATCGTCAAAGCGGATCTGGCCATTCGCCCCGAACATCCGCCAGGACAGCAAGAACCCGTCCGCATCTGGCCGCGCGGCTAAGAGATCATCCAGATGGCCATCACCGGCATGGATGTTTAGGAATTCATCGACATCGGCAACAAAGATCCAGTCAGCCTTTTTCACCGCAGGGTGGTTGGCGGCACGGTTCAGGGCAGTCCATTGCACCGGCTTTTTGCCACGGCGCGTGTTCGGCAGGTGGTGGACCATTCCCATCTGTTGCAGCCGGTCCAGCATCAGATCGGTGCCATCATCGCAATCATTGGAAAAGATGACAAAATCGGTAAAGCCGATGGCGCGGTGATAGGCGAGCCATTCAAGGATAAAGGGCGCTTCGTTGCGCATTGTGGTGACGATGGTCCGCATGGCGGTGGTTTAATCCAGATCAGCGCGCACGGGAAACATCAATTCCGTCACAACAAATGCCCCGATTTCGCGGCCTTCGTCGCCAGATAGGCATGGTTGTGCCGGTTTTCGCCGACTTTCAGCGGGACGCGTTCGACGACTTTGATGCCGCAGCTTTCCATCTTTGCCACTTTCGCGGGGTTATTGGTCAGGAGCCGGACCGTGCCGAAGCCCATAGATTTGAGGATTTCGGCACCGATGCGGAAGTCGCGTTCGTCATCCTCGAACCCCAGACGGTGGTTTGCTTCGACCGTGTCGAACCCCTGATCCTGCAGGGAATAGGCGCGCATCTTGTTGGCCAGCCCGATGCCGCGTCCTTCCTGATTGAGGTAGAGCAGGACCCCTGCCCCTTCGGCCCCCATCTGCGCCAAGGCACCGCGCAATTGCGGGCCGCAGTCGCATTTCAGCGACCCCAGCAGATCACCAGTAAAACAGGCGGAATGCAGGCGCGACAGCACCGGATTGGAGCGGTCAGGCTGGCCGATTTCGACGGCATAATGCTCCTCGGCCCCGTCATCGGGGCGGAAGATGTGCAACCGTCCGGCCTCTGACACATCCAGCGGCAAGCGCGCGCTGATCACCGGGCGCAAAGGGCTCAGGGCGGTGTCAAGCGCGGCGGCGGCAGGCACCAAGGTCAGGTCATGCGCGCGGGCAAAAGCCGGTGCATCCTTCAGCAGCAGGACCAAAGCGGCGGGCAAAAGCCGCGCAGCCTTGGTCAGCGCAATCGCGGCGCGGTGCAGGTCTGCACCGCCGTCGCGCGCGCTGCGCAGCGGGCCTTTCATCGGCGCGCGCAGGTCATCGGCGGGGTCAGCGACGGATCGCACCCATGAGAGGCCCACATCCGCAGGCAGGATGATCCGCGCCAGATCGCCGTCATAGGCGCGGGCTTTGAGCGTTTCAGCACGCCATGATGTGATCGCCAGCACCGGCGTGCCGCCCAGCATGCGCAATTGCGCCAGCCTGCCTGCATCCAGCGTTTCCGCCGCCAGCACCAGCGCGCCGCCATCCAGCACCACAGGCACGCCCATGCGCAGATCGGCCCGCGCACGCGCCAGCCTTTCGGTGATATCGGGAGAGAAACCTGTCATAAAGCACCTGTCAATTGTTTCACCTGATAGCCCTTTTCACCGGAAAGTGAAACAAAACCGGCTCTAATCACACGTCCGTGTGAAAGATGAACCCGAAATCTTGTCCGGCGCGTTACTCCATCACAGGTCAGTGACATAGCGAAGGATAATGCCATGCGTCAGTTGAAAAAGATTTTACTCGTCGATGATGATGACGACCTGCGCGAGGCGCTGGGCGAACAATTACTGATGACCGAGGATTTCGATGTCTTCGAGGCAGATGACGGGGCCAGCGCGATCACCAAGGCCAAGGAAAGCGCCTATGATCTGATGATCCTCGATGTCGGCCTGCCGGACACCGATGGCCGCGAATTGTGCCGCCGGCTGCGCAAGCAGGGCACCAAATGCCCGATCATCATGCTGACCGCGCAGGACAGCGATGCCGATACGATCCTTGGGCTTGATGCGGGGGCCAATGATTACGTCAGCAAACCGTTCAAATTCCCGGTGCTGCTAGCGCGGATCCGCAGCCAGCTGCGCACGCATGAACAATCCGAGGATGCGATCTTTCAGCTTGGGCCATATACATTCAAGCCCGCGCAGAAGATGCTGATCACCGAGGATGACAAAAAGGTGCGCCTGACGGAGAAGGAAACCAATATCCTCAAATATCTGTATCGGGCGACCGATGGTGTCGTGGCCCGCGATGTGCTGCTGCATGAGGTCTGGGGCTATAACGCGGGGGTCACGACGCATACATTGGAGACCCATATCTACCGGCTGCGGCAAAAGATCGAACCTGATCCGTCGAATGCGCGTCTGCTGGTGACGGAACAAGGCGGCTACCGGCTCGTTTCATAAGTGTCCCGCCGGTGATCGGGTTATATCACCAACCTCCCTGTTGGACTGCCCGGGCTGCGGCCCGGGCGTTTTTTTCAGGCCAGTATAGCAACGAAGGGAAACGACATGAAAAACGCACAGACCTATCTTGATGAAGCCAACGCCGCCGTGCCGCGCATCAGCGCCGAAGAAGCGGTTGCAAAACATGCCGAAGGCAATGCCGTCTTTATCGATGTGCGCGACAGCGGCGATATCGCCAAATCCGGCACGATCAAAGGTGCGCATAACGTGCCGCGTGGTTTCATCGAATTCGCGGCTGATCCTGCAACCGATTACCACCATGCCGCGTTTCAGAAAGATGCAGACCTCTATCTGATCTGCGGCGCCGGTGGTCAGGCGGCCTTGGCCGGCAAGACGCTTAAAGACATGGGTTACACCAAGGTCACCAATATCGGTGGTTTCAGCGCCTGGAAAGACGCGGGCGGCCCCGTCGCGGATTAAGCCAGCGCCTGATCCCAGTCAGCGATCAGGTCATTGATATGTTCGATGCCTGTGCTGACGCGGATCAGGTTTTCCGGAATACCGGTATGCGGTTCAATCGTATGCCGGTGTTCCACCAGACTTTCGACACCGCCAAGCGACGTCGCCCGCAGGAACAGATTCAGCCTCCCGGTCACGCGTAGCGCCTCTTCGCGTCCGCCCTGCACCAGCACCGACAGCAGACTGCCGAAGCCGCCGTGCATCTGGCGCAAGGCGACGTCATGGCCCGAATGATGCGGCAGACCGGGGTAATAGACATCCTCGACTGCCGGATGGGCCATCAGGTGCTGCGCCAGCATCAAGGCATTTTCTGACATCCGCTCCACCCGCAAGGGCAGGGTCCGCATCGCGCGGGTCAAAAGCCATGCTTCGAACGGGCCGAGGATCGCACCGGCCATCTTGCGGTCAGCTTTGATCGCTTGCCAGATCGGGGCCTCGGACTGGATCGTGGACAGCACGCCTGCCAGCACATCGGAATGGCCGTTGATCGCCTTGGTCGCCGAATGCATCACGATATCCGCGCCATGATCCAATGCGCGGGTCAGAATCGGTGTCGCGGCGGTGCCATCGACCAGCAGCACGCCATCGGTGGCATGTTTGACGGCGGCGATGTCAACGGTCAGCAACCATGGGTTGGAGGGTGTTTCGATCAGCACCAGATCGGCATGGTTTGCCGCACAGGTGGCGACCAGATCGGCAGCCGGCACTTCGATCAGGGCAATCTCTCGCCTTGCACAGAAATCGCGGACCCAGGCGGTTGTCCCCCAATAGATGCCTGATTGCACGATGGCGGTTGCCCGGTTCGGCAAAGCCCGGAATACGGCGGCAATCGCGGCCATGCCGGAGGGGAACAGCAGCGTGTCCTGCGCATTTTCGAGCGCGCGGATCACCGCCTCTGCCTGCCGCAGATTGTCGGAATTGTCGCGCGAATAGATATTATCGGGCCGGATCAGCGCGTAATCTTCATCGCGCAGATAGGTGGTAGAGGGCTGCAAGGCCGGCACGACGCCGCCCGATTGCGGATCAAGGGCGCCGGCGGCATGCGCGGCAATCGTGGCTGGGTGCAATGGCTTTTTCATCGCGCCATCTGGCGCAGGGAATATGGCTAACGCAAGCCCCTAGTTGATGAAATCTGCGCGGGCATAGCTTTGGATATAGAGCAGTGCCGTCAGATCACCGTGGTTGATGCGGATATCGCATTGCGTCTGCACCGATGGTTTGGCGTGCAGCGCGACACCCGCGCCCGCACGGCCCAGCATGCCAAGGTCATTGGCCCCGTCACCGACCGCCAACACGTCAGCTTCACCGATGTTCAGCCGGGCGGTGATGTCTTCCAACGCCGTGACCTTGGCAGCTTTACCAAGGATCGGGCGGGCGACATCGCCGGTCAATTTGCCATCCGCGACCAGCAAGGTGTTGGCGCGGTTTTCGTCAAAACCCAGCACTTGCGCGACCTGCGTGGTAAAGGCGGTGAACCCGCCCGACACCAGCGCGGCATAGGCACCATGCGCTTTCATCGTTTTCACCAATGTCGCGCCGCCCGGCATATAGGTAATCCGGGTCGCCAGCACGTGCCCGATCACCGTTTCCGGCAGATCGCGCAGCAGGCCGACACGTTCGATCAGCGCGGTCTCGAAATCCAGCTCACCATTCATCGCGCGGGCGGTGATGTCGGCGACATGCGCGCCGACACCGGCCTCATCCGCGAGTTCGTCGATACATTCCTGCTGGATCATCGTGCTGTCCATATCGGCGAGCAGCATCTTTTTGCGGCGGTTGGCAGATGGCTGGATGACCAGATCAACGCCGTGACCTTGCAGGTCGTGCCAGACATCCCAGGCGTTGTCCGGCAGGACAGGCAGCGTAAATTCCGCCGCCTCATCCGGTGCCAGCCAGACTGCGTCACCCCCACCCCAGGCGTTGCGCAGGCTTTCAACCAAAGCCGGGTCAAGACCGCGGGTGACGGGATTGGTCAGCAAGGTGGCAGTGAACATCATGATGGTCCTTTGCGGGGCGCAGTTTCCGATCCGCTGCACGTATGTCGTAAAAAGCAGCTTGAGCGGCGGTCTAGCGTCATTTTGGCGATTGTGGAAGTGCGCGGCAGGCGCTATCTGCGGCAGTGGGACACCCTTCCCCAACGAAGGGCATATATCTGAGAGGATACCAGCAATGGTGACGAACAAACCGACCGCGCGGCCTGTAAACCCGCGTTTTTCTTCGGGCCCCTGTGCCAAACCCCCCACATGGAAATTGGATGATCTGCGCGACGCCCCCTTGGGCCGGTCGCACCGTGCCAGCATTGGCAAATCCAAGCTGGCCGAGGCGATTGATCTGACCCGCGAAATCCTTGGCGTGCCGGATGATTACCGGATCGGGATCGTGCCTGCCTCCGACACCGGCGCTTATGAGATGGCGATGTGGTCGCTTTTGGGCGAACGCCCGGCCGAAATGGTCGCTTGGGAAAGCTTTGGCGCGGGCTGGGTCACGGATGTGGTCAAGCAGTTGAAAATCGACGCCAAAGTGCATGAAGCGCCTTATGGCGAGATCGTCGATATGGCGGCACTGAATTATGACAATGACGTCTGCTTTACATGGAACGGCACGACCTCCGGCGTGCGGATGCCCAATGGCGATATGATCCCGGCGGATCGTGCCGGTCTGACGCTCTGCGATGCGACCTCTGCCGCTTTTGCGCAGGACTTGCCGTGGGACAAGCTGGATGTCACCACCTTCAGCTGGCAGAAAGTCATGGGTGGGGAAGCGGCCCACGGCATGCTGATCCTGAGCCCGCGTGCTGTGGAACGGCTGGAAAGCTACACCCCCGCCTGGCCTTTGCCAAAGATTTTCCGCCTGACATCAAAAGGCAAGCTGATCGAGGGTATCTTCAAGGGTGAGACAATCAACACCCCATCCATGCTGGCGGTCGAGGATTATCTGGTCGCACTGAAATGGGGCCGGTCCATCGGTGGTCTGGATGCGCTGATCCACCGCGCCAATGCCAATGCCCGCGCGATCTTCAACTTTTGCGCGGATAATGACTGGATTGACAATCTGGCGGTTAATCCGGCGACGCGGTCCAATACCTCGGTCTGTCTGAAATTCACCGATGAACGGATCACCGATGGTGCGGCCTTTGCCAAGGCTGTCGCGAAACGGCTGGAGGCCGAGAATATCGCGCTTGATATCGGGGCTTACCGCGATGCGCCTGCCGGTCTGCGGATCTGGTGCGGTGCGACGGTGGAAACCTCCGATATCGAAGCCATGCTGCCATGGCTGACATGGGCCTTCGAGACCGAAATCAACGCGTAGGCCGGGGTTCACCCCGGCTTCCCTTCCCCATTCTGATAGAGGAGCGCCATCATGGCCCCCAAAGTGCTTATTTCTGACGAACTTTCCGAAGCTGCCGTGCAGATCTTCAAAGACCGCGGCATTGACGTGGATTTCCAGCCCAAACTTGGCAAAGACAAGGACAAGCTGCTGGAAATCATCGGCAATTACGATGGTCTGGCGATCCGCTCCGCCACCAAGGCAACCGAGAAAATCATCGCCGCCGCCACCAACCTCAAGGTGATTGGCCGTGCGGGCATCGGTGTCGATAACGTCGATATCCCTGCCGCGTCCAAGAAAGGCATCATCGTAATGAACACGCCTTTCGGCAATTCGATCACGACCGCTGAACATGCGATTTCCTTGATGATGGCCGTCGCGCGTCAAATCCCCGAAGCCAACGCCTCCACCCATGCCGGCAAATGGGAAAAATCCCGCTTCATGGGCGTGGAACTGACGGCCAAGACGCTGGGCGTCATCGGCGCGGGCAATATCGGGTCCATCGTGATCGACCGGGCGCTGGGGCTGCGGATGAAGGTCGTCGCCTATGACCCCTTCCTGTCCGAAGACCGCGCGACCGAATTGGGCGTTGAAAAGGTCGAACTCGACGATCTGCTGGCGCGTGCTGATTTCATCACCCTGCATGTGCCGCTGACCGAGCAGACCAAGAACATCCTGTCGCGCGACAACATCGCCAAGCTGAAAAAAGGTGTGCGGATCGTCAATTGTGCCCGTGGCGGTCTGGTCGATGAAGAGGCTTTGGCCGAGGCGCTGAAAGCCGGTCATGTCGCCGGTGCTGCGTTTGACGTCTTTGCCGTAGAACCTGCCACCGACAGCCCACTGTTCAACCTGCCCAATGTTGTCGTGACCCCGCATCTGGGTGCCGCCACCACCGAGGCGCAGGAAAACGTGGCCTTGCAGGTCGCCGAACAGATGTCAGATTACCTGTTGTCGGGTGCAGTGACCAACGCGCTGAACATGCCATCCGTGACGGCGGAAGAAGCCAAGATCATGGGGCCATGGATCGCGCTGTCCGGCCATCTGGGCAATTTCATCGGCCAGATGACGGATGAACCGATCAAGGCGATCAACATCCTGTTTGACGGCACGGTGTCGGAAATGAACCTCAAGGCGCTGACGGCTGCGGCGGTTGCCGGGATCATGAAAGCGACCAACCCGGATGTGAACATGGTCTCTGCGCCTGTCATGGCAAAAGAACGCGGCGTCAAGATTTCGACCACCAAGCAGGATCAGTCCGGCACATTCGACGGCTACGTCAAAGTGACTGTTGTGACCGAAACGCGCGAACGCTCTATCGCAGGCACTGTGTTCAGCGACGGCAAGCCAAGGTTCATCCAGATCAAAGGCATCAATATCGATGCCGAGATTGGCGCGCATATGGCCTATACGACCAACAATGACACGCCCGGCATCATCGGCCTTTTGGGCACGATCCTTGGCAATAACGACGTCAATATCGCGAACTTCACGCTGGGCCGGTCCGAGGCCAAGGCCGAAGCCATCGCCCTGCTCTACCTCGACGAGCCGCTGCCAGAGGCCGCAATTGCCGAGCTGAAAGCAACCGGCAAGTTCAAGCAGGTCAAACCGCTGCGGTTTGATATCTGATGCGATCCCCCCGCGCCTGCCACGGCGCGGGGGACCTTTCGCATGCCAGAAGGTCAGCGTAGAAGACCGCATGGCGCGCAATTTCCAATCCCTCGACGATATCCTAAACCACGGTTTCGACACCGTGATTGACGTGCGTTCGCCTGCCGAATTCGCGCTGGACCATATCCCCGGCGCGATCAACCTACCGGCCCTGTCCAACGCCGAACGCGCCCGCGTTGGGACGATCTACAAACAAATCAGTCCGTTTGAGGCGCGCAAGCTGGGCGCATCCTTGGTCGCACGCAATGTCGCGGATCATATTGCACATGCGATGGCGGAGAAGGACGGCGCATGGCGGCCTTTGGTCTATTGCTGGCGCGGCGGGCAAAGGTCGGGGTCTTTTGCATCGATCCTGAGCCAGATCGGCTGGCGCGCAGAGACCGTGCAGGGCGGGTATCAGACGTTTCGGCGGTTGGTTAATAAGGCGGTTTATGACACGCCATTGCCGCACCGGGTCATCCTGCTCGATGGCAATACCGGCACGGCCAAGACGGATGTGCTGGCGCGGCTGGCCGCAAAAGGCGTGCAGGTGATTGATCTGGAAGGCCTGGCCAATCATCGCGGATCGCTGCTTGGCGGGCGCGATCAGGATCAGCCCTCGCAGCGCGGCTTTGAGACGCAGATCGCCTTGGCGCTGCATCGCTTGGACACCGCCCGCCCGGTGCTGATCGAGGCGGAAAGCAGCAAGATCGGCCGCCTGATCATCCCGCCGATGCTGTGGTCGGCCATGTGTGCCGCCGAACGGATCGCTGTGCGCGCACCGCTTGCCGCGCGGGCCGCCTATCTGGCGCAGGCCTATGCCGATATCGCCGCTGACCCCGATGAGATGGCACAAAGGCTGGCCCCCCTGCGCTATATCCGCGGGCATGGCGTGGTGGATGGCTGGCTCGATCTGCTGCGCGCGGGCGATCTGACCGGGTTTGCGACCGCGCTGATGGATCAGCATTACGACCCCGCCTATACGAAATCGCGGCGGCTGGCCGCGGATGAGGTGCAGGCCGATACGCTGGATGACGCCGGACAGGACAGGCTTGTTGCGGCGATAATGCCACTGATCAGCGACAGGTGATCCCTGATGTGGCCGTGACCTGCCCGATGATCGCGGCGGGGTAACCCGCAGCCTTCAACTGGGCCAGCAGATCATCGGCGCTATCTGCTGCAACGCAGGCCAGCAAGCCGCCCGCCGTTTGCGGATCATAGGCCAGATCAGGCACAGGACCATTGATCGCCCCGGCCCCGGCTTGGTTATCGGGGAACAGGCTCGACCTTATGCCCTGCGCGGCGAGGTCGGCGGCCCCCTGCATCACCGGCACCTTTCCCCATTCCAGCGCAGCCCCCGTGCCGGAGGCATCACAGATCCCCCGCAAATGACCGAGCAGGCCAAAGCCGGTCACATCGGTCATCGCATGGGCATTCTGGAGGATTGCTGCGGCCTCGCCCTGCGGCTGGGTCATCAGGTCCAGACAAGCGATTACATCCGCGCCGCGCGCCTGCCCTGCCATCTCTGCCGCCATGATCACACCGCTGCCGATGGGTTTGGTCAGGATCAGCGCATCGCCTGCCTGCGCCCCGGCCAAGGTGATCGGCCGGTCAGTCAATCCGGTCAGCGTGAAACCGATGGTCAACTCATCGCCAAGCGAGCTATGCCCGCCGGCGATCCGCGCGCCGGCCTCTTTCATCACTTCGGTCGCAGTTGCCATAATCTCGGCCATGGTGCGTTGCTGCAAAGCCGCGCTCATCCGTGGCAGGATGATACTGGCGGTCGCGGCCTGCGGTTTGGACCCCATCGCCCAGATATCTCCAAGCGCATGAATGGCCGCGATCCGTGTCATCAGCACTGGGTCAGCGGTCAGCGCGCGCAGATGGTCGGTGCTGATCACCTGCCCCGGCTGCACTTCGCCCGCGTCATCGCCAAAGCCGTCGCCCAGCACCTGCTGCAAGGCGCCGCGCCCGACCTTGGCACCACACCCGCCACACATCGGCTTATCGCCCAGCGCGTCGGCCAGACCAAGGGCAGCGACCTTGGGTATGACCGGCATTGGCATCGCCGGCAGCGTTGCGAATTGAGTCATGAATTTGCGGTCAATCCCATCCTTCAGACGCCACAGCAGACTGCCCTGCCAAGCCGTGCCGAATTTTTCCGCCAAGGCGGATTTGCCGCCCAGTGAGATCAGCTTGAGGTAATCGCGTTGCGGTATGTAATCGCGCAGCGCACCACCCGATAGCACCCCGCGCAGATTATCGTAAAGCACCGGGGCCTGCCGGACAGCATAGACGCCAGCCTTTGGTCGGGGGCTTTGGGCCATATGTGCGCAGTCGCCCACGGCAAAGATTGCGGGATCACTGCTTTGCATTTGCGCATTCACGGTGATGAAACCATCGCGCAGATCAAGCCCGGTCCCGGCAACCCAATCATGCGGTTTCGCCCCGGCAGCGCCTGTCGTGAAATCGCTCTGGATCAGACGCCCGTCTTTCAGCACCACACCTTCGGCAAAGACCTGCGTCACGTCGGCCGGTTCGATCACCTCGATCCCATAGCCAGTCAGCGCGGCCAGCATCTTTTGCCGCGCTTTATAGCCCAAGGCGGACAGGGCGCGACCCCGGTCGATCACATGGACCTTCGGCGCTTTGTCCCGCAGCGCATGGGCCATGGCGAGCGCGAGTTCAGCCCCCGCCACACCGCCGCCGATCACCGCGATCTGCGGGGCTTTGGCTGTGGCGCGATAAAGGTCCCAGGCGCGCGCAAAAGCGCCCAGAGGTTTTGCAGGCACGCCATGTGCAGCAAATCCCGGCAGATCGGGCATTTCCGATGTGATGCCGACATCAATCGCCAGCGCATCATAGCCAATCGGCGGACGGCCCGGCACGGTGACGGTCTTTGCGCCCCGGTCAATCGCCGTGACCGCCCCGTTGATGAACCGCGCATCTGCGAAACGCGCGAGTTTCACCAGATCAATGTCCAGATCATCGCGGCTGTAATGCCCGGCGACAAAGCCCGGCAACATGCCGGAATAGGCCGCTGTCGGGCCGGGGTTGATTAGCGTCACCCTGACACCCGCCAAAGGCCGCATCCCCCATTTGCGCAGCACCAGCGCATGGGTATGGCCGCCGCCAATCAGCACAAGGTCGCGGGTGAAGGGGAATTTATCCATGCCGCAGGTCTAGCCCCTGCCCGGTCACGGCGATAGCCATTGCCCGGCCCAGTCATCGCTTCGTGAATAGGCAGCACGCCGGTGGTTTTCACCCAGATGCACAAGGTCGATCTGCATCACACGACATTCCAGCACGGTAAAGGTCGCGGGGTCAGGGTCTTTGACGTAATCCAGCGCTGCGGCGATGGGCGTGCCGGGCGGCGGGGTGACGCCATAGCTTTGCCGCGCGTGATCTGGGATTTTATCCCACAAAGCGCGGGTTTCTTCGCCAGTTTGCACCGTGATCTGGGCCTGCAGTCGAATTTGTAGCGCCTGTGGCCGGATCCAGACATGCAATGCCACGCGCGGATTGGCGGTCAGACTGGCGAGTTTGGACGAATGAAGATCGGTATGCAGCGTCACCACCCCCGTGCCCGGATCGGCAGAGCGCAGTACCATCGTGCGCGCCTCTGGCCAGCCGCCCGGCGACGTTGTGCAGACGGTCGGCAGACGGCAAGGATGCTTTGCATCGGCGACACCGCGCGCCAGCATCCCCCAAGCGCGGGCGCGCAACCCGTCCAACGTCTCAAACCACTCACTCATAGCCTGTCATCTCCAGATAACCGCGTCCTTGGTGGCTGCCGGTAAAAATCACCGGCCCCTCCCAATAGGGAACGCTGGTCGTCATCCAAGCATCATCATTGATCGCCTCTACCGTCACATCAACCCCGCGATCCGGCAGGGTCAGGTGCCACCGCACCGGCACATCGGATTCGTTCAGGCCCAAGGGGTTCACCTGCAAGGCATCGTCAGCATAGGGTGTCGTCTCCCCCTCTGCCGTGATCCAAGTGGCAGAGGTGTAATTCATCCCATCGGTCTGTTGCAGCCGGAATCCCATCAGTTTCGCGCCATCGTCGAAGGACAGCGAGAACCAGTCCCACCCCGTCTGATTGTCCGCCAAAGGCTGCGACGACCATTCCCGGTCCAGCCACGCGCTGCCCGTGACAGCCACATCGCCATCAGGCAATTGCAGCGTGCCTGCGATATCGAAGAACGGTTGCGAATAGTAATAAGATGCCTGCCCTGCGGCGGATTTCACCGAATAGCCATCCTCACCATGGAAAACCAAGGGGCCTGTGGCGGTCAGCTCCATATCATAACTGAAATCCGTGCCGGTGGCGCGCATCTGCATATTCTGCCAATCGCCCTCGAACGCCCAATCGTCGATCCATGCGCTGAATGGTTCAGCCACCACACCCGCTTGCCCGATCCCGCCGCGCGCTAGGCGTTCGGCGACAAAATGATCCGTCTCGGTCGTCACCGCCGCGTGACCCATCCAGAGCTGCGGGCTGTCCCAACCTGCCACGTCATAGGGTGCAAGGGCAGAGCGGAACAGCGTCCATTGCAAGCCGTAGGGATTGCCCTCCGCATCCTCCAGATTGGCGGTCAGATACCACCATTCGATGCGGTAATCGTTATGCGGGCCGTGATCTGCCGGGAAATCGAACACTGGGTCCGGGGCGGGGGTAGCGAAACCGTCGATGTCGGTGCCGAGGCCCGCGAAGCCTTGGGCGCTCGCGGTGACAGGCAGCAGGCAGAGGAGCAATGCTCTAGCGTTCATTGGCAAATACCTTCAACAGATCGGCGGGCGGGGTACGGGCCAGCCGCCAAGCGGGCCAGCCAGCGGCGAGCACGGCAGCAAGCAGGGCAAAGCCGCCAAGGCGCGCGTAATCCAGCGGGAACAGATACATCGGCAATCGCCAACCGAAGGCCGCCACATTGACCACGGCGAGGAGCACCCAAGCGAGGGCGAGACCCAAAGGCAAGGCCAGCACGGCGGTCAGGACCGCCAGCATCACTGCGCGGAGCAATTCCAGCCGCCCGAGTTTCGCGCGCGTCATCCCCATCGCCCAAGCCGGGGCCAGTTGCGGCAGGCGCATCGCGGCCAAGGTCAGCAGGCTCATCAGGATGGCGAAACCGGCAACGGCGAGGGTCAGGATATTCAGCGCGGTGGTGACGGTGAAGGTCCTCTCGAAGATCGCGAGAGACACGGCCTTGATCCCGGCTTGGTCAATCGTCTGGCCGGGGCCGATGCCGGTGGCCTCTGTCAGATCGGTCACGAAATCGCTGACATCGCCTGACACCCGCAGGCCGAACTGGCGCGGGGCGACCTCGGGGAATTCAGCGGCAAAGGCCGCCTCGGCCAGCACCACTTGCCCGATGGGGTTGCCGTAATCGCCATACACACCAGCCACCGGCAGGGTCTGCGCACCCACCTGCACCATGTCACCCAACGCCAGCCCACCGCGACGCGCCAGTTGTTCGTTGATCACCACCGCCTGCCCGGCAAAGGTCGCATCCCATGCATCAGGCAGGCTTTGCAGGAATTGCCAATTGTCGCGATAGGTGGCGTGGTCGCGGGTCCCGAAGACCTCGGTCGGTTGACCTGCAACCTGAATATCGGCGGATTGGATCGGCAGGACCGCGACATCGCGGGTGGCTGCATAGGCGATCAGGGCTTCGGTCTGTGCGGCGTTTTCCGTGGTGACATAAAGTTCGGACGCGAGGCGCTGATCCAGAAAGCCGGTGAAGGTCAGACGGAAACTCGACACCATGGTCGACACACCGACATTGGCGGCAATCGCCAGCATCAGCGCCATCAGCGCCAGCGACAGACCCGGCAATTGCTGGCGGCTGTCGGCCCAGAACCATTGCGCGGTCACGCTCTTGGCGCGGGCTGATGCGGCGGCGAGCACGGCGTTCAACACAGGCGGGAGCGCGAAGGCGGCACCGACCAGCAAGGCCCCCAGCATGACGAAACCTGCGACCAGACCGTCAGCGGTGAAGACCAGCACGGCAGCGATGGCCAGCAACACCAACGCGACTATCAATTGCCACCGCGCCCTGCGCCCTGCCGCCATCGCCAAGGCGCGGGGTTGGGCGGCAGCCAGCAGCGGCATTTTTGCGATGGACCACAAGGCCGATCCGCCCGCGATCAAGGTCCCGGCAAGGGCGATCCCCAGCCCCGACAGCCACCAGATCGGGCGTAATTGCAGGTTGCCCGAGACATCCGCGCCGTAAAGCCCGCGCAAGGTGGCGGCGACATCGGGCAACAGCAAGGCGGCAATGACATAGCCCAAGGCGACGCCGATCACACCCGCGATCAGCGCGAAAACCAACAGTTCCGCCAGCATCAGCCCGATCAAACGGCGCAAAGGCAGACCCAGCGCGCGCAATGTGCGCACCATGCCGCGCCGTTGTTCAAACGCCAGCCCGATGGCACCGTGGACGATAAAAATTCCCACGGCAAAGGACAGCAGACCAAAGGCGGTCAGGTTGAGGTGGAAACTATCGGTCAGCCCGGCGATATCGCTGCCGCCTTGCGCGGCTTGCAACGTCAGGTCGGGGGCGATCTGGGCCAGTGCGGGCAGGTTGCCGGATTGATCCGGCAGCACCAGCAGGCTGTCGATCAGGCCCGCCTGCCCCAGCAGATCCTGCGCCGTGCCGATATCGGTGACCGCCGTGCCATCCGCCAGATCGTCAGCAATGAGCACCTCGACACCGTCCAGCCTTGGTGCAGTCGCGGCATTCGCGAACACTTGTGCGCCGCCCATCAGGAAAGCACCGATATCCATATCACCGCCCAGACTGACCGGCCCCATCCCGCTCGGCGCGGTCAGCGCGTCAAGGCCGATCAGGGTCACACCGTCCAGATCGCCCGTCACCATCGGGCTGACCTGCCATCCCGCACGGCGCAAAGCGACATAGATATCTTGCGCAAAAGGCCCGCCGTCGCGGGCGACAAGGCGGTCATAGCGGCCTTCATCCAGCGTGGTTGCGGCGGCATCGTAACTCGCCCGCGCCTCGGCATTGATCGCCTGCACCCCGGACCAGAGGCCCGTGGCCAAAGCCAGACCGGCCAGAAGCGTGAACAATTGCAGCGGGTTGCGCCACCAATGCGAGAGCAGCGCACCAAAAGCCGCACGCGTCATGCCACCTGCCCCGCGCGCAGATGGAGGCGGCGTTGCAACCGGCCTGCGAGAGCTTGGGAATGGGTGACCATCAACAGGCCCGCGCCAGTCTCACTCACCAGTTCCAGCATCATGTCCATGACAATGGCGGCAGTGCCTTCGTCCAGATTGCCAGTGGGTTCATCTGCCAAAACCAAGGCGGGACGCGGCGCCAAAGTGCGGGCAATCGCCACGCGCTGTTGCTGGCCACCGGACAATTGTTCGGGGTATTTGCGCAGGTGATCCGTCAGACCCATCCGATCCGCCAAGACAGCACACCAATCCGGATCATGCCGCCCGGCAAGACGCGCCTGAAAGGCAATGTTATCGGCGATTTTCAAGCTGGGGATCAGATTGAATTGCTGGAACACCACGCCGACCGTGCCGCGCCGCAAAGCCGCGCGGCCAGCATCGTCCATCTGGGTGATGTCCTGATCTTGCAGCACGATCCGGCCCGCATCGGCGCTGTCCAGCCCGCCGATCAGATGCAAGAGCGTACTTTTCCCACTGCCCGATTCGCCGGTCAGGGCAAGGCTTTCACCCGCGTCCAGCGTCAGGCTGACCCCGCGCAAGACCGCGAAGGGGCCATCGGCGGTGGCATAGGTCTTGGACAGGGTATCGACGGTCAGCAATGTCATGCCCCGGACCTAACACGCAAAGGGGCAAAAGAAACGTCCGGCCTTGCGATTTCCCCCGTGCCGCGACGTTGTGGCTTTTGCCACGGGTTCGATCCGCTATGGTCAGTGCAAATCTGAGGGAGGATCACCATGACCGACATCGTTATTCTGGGCGGCGCACGCACCGCGATTGGCACTTTTGGCGGCGCGCTGGCCGGGACCACGCCGATTGAACTCGGGACCGTGGTGGCCAAGGCCGCGCTGGAACGGTCGGGCGTTGCGGGCGCACAGATCGGGCATGTCGCCTTTGGCCATGTGATCAACACCGAACCCAAGGATATGTATGTCAGCCGTGTCGCCGCGATGCAGGCGGGTATTCCCGATTCTGTGCCTGCGATGAACGTGAACCGGCTCTGCGGGTCGGGGGTGCAGGCGATCATCTCGGTCGCGCAATCGCTGATGCTGGGGGATGCGAATTTCGGCCTTGCGGGCGGGTCAGAGAATATGAGCCGGTCGCCCTATATCGTCACCGATCAACGTTGGGGTGCCAAGATGGGCGATATCCGCACGCAGGATATGATGCTGGGCGCGCTGAATTGCCCCTTTGGCACCGGCCATATGGGGATCACGGCAGAGAATGTGGCGGGTGAGCATAGCGTGACGCGCGCCGAACAGGATGCCTTCGCCTTGCAGAGCCAAGAGCGTGCGGCGACGGCGATAGCGGCAGGTTATTTCGACAGCCAGATCACCCCGGTGCATGTCCGCGTCAAACGCGACATGGTCGATTTCATCCGCGACGAACATCCCAAGGCTACCACGGCCGAGGCTTTGGCCGCCCTGCGCCCGGTGTTCCAGAAAGACGGATCGGTCACGGCGGGCAATGCCTCGGGCTTGAATGACGGGGCTGCCGCCATCGTGCTGGCGCGCGCCGATGCCGCAGAGGCTGCCGGGCTGACCCCGCGTTTCCGTATCCTTGGCTATGCCCATGCCGGTGTGCGGCCAGAGGTGATGGGGATCGGCCCCGTCCCTGCCGTGCGGGCGCTGCTGGAAAAGACCGGGCTGAAGGCCGCTGATTTCGACGTCATCGAATCGAACGAGGCTTTTGCCGCGCAGGCGCTGGCAGTCAGCAAGGAGTTGGGGCTGGACCCGGCGAAGGTGAACCCCAATGGCGGCGCGATTGCGCTGGGTCATCCAGTGGGCGCGACGGGGGCGATCATCACGGTGAAGGCGATGTATGAGCTGGAACGCACCGGGGGCAAGCGCGGATTGATCACGATGTGTATCGGTGGTGGGCAGGGCATCGCGCTGGCGATTGAGCGGATTTAGGGCGGCGCGGTGCGTTATCCAGGAAAACAAAATATGGCGTAACCTGTTGATAAATATCCAAATAACAGACAATTGCCAATTGGCAATTTTTCCCTGCCGGTGCAGCCCTGCCCGGTCAGACCAAGATTTCACGTGGGATAGTCGCGGGTAAACACCCATGTATCCCCCTCGGACAGATCGGCATCATAGGCATAGCCGCCGCTCGCGAAATCCTTGATCCCCTCTGCATCCGTCAGGCGGTTTTCCACGATGAACCGCGCCATCGCACCCCTCGCGCGTTTGGCGAAAAAGCTGACGATGCGGGGCCTGTCGTCTTTCACTTCCATGAAACTGGGGGTGATGACACGCAGCCGCAGCGCCTTGCGGTCCACGGCACCGAAATATTCCTGACTGGCACAGTTGATCAGAATGTCGGTGTCGACATCCGCCGCTTGTGCGTTCAGCGCCTTGGCGATGGTGTCGCCCCAATAATCATAGAGCGAGGCTCCCCGGCGGGTTTTCAGCTTGCTGCCCATCTCAAGCCGGTAAGGCTGGATCGCGTCCAGCGGGCGCAAGAGCCCGTAAAGGCCAGACAGAATCCCCAGATGGTACTGCGCCCAGGCCAGATCATCCTCGGATAATGTCTTGGCCTCCAGCCCCTGATAAGTGTCGCCGTTGAAGGCGAGGGCTGCTGGTTTGACGGCATCAGCGGCAGGGTCTGCGGCAAAGGCTTTGAACCGGTCACGGTTCAGGCGCGCCAGATCGTCGGAGATCGACATCAAGTCTTTCAGCTGCGTCAGCGTCAGATTGCGCGCGGTCTTGGCCAGCCGGACGGCATCCTCCTGATAGGCAGGCTGCGTCGGCTGCAGGGAGACAGGGTCCATATCCAGCGATTTGGCGGGGGAGATCACAACAAGCATCAGTCACATCCTTTGGTCATTACTGCGGGATGTAACATGCAAGGCACCGATGACCAGCCCGCAGGCGTCAGTTCAACTGCACCTGAAGCGGGTAAAGACCATCCTCGAACGGGCCGAACAATTCGTCCAGATCGGGGTGGTCCACGGGTTCGCCGGAATAATCGGGCACCAGATTCTGTTCAGAGACATAGGCCACATAAAAGCTTTGCTCATTCTCGGCCAGCAGGTGGTAATAGGGCTGATCCTTGATCGGGCGGCTATCCTCTGGGATGGCATTGTACCATTCGTCAGTATTGTCAAAAATGGCATCCACGTCGAAGACCACCCCGCGAAACGGGTGTTTGCGATGGCGGACAACCTGTCCCAAATGGTATTTCGCGTGCTTTTTGAGCATATTCCGACACCTTTCAAAGCATTATATGGAGTTTTCCGGGGGGAAGTCCACGCCTGACGCGTGATCATCTCGCGCGGCCAGCGCGGTCTGTCACCGCGCTTTTCGGCATAACCCCGCTGTTTGTGATCAGATCATCCAGCCTTAGGCATTTTCAGCCGGGTGTTTTCACGCTATGGTGTAAAAAAACAATATATGGCGACGGGCATGAGCAGATATCTCCGCGCACTGGCACTCTTGGTGTTCCTTGGCAGCTGCGGCGGCAGTGGGAACTTCTCGGCGCCGCGCAATCTAAACGACGCTTGCAGCATTGCGAGCGAAAGACCGCATTATTATCGCGCCTTTCAGGCGGCAGAGCGTAAATACGGCGTTCCGGTGCCGACGATGATGGCGATGATGTATCAGGAAAGCAAATTCATCGGGGATATCCGGCCACCGCATACCTATGCGCTGGGGGTGATCCCGATTGGCCGCCAGTCATCGGCGCTGGGCTATTCGCAGGCGCTGGACGGCACCTGGCGGGAATATCAGCAACAGGGCGGCGGCAGTCGTTCGCGGCGCGATAACATCAATCACGCCACCGATTTCATGGGCTGGTACATGACCAAGACCGTGGCAGAAACCGGCGTGCCGCTGAATGATACGCGCAATCAATATCTGGCCTACCACGATGGACGGCAGGGTTATCTGCGCGGCACATGGCGGTCCAAGGCCTGGCTGATCCGTGTCGCGGATGCGGTCGCGTCGCGCGCGGTCATGTATGATGCGCAGCTGCGGGCCTGCCGCAGACGGTAATCTGATCGTATAGGAAACATGACGATGGTCTATGGTAAGCTGATTGCAGCTGGTCTTTTCGGACTGACATTGGCCGCACCGGCGATGGCAGAAACGGTCAGTTGCACGACCAATATCGAGGGCGAGCCCTACGAGATATTCTATGACGATTCTGAGCCCTATTATTCGTCCTTCCGGGAACGGATCTTCAGCCGTGGCACCTGCCCCGGTGCCGTTGTGGTGGCCTATCTGACGCCAGAGCTGACGCAGGAAGAACGGCAGGTGTTCTGTTCCAACTACGATTCGGCGACCCGCAGCCATTCCATGCCTGCCCAAGGGCGGCGCGATGCTTACGGTCGATGCGTGGAACCGTCGCGCACGTGTCGGGTGGTGAACACCACGCGCGATCAGGCGATGAATCTGGTCGGGCTGGGCAATGAGGTGGAAGATGCCACCGTGACCAGCCGCTTGTCATCGACCGTGTCTGCTGTGACCCATAGCTCGGGCGCGATGGTGCTGTCGGGCACGTCGAGCACGATCACCGGGTTGCTGTCATCGGCTGGCGCAGCTGTCGGTGCGCCTGTCATGCTGGCAGGTGCGGCAGCGAGTGTCGTGGTGATCGGCGGCGCGGTCTATCTGTGCGGGGAAGATGATTGATCGGGCGGCCTACGCAACCCTGACAGAAAAAGGGCGCCCCCGCAGGGCGCCCTTTTTCGTGTGACTGGCCGGTTTATTCGAATCCACGCCGGCGCATCTCGGCATTGATGTTGAACATGATGTCGCCGATATCGCCGCCGGCCTGCAGATCGTTCAGAACCAGCGTGGTCTGACTGCCCATGTCATCGGTGATGATCCATTGCCGCAACTCGACCGGGTTGGCGGTAAAGACCAGCTGAATATTGCCATATTGCGGATTATCGGGGTCCTGTGCGGTGACCGTCGTGGTCGTACCGTCAGATGTTGTGCCGGTGACCATGCGTGCCGCGCTCAGGTCCACATTGCGTTGCAGAATGATGTTCAGCGGTGTCTGATTCAGCGGATAGCGGTCCGGCCCGGCGTTGGAGCGGGGATCAAAGATCGCGACCTGCCCGCCGCTGGCCATGACCAGCGATTCCTCGGGCGGGTTATATTCAAACCGGATCCGGCCGGGGCGTTTGATGTAGATTTGACCGGTCGACAAGGTGCCGTCGCCGTTGATCTGGGTAAATCCCCCCTGTGCCGTCTGCAATTGGTTCAGATAATCGGAAATCTGCGGCAGGGTCAGCTGCTGCGCCGAGGCGCCGACAGCAAAGACCGACAGGGCGAAGGTCATAAGAAGGGTGATGATGCGCGTTTTCATAGGCAATACCTCTGTAGCTTGAAGGGCTTTTGCACCCTGTTGATCTCGGCCACAACAGCAGGTGGTCCTGCGCTAAGCGATATCATGCCGGATGTTTCCCGATAACGGCTGCAACATCAGGTCTGCGTCCAGCCAGATCAGATCGGACAGCGCGCGCCCGGTGACAGAGCCCAGATGGGCAGCCCCGAGCAGGTCTGCCGGGGCGGTGATGACCATCTGCAGCGCCTGTTCCAAGGGCAGCCCGACCGGGCCTGCCAGCCGCTGCAGGCCGGACAGCATGGTGCAATGCGCGCCTGCCAGATTGCCCTCGGCATTGATCAGCCGCCCGTTTTGCAGACGGATCGTCTGGCCGTAAAGGTCGAAGTGATCCGGCCCGCCGACCGTGGGCATCGCATCGGAGACCAGCATCATCCGCCCGGCGACAGGGCGCGCCCGACAGGCCAGCGCCACCATCGCATCCGCCACATGCACGCCATCGCAGATGATCCCGACATAGGCGTCACTGCTGATCGCAGCCCCCACCAGCCCCGGCGCGCGGCCCTGCATCTGCGACATGGCGTTGAACAGATGGGTCACCGACCGCGCGCCTGCGGCAAAGCCAGTCCGTGCCTGATCCGCCGTTGCATCGGAATGCCCCAAGGAGACGATCACACCCATTGCGGTCAGGGCAGTGATCTGACCGGGGCTGACGATTTCTGGCGCGAGGGTGATCATGATGGCGACATCGGCGCGGCGCAGGTCGCGGATGATCTGCATCGTGGCGTCATCCAGCGGGCGGATATAGGCCTCTGCATGGGTCCCCCGGCGTGATAGCGCGATATGCGGGCCTTCGATATGCAGCCCCGCGAAACCGGGCAGATCACGCGAAGCGAGGACGGCCTGTGCAGCGCGGCCCAGCACCGCAGGCGTGTCGGTGATCACGGTCGGCATCAGTGCCACCGTGCCGAACCGGCGATGCGCTGCGATGATCGCCTTGATCCCCGCCAGATCGGGCGCATGGTTGAACAGCACCCCGCCGCCGCCATTGACCTGCAGATCAACAAAGCCGGGGCTCAGGACCCCCGGCACGTTCCGGCGCGGCTGATCCTGCGGCACATCGGCCAGATCACAGATCGCCGTGACCTGCCCAGCCATGACGCAAAGCGCCTTGTCCTGATGCAGGCGCCCGGCGTCAAAGACCTGCGCAGGGATGATCCAGCCATCATCCATGCGCCACCTGCCAGGCCGCATAGGCGGCACCACGTGCGCCACTTTCCGCGCCGCCTGCCGCGCGCAGGATCACCGGGCTGGCGAAACCCTGAAACTGTGCCTGCGCGACGGCAATCGTCAGATCACTGGCAAGGTCGGGAATATCCGACATCCCGCCGCCCAGAACGATGCAGGCGGGATCGAGCGTCAGCGTCAATGTCTGGATCAGGTCAGCAGTCAGCGCGCACCAGACCCGCCAGACGGCCTGCATCCGGCGGTCTGTGCCGCGCGCCGCGATGATCTGAGGGGCGGTCAGAGCCCTGCCGGTCATCATCGTGGCAATCCGTGCCAGCCCTGCCCCGCTGATCAGCGTCTCGATACATCCCTGCCTGCCGCAGGGGCAATCCAGCACCGGCAGCCCGTGCCGCTGCACCAGATGCGCGGGAGCGGCGATATGGCCGACTTCACCGCCGGTGCCGCTCACCCCGCCCTGCAACATACCAGACTGCACGAAACCGCCGCCGACACCGGTGCCCAGCACCAGCGCGAAGACGCTGTCATAACTGCGGCCTGCGCCAAAGACCGCCTCGGACAAGGCCAGCGCGCGGCTGTCATTGAGATAGGTGACAGGGCGGTCCAGCGCGACGCTCAGATCCGATGGCAAAGGCTGACCAGTCGCGGCAAGATTGGCCGCCAGGACAAGCCCGTCACGCGGATTGACCGCACCTGCGGCACCGATGCCGATTGGCAGGGGCTGGCCCGCGATCTGATCGGCCCAAAGGGCAAGGTCCTGCAATGCCGCGCAGAGCGCCGGATAGCTGTCCGGCGTGCCGACGCGCCGCCGTTCGACCAGCGCCCAATCCGCATCAAAGACCTGCGCTTCGATTTTGGTGCCGCCCAGATCAATGCCCAGCGCGATCATTGCGCAGTGCGGAAACAGGAGGGATGACAGAGGCGTCTCATAGCGAAGAGTGATGCCGCAAAGGCGGGTCGGCATCAAGCAGAGCTTGCGGGCAGGTTGCGGTTCAGTTTCTTGCGGCAGGACCGTCAGATCTGCGGTGGATCGGTGCTCGGCAGGCCCGTCGCAAGGGCCGCAAAATCAAACAGCTTGGGGTCGAGCAGATGTGAGGGCCGCGCATTCATCAGCGCGCGGAACATCACTTGCCTGCGACCGGGGCTGTTTTTCTCCCAGCCATCAAGGATCTGCTTGACCTGCTGACGCTGCAAACCGTCCTGCGACCCGCACAGATCGCAGGGGATGATCGGATATTGCATCGCTTGTGCGAATTTTTCACAATCCACCTCGGCCACATAGGCCAGCGGACGGTAGAGGAACAGATCGCCTTCTTCGTTCACCAGTTTCGGCGGCATGGTCGCAAGGCGGCCACCATGAAACAGGTTCATAAAGAACGTCTCAAGGATATCATCGCGGTGATGGCCCAGCACGACGGCGGAACAGCCTTCTTCGCGCGCGACACGGTAAAGATTGCCGCGCCGTAGCCGCGAACACAAAGCGCAGAAGGTGCGCCCTGCCGGCACCTTGTCCATGACGATGGAATAGGTGTCCTGATATTCGATCCGGTGCGGCACGCCCATGCGTTCGAGAAATTCCGGCAGGACTGTCGCGGGAAAGCCCGGCTGTCCCTGATCGAGATTGCAGGCCAGCAGATCGACCGGCAGCAGGCCGCGCCATTTCAATTCATGGAGCACGGCGAGAAGGGTATAGCTGTCCTTGCCACCCGACAAGCAGACCAGCCATTTGGGCGTGGTGCCGTCGCTGCGCCGGTCGATCATGGCGTATTGGTCTATCGCCTCGCGCGTCTGGCGCACGATCCGTTTGCGGAGCTTTTTGAACTCCGTCGTGCTGGGCGCGCCTTCGAACAGCTTGTGGATTTCGGATTCATCTAACATGCGCGGGATATGCCAGAGGATCGCCTGTCTGCCTAGAGGCATCCGAACAGCCGCGCAAAGCGTATCAATGAAAACCCGGAGAATATGATGCGCCTGATTGCCTTTGTCGCCCTGCTGTTTCTTGCTGCCTGCACCGGCAAACCATCCTTCGATGATCCGGCGCTGAGCGACAGGCAGCTGAATCTAGAGGAATTCTTTGACGGTGATTTCGTCGCCTATGGCCAGTTTCAGGATATCCTTGGCACCGTGCGGCGCAGTTTTGTGGTAAACATCGCCGGTGATTGGGATGGCGAACGTCTGCGGCTGGTGGAGGATTTCGTGTATGAGGACGGGTCCACCGAACAGCGGATCTGGACCTTGGTCAAGACCGGCCCGGATACTTGGGAAGGCACAGCGCCGGGCGTGATCGGCACAGCGACCGGGCGCGAACAGGACAATCGGTTCAACTGGCAATATGAGATTGATCTGCCGATCCCGTCAGCCGATGGCACGGCAGAGACTTTGCGCGTCACGTTTGACGACTGGATGTGGCTGCTGACAGAGGATCGTTTGCTCAACCTCGCCTATGTCAAACGTTTCGGGTTCGATATCGGCACGGTGACGATTTCATTCGAAAAGCTGAATTAATCCGGCACGTTATCAATGCCGCTGCCGCCCCAGGGATGGCAGCGCAGGATGCGACGGATCGTCAGATAACCGCCCTTGATCGCGCCATGTTTTTCCAGCGATTCCAGCGCATAGGCCGAACAGGTCGGGTGATAGCGGCAATTGAACCCGACCCAAGGTGAAAAGATCAGCCGGTAGGCGCGGACTGGCAAGGCCAGAACATAGGCCAGCGGTGTCATGTATGCACCTTGCGCAAGGCGCGGCGCAGATCGGCGACCAGCGTGTCAAAGGGTAAAGTTGCGGTGATCCCATGCCGTCCGACCAGCACGTAATCCCAGCCGTCGCGCCCGTGTTCCGGCAGGACCAGCCGCGCGACCTCGCGCAGGCGGCGTTTGGCGCGGTTGCGGGCCACCGCATTGCCGACTTTCTTGGAACAGGTGAAACCGACGCGCAGGCCATCGGCCTCACCTTCCGCGCGTTTGCGCGCTTGCAGGTGAATGCCCGGCGTGCCTTGCCGCAAAGCGTTGGAGGCGCGGACAAAATCGGCGCGTTTGGTCAGGACCTGCAGACAAACGGAAACCGCCGGAAGCCCTGTCTTAGGCGCAACCGGCGGTTTCAAAACGCTCAAGTCGAAAGCGGCGCTTACGCGCTCAGCTTTGCACGGCCTTTGGCGCGGCGTGCATTCAGGATCTTGCGACCAGCTTTGGTGGCCATGCGTGCGCGAAAGCCGTGGCGGTTCTTGCGAACCCGGTTGGATGGTTGGAACGTACGCTTCATCGCGTGTCCTCCGGTTGAAGGCCAAACCCTGAACAGGATTCGAGGCCGTACTACATTTCAGACCTGCTCCTTAGAGGGGGCATGACGCCCTGTCAACGCGGTTGGCCCAAGATTTCTAAGCCGGGCGGCTGAAACATCCCGACACGGCACATCAATGCGGCGTGATACGGCTATCGCGTATGGCACAATGCAGGCATCAAGACCGCAACTGCCGATGACCGAAAGTTTTTCATGTCTGATCAAGCCGAAAACCCCCTGCTGCGCAAGCTGCCGCTGATCGTGATTCTGATCGTCGCGCTGGCTGGCGCATTTTACCTGCGCGACTATCTGACCTTTCAGGCGCTGGCCGACAACCGCGAGGCTTTGCTGGCCTTTCGCGATGAAAATTATCTGCTGAGCGTGCTGGGCTTTATCGCCGCCTACATCGTGATCGTCGCCTTTTCCCTGCCCGGTGCCACGATTGCCACGCTGACCGGGGGTTTTTTATTCGCGACCTTCCCCGGTGCGCTGTTCAACGTGATTGGTGCGACTTTGGGCGCGGTCATCATCTTTCAGGCGGCCCGCTGGGGGCTGGGGGAAAAGCTGGCCGCGAAAATGGAAGCCTCTGACGGGATGGTCAAACGGATCAAGGACGGGATCGACGCCAATCAATGGGAAATGCTGTTCCTGATCAGGCTGGTCCCCGCCGTGCCGTTCTTTGTCGCCAATCTGGTGCCTGCCTTGGTCGGGGTGCCGCTGGTCCGATTTGCGATCACCACCTTTCTGGGGATCATTCCGGGCGGTGTGGTCTATACTTCGGTCGGTGCTGGCTTGGGCGAGGTTTTTGCCCGTGGCGAGACGCCCAATCTTGGCATCATCTTTGAACCGGCCATCCTGCTGCCTATCTTGGGTCTGTGCGCCTTGGCCGCACTGCCGATCCTCATCAAAGCCCTGCGGGGCAAGAAAGGTCTTTAGATCATGAACCGGATCAAGACGGATATCTGTATCATCGGTGCAGGCTCTGCCGGGCTGTCGGTCGCGGCAGGGGCGGTGCAGATGGGCGCCAAGGTGGTGCTGATCGAAGGCCATAAGATGGGCGGCGATTGCCTGAATTATGGCTGTGTGCCGTCCAAGGCGCTGATCGCCTCGGCCAAACAGGCCTATGCGATGGGGCATGGCGCGCCTTTGGGGATCGCCGCGGCCCAGCCGCAGGTCGATTACGCCGCCACCAAGGACCATATCGCCGATGTCATCGCCACCATTGCGCCGGTCGATAGTGTCGAGCGGTTTGAAGGGCTGGGTGTGCAGGTCATTCAGGACTTCGCCCGGTTCATTTCCAAAACCGAGGTGCAGGCCGGTGACAATGTCATCACCGCGCGCCGCTTTGTCGTCGCGACAGGGTCCGGCCCCTTGGTGCCGCCGATCCCCGGTCTGGCGGATGTCACTTATTACACCAATGAAACTTTGTTCGACCTGCGTGAAAAGCCGGATCATCTGATCATCATCGGCGGCGGCCCGATTGGGATGGAAATGGCGCAGGCGCATCGGCGGCTCGGCTGCACGGTAACAGTCATTGAAGGTGCCAAGGCGCTTGGCAAAGATGATCCCGAAACTGCCGGTATCGTGCTGCATACACTGCGCGATGAAGGTGTGACGATCATCGAGGATGCACAGGCCGAGAATGTCAGTGCCGAGGGCGACCAGATCACGGTCCAGACGCCGAAAGGTGCCGTGACCGGATCACACCTGCTGATCGCGGTCGGGCGCAAGGTGAATGTCGACAAGCTGGGCCTTGAGGACGGCGGCATCGCTTACAACAGCAAAGGGCTGAAGGTCGGCCCCAATCTGCGGTCTATCACCAACCGGCGGGTCTATGCCGCCGGTGATGTCGCTGGTGGGCTGCAATTCACCCATCTGGCGGGCTATCACGCCAGCGTGCTGATCCGGTCGCTGGTCCTTGGCCTGCCGTCAAAACAACGCACTGACCATATCCCTTGGGCCACCTATACCGACCCTGAACTGGCGCAGGTCGGCCTGACCGAGGCACAGGCGAAAAAGAAATACGGGCCAAAGCTCGAGGTCGTCCGCGCCGATTTCCACCACAATGACCGGCTGATCGCCGAACGCAAAACCAAGGGGCTGATCAAGGTCATGGTGGTCAAAGGCCGCCCTGTCGGCGCGTCCATCGCTGGCCCGATGGCCGGCGAGCTGATCGGGATCTGGGCCATGGCCATCGCCAATGGCATGAAAATGTCTGCCATTGCCACGACAGTTTTGCCCTATCCGACCGTAGGAGAGGTTAACAAACGGGCTGCAGGTGCTTATTTTAGCCCAAGACTTTTTGAAAACCCCATTGTAAAGCGGGTTGTCGGTCTGGTGCAGCGGTATCTGCCATGACCTTTGCGAGGCGGAATGATCAATTCTCTTTCAGGGCGATTTCTGATCCTCACGATCGTCTTCGTGATGATCGCCGAGATTTTCATTTTTGTGCCCTCCGTCGCGCGATTTCGCGAAGATTATCTGCTCGCCCGGCTTGAACGCGCGCAGATCGCTTCGCTCGCGACCGAAACCGATGGGATGATCAGCCCCGAATTAGAGGCTGAATTGCTGCGCAACGCCGAAGTCTATAACGTCGTCCTGCGCCGTGATGAGGTCAGGCAGCTTGCCCTGTCCTCGCCCGTGACCAAGACAATCAGCGCAACCTATGATATGCGCGACCCGTCCGGCCTAGTCCTGATCGCGGATGCGCTGCGCGCGCTTTTGCAAACCGAGGACCGGATCATCCGCATCATCGGCAATCCGGTGCGCGACGGCGGGCTGCTGATCGAAGTCACGATGGACGAACGCCCGTTGCAGAGTGCCATGCGCGAATTTGGCCGCAACATCCTGATCTTGTCTGCCTTCATTTCGATCATGACCGCCAGCCTGCTGTTTTTCGCGGTTCAGATTCTGCTGGTGCGCCCGATCAAAGGCGTCGTCGGGCATATGCAAAATTACGCCAAAGCGCCGGAAGATGCGCGCCAGATCATCACACCGGTCGCCAAGGTCCGCGAATTGCGTGACGCCGAAGTGGCGCTGCAGATGATGCAGACCCAGCTGACCGGCGCTTTGCGGCAGAAAGAGCGGTTGGCGCAGCTGGGCGGGGCTGTCGCCAAGGTCAGCCATGATTTGCGCAATATCCTCACCTCGGCGCAATTATTCACCGACCGGATCGGCGGCTCGGATGATCCTTTGGTGCAACGCATGGCGCCGAAACTGGTCAATTCCATCACCCGTGCGGTCAATCTATGCGAAACCACGCTGGCCTTTGGCCGGGTCGATGAACCTGCCCCGGCCTTGGCGCGCGTGAACCTTGCGCGCATCGTCGAGGATGTGATCGACAGCGAAAGACTGGCCGCCGGCGATTACCCTTTGTCTTTCGCCGAAGATATTCCCGCCACGCTGACTCTGCGCGCTGATGGCGAACAATTATACCGCGTGATCTTCAACCTTGTGCGCAACGCGCGTCAGGCGATCATGGCGACAGGTGAGCCTGGCGAAATCGGGCTGCGCGCTGATGAAGACGAACTGGTCTGGCGCCTGACCGTCAGCGATACCGGCCCGGGCATGCCGCATAAGGCGCAGGAACATCTGTTCCAGCCGTTCCAGGGCGGTGTGCGCAAGGGCGGCGCCGGTCTGGGCCTGGTGATCGCCGCCGACCTGATCCGCGGCCACGGCGGGCGGCTGGAACTGCTGGAGACCAGCGACAAAGGCACCACCTTTGTGATCCAACTGCCGAAAGCCGATCTGGCACTGGCGGAAGCGGCGCAATAGCCAAGAAATCCGTTTTGCCCCTTGCATCACCCGGCCACTGAGTCTAAACGCACCGACACGCGGATTGGTAGCTCAGTTGGATAGAGTACTTGACTACGAATCAAGGGGTCGGGGGTTCGAATCCTCCCCAGTCCGCCACTAAAACCCCATCTTATCGTTAATTATCAATGGGTTAGGTAGTGTCTTGGCGTTGCCGTAGGTAACACAAGAGGTTACACATCCGTGGTAATATTGATTGAAGCAGGGGCCTTCCGTGTGATGTGCAAGTACATCGAACTCAAGAAGAACCGATGGTACTATCGCCGTAGAGTACCGGATGACGTGCAGCATCTTCATCGTCACCCGGCGACCAAGAAGCCTCAAGGTCAGCTCTATTTCAGCCTGAAAACGTCAGACAAGAACACAGCCGCCAAGTTGGCTGATGGCCAGACAAGGAGGCTTGATGCCCTCTGGAGAGCCCATAGGGACGGCTCCGGCTATGATGCAGACCCGCTTGCATCTCTGGCTACCTTGGAGCGGGCAGGGCTACAGCAAGGCGATGGTAAGCGGCACCATGGTCGTGATGCGATCACCTCATTTGTTGACGCATTGGTGGGCCAATATGATCAAGATGAACCACGCCCAATACCATCCCGCCAAGACCGACTGACGTTAGACATTCTGAGTGGGGGAAGCATCCCCCGAACGCTGACCGATGCGAAAAACAAACACTTCGAGCTTGGCAAGGGGCCAAAAAGCAAAAGTGGCCAACAGCAGTTCACGAGAGCTTGGAACTTACTGTTGGACATAACTGGCGACATTATCGTTGCCGACGTCAGACGGAAGCACTGCAACGAGTTCGTAAGCCGTTTGATCAAACAGGGTGTAAGCGCCGAAACCATTAAGCGCTATCTGTCCCAAATACGTCCCGTCATCAGCACAGCCATTGTTGAGTTCGAACTTAATATTAGCAACCAATTCAATGATTTAGAGATTGCAAACCAAGGAGAACCACCGAGAAAGCCCCGTGACACGTTCACTTCGGCAGAGCTTGTAGCTATCAAGAACCGCTGCCACGAACTGGATGATGAACGGCGCTGGGCCATCGCAATGCTCTCGGACACCATGTGTCGATTAGCCGAGATCATTGGCTTGCGAAAAGCGGACGTCTTCCTCGATGCTGCCATCCCCTACATCCATATTCGACCCACGGCTGATCGAAGGCTTAAGACCAAAGGGTCAGAACGTATGGTACCACTGGTCGGTGAGGCTCTCTGGGCCTGTCGCAAAGCCATGCAGACAAATGGACCATTCCTGTTTCCAATATTCCAACCCAAAGGGCAGGGAAAAGACTTCAACCCCGGTACGGCCTCTGCTGCGCTCAACAAGTGGCTGAGGGACAATAAGCTGGCGGGCAAGGAACAGACGCTACACAGCCTGCGCCACACCATGAGGGACCGCCTGAGAAATGTGGAGGCACCATCAGACCTGATCGACAGGATCGGCGGTTGGACAACCAAAGGCGTCGGAGAAGGCTACGGAAAAGGTCATGGTCTTGAGGTCATGCAAAAGTACATGAGGCTCTGCACATAAGACCTTCACTGCTCAGATGGAAACAGGCAGATAGGCTGCATTGAATCAGTCCAAAGCAGCTTGATCTGACGGTGTGACAACAAAGTGCCTGAATAGGAGAGAGAACCACCGCTCCTCCAGCCGCTAAACGGCTTCAGTCACCTTTTGAGGAAACATCCTATGACAACCATGACACTATCAACCCTTCGCAGTTCGTCTGCGGAGGAGCTTCTTGCACGTTCATTTCGCGAACGCCAACCCATCATTCAACCGTGGCTCAGAACTGAGGAGTCAGCCGTCATCTGGGCTGCATCTGGTGTCGGCAAGACCATGCTCTGCCTGAGCGTAGCCTTGGCCGTAGCCGGTGGTGGCGCTGTTGGTGACTGGGATGCACCAGAGCCCCGGAAGGTCCTGTACATCGACGGGGAGATGAACATTCAGGACATTAAGGAACGCATAGAAATTCTATGTGCTACGGGAGGTATTCTCACGACCAAACGTAAACGCACTGTTGCCTTGAAGAACCTCACCATACTTGCCCGACAAGATCAGAACGTGGGTCAGCCATTCTATGATTTGACGGACCCTGACGCTCAGAATGAGATACTTCGTCGTGTCAGAGTCGGCAAATTCGAGCTGCTAATTCTCGACAACTTCACCACCCTGACGGACGGTCTAGAAGACGAGAATGCATCCGTCGCCTTCAAGCAAGTCCAAGACTTCTTCCTTAACCTCAAACGAATGGGTATCGCGACCATCCTTGTTCACCACTCGAATAAGAACGGCGGAGCCATGAGAGGATCAACCGCACTTGAAACAACCTTTGAAGTTATCATTGGGCTCAAGAAGCCGTCCATAAGCCGCCCCGGTCAGTCGAGCTTCATAGCTGATTTCGGCAAGTACAGGTCCAAGGGCGACAATCGTTTGGCACCAAGGACGTGGAAACTTGAAGAGGACGGATGGAATGTCAATGAGGAGCTTCCAGAAAACGCTGAAGACGACCCCTATATCAAAGCCCTCAAGTCGGGCAACTATATCAGTGCGGCTGAGATTGGTCGGGCGTTAGGCGTTGATCGTTCAACCGTAAAGCGTCGGCTTGACCGGTACATTGCAGCTGGAGATTTAAAAGCGACTGACCCTCAAACATACTACTCCCGAGCCAAGGCCATGCGGCATGTCGACCTTGATGGCCTTTCTTACTTCAGCCCAGTGGACGAGGACGAGACCTTAGACGAAGCCTTCTAGAAACACTCGAGAGAGGTTTTACCTCTCGAGTAGGACCATGCTGATGCAACGTGTTGCGCTGTTGTTTTTGTTAAGAGCAACGCAACACGCAACCAATATTGTTTTGCACTCAACAAGTGTTTGCTTGTCTACCTCCGGTTCAACCTAGGTCATGTTGACAAAAGACGCAGCCAGAGGCGGATCGAAACGATATCGATGAAGCCCAGAAAGCTTTCTGCTGTT
>NZ_JAYKPK010000010.1:0-146618 GCF_035117555.1 Yoonia sp. 67-2
AGCTGGTCTCCATTGCAGATACCAGTTTGAATCATGCCTGCGGCCCGATGTGAATCCCTTTTGTCAACACGGCCTAGGTAGGAACAGATGCTTTCAAGCAAATACTGGGCACACTTATTGTAAAACTTGTGAGCATTTCCTTTGATTTCTGATTTATAACTTCCAAGGGTCTGCTTCCTTGAGATCACAGCAAAAAATCGCACTGGAAGTCTATTCAGTTCACGGGCTAAAAATACTTTTTGAGTATGGCCAAGTTCAGTTGCGTGTTTCCAGCTCTTCTTGCCAATTTTATCTTTTGCGTCAGAAAGGGCGTTTTTTGCAAGAACCTCCGCTGTTGGCTGACAAACTACCGCGGCCATGACAAAGTACGGAGACGCACCAACAGATGAGCCGTCGCGTACTTTACCGATGCCCGCCTCGCCGCTTTCGTCAATGTAGATATTAAACTTCACTCCGTGTTCTCAACGAAAACGCCACTTAAACTACCTTTCACCCAAAACCCCCATAAACTCCCGCCATTCCCCCTTGCTCATGCCGGAGGTTTCCTGTGTCACCTCTTCCCCCTTGAGCATCATCCGCACGCAGTCAATCGCCTTGCCCGACAATGTCGCCCCACCCATCCGGTAATCCTCGAACGCGCCATAAGCCGCAGGGACCCAATCGGCGACCAGCTTGCAGATCTCCTCCGCATAAACCCGGATTTCATATTGCGCATGGGCATCCGCGCGCAGCCGCAGGAAATGGAACAGATTGTGCAGATCGACCTTCCAATACCATTGGGTATAGATATTCGCCGGCAGGTTCATCCGCGCCAATTCCCGCGCCAGACCCTGCTGGCCATCATCGGAAATCATCTCGGCGTAATGATCATAACACCGCGCGGCATCGTCCTTGAGATAGGCGAGCACCCGCGCCGCCTCTTCCCCCGAGAGCGCCTCGCCCCGGCCCTGATTATTGATCACCGATTGCGCGGCCAGATGTTCGGGTGCCGGAATATAAAACTCCCGATCCAGAATCGAATAGCGCGCAGAATATTCGTTCACATTCGCGGTCCGGTGCCGGATCCATTGCCGCGCGACAAAGACCGGCAGTTTCACATGCAGCTTGATCTCGCACATCTCGAACGGGGTGGAATGCCAGTGCCGCATCAGATAGCGGATCAGCCCTTCATCATTCTGCACCGATTTGGTGCCACGGCCATAAGACACCCGCGCCGCCTGACAGATCGCAGCATCATCGCCCATGTAATCGATCACCCGGACAAAGCCGTGGTCCAGCACGTCATAAGCCTTGTAAAGATGCGCCTCCATCCCCGGCGCCACGGCGCGCAGGGTGGGCTGTGGGTTGGCACGCAAAGTGTCGATTTCGGCCTGCTGGTCGGGGGTGATGGGCATTCTATTCTCCGGTTCGGGGGATTCTATCGCGCCACTATAGGCAAAGCGGTGTTGTGGCAAAACCTCATAGCGCAGTCTCAATCAGGACGTGTGCAGGTCAGGCGTTGACAGTCAGGCGATGCGGCAGAATGGTCATGGAAAATAAACAACAAGAGGCCGATGCTGTGACCAGACTTGTTATTGCCATGATGGCATTGGCCGTCCTTTCCGCTTGCGATGCTGTCAGCGTTCTTGACGAAAGCGCAGCGCCGCCAGCGCCCGTCAATATCGTGCCAGAAGCCATCGCGGGCGATCTGAAAGCGGCGTCCTATGCCGCCGCCACTGACACGATGGTTATCCGCATCACGCTGGACGCAAATACATTGGACGCGGTTTACGCCCGTGATGATCGCTTTCTTGTGCCGGGCTATCTTGCCTTCACGACACAGGACGACCCGTTGGACCGGTTCGTCACAGCGTTTTACCGCAGCTCCGCTGACGGTTCTGTGCAGGCGTCGCTGGTCATGGATGGCGGCCAGTTCACCAAATATTTCGGTGGAACCACCTTTGGTCAGACCGGGACCTATACCGCCCCTGCCCAAGGCCTTGCCAGCTATGCCGGGACCTATGTTGGCATGCTGAATATCGGCACCCGCGACGGGACTTTGCCATCCGATCAAACCGGCGAACGCCTGCCGGGGCGCGCTGTGCGTGTCACCGGGGACGTCTTTTTGAACGCCGATTTTACGAATGGCGCAGTCAATGGAATCGTCGATGGCCGGACCTTTGGCGATACTGTGACGGGATTGTTTGACGCTGGCGACCCGATGCCAAGCATCTTCTTGGTCCCGGCACCAATTGCGGCGAACGGCTCGTTTGCCGGTGGCGTGGAAAACCGGGCAGAAGACAGCCTCGGGACCTACGCCGGCACCTTTGGCGGCAGCAATGCAGCGGGCGTCGCCGGAGGGATAAGGCTGACCGGGGACTTCCTTCCCGGCCTCGACAAAGAAGAAGAATATGGCATCTTCGTTCTTGATCAATGCGGCAGCACGCCTGTCGTCTGTGACAGCGTCAACACACTCAATGATTAAACTGACTGCAATCGCTGCGGCGGCTTTTCTACTTGCCGCCACAGCCAACGCACAAACCACGCTTGACCTGTCGCTGGATGATGCGCGCGCGCTTGCCTCGGAGGCCTTGTTCGCTGGCGACCCGACACTCGCGCGCGACATTGCCGAGGCGATCCTGGCGCAAGCGCCGGATGACCGCATCGCGCTGACCATCGTCGCTGCCGCCGCCCCGCAGCAAGGTGATGCGCGCGCAGGCAGGATCGCGGGGGGGCGCGCTTTCGCGCTGTCGCAGACCGATGCCCAAAGATATGAGGCCGCGCGCCTGACCGCCCTTGCCGCCGCGAATGAGGAAAGGTTTACCCTGGCGACGTTCTGGCTGCGCCGCGCCTTGATTGCCGCCCCGACCCCCGAAGACCGCACGCAGACGCTGGCCGATGCAAGGCTGGTCCGGCAACGCAACCCGTGGTCGTTTGACTTTGGGGCAACCTTGGCACCATCCTCCAACATCAATGGCGGGGCTGCGGATAGTGTCGCCTCGGCCCCCGGCAATCCGACCGGTACCTTGTCGGATGACGCACAGGCGCTGGCGGGCTGGCGCGGATCGCTGACGCTGGGGGCGACCTATCGGTTGCAGGAAAACGCGACCAGCCGCACGCTGATCGGCGCGCAATATCAGGCGGCCCGCGTGCGGATCACCGATGATGTCGATGTCCCGGACGAGGCTTTGTCGACCAATGTCGCCGAACTCAACCTGCGCCATGACCGTGTACTGGGCAGCGGCAGCATCAGCGGGCAGTTATCCTATACGATGGTGGATTACCGCGATCTGGATTCCTTCACCTTGATGACCGAGGTGCAGAAATACGATATCTGGGGCGTCGATCTGGACCGGCGCGTGCCGCTGGGTGAAAGGGCCGAACTGACCCTGTCATTGGGGCGCAGCTGGACCGAATATGATCTGCGCCGCATCGGGCGGGTCACCCGGACCAATGCCGGCACGTCGCTGGCTTACCTTTTGCCCAATGATGACCTGATCCGCACATCGCTGAGCTATGGCAGCAGTGACGCCGACAACCTCAATTACATCACGACCGATTGGACGGCACAGGTCAGCTATGCCATGGCCGCCCCCGTGGGCCCCGTCAGCCTGAGCATGGCAGGCGGCGTGACATGGGCGGATTACCCGGATTATCGCCTGCTGTTGTCCGTCCCCGGCGGGCGGCAGGATACCAGCGTTTTTGCCACGCTGAACATCGGGTTTCCGCAGGTCAGCTATGCCGGTTTCACCCCGGTCCTGTCGGTCACCGCGACCGCGACTGACAGCAATGTCAGCCGCTTTACCCGCGATGCGCTGTCTGCCGGTTTGTCGGTCAGATCGGAATTCTGACCCCTACCAGGCTGACCGGATCGACAGCAGATTGATTGTGGTTCCCTGCTGACAGAAAGACGCCTGGGCCTGATCGCCGGTGATGCGGACCCTGTCGCCGGGCTGAAACCCCGCCGTCTGGCCTGCCAATGTGTAAAGCCTGCCATCATCGCCGCGCACCGCCGTGCAGGTGATCCCTTCGCGGGTGATCGTGCCGGTCACGTCGATGACCGGGCGCGCGCCACTGTCGAGCAGCAGGATCTGGCTGGCGCTGATGGCCACCCCCTGCCCGCAGATGGAATTGCCGGTGCGGGTGCCGGTGACTTCGACCCGGTCACCGGGGCGCAAAGGCCGGGTCGCTGTGCCTGCGATGGTGTAAAGTGTCCCGTCATCGCCGCGCAGGGACTGACAGCTCCGCCCTTCGCCGGTGATCGTGCCGATGACGCGCAGGCTCTGCGCGACAGGCGCCGGGGCGGGCCGTCCCGGCTGCGGGGCCAATGTGGATGGGACCCGCAGGGTCATGCCGGAATAGATCAGGTTGGTGTTGCGCAACTGCGGATTTTCCGCGCGCAATTGCCCGACGCTGACACCACAGCGCCGCGCGATACCGCCAAAGGTTTCACCGGGGCGGACCTGCACCGATGCGCCGCAGCGCGCAAAGGACCCCTGCCCCCAGGATGTCGCGGGTGGTGCTGCGGCCACCGGCGGCCGATAGACAGGGGCAGCGGCGTTCCGCCCCGGCATATAGATCAATTGCCCGACATGAATGCGGTCTGGCCGGGTGATGTCCGGATTGGCGGCCAGCAGCGCGGAAAGATTGGTCTCGCAGTAATTCGCGACGCGCTGCAATGTATCGCCCGGCGCGATGCGGATCGCATCCCCGCAGGCGGGGTTCACTGCCCATGCGGCAGGGGCGATTGCGGTCATAGCGATTGCCACCGCCGCCACACCGCAAAGCCGCCCAAAAAACCTGTTCGCAAAACCGAAATCCGGCATGATCCGATCATCCTCATATAAGATAAGGGCGGAACCCCAATGCCCGCCTGTCGGGGTCAGTTCAGGACAGGTTGCCATTTCAGGCAATATCAGACCGCTGCTAGCCGATAACAGGCGGGGTCAATCGTGGGGTTGGGCCGCTTTCATCACATCGACAGGCGTATCGATCGCTTTCAACATCGCGCGGATCCGTTCGATATGGACCTGCGCATCCTTTCCCCGTTCGACGAGCGCGGCAGAGGATTTCCCTTCCAACCGCGTGTTCATGGTTGCAAGCAGGTTCTGCCGTTCTTCGAACATCCGCAGCGCGGACCAGAGCGTTTCTTCGATCTTGGCCGATTGCACCGCCAGCAGCACGGCAGAGCTGAAAGCATGACCGGTATGACAGCGGTAGCGCAGGAAGGCGCCATCCTTGATCTGCCACAGCACGCCGCCGCAATCGGGGCAGTTGAACGGCACCTGATCGCCCAAACGCTCGACCGAGGGCAGATCGCTGAGCACCCGCCGGGCGATCCGGGATTCGATCACGATATCCTCCGGCGGCGCGATCTGCGGTGGCGGCGGTTCGCGGACCAGCTTGGTCAGCAGCGACCCCATGCGCGCCACCGGCAGGCAGTAATCCACGCCGACATTGGCGATGACAGATTGCGGCATGTCCGGGTGGGTCGCATCAGCGGGGTCCTGCGCGATGCAGATGCCGCCACACCGCTTGATCGCCATCATGCCGCTGGTGCCGTCATCCAGATAGCCGGTCAGGATCACGCCGATCACCCGGTTGCCATGCGCCACCGCCGCCGAGCGGAACAAAGGATCAATCGCCGGGCGTGACCGGTTTTCGCGCGCGCCTTTGCTCAGCACGATACTGTCGCCTTCGATCATCATATGCTGGTCCGACCGGGCGACATAGATATGGCCCGCCACGAAACGCAGCCCATCATCGGCGTGCTGGCAGTGCAGCGGCCCGGCCCTGTCAAGGATCTGGACCAGCATATCGCCTGTCGTCTCGGGGCTCATGTGATTGACGATCAGGACCGGGGCGGGGAAGTCAGCCGTGAATTGCGCCACAAGCGTCTTGAGCGCATCCATACCGCCAGCAGAGGCGCCGACGACGATGAGCCGGGGCAGATCAGGGTGATTCATCCGGTTCTCCTTTGGGCCGCGCGCAGGGCGTTGAGAATGAAACCCGCGCTGGGGTGCCTTCGTTCCCTGCCGGGGCTGCGACACTGATCTGGTTGCACGGGGTAAAATCCGCGCTGACGCTGCGTCCGCCCCTCTCATATTGCCGCGATGCGGCATTATATGAGGATGAGAAACAATCACTGGTGAAAAGAACTCAGATGACCGATGTCATTGCAGCACCAAACCCGACCTTGCTGGCGGGGACGCTTGTCGACTGGCGGCGCACGTTGGGGTCGCATTATCTGCGGCTCGGGCGCGCATCGCGCCAGCGCCGCTTCATGGCGGCCCTGCCGGATCAATCTATCCGCATGATCGCCGATCAGGCTGGTCCCGATATCGTGCTGGGGATCAAGGCGGATGGCCGTGTCGTGGGTGTGCTGGAGATCTTTCCGGGTAAGGATGCCCATGCCGAGATCGGGATTTCTGTCGAGGATGCCTATCAGGGGCGCGGTTTCGGCAGGGCCTTGTTTCTTGACGGATTGGCTGCGGCGCAGCGGATCGGGGTGCGTACGGCGGATCTTTACTTTGCCAGCGAAAACACCGGTATCCGCCATCTGGTGCTGGCCGCAGGTGGGCAGATCACCCAGCACGGTGCCGATTGCGAGGCGCATATCGACATTGACCGCTGCAATGCCGGGGCCACAGACCTGTACGACGCTGCGACATCCGCAGGAACAGCGCGGCGGTTGCGGGCGTTGACAGGGCAGACAGCAAGCGATGCCCTGCATCACAAATAAAATTCAAGAAGGAAGATAACATTATGAAAATTCTGATGATCCTCACATCGCATGATCAATTGGGCGACACGGGCAAGAAAACCGGTTTCTGGCTCGAAGAATTCGCAGCACCCTATTACGTGTTCAAGGATGCCGGTGCCGAGATCACCTTGGCCTCGCCCAAAGGCGGCCAGCCACCGCTGGACCCGGCCAGCGACGGCGATGACAGCCAGACCGCGGCGACCAAACGGTTCAAAGAAGACGCCGATGCACAACAGGCGCTGGCGCAGACCGTCGCGCTTTCCGGCGTGTCAGCCGCTGATTATGACGCGGTGTTCTATCCCGGCGGGCACGGCCCGTTGTGGGATCTGGCCGAAGATCGCGATAGCATTGCCTTGATCGAAGCTTTTGCCGCGCAGGACCGCCCGATTGGCGCGGTCTGCCATGCGCCCGGCGTGTTCAAACACACCAAAGCCAATGACGGCAAATCGCTGGTCGATGGCAAAACCGTCACCGGCTTTGCCAATAGCGAAGAAGACGGCGTTGGCCTGACCGATATCGTGCCATTTCTGGTCGAGGATATGCTTAAATCCAATGGCGGCACCTATCACAAAGGCCCCGACTGGGCCTCTTTCGTGGTGGTTGATGGCAAGTTGGTGACCGGGCAGAACCCCGCCTCTTCTGAGGAAGCGGCGGAAAAGCTGCTGGCGCTGCTCTGACACCAGACGGGGCGGTGCTTTTGTGTCGCCCCCTTTAGCTGCTGGCCGATGACCGGCGCAGGGTTGCCACCGGCAATTCGCCGAACATCGCCCGGTAGCGTTGTGCGAACCGCCCCCAATGCAGAAATCCGTGATCGGCCGCGACCGCCGAGACGGTGACAGCGCGAGCATCCGCGCGGGCGAGAATACGGTGGACATGCGACATCCGCAGCGCCACCAGCATCGCGTCAAGGTCCTGATCCAGCGTGTCACGAAAGGCCTGACGCAGGGCGGCGGCAGGCAGGTCGAGCCTTTGCGCCAAAGTAACCACCGACAGGTCCGATTGCGGTATATGTCGCATCCCATCCAGACAGGCCCGCACGATTGCGGCGGGGTTACTGCGCTTTGGCTTGCTGACGCGGCCTGTGTCCGGCACCAGCGCATCGATCACAAAGCTGAGCCTGTCAGCAATCAACAAAGGCGCGATCCGGTGCAGATCGGTCACGTCACTGCTGCGCGCGAAACTGCCCAGCAAGAGCGCGATCCATGTGATGAAATCGCTCGTCTGCCCCGCGATGCGGTGCCAGTAATGCGTGGTTTCGGCCAGTGCCGCTGGGGGCGTGAAGGTCACCCCGATCATATCGAGCGGGCCGGTGACCATGACTTCACGTTCTTCGGCGAAATGCAGCAGGAAGGTTTCGCCTTTGTGATACTCGCCATAATGGTTGATCGCATCGGCGCTGCCCGGCAGTGCGGCGGCAAGATTGACCTTATCCTGCGGCAGACAAAAGCGGTTGATCAGTGGCAGGTTGGTCTTTTCACGGAAAATCGTGATGTCGCCAAAATCGATCTGCGCGATCTCGCCATGGAAAGCGCCGCCTTGCAGCAGATGATATTCCTGTTGCCAGCCGCATAACGCATCTTCTTGCAGCACATGATGCTGATAGTGGCCGGTGCGGATCTCGGGCCGGTCGCTGGCCTTGTTTTGCAGGTCGATCAAACCATCCATCGCGATATCCTTTTGCCATGCAGGAGCAATCACCCGCCCCGCTAGGGCGGAAGTCCAGTTGGGCAAGGGTGTTGCGTCCTGATTGTCACAAAACTGATGAAATTTTCAGCGCATTTCGGGGGTCCGGCTGGATAGCCGCCCGTCTGTTGCACCGCCTAGCTTGGCATCACCCATACCAATCAGGAGACAGACGATGATTCTTAGAACAGCGCTGACCGTGACCCTTTCCGGTCTTGCGGCGCAGGCCATGGCGCAGGATGTGCCCGCCCCGATCGAGCCCGAGACCCTGACGGTGGAAGAGGCAATCGCCCCCGGCCCGAACCTTTTCGCAGTGGATTCGTCTTGGAGCGGTGCGAGCAATATTTTCATCGTCGGGGCCGATGATCTGGCGATGAAGGGCAATGTCAGCCCCGGCATGCAGGCGCTGATGGTGCTGAATGATGCGGGCGATACGCTGTTTTCCGCATCCAACTATCTGGAACGGATCGTTTATGGCACCCGCACATCTGTCGTGCAGGAATTCGATGTGCAGACCGCCAGCGTCACCCGCGAAATCGAAATCCCCGCGAAAATCGCGATGGTCGAGGTGCAGCCGGGGCTGATGTCGCTGGTCGATGACGAAAAATACCTGCTGGTGCAGAATGCCACGCCTGCGACCTCTGTGACGGTCGTTGATCTGGCGGCGGGCGAGGTGCTGGCCGAAATTCCGACACCGGGCTGCTGGATCATGATCCCCGCGGTGACCGGGCCGAAATTTACCACGATCTGCGGCGACGGCACTTTCGCCAGCTTTACCTGGGGTGCGGATGGCAGCTTTGGTGACCCGGCCCGGTCCGAAGTGATCTTTGATCCTGATGGCGATGCCCTGTTCACCAATGGTGCGCGCGTGGGTGAGATGATGGTTTTCGCCTCTTACGAGGGCAATCTGTTTGTCGTCGATGACAGCGGCGATGTGCCGGTGCTGACTGAGACAATCGCGATGACAGACGGAATCGACGGCAATTTCGCACCGACCGGCTCTGAACTGATCACCTATCACGCAGGCACCGGCACGCTCTTCGTGCTGATGCATGGCGATGCCTATGACGGGTCGCACAAGGACGAATCGACCGAGATCTGGGCCTATGATTTCGAAGCCCGCGAATTGCTCTATCGCTCGAATTCCAACGGGGAAAACTCGCTGCTGATGGCGCAGGGCGAAACCCCACGGCTTTATGGGGCGGGTGGCGATTCCATCTATGTCTATGACATCGATCCCGGCGCACGTTTCGCCGCCCGTCATGTCGATACGTTCGAAGGTATCGGCTCCATCTCCATGATGGCGACAGCGGAATGACGCTGTTTGCTGATGTCACGGCCCTGTTCGGGCTGGCGGGCACGGCGCTGATCGTGGTGATCCTGCTGCAGGCCTTCTGGCACAAGACATCTGCCTTCTGGGAAGTGGTCGGCTTTGCCCGCGACTACGATCTGATCCCGGAAAGCTGGACCGCGCCAGCCGTGCGGTTCCTTGCGACGGTCGAGGCTTTGAGCATCCTGTTCTTGCTGTTGCCGCTGAGCCGGAGTTTCGGCGCGCTTTTGGCCGGTGTGCTGTTTGCCGGCTACGGGCTCGCGATGTTCGCAGCATTGCGGGCGGGCAAAACCAGCATCCATTGCGGCTGCGGTGGCCCACCACAGCTGATTTCCGCCGTCACGCTGGGGCGTAATGCCGCCCTGACGCTGATCGCGCTTGGCGTGGCCTCTGTCCCTACCGGGCAGGTCGCGCCGATGCAGGCGGCGGCGGCAGTGCTGATCGCCCTGACGCTGTGGTTTGCGATCTTCGTGATGGAACATCTTGACGCCAACCGCGGCCAGATGCGCCGGGCCGCGGCACAAAATCAAAAGAAAGGCTGAATATGACAACGCTTCTTCTATTTCTGGTGATCGCGCTCTGGATCGTGATGCTGGTTCAGATCGCGGCCACTTTGGCCCTGTCGCGCCAGATCGGCGTGCTGTTTGAACGGGTCACCCCGGTCGGTGCGATGATTTCCGACGCAGGCCCCGATATGGGCACGCAGGTCCCGAATCTGACCCTGCCCAATCTGAATGGGGCCGAGGTAACCTTAGGCAAATCCGCCCCCGGTCGCAGCCAGATGTTCTTTTTCCTTTCCACCTCTTGCCCGATCTGCAAGGCGCTGTTGCCCACCTTGCGGTCGATGAAAGGGTCGGAAAAAGACTGGCTCGACATCGTGCTGGCCTCGGACGGGAAAGCCGCCAAACACCGCGACCTGATCGCGAATGAAGGGCTGGCGGATTTTCCCTATGTCCTGTCGCCCGACCTTGGCCTGACGTTCAAGGTGGCCAAACTGCCCTTCGCCGTGCTGATCGACGAGACAGGCCAGATCCGCGCCAAAGGTCTCGTGAACAACCGCGAACAACTCGAAAGCCTTTTTACCGCTGCTGAAATGCGCGTGCCGTCTGTGCAGGCGCTTGTGCAGATGCAGCAGCCCCTGCCCCAGCCCATCTGAACCGGAGAAAGCCAATGACAAAACTGATCGACACAATCCTGAACCGGCTGGACCGTGCCGCCGAAACCGGCAGCCGGGCGCAGGCCCGCAGCCATGGACGGCGCAGCTTTCTGGCCCGGCTTGGCGGCACCATCGTCGGTGCCGTGGCCGTGACCCCGATCCTGCCGTTTGACCGGCGCGCCCATGCCGCTGGCGAAGGCGGCGATATCTGTGCCTATTGGCGCAATTGCGCGCTGGATGGGTATCTTTGCGAAGAAACCGGCGGATCGATGACATCCTGCCCTGTTGGCTCCGAAGCCTCCTCCGTCTCCTGGGTCGGGACCTGCCACAATCCAGAGGATGAGCGTGACTATCTCGTCAGCTATAATGATTGCTGCGGCAAGGCGATGAACAACACCGCAACCTTCTGTTTCCGGTCCGAACGTGAACGGCCCGGTTACCGGATGGGGCTTTATAACGACATCAACTGGTGCATGGCGAATACCGATGCCCAGGGTTATTATTGCACCGTCTCGGTCGTGGTTGGGCAGGCGACCTGATGACATTGCACGCAAGATCAACGGCAGCCCTGTGGGGCTGCCTGACTTTCGCAGCACTCCCCGCGCTGGCGGACCCGGCTGAAATCTTTGCGGGTGCCTGCGGTGCCTGCCATGGCGCGGCAGGTGAGGGCATCCCCGGCTTCGCGCCGAAACTCGACCGGCCCGCATTCTGGCAGGCGATGGGCGATGACGCACCGACCTATCTGGGCGGCGTGATCCTGTCGGGGCTGGCCGGGCGGATCGAGGCGGATGGCCAGACCTTTGTCGGCGTCTCGATGCCAAGGCAAGCCAATCTGGAGGATGCAGAGATCATCGCGATTGCCGATCATATTCTCGCCAGTTTCGGCGCAGAGGATCAGAGCCTGTCACCCGAAACACTGGCCGCCCTGCGCAGCGATCCACCAAGCCACGCCGATCTTCTGGCGATGCGCAAACCCGAGGAATAGCCATGACATCATCCTTTACGCTGTGTGCGCTGGCGGTCGGCCTGACCGTCACGCTCGCCCTGCCCGCGCAGGCCCAACGCGGCAATTGGTCCGGCAATGGCATCCGCCCTGTTGCCCGTGACGTCATGCCCGAGACAAGCTATTCGGCGCAGACCAATTTCGTGCTGCGCTGCTCTGGCTGCCACGGCACGGCGGGGCTGGGCACGCCGGATGGCGAAGTGCCGGCCTTTCCGGATTCTGTTGGCCATATTGCAAACAGCGATATTGGCCGGACCTATATGATGCATGTGCCGGGTGTGATTTCGGCCAGCCTGAGCAATGCGGAGATTGCCGAGGTGATGAATTTCATCCTCGCCCAATATTCCGATGGCAGCGCCGCCCCCTATACCGAGGCCGAGGTGAATGCCCGCCGTGCGATCCCGATCGAAGATGTGGTCGCCTACCGCCGCGTCGTGGCACAGGAACTGGCCGCCGATGGCATCACGATTGCAGATTATCCCTGGCCCTGACACAGGGATTGCCGCGCCGGTGCGCAGATCTGTCGACCGGCACGCCCGCCTTGGGGGACGCGCGGGTGAGCACGGCAGATCTGTCGGGACCGGTGACCGGCGAGGCCAACAGAGGCTGACAATGGCGCGAGGCTGATTGGACGGGCATATCTGTTTGAAAAATGGTGCCCCCACACGGACTCGAACCGCGGACCTACTGATTACAAATCATAAGTCAAACGTGCGCTGTGCATTGGCCGAGAGACCAGGCAAATCCTTGATGACGCGAACATAAGAACGGCCCATCAGCTTTGGAGCCTCAGGGTGGTCGCTTGCATGGATCAGATAGAACGATTTACGTGAAGCTGCCTTATCTTGATAGACAGGGTAGTAGTTTACAAATCGATAGCCAAGTTCTTCGGCGAAGCGACCGGCAAACATCTTCGCAAAATCAACTTGGGAAAGATGCAGCTGGTCGCCCCAATCATCCCCACCCCACCACTGATTTATTTCAGCGATGCGAGCCGGTGTGCTTGAGCTTTTCAATGATCGGTGAAGCCAGCTGACGCCTAGAAAATACATCATTTCAATTTTGTATCTACCACTTCGGCCAGCAATTGCTTGAACCGTGGCCCAATGACATTCTGTGGTTCGCTGATCCAATAGTACAAAGACAGCAGTCTTGCGGGTCATGTAGGGCGTCTGCAAAATCATCCGTACGGTCTTATTGAAGTCACCAGGCATTACATGGACGTGTCGCGGACTGTATGTTTTGTGGTGCGCTCGCTTCAGTTCTTGCAGTTGCAACAAGCCTGCAGGGTCCATTTCGCATAGCCAGCAGCGACGAAGTCGAGGTGGCTTAATCTCCAACACACGACGTGCCGTCCAAGCTGATGTATGTTCTCTGCTCTGCGGCGCAGCAAAACCATCTATATACAATCCGCCGCGAGTAACCCTCTGAAAGTTCTTCAAATAATCTGCTATCAATAGGCTTTTATCGTTAGACTGTATCGGTGGTGGTGTTCGCCAAGTCTGCGGAATTGTCGCGCCCTCTATCAATGACGACACTTTCGTAGGCTTGCGACCGAGGTCGGCCCCCTCAAAAAGATTAGTGGGTTCGCTGTTTACGCTGTTTTCACCTTCGGAAGACCGTCCCACTCTTTCCCGTCCAATACGCGGCCTGCCAGCTTTTTGCCAACACGAACCATTTCTGTTCCGTCCTGAGCCATCCTTTTTTTGGCAGCGGGTAAATTCAGACCGTTCCCTGGGGCCCAGTCCCCCCATTGCTTAAAATGGAAAGCGACTTGATTCGCCATACATTGTGTTAAGAGAGACCGGAACCAATCTGGGGTTGCCGGACGGGCTTTGGGGCCACTTTCGCCTCCGGTAATGACCCAATCAATCGAACTCTCCAACCAGTGATCAATAATCAGGGGGCCTAAGAGCGGCTCTGCCGATATAAATTTAACCTTTGCGGGAATAGCAGCTAGATAAGGCAAAAGCTCGTCTGCACGCGCCTGCAACTCTACCGTCGTGCCAAGCCACACATTGTCAGGCCATTCCCCTCCCCAGTCTGCGAGAGATAAAACATTCTGCGGGCGCTTTGTGAGCAGCAACCAATCTAAATGTGGGGTTGCTTTTATCAGCTCAAATAGTCGAGCACGAGGTTCAACAAGTTCAGGTCGATCTTCAAACACATCTGCCATCGATGCACAAAATACTCGCGGTCGTTCCTGAAGGCCTGCCGCATCTCTGTTCCATTTGATCGGCTGCGACCAGTGCTTGTCACCAAACATTCGGCGGTCGGACTTTGGTCCCCAAACATCTTGGCCAACCCGCTTAGCCCAGCTTTCAGCATAGCAGTGCTTACACGCTTCGGAGACCTTCACACACCCCCACCAAGGATTAAAGGTGTGGGTTGTCCACTCTATCTTTGAGTTCGCGCCCATATCGGCCTCCGTTTGTTCTTGTTTTCTTCGCACAGATATTCATTCGAAGAAAGTCAATGATTTCGCCCCAGTCACTCCCGGACAGTATGTGTCTATTTCTCAGACGAAGGCGGCGACAAACTGCCGCTTTCGGACACCACAGATACACATTTAAGAAGTCTGTCCAACTCGGACCAATTCGGACAGTCGGACGAACAAAAACCGTCACACACTTAACCTATTGATTTTTATGATTTTTCTGGTGCCCCCACACGGACTCGAACCGCGGACCTACTGATTACAAATCAGTTGCTCTACCAGCTGAGCTATAGGGGCACTGGTGCCGGGGATTTGCTCCGGTTGCGGGCATATAGCAGGGGGAAATGCGGTCTGGCAATGCCGATCTGACGCAAATCGTGCAATTATTTTTCCTGCCGTCTTACCTGTTGGTGCGCGCCAGCAGCGCCACGGCGGCGAGACCAACCAGCGTGATCATCAGCGCGGCCGGTGCCGCCTCTGACAGGTTTTCGAGTGAGGCTTTGGCATGCACCCGTGTGGCCAGCGTTTCATAGTTGAAGGGCCGCAAAAGCAGGGTTGCGGGCAGTTCCTTCACGATATCCACGAAGACCAGTAGCAGCGCCGATCCCATCGAGGCGCGGACCAAGGGCAGATGCACAGCGCGCAACGTGCCGCCCGCGGTCCGCCCCAGGGATCGTGCGGCCATTGGCAGGCTGGGCGGCACCCGGCCCAGCGCGGCATCGGCGGTGCCTTGCGCGATGGCAAAGAAGCGCACGACATAGGCCAGCACCAATGCTGCGGCCGATCCGGTAAAGATCAGCCCCGGATCGGCAAAGCCCAGCGCGACCATGGCATCGGCTAGCCGGTTATCAAAAGCCGCGAGCGGCACCAGAATGCCCAGCCCCAGCACGGCGCCGGGTGCGGCATAGCCGATCGCCGTCACCGGCATCAGCAGCCGGGGCAGATCGCGGCGCGACAGGCGCACGCCGTAGACCATGAACACACCGCCCACCACCGTCAGCACAGCCGCGATGCCGCCGACCGTGATCGTATGGGTGACCGCGCGGCGCAGGCCGGGGGCAACCCACATGCCTGCATCAAAAGCATGGCTCATGATCACGGTGACGGGCAGCACGAATCCCACCAGCACCGGGAACAGGCAAAGGGCGGTGGCGGTCCAGGCTTTCCATCCCGCCAGATCCTCGGGCGCGACGGGGCGGGTGCCGCGGGCCGAGCCGAAGACCCGGATCTTGCGGCGGCTGAGCTTTTCGGCCAGCACCAGCAGGACGATCACAGTCAGCATCGTGGTGGCCAGTTGCGCCGCCCCCCCCAGATTGCCCGCCTGCAGCCAGACCGAGAAGATCCCGGTCGTCAGCGTCTGCACGGCGAAATAATCCACCGTGCCGAAATCATTGACGGTTTCCATCATCACGATGGCCACCGCTGCGGCAATCGCCGGGCGCGCCAAGGGCAGACCGACGCGGAAGAACCGGCCCCAGGCCCCTGCCCCCAAGGCGCGCGCGACCTCGAATGCCGCACCGGATTGTTCGCGGAATGCGGCACGCGCGAGGATGTAGACATAGGGGTAAAGTGCGGCGCTGAGCACCAGAGCTGCCGCAGGCCGGGTGCGGATCGCGGGGAACCAGTAATCGCGCGGTGATTGCCAGCCAAAGGTGTCGCGCAGGGCGGTTTGCACCGGGCCTGCATATTCCAGAAAATCCACGAGCGCATAGGCACCGACATAGGCCGGCACCGCGAGCGGCATCAGCAGCGCCCATTGCAACAGGCTGCGTCCCGGAAAGCGGTACATGACGATCAGCCAGGCTGCCCCGGTCCCGACGACAGCGGCCAAAGCGCCGACGCTGAACATCAGCACAGCGGTATTGGACAGATAGCGTGGCAAGGTCGTGCTGATCAGATGCGGCCAGATGTTTTCCGTGGGCGTCAGCGCAAACCAGACCACCGCGACAATCGGCACCAGCACCATGACAGCAATCGCCACGGCCCCTATCGACCACGGATCAATCCATCGCCGTTGCAGCCTGCCGGTATAAATCTGACGGTTTTCATCGGACATTTGACTGCCATAATTGAAACAGGTTTCACTGTCCAGAATGCCCGTTATGCTGTATCGCAGCGCAAACCAAAGGACCAGCTATGCAGATTGCTTTTCACATCGGCGCCAATTGCACCGACGAGGATCGTTTGCTCAAATCCGTGCTGAAGAATGCCGATGTGCTGTTGCAGCAGGGAATCGGCGTACCCGGCCCCAGTAAATACCGTGTCCTGATCCGCGAGGCGATCCAGAGTATTGCCGGAACCGAGCCTGACCCCGATGCCCGCGACATCCTGCTTGATGCGATCATGGAGACAGAGACCCTGCGGCGATTGGTCCTGAGCAATGATAATTTCATCTGCGTGCCGACAAGGATTTTCGACCATGACATGGTCTATCCGCAGGCCGAAACCAAAGTGCGCGCCCTGCACCGGCTGTTTCCCGATGATGAGATTGCGTTGTTTTTCGCAATCCGCAATCCGGCGAGTTTCCTACAGGAAACCATGCGCCGGGTGAAGCTGGGCAGGCTGGAGGATTATCTTGGCATTCTTGGCCCGGATGACCTGCGCTGGTCCGATGTGATCCGCCGGATCAAGCAAGGCGCGCCCGAGACGCCGCTGACAATCTGGTGCAATGAGGATACGCCGTTGCTTTGGGACCAGTTGATCCGCCGCCTGTCAGGGGCTGATCCGCAGACGCAGATCAGCGGCGGACTGGATCTTTTGGCGAATGTGCTGACCCCCGAAGGGCTGACCGCCCTGACCGCGCGATACGGGCAAAACCCCGATGCGACGGAGGCCCAGCGCCATGACATGATCGCCGCGATCTGGGCCGATCATGCCCTGCCCGAGGTGATCGAGGATGAGATCGATCTGCCAGAGCTTGATGCCGATATGGTTGCCCATCTGACCCGGCTTTACGAACAGGATCTGGACGTGATCGCCGCGATGCCGGGGGTCGAGTTGCTGTTGCCGTTCCGCTGACGGGTCGCGCCGGAAAACTTTTATGCGCGCCGCGCGAGGATATTTATACTCGGAAGATGGGGGTTACGACATGCCCAGCGCGGACATATACAGGTCCATCACGGCTTCTTCTTCGGCCAGATCATTCGCGTCGCGTTTGCGGATTGCGATGATCTTGCGCAGGACTTTGGTGTCGTAGCCGCGGCCTTTGGCCTCTGCCATCACTTCTTTCTGGGCGTCGGCGATGTCTTTCTTTTCCGCCTCCAGCCGCTCAAAGCGTTCGATGAACTGGCGCAGCTCTTCTGCGGCGACAGAGGATGTGGTTTCGGTGATTGAATCGTTCATGACGCTCTCCTGACGGGTTGGGGGTTGTTAGCTTGTGGTCCCTTGGCCCGCAACCCTTGCAGCGCAGCGCGGCGCGCGCTAGGGCAGGCAAAACAGCGGAGAAGCGCATGGATATCATCGTTGCAATCGGGGCGGGCCTGTCGGTGATTGGCCTCTTGGGGATCGTTTACAGCATTGTGATGGTGGTCCGCGCGAAACGCGCCAATCTGTCGGATGCCGATCTGCGCGCGCGGATGGGCAAGGTGCTGCCGGTCAACCTCGGGGCTTTGTTCGTCTCGGTCCTCGGGTTGATGACCGTCGCCTTGGGGTTGATGCTGGGTTAAGGCCCGTCGCTTGTGACCTGTAAGGCCAATGCGGCAAGCGCAGGCACAGCCTGACCATAGGCGCGGGCCAGTTCGGGGTTGGAGGCATTGCCGCCCTGCGCACGCGCCGCGACACCGGCGAGGATCGCGGCGAGCCGGAAGAAGGCAAAGACCAGATAAAACGCCCAATTGTCGATGCCGGGCAGATTGCGGCGGGCGCAATAGGCGGCGATATATTCCTGTTCCGTGGGCAGGCCGATGGCCGCGCGGTCGATTCCGCCCAAGCCCCGCATCTTGCCGTCATTGGGCAGCCGCCATTGCATACATTGATAGGCAAGATCGGCCAGAGGGTGACCAAGGGTAGATAATTCCCAATCTAGCACGCCGCTGATTTTGGGCGCGTCCGGCGCAAAGATCATATTATCAAGCCGCCAGTCGCCATGCACCAGCGCGACCTGCCCATCATCACCGGGCATGTTCTGCGCAAGCCAGTCCATGATCTGCGCCATTTCCGGCGAAGGGGCGGTCACGCTGGCCAGATATTGCCGCCCCCAGCGATCCAGCTGGCGGGCGAAATAATTGCCGGGTTTGCCGAAATCGGACAGGCCGACAGCCGCGATATCCACATCATGCAGCGCGGCAAGGGCTGCGTTCATCGCGTCATAGATGGCGCTGCGGTCTGTCTTTGTGACCTCGGGCAAGGCCGGGTCCCAGAAAATCCGCCCCGGCAGATAATCCATGACGAAAAACGCCCGCCCGTTGGGGGATGTGTCAGCCTCTGCCAGATGCAGCATCGGCGGGACAGGCACCGCCGTGTCGGCCAAGGCCTGCATCACGCGGAATTCCCGTTCCACCGCATGGGCCGAAGGCAGCAGATTGCCGGGCGGTTTGCTGCGCAATACATAAAGCCCACTGGCAGCTTTGATCAGATAGGTCGGGTTGGACTGGCCGGTGCCGAATTTGCTGACCTCTTGCGCGCCTGCAAAGCCCGGCACGGCACCGGACAGATAGCTGTCGAGCGCGGCAAGGGTCAGTCCCAGATCTTTGGCAGCCTCTGTCATGGTGCTATTACGCCCATGTGATGCCAATTTAGGCAAGCCTTTGATTGACATAGGCCCGCCCGGATGCACCATGAGTGCCGGGAGGATCATCATGGATCTGGGACAAACCGCGCGGCTGAAACCGGTGCTGGCCGCCGTCAAGGCGATGATTGCTGATGACATCGCACCGCTGGATGCGGAATTTCTGGCCGAGGTGGATATCGGGGATCGTTGGCAATTCACCCCGCGCCAGACTGACATCCTCGAAGGATTGAAGGCCAAGGCGCGCGACCGTGGTCTGTGGAATTTCTGGGATACGTTCCGTGATGGTCCCAGCCTCAATACCGTCGAATATGCTTATCTGGCCGAGGAGATGGGCAAAAGCCATCTGGCAGCTGAAGTGTTCAACTGCAACGCCCCCGATACCGGCAATATGGAGGTGTTCGCCCGCTACGGCACCGACGCCATGAAGGAGCGTTGGCTCAAACCGCTGATGGCGGGGCAGATCCGGTCGGCCTATCTGATGACCGAACCCGATGTGGCCAGTTCAGACGCCACCAATATCGCGATGACCTGTGTGCGGGACGGCGATGATTATGTGCTGAACGGCCAGAAATGGTGGGCGACGGGGGCCGGTGATCCGCGTTGTGCCGTGCATATCGTGATGGTGCGCAGCAGCGATGACGCGCCCAAACACCAGCGCCATTCGATGATCGTGGTGCCTGCCGATACGCCCGGTATCGTCAAACTGCGCGTGATGCAGGTTTACGGCCATGATGACGCGCCGCACGGCCATATGCATTTCCGTTATGACAATGTCCGCGTGCCTGCCGATCATTTGTTGCTGGGCGAAGGGCGCGGTTTCGAGATCGCGCAAGGCCGGCTTGGCCCCGGGCGCATCCATCATTGCATGCGCGCCATCGGGCAGGCGGAAAAGGCGCTGGCGCTGATGTGTGAACGCAGCGTCAGCCGTGACGCCTTTGGCAAACGTCTGGCGGAACTGGGCGAAAACTACGATCTGATCGCCACGGCAAGGATGGAGATTGAGCAGGCGCGCCTGCTGTGTCTGAAAGCGGCATGGATGATGGATCAGGGCGATAAACGCGCCGCCGCCCCGTGGATCAGCCAGATCAAGGTGGTGGCCCCCGCTGTCGCGCTGAAGATCACCGATATGGCGGTGCAGATGTTTGGTGCCGCAGGCGTGTCGCAGGATACGCCACTGGCGCGGCAATGGACGCATCTGCGCACCTTGCGGCTGGCCGATGGGCCGGATGCGGTGCATCGCAGGCAGGTGGCGCGGGCGGAACTGGCGGGTTATGCCTCTGGGCAGAAAACCTCGTAAATCCGTTCCAGCAAAGGCCGCACCCGCGGATCCGACAGGTGATAGCGGATATTGCGCCCCTCTCGGGTGCAGGCGACCAGACCTTCGCCGCGCAGGCGCAACAGCTGACCCGAGACATAGGATTGGCTGGCGCCCAAGGCTTTTTCAAGCTCACCCACTGACATTTCCCCCGGCACCAGCGCGCAGAGAATTCGCAAGCGGCCGGGATTCGACAAGGCCTTGAGCAATTCCGCCGCTTCCGCAGCGGCGGCATCCATCGGATCGAGTTGGAAATCAATTGCTTGGCTCATGGCATCACTCTACAGGTCTTTTTTATACATTCCAACATTGAAATGTTTTCAGAAATACTTATTGTCTTCTTACAAAGGAGAATCAACATGAAACCCGAAGTCAAAGCCTTCTTCGACGCGGCCACCAACACAATCTCTTATGTCGTGCGCGCCCCGCAGGGCAGCCAATGCGCGATTGTCGATTCGGTTCTGGATTATGATCCCGCTGCCGGGCGCACCGATACGACATCGGCAGATGCGATCATCGCCTGGGTCAAAGAGCAGGGGCTGCAGGTCGCATGGATCCTCGAAAGCCATGTCCATGCGGATCATCTGTCAGCCGCGCCTTATTTGCAGGAGCATCTGGGCGGCAAGATCGGCATTGGGGCCAATATCACCGTGGTGCAGAATACATTCGGCAAGATATTCAATGAAGGCACCTCATTCCAGCGTGACGGATCGCAATTCGATGCGCTGTTTGCCGATGGTGACGCGTTCCACATCGGGCAATTACGCGCCGATGTTTTGCATACGCCGGGCCATACGCCAGCCTGCCTGACCTATGTGATCGGCGATGCGGCCTTTGTCGGGGATACGTTGTTCATGCCCGATTTCGGCACCGCTCGCTGTGACTTTCCGGGTGGATCGGCGGAGGATCTGTATCACTCGATCCAGAAAATCCTTGCCCTGCCCGATGAGACGCGGATTTTCGTGGGCCATGATTACAAGGCACCGGGGCGCGATGATTTCGCCTGGGAAACCACGGTGGGCGAACAAAAGGCACTGAATGTGCATGTCGGCGCGGGCAAGCCGCTGGAAGATTTCGTGTCGATGCGGCAGGCGCGCGATGCGCAATTGGGCATGCCCCGGCTGATCCTGCCATCGCTGCAAACCAATATGCGCGCAGGCAACCTGCCAGAGCCGGAAGATAACGGCACGCGCTATTTCAAAGTGCCGATCAACCAGCTGTGATCAGCGGAATATCAAGGATTTACGATGCAAAGCGATTGGATCATGGGCCTGATCGGCGGCGGGCTGATCGGGCTGGCGGGGGCTTTGTTCCTGCTGGTGAATGGGCGCGTCATGGGGGCCTCGGGCATTATCGGCGGGCTGGTCGATGGCAGCGGGCGGCATGATTGGGCCGAACGTGCCGCACTGATCGCGGGGCTGGTCATGGTGCCGGCGCTGGCGGCATTGGCGCTGGGCGGCGCGCAGACCAATCTGACCGGCAATTGGGCGGTGATCATCGCCGCCGGTTTGCTGGTAGGTGTCGGCACAAGGCTCGCCAATGGCTGCACCTCCGGCCATGGCGTCTGCGGGATTTCGCGGCTGTCGCTGCGCGGCATCGTCGCGACAGTGTTCTACATCGGCGCGGGCGGTCTGACCGTGGTCCTGTTCCGCCATATTTTAGGAGTGATCTGATGCGCGCCTTCGTTGCTTTCCTGACCGGCAGCCTGTTCGGGCTGGGCCTGTTGATTTCCGGCATGACCGATACGACCAAGGTGCAGGGCTGGCTGGATGTGTTCGGCACTTGGGACCCGACGCTGGCCTTTGTCATGGGTGGCGCGATCATCCCCATGGCCATCGCATGGCGGTTCACGATCGGGCGCAAGCCGGTGCTGGCCGCAGATTTCCCGACCCCGCCGGAACCTAAGATCGGGCGCAATCTGGTGATCGGTTCGACGCTGTTCGGTATGGGCTGGGGTCTGGCCGGGCTCTGCCCCGGGCCGGCGCTGGCCTCGCTGTCTTATGGCGGGACCGGTGGTCTTGTCTTTCTGGTCGCGATGCTGGCAGGTATGATACTGACACCGGGCCTGCGTCTGCGCATGGATCGCGCTTTGGCCCCCGCATAAGGACAAGATCATGGATATCCGCCACATCACCCAAGACTATGCCGTGACCCCACAGATCGCGGTAGAAGACATCCCGGCCATCGCCGCTGCCGGTTTCACTGCGATCATCTGCAACCGCCCCGATGGCGAAGTGCCGCCCAGCCATCAGGCCGCTGCGATTGAAGCGGCAGCCAAGGCAGCCGGGCTCAGCTTTACCGTCAATCCGGTCACGCATCAGACGCTGAACATGGACATGGTCGCTGTCCAAAAAGCCGCTTGGGAAGATGCCACAGGGCCGGTGCTGGCCTATTGCGCCTCCGGCACAAGGTCGTCGATTGTCTGGTCGCTGGGGCAAGCAGGCCAGATGGCGACAGATGCGATCATCGAAGCCACCGCCAAGGCAGGCTATGATCTGGCAGGCATGCGCGGGCAATTGGATGGGTTGGCGCAAAAATGACCTTTGGCACGACCCGCGCCATATCTGCGAAAGGATCGGTGATTTGCGCGAGATAATCACCTTTGACGTCTTCACCGATACGCCGTTTCTGGGCAATCCGCTGGCGATCATGCCAGATGCGGCGGGGCTGTCGACCGACCAGATGCAGACTTTGGCGCGCGAATTGAACCTGTCCGAGACGATTTTCGTGATGCCACCCGAAAATCCAGCGCACCGGGCGAAAGTGCGGATCTTTTTTCCTACAGCAGAGATTCCCTTTGCCGGGCATCCGACCATCGGCTGCGCGATTTATCTGTCAGGACTGACCGAAAGCCGTGATGATTCCGTGGTCGAGATGGTGCTGGAAGAGGCCGCAGGTCCGGTGCCGGTCACCGTGCAGCGGGTCAATGGTGTCGTGTCGGCCGAATTCTGCGCACCTGTTCTGCCGCAGCTGCAGCGAACATTAGACGACATCGCGCTGACAGCCCGCGCCCTTGGGCTTGAGGCCGGGGAGATTGGCAATGCTATCGTGGCGACTCCCGAAGTCTGGGAGGCAGGGCCATCCTACCTGCTGATCCCCGTCGCGACACGCGCGGCGCTGGCGCGCGCCAGACCGATGGGCGCCCATTGGGAGAAACTGACCGATCAGGCGCAGACGATCAGCGCCTGGCTTTTCGTGCCTGACGACACGCATGGATTTCGGGCGCGGATGTTTTCGCCTGCAGGCGGCATCCCTGAGGATCCTGCCACTGGCTCTGCCGTGGTGACGTTTGCGGGTCTTCTGGCGCATCATGGCCATTGCACCGGCAAGGAAACGCCGTTCAGCGTCCTACAAGGGGTCGAAATGGGCCGCAGGTCAGAGATCAAGGCCGTGGTCGCAATGACCGATGGGCAGCTCAGTCAGGTGCGGATCGGCGGTACGGCTGTTGCCATTTCGTCGGGCCGCATAAAGATTCCTGATGACGACGTGCTTTCGGTCAAAGACGCTTAATCATTCCGGACAGCAGCACCGTGGCGCGTTTCCCGACCTTGGCACGGCTCAACCGCCATCCGGCACCTCGTTCGGCAGCCGCAGGTCAGATGGCAAAGCGAGCGGCACGTCGCCCCCGGTATCGACAACCAGGTCATGCATCTTTTCAATCTGCTCTAGCGTGATCCGTACCGCCCGTTTGCCGCCCATCTGCCCCAGTTTCACGCGCGCCACGCTGCGCCCGTCGGCTGCGATCAAGCGGACCGATGTAACGCTGCAGCCCGGCAAGGGCAGCACCTGCCCCACTTTCAGCGCCTGCGCCTGTCCCAAGGGCAGGGTGAATCTGTGCAACCGCGCCGTCAGGCTGGCAGGTGCATCCTGCACGACCGCGGCAAAGGCGGTATGCCAATCCGCAGATGTGGTGACCGGCATGACCGGATCGGCGGGCTGCGCGAGCAATGGCAGCGCCAGCAGCACCGCCCCCTGCCGGTCGTCTGCCCCCAGACCGACATTCATATGCAACAGGCGGTAGTCACCGTCGCGCAGCTGCAATCCCGCAACGCGGCTGTCTGCCAGCCTGTCACCTGGGGCGAGATCATCGACCCAGTCTTCAAATCGCGTCCCGCTGACGGCGGCAGGCAAAGAGGCTAGAAAAGCCGCCAACAATGGATCGCAAAGCGCCTTGTCCGTGCCGGTGGCAGGACGGTTGTCAGCAGCCTGATCATTGAGCCGCCCCATGGTCTGCATTTCCACTATGGCCGCGCGCAGTTGCATATCCAGCGCCACAAACCCGGCCAACGTGCCATGCCGGTGCAGGCCGACCAGCATCAGCCCGGCGTCAAGCTGCGCCAGCAGGTCATCAAGCCTGCCGGAGTCTTCACCGATGCTGACCACATCCAGCGCCAGCCCGACAGCATCATTGGCCGCCTTGACCAGCGCCAGCCGCATGGCACGCGACGTCGTCAGCGGGGTGGCAGGCGCGGCGTCACCGGCCTGCCCCGCCATCCGGCGCAGAATGGAGATGTGAGAGCTTTGTGTCATCCGCCTGCCGTGGGTTTGAGCGACCTTACCGCAGCAGAGGTTACTTTTTCCCTAAACAGCCAGTGGCAAAGTCACCCGGAACGCGGTGCCGGATGTGCCGGGCAGATAGGTGATATCACCACCCAGCCGGTGCATGATCTCACGGCAGATCGCAAGGCCAAGGCCTGCGCCACCGGCCTTTGATTCGTCGGCGAGGCGCGAGAATTTCTCAAAGATCAGATCCTGATTCTGCGCCGCGATCCCGATGCCATTATCCAGAAAATCGATCCGGTGCTGGCCTTTGGCGCTGCTAACGCGGATCGTCAGTTCGGGCTGTTTAGCATCGCAATATTTTGCGGCGTTGGAAATCAGGTTGATAAAGACCTGCACCAGCCGGTCCAGATCGGTGGTGATGTCGATATCCTCTGCTGCCGGGTCGCGCCGCAGATGTAGGTTGCGCCCTTGCAGACCGGCGGCTGACACAGCCCGGTCGAGCAAGGCCGGCAAACGCCCGGTCTGCGGCCGCAGCACGACCTGCCCGTTTTCCAGCACCGACAGGTCCAGCAGATCATCCAGCAGGCGCGACAGGCGGATAGATTCCTCCAGGATAATCCCGGCATAGCGGCTGTGATCTGCAGCTGACATATCGGCATCGCGCAGGATTTCAGAAAACGACCGTATCGAGGTCATCGGCGTGCGCAATTCATGGCTGATCTGGCTTAGAAACGCATCTTTCTGGATGGAAATCGCCGTCAGCTTGGCATTGGCCTCGCGCAGGGCGCGGGCTGTCGCCTCTTGTTCGGCTGATTTCGCCTCTAACCTATTGGAATATTCAAGGATCTGCGCGGCCTCATCCGCCACGGCGATCAGGTCCTCGACCGAGACACCGCTGCCGCCGGTCAATTGCCCGATCATCGCATGCGCGGTGGCGGCACCGACAGAGCCTGCCAGGTCACGTTCCAGCCGGGCGATGAAATCCGGCGTCGCCTCGGGCAATTGGCCGGGCTTGCCTTGCTGGATCGCTTCGCGGGCGAAGATGCGCTGCGCCTCGGTGCTGCCGATGATGCGCTGGGACATCAGCAACAGATCCTCGGCATCGGCGACGGATCGCGACCATGTTCGCGCGCCGGTGGAATGGTCAAAGACATTGACAAATTGCGCGCCTTGCAACCGTTCGAGCGGCGTCGGAAAGGTCACCAGCGACACACCCACTAAGGCACCGGTGTTGAGCAGCATCGACCACAGGATACCATGCACCAAAGGGTCAAGCCCGGTGATGCCGAACAAGGCCTGCGGCCGGAGCCATGCGATGCCGAAAGGCCCGGCATCCATCACCCCCTGCGGGATCACGGCACCGGGGCCGAAACTGGGCAGGAACATCGCCCAGAGCCAGACCAGAAGCCCGGTCAGCAAAGCTGCCGCCGCACCGGGCCGGGTCGCGCCGCGCCAGAAGATCCCACCGACTAGCGCGGGCAGGACCTGCACCGACCCCGCGAAAGAGATCAGACCGATGGCCGCCAGCGCCGTGCCGCCGCCCGACAGGCGGTAATAGACAAAGCCCAAGGCCAGCACGCCTGCAATCGACAGCCGCCGCGCCAAAAGCGTGATCTGGCGGACGTCCCCCGACATTGCCCCCTGGCTGTCATCGCGCATCGCCAGCCACAAAGGCACCACGATATGGTTCGACACCATCGTCGCCAGCGCAATTGCCGCGACGATCACCATGGATGTGGCGGATGAAAATCCACCCAGAAAGGCCAGCATTGCCAGACCATTAGCGCCCTGACTTAATGGAAGTGTCAGCACAAACAGATCGGGGTTGCTGCCTGCCGGCATCAGTTCCAGCCCGATCACGGCGATCGGCACGACAAACAGGCTCATCGCGAAAAGATAGGCGGGAAAGGCCCAGCTCGCCAAGCGCAGATGGCCTTCGTCATCGTTTTCCACCACCATGACCTGAAACATCCGTGGCAGGCAGATGAAAGCTGCACTGGACACAAAGATCAGCCCGACCCAACGCCCAGCATCCTGATCCCAGAGATCCAAATCGGCGGCATCGATTGTCGCCATCATCTGGGATGGACCGCCGCCCAAGCCCCAGACGACGAAGATCCCGACGGCAAGAAGGGCGATCAGTTTGACGACAGCCTCGACCGCGATGGCCATGACGATGCCGTGGTGGCGCTCATTGGCATCCAGATTGCGGGTGCCGAACAGGATGGTAAAAACCGCGAGACCGCCTGCGAACCACATCGCGGCGCGCGCGAAATCACTGTCGGTCCAGATCGCCCCTTCGGCCTCGGCAAAGACCGCGAGCGACAGAGTGACCGACTGGATTTGCAGCGCGATATAGGGGGTGGCGGCGATGACGGCGATCAGCGTCACAATCACACCCAAACGGCGCGATTTGCCGAAGCGGGATGAAATCAGATCGGCAATCGAGGTGATCCTTTGCGCCCGCCCGATCCGCACCAGACGCCGTAACAGCCACCACCAGCCGACCATGACCAAAGTCGGCCCCAGATAGATCGTCACGAATTCCAGCCCTGATCGCGCGGCATAGCCGACCGCACCGTAAAACGTCCAGGCGGTGCAATAGATGCTGAGCGACAGGGTGTAGATGACCGGCGACCGCAGCCAGTTGCCGCGACCTTCGGCGGCGCGTTGTTCGGCCAGAAAGGCCACAAAGAACAAGGCCGCCACATAGGTCAGCGAGACAAGGATCAGGACGTTGAACGAAACCATCAGCGCTGCGTGGGATCAGGTGTCGTGTCGGCATCGGGCAGGACCCGTGCCAGCACCGCCGCCAGCACGATCAGCACGACCCAGATCACAAAGATATAGGTCAAGGTGCCCGCATTCGACTGCGCCGCATCGCCGTTTGTCTGCCACAAAAGCGGGATCAGCCAGAGCACCACACCCAGCACCGGCAGGCAGCGCGCGGCATCGCCCAGCCTGCGCTGCCGGTAGTGGGCGCGTTCAAGGAAAACCGCAGGTTTGCCTTGCGGTGTCATGCGTCCATCATGGCGCGCACGTGTTCGCGCACTTCGGTGTTGGAAAAGGGCTTGGTCATGAAATGCGTGGCCCCCAGCCGCAGGGCCAGTTCACGGTCCTTGTCCTGCCCGCGTGCGGTCAGCATCATCACGGGAATGTCGCGGGTGGCATCGGTGCTGCGCAATTCGCGCAGAATCTCGAACCCGCTGCGACCGGGCAGCATGACATCAAGGATGATCATATCGGGTGGCAGGGCGAGCACCTTGGCCATGGCCGTCGCGCCATCTTCGTGGGTGTGGACGGTCCAACCGTCACGCGACAGAATGAAACAGATCGCTTCGATGATGTTTGGTTCATCCTCGATCAGCAGGACACGCTTGGCCATCCTGTTGCCTCCCAAAATTCTGCACCGCGCTTGGCGCGCGGGCTCCCCTTGGCGCGACTATCCTCCTTTCATTCCAAGGTGTCAAAGCGTGGTTGCGTCGGGACTTAACCCGACGATGGCCGGTTCACGGCGGCTGGCGCAAGCGGCGCGCGGACAGATCCGACAAGAGACGCCGACAGGGATGGCGGGCGTTGTGCTGTCAGCGGGGCCGGGCAGCACCAGCATATAGCTGCGCAGAACCGGCGGCATGTCGAACTGGTGCTGGGTGATCGGCAAAGCGATCGCATAGCACAGCAGCGGGGCTGCGGCAGGGCCGGGCAGGACTGCCATGGCGCGTAGCGGCTGGCTGGGGCGGCTCAATGCCGTGAACAAAGGCCAGAGAGGACAGGCCCCACCAGTGGCCTGCATCGCAAAGCCCGGCACGGGTTTGAGATACATCAGCACGCCTGCGGCATCACAGACCGCCAGCCCCATCAGCGGATGACCCCCGTCAGGCGGCAGGCAGGGCAGACGGCGCAGAATTGTGGCAAAATCGACCCCGAAACGTGCGCAAAGTTTCGCGGGATCATAATCCAGTTCCTGGCAGGCCTGCACGAATGGCCCCATCGGCAAGGCGCGGGCATCATCGGCATATTGCTTGCCGATCCCGCCCAGCAAGGCCGCCGCTGCCCCCTTCAGCCCCGAGGCTGTGACCATGGCGCGGACATCGGCACCGGGCTGTTCAAGGCTGGCCAGATGATGGCCGTTCTGCGCCAGATAAGCATCAACCTGCCCCATCGGGGTTTCGGGCGATTGGCTGGCGTCATCGGGGGCTTCCAGATAGGCAATCAACGCCTCGCTGCTTTTGCCAAGGCGCAGGCTGTCATTATGGATATTTTCGTGAAACCGGCGCTGCCAATCGGCGTCGATCTGTTCCTGACTGACCAGAATCGCCGCTGTCGACCGGATCGCGGTCACGGCGGAAATCACATCATGCAGCGCGGTCGCCAGAAACGGGTCATGCGCCATCCGGTCCGACAGCGCGCGCAGCCGTTCATCCAACACGGCGATCCGGCGCGCCTGCGTGGTGATCAAAGCGCTCCACCCCGGATAGCGGGTGGCAAGGTCATCGGCGCGGGTGATTTCAGCCTTCTCACCGATCAGGCTGGCCGCAGCGCGCAGCTGGTCGATCAGGTGGCTATCGGCACCATCAGACAGGGTCGCAGCCTCCATCCCCAATTCGCGCGCCAAAGCGGCCAGCAATTTGCCCCCGATCCGGCGGCGATTATGTTCGATCAGGTTCAGATAGGACGGCGAAATCCCGACAGCAGCCGCCAGACTGGCCTGTCGCAACCCCAGATCGACCCGCTTTTCACGAATGCGGGTGCCGGTCATTGGCGGAATATTCATCTGATCCTTTCGCGGCTTGGCCTTGCGCAATGTGACGATGACAGCGGTGTTTGACAAGATTGACAGGCCATCTGTCACAGCTTTGACACCCGCCGAAGCCGGCAAAGCTGACGTAAGGTTGCGCATTTTGCGCCGCTGCCGCTTCCCACCTTGGCCCGGTTAGCCTATAAGCGCGATGGAAATAGTGCACCCGTGTTTTGCGGGCAACAAACGATGGGCAATAGGCCGAGGATCAAATGAGCAACAAAACCTCTCATGACAGCGATGTCAGCTTTATTCAGGCATTGGCAGAACTGCTGCGGCAGAACGATCTGACCGAATTGCAGGTCAAGCGGGATTATGGCGAAAACGACAGCCTGAACGTGCGGGTAAGCCGCCAGACGCAGATGATGGTGCAGCAGGCCAGCCCCGCCGCACCCATGGCCGCAGCGGCCCCTGCCGCCGCCGCTGCGCCTGCTGTCAGCGTCGATACCGATCCGGCGAGCTTGCCGGGTGTCGTGGCCTCGCCCATGGTCGGCACGGTCTATATGTCGCCCGAACCCTCTGCCCCCGCCTTTGTCAGCGTCGGCCAAGCCGTGCGCGAAGGCGACACGATCCTGATCATCGAAGCGATGAAAACGATGAACCATATTCCCGCCCCGCGCGCAGGCACGATCAAGCGCATTCTGGTCGAAGATGGCGCACCGGTCGAATTCGGCGCGCCGCTTGTGATCATCGAATAGGCCACAATATGTTTGATAAAATCCTGATTGCGAACCGGGGCGAAATTGCCCTGCGTGTCGTGCGCGCCTGCCGTGAAATGGGTGTCAAATCCGTCGCGGTCCATTCCACCGCCGACAGCGATGCGATGCATGTGCGCATGGCGGATGAGGCGATCTGTATCGGCCCCCCGGCATCGGCGCAAAGCTATCTGTCGTTTCCGGCGATCATCTCCGCCTGTGAAATCAGCGGCGCGCAGGCGATCCACCCCGGATATGGGTTTCTGTCGGAAAACGCGGCCTTCGTGCAGGCGGTTGAAGATCACGGCCTGACATTCATCGGCCCCACCGCCGAACATATCCGCATCATGGGCGACAAGATCAGCGCCAAGGAAACCATGAAAGCCTTGGGCGTGCCTTGCGTGCCGGGCTCTGACGGCGGCGTGCCGACGTTGAAAGACGCGCAGCGCGTGGGTGAAGAGGTCGGTTATCCCGTCATCATAAAAGCCACCGCAGGTGGCGGCGGGCGCGGCATGAAAGTCGCGCTGACGGCGGATGACATGGAAAAGGCGTTCCATTCCGCCCGGGCCGAGGCGAAATCAAACTTCGGCAATGACGAAGTCTATATCGAGAAATACCTGACCACGCCGCGCCATATCGAAATTCAGGTTTTTGGCGATGGCAAAGGCAATGCAGTGCATCTGGGCGAGCGTGATTGTTCGCTGCAACGCCGCCACCAGAAAGTGTTTGAAGAGGCCCCCGGCCCCGTCATCACCCCCGAATTGCGCGCGCGGATCGGCAAGGTCTGCGCCGATGCGGTCGCCGCGATCAATTACATCGGTGCGGGGACCATCGAATTCCTGTTCGAGAATGACGAGTTTTTCTTCATCGAGATGAACACCCGTCTGCAGGTCGAACATCCGGTGACAGAGGCGATCTTTGGCGTCGATCTGGTGCGCGAACAATTGCGCGTGGCCTCTGGCCTGCCGATGTCCTTCACGCAGGATGATCTGAAGATCAACGGTCATGCGATCGAGGTGCGGATCAACGCCGAAAAATTGCCCAATTTCGCGCCCTGCCCCGGCACGATCACGCAATATCATGCGCCGGGTGGTCTGGGCGTGCGGATGGATAGCGCGCTTTACGATGGCTACCGCATCCCGCCCTATTACGACAGCCTGATCGGCAAGCTGATCGTGCATGGCCGCGACCGGCCAGAGGCGCTCGCCCGGCTCGCGCGCGCTTTGGGTGAATTGATCGTCGATGGTGTCGATACGACCATTCCATTGTTCCACGCGCTGCTGGCGGACCCTGCGGTGCAATCAGGCGATTACAATATCCACTGGCTGGAACATTGGCTGGAGCAGAACCTATCCAAATAATCAGCCCGCGCGCGGCCGCAAAGCACAGGTCGCGCGCTTTTTCCCCTGCCCCTGCGGGCGGAAGTAATCCTGCACGCCGCGGCGTTTGTTGTCCGGCAAGCTGGCCCAGTCGGACCAGATCAGATTGTAATCCAGTGCCTCGGCCATCAGCTCCATCGCGGCAAAGCTGGGAATCGCCACCAGAGCCATCTGCTGACCGTCAGATTGCGCGATTGCATTCATCGGATTGTCGCTGCGTTCAGTATCCAGCACGAGGACAGGTTTCGGGCGCTGCGAAAATTCCCCGTCGATGATGATCAGCCGGGGCCCCAGTTTCCGGATCAGGCGCAGCAGCCGGAACTGATCCATGATATGGTAAAACAGACCGAAAATGGCGACGATGTCATAGGTTTCACCGGCAGCCACCGCCTTTTCCAGCCCCTCGAAAACATCATCCACCCGCAATGTGACACGGGCCCGCAACGCAGCATCAGGATAGGCGGTGAAACCTGCCACAGCATCTGCCCGCGCCTCGATCCCCACCACCTCCGCCGCACCTGCCCCGGCAAAGGCATAGGCCCAGCGGCCATCATGCGCACCCAGATCCAGCACCCGCGCATCGGTGATATCCTTGGCGAAATCCTTGATCAGGAAATCATGCCGCCGGTTCATCCGTGGCCCGGCCTGCGCGCGGTCCTGATAGGCGCGCATCCCTTGCAGAAAATCAAAAAAACCCATCACTCATCCTTTTCATTGGCAGCTTGTGCCAAAACACCCTAGTCACGCAGGATATCTGCACCGTAAGCCAAGGAAAGCCCTGTGACAGCGCTGACGCCCGATATGTTGCTGTTTGCCTACAGACAGGGCGTGTTCCCGATGTCCGAAAGCCGCGATGACCCCGAAATCTTCTGGGTTGATCCAAAGCTGCGCGGGATCATTCCGCTGGATGGCTTTCGCATCAGCCGGTCTTTGGCGCGCAAACTGCGGCGCGAACAATTCAGCGTCACCTTTGATACGGCCTTTGAAGATGTGCTGCATGGCTGTGCGGACCGGGAGGAGACATGGATCAACCCGACGATCCATGCGCTTTATCTGGCACTGCATTATCAGGGCAATGCGCATTCGGTTGAAATCTGGCAGGATAACAGGTTGGTCGGCGGGGTTTACGGCATCCGGATCGGCGCTGCGTTCTTTGGCGAAAGCATGTTCAGCCGCGCGACAGATGCCTCCAAAATCGCTCTTGCCTATCTGGTCGACCGGCTGCGCGCGGGCGGGTTCACCTTGTTTGACACGCAATTCCTCACGCCACATCTGGCCAGCCTTGGCGGTGTCGAAATCACCCGCACGCGCTATCACCAGTTGTTGCAAGCGGCCCTGCCCCGGCCTGCGTCATTTGCAGGTACGGTGCCATCCGGCGATCAGGTCGTGCAGCGCAATACCCAGACATCATAGCGTGGATGATCCAGCGCATTCAACGCCGGGGATGACGCCAGCATCCAGCCGGAAAAGATCGGCGTCACGCTTTCGCGGAAATGGATCAGCAGGCTGGCATAGGCCTCACCGGCAAGATTTTCCGCCGGATAGCGGCAATCGGTCAAAGTGATCGACAAGGCGCCGACATTCTCTGACTGACCAGAGTTCATGGTCAGATCGGTGACCGCGCCGGTCAACCGGTCCAGCAAACGGATCTCGGCCCCCGACCCGGACATCACCTGTTGCGCGGCCAAAGGGGCCGCGATCAGCAAGGCGATCAGACAGGCAGTCAGGCGCATCACGATCTTATTCAGGTTTCCAGGAATCGTAATCCTTCCGCGCCACGGGCATCGTGCGACGGATCGACCCGGCTGGCGCATAGGCCGCCATCGTGCCGGTCAGGTTTGCCTGATGTGGTTTTTCCCAAGCCTTATGCACCAGCGCCAGCTCTGTCGGCGGCTGATCCCAAGTCCGGTGCAGCCAGCCATGCCAGTCGGGGCTGATGCGGGATGCTTCCATTTCGCCGTTGTAAATCACCCAGCGGCGGCTGTCATCAGCCGTGCGGTAATAGATATTGCCCTGCGCATCCTCACCCACCTTGGTGCCTTTGCGGCTGGTCCAGAGCTGGGTGCCAAAGGTCTGCCCATCCCACCAGGTAAAGATACGTTTGAATGTATGACCAAGGCCCATGCTGCATCTCCGGTAAAACTTGTGGGTTTCATGCCCTATCGCGCGCGAAAGGTCCAGAGCAGAGGCTGTGGCAAGCCCCGCTCGTTTTCAGGACACATGCCCCTCGCTTTGTTCGAAATACTCCCGCCGGAGGCTCCGACAGATCGGAGGCCACCGGCAGCAGATCATCATCCCGCAGTAGCGGATTCTTTCTTTTTCACATCGTCATGGATCATCAAAGGCGCGACGTCGGAATTCACAGCCTCTTCATTCACCACAACTTCAGTGACCGTATCCATGCCGGGCAGATCGAACATCGTATCCAGCAGGATACCTTCCATGATCGAACGCAGGCCGCGTGCGCCGGTCTTGCGCTTGATCGCACGCTTGGCGATCGCGGTCAGAGCATCGTCAGTGAAGGTCAGCTTGGTGTTTTCCAGCTCGAACAGCCGCTGATATTGCTTGACCAGCGCGTTTTTCGGCTGGGTCAGAATGGTGATCAACGCATCTTCGTCCAGATCGGTCAGCGTGGCGATTACCGGCAGACGGCCGACGAATTCCGGGATCAGGCCGAATTTCAGCAGATCTTCGGGCTCCAGATCCTGAAACACCTCGCCGATACCGCGTTCTTCGACGTCCTTCACATCCGCGCCAAAGCCCATGCCAGAGCCTTTGCTGCGCTGCGAAATGATCTTGTCCAGACCGGCAAAAGCCCCGCCGCAGATGAACAGGATATTGGTCGTATCGACCTGCAAGAATTCCTGCTGCGGATGTTTGCGCCCACCCTGTGGCGGCACGGAAGCGACAGTGCCTTCCATGATCTTCAGCAGGGCCTGCTGTACACCTTCACCCGAGACATCGCGGGTGATCGAGGGATTGTCGGACTTGCGGGTGATCTTGTCGACTTCATCGATGTAAACGATGCCGCGCTGCGCGCGTTCGACGTTATATTCCGATGCCTGCAACAATTTCAGAATGATGTTTTCGACATCTTCGCCGACATAGCCCGCTTCGGTCAGCGTCGTCGCATCGGCCATGGTGAACGGCACATCCAGAATGCGGGCCAGAGTCTGCGCCAGCAAAGTCTTGCCGCAGCCGGTCGGGCCGATCAGCATGATGTTGGATTTCGACAATTCGATATCGGATTTATCGGCGTGGTTCAGGCGCTTGTAATGGTTATGCACCGCGACCGACAGCACCCGCTTGGCATGCACCTGCCCGATGACGTAATCATCCAGCACCTTGCAGATTTCCAGCGGCGTTGGCACGCCTTCGCCGGATTTCAGGCCGGATGCTTTGGTTTCCTCGCGGATGATATCCATGCATAATTCGACGCATTCATCACAGATGAATACGGTCGGACCTGCGATCAGCTTGCGCACCTCATGCTGGCTTTTGCCGCAGAAGCTACAGTAAAGCGTGTTTTTGCTGTCGTTTCCGGTCGTGGTCGCCATATCAAACCTCTTGGCCTATCGGCCCGTCAAAACCTGTCGGGCTGCCTTGTAACAACACTAGGACAGCCCGCCCGGGTCCACAATGTCAAAATGACCACGGCTTTGGTCACTTTTTCAGTGGGAACCCATGTATTTATTCGGTGGATTTTTCGCGGTTGACCACGATTTCGTCGATCAGGCCCCAGTCCTTCGCCTCCTCCGGTGACATGAAATTGTCACGTTCCAACGCTGCTTCCACCTTTTTCAGCGGCTGGCCAGTATGGTGAACGTAGATTTCGTTCAACCGGGTTTTCAGCTTTTGCGTCTCGGCGGCATGGATCATGATATCCGTCGCCTGCCCCTGATAGCCACCCGATGGCTGGTGCACCATGATCCGGCTGTTGGGCAGCGAGAAGCGCATGCCGGGGTGACCTGCGGTCAACAGCAGCGACCCCATGGAGGCCGCCTGCCCGATGACCAGCGTGCTGACCTTGGGTTTGATATATTGCATCGTGTCATAGATCGACAGGCCAGAGGTGACGACACCGCCGGGGCTGTTGATATACATGCTGATTTCTTTCTTCGGATTTTCCGATTCCAGATGCAGCAATTGCGCGACGACAAGCTGGCTCATCCCGTCATGGACGGGGCCGTTGACGAAGATGATCCGTTCCTTGAGCAGGCGCGAAAAGATATCGTAGGCGCGTTCACCGCGCGCGGTCTGTTCCACGACCATGGGAACAAGGTTCATATAGGTTGCGACGGGATCTTGCATGTTCATGCCTCTCTGCTGGACGGATGTCCGACTTCATTCTTCCCCCTGACATTATGCGCGGGCGGCGGGGGCTTCAAGGGCTGGCGGGCGGAAGGTGGGTCTTGACCCACCCTCCTGGTTAACCGACGTGGAAGAGCGAGGCGAAAAGCCTTGGATCAAGGCTCTCTGCCGCAAAGGTCGGTCCTTCGGTCAGCACCGACACCGCATCATGGCTATGCAGGCTTTCCTGATGGCTGGCGATCACCCGGAAATCCGACACGCGCGGTTCCATCTGCAATTGTTCGGTGAACAGACGTGCGGCATCTTCGACAAAGATCGGATTGGCGGCGTTCAGTTCTGCAAAAGCCTGTTCATCCTCGCGTTTGACCATCACCTGCGTTTCGGTCGGCACGGCGGCGCGTGCGCGGTCGATCAGATCCTCGAACCACAGGCAGGGGCCATCCTCGACCAGCACTGATATCCGCGCGACAGAGCGTTGCGAATGCGGTGTGGCCAATTGGCCGCGAAATTGCCGCGCATGTTCGGAGAGTTCCAGCGAACAGGGACAGGTCGAGGAATAGACATAGTCCAGATGCACGATCTTTTTGCGCACACCCGCACTTTCCACCAGTTCCAGCGCGATATCGTAATATTGATAGCCTTGCAGCCCCGACCGCAGGCTTTGCACCTTCATCGGGAAACTGAACCGCATCTGGATACGCGCATCAAAGCTTTCGAGGTCCGATTTATAGGCATCCAGCGCGCGTTCGATCACCTCAAAACTAAAGGTTTCCTCGGCGTGTTTGTAGAATGTCCGCATGATGCGGGACATGTTGATGCCTTTCTTTTCCGCCTCCAGCGACACGGTGCCGGTGACGGATGTTTCCAGCGTCAGATCGCCGTTGTCGCGGGTGCGAAACCGGATCGGCAGGCGGAAATTGGAAATACCGACATGCTGGATCTGCTGTTTGGCGCCTTTGATCAGGCTGGACGGGCCGTTCTGCAGATCGGGCATTGTGGCTTTATATGCCTCATCCACCGCGAAATCCTCGGGGTAGGCGCGGGCCAAAGCCGGGTAATTCGACACTTCCTGCCCCGGAATCAGGCGTGATACCAAGGGGTCGAGTGTTGCCACCTCTTCCGGTGTCACGTCACCGGCCCATTGCCGCAAAAGGGCAAGGGCAGCCTCCGCCTCGGACCGGGTTGGCTGGCGGTCCATATCGCGCGCGTGAACATTCATATCGAGACCCTCTTGTGGTGCATCCGCCTGTCGTAGATGGCGCTGATCCGCCGCCTGTCCAGCGATGATATGGTAGATATGTGACAAATCGCGGCGCGGGTCGTTCATGAGGCAGGCTCCACGTCAGGCGCAATCCCAAGGATCACGGCGCCAATCTGCGGGAAATCGCAGTCTGGCGCCAGCAGTTTCGGGCAAAGCCTGCGGCGGCTTGCCGCGCTTAACCAATCGCTGCGCGCAGATCGGCCAGCAGATCATCGGCATCTTCCAGCCCGATGCTGAGCCGGATCAGACCGGGCGTGATCCCCAAAACCTGTTTGACGTCATCGGGCAGCCGCTGATGCGTGGTGGTCGCAGGATGGGTGGCGATGGATTTGGCATCGCCCAGATTGTTGGAAATGATGAAAATTTCCAGCTTGTTGAGCAGGGCAAAAGCCGCCTCTTTCGATCCGGCATCGATCGCCATGACTGTGCCGCCCGCGCCCATCTGCGCCATGGTCAGCGCATGTTGCGGATGGTCCGGCAGACCGGGATAAATCACCCGCACCTTGCCATCAGCGGCCAGCGCGCTGGCCAGATGCAGCGCCGATGCCGCCTGCGCGCGCACCCGCAGATCCATGGTTTCGATCCCCTTGACCATCAGCCAGGCGGTGAATGGCGACATCGACCCGCCAGTATGTTTCATGAAAGGTTCGATCACGCCGCGGATCACCTCACGCGAGCCAAGGATCACGCCACCCAAGGCGCGGCCCTGCCCGTCGATATGTTTGGTCGCGGAATAGACGATGACATCGGCGCCCAAAGCCGCCGCATCGGAAAACACCGGGGTTGAAAAGACGTTATCGACAACGACCATCGCACCCTGCGCATGGGCCAAATCAGAGACGGCTTTGATATCAATGACTTCCAGCGTGGGGTTGGAGATGCTTTCAAAGAATACGACCTTGGTATCAGGCCGGATCGCAGCCTCCCAAGCGGCCAGATCGGTGCCGTCGACAAATGTCACCTCGACCCCGTAGCGGGTCAGCACCTCTTCCAGAATATAAAGACAGGAGCCGAACAAGGCGCGGGCAGAGACGACGTGATCGCCGGCTTTCAGCATCGACACCAGCGCACCATGCACGGCGGCCATACCCGATGCGGTGGCGAAACCATCCTCGGTCCCTTCTAACGCGGCGATCCGCGCCTCGAACATCGCGACGGTCGGGTTGCCGTAACGGGCATAGATGAATTCATCCGGGCCGGTCTTGATGAACCGCGCCTCGGCGGCCTCGGCCGTGTCATAGACGAAACCTTGGGTCATGAAGATCGCTTCGCTGACCTCGCCATATTGGCTGCGGCGGATGCCTTCATGCACGGCTTTGGTGCGTTTGTTCCAATTTGTCATATTCTGCCCTCGCATAACAAAAACCCCGACACCGGCAAAGGTATCGGGGTGAAACCCGCAACCCTTTTTAGCAGTCTGTTTAACGTGGCCTGCAATCCGGAAAACAAATCACCACGAATTTCGGCTTAATCCCCGCCTGCGGGCGCGTCAAGCCAATGCGGGCGTCATCAAACCTTTATGCGCCTGTCACATGCCCGTGCCCGCCGCATGGCATCAGGGTGACAAAAGCAGGCAGGACAGGCAAATGGCACTTATCGCAGTGACTGAAGACCGTGTTCCGACGCGGCAAAGATTGGCGCGCGCGCTGGCGGATCTGCCGCAAGGCGCGCCGGTTGTCATCATGCTGCATGGGCTGAAATATGATCCCGACCTGCCCTTGCGCGACCCCTTCCAACAGATCTTCGCCCTGCATCCGGCGAGCCAGAGCAAGCGCATCGTGTCATGGCCGCGCCGTCTAGGGCTGCGCGGGGCCAATGCGCTGGGGATCGGTTACGGTTGGCGGGCACGCGGCACGCTCTGGCAGGCGCATCGGCGGGCCGGGCGCACGGCGGCACCGCTGGCGCATCTGATCCGGCGGATCAAGGATGTCGACCCGGCGCGCCCCATCCATCTGATCGCCCATTCGCTGGGTGCGCGCGTTGCGCTGCATGCGGTGACGCTGCTGCCTGCGGCGTCAGTGAACCGGATCATCCTGATCACCGCTGCCGCCTTTGAATGCGAATTGACAAGGGCCATGGCAAGCCCCGCCGGGCAGCAGGCCGAATTCATCAATATCCGCAGTCGCGCGAATACATTGTTCGATATCCTGCTGCGGCTGGCACTGCCGCATTGGGGCAAGACGCTTGGGCGCGGGCGTTTGCAGGCGCGCAACCTGCTGGATCTGTGCATCGACAACGGCCATTCCCGGCGCGTGTTGACAAAGGCCGGTTTCGCCTTTGCCGAAAAAACCGCGCCGATCTGCCATTGGTCCGGCTATCTGCGCCGCGATGCCTGCGCGCTTTACCGTGCGATGCTGCACCGGCCTGACACCACGCCTTTGCCCTATCTGCAAAACCTGCTGCGCAAACCGCAGGCGGGTTTTTTCAGCTTTCCGGGGTTTTCGGGTCCTCGATCAGGTATTTCTGCAAACCAATGATCTGAAACCACAAAAACGCGAATAAGGCGGCGGGAAAGGCAAAGGTTTCCAGCTTGACCCAGGTTTCGGTCGATTGGGTGCGCCAGATGATTTCATTGGCAATCGCCAAAACGGTAAAGATCATCGCCAGACGTTTGGTAAAGATCATCCAGCCTTCGCGCTGCATCGGCAGGAATTCTTCCATCACGAATTGCAGATAGCTTTGCCCGCGCAACAGCCCGATCCCCAAAAGCCCGGCCATCACGCCATAGACGATGGTGGTTTTCATCTTGAAAAACCGCTCATCGTTGAAATAGGCCGTCAGCCCACCGAAAAAGATCACCATGAAGGCGGTGAAGACCTGCATCCGGCTCAATTTGCCGGTCAGCGCCCAAAGGATGCCCATGGCCACCAAAAGGATCGGCACAAAGACGACAGCGGCGATAATGAACCCGGAATATTCCGTGCCACCAATCAGATAGGTGTCATCCTTGATCCGCAGATAGATCAGGAAGAACGCCAGCGTCGGCCCCAGTTCCAGCACCTGTTTCAAGATCGGGTTGATGGTTTTGGTCATTGCGGTCTCCTTCAGCCCCCCATTTCCACGATCACGGCGCCCAGCGCAACCAATGTCATCAGGATCAAGCGACGTGGCCCTACCTTTTCACGCAGGATGAACCAACCGATCAATGCGGCAAAAACGGTGGAGGTTTCGCGCAGCACCGCCGCCTCGCCCACTTTGCCGACCATGGTGGCCAGCATGACACCGCCAAAACTGACCCAGGCGACCAGCGCGCCGATGACCCCGCGCCACATCAAGGGCGTCAGCGTGGGTGGGTTCTCCATTCGGCGATAGCGCAGGAAGGCGATGATCGGGAAATCCAGCGCCGTGACAAAGAAGAACCACGCAAGGAAGGTGAACGGGTCCGGCGATTGGCGGATGCCGAACGCATCATAAGTCGTATAGATCGCCACCAGCATCCCGCCGATCAGTGCCCAGATCAACCCGGTCTGCATGGATTTGAGATCCAGCTTCTCCTCGCTGAGATTGCGCAACGCGAGCAGCAAAATACCCCCCGACAAAAACGCCACCCCCAGCCATTGCATGGCGGAATAGCTTTCGCCGAAAAACATTGACGCCGCGATCACCGTGACCAAAGGCCCGGTGCCGCGCACCACCGGGTAAACGACTGTGAACGCTGCCTTTTCATAGGCCTTCGCCATCGCGACCTTATAGCCGAAATGGATCACCACAGCGCCCGCAAGGATCAGCGCCGTCGCCGCATTGGGCCAAGGCACAAGGAACAGTGCGATGGGCGCGGTGAAAATCACGAGCCACAGATCAATCGCACCGCGCGTCAACCAAGGATCATGGCGGCCTTTCTGCAAAGCGCCGAACACCGCATGGGCCAGCGCCGACATCAGCGCGAGAAATGTGGCCAGCCGCGCGCCTTCCGGCGTGCCAGCAATGCTGATCAGATAGGCGGCAAGGTCTGGCAGGGTTACAACTCCAGCCCGACCAAAGCGGCGGCGAATTCTTCGGGATCAAAAGGCGCGAGATCATCGATCTGCTCACCTACGCCAATCGCATGGATCGGCAGACCGAATTTATCGGCCAAGGCGACCAGCACACCCCCTTTGGCCGTGCCATCCAATTTGGTCATCACCAGACCCGAGACGGCGGCCAGTTCCTGAAACACCTTCACTTGCTGCAAGGCATTCTGCCCTGTCGTCGCATCCAGCACCAGCAGCGTGTTATGCGGCGCATCGGGGTCTTTCTTGCGGATCACGCGGACGATCTTGGACAATTCCTCCATCAGATCGGCGCGGTTCTGCAGCCGCCCGGCAGTATCGATCATCAACAGATCAGCCCCATCCGCTTGTGCCTTGGTCATCGCGTCAAAGGCAAGGCTCGCCGGGTCCGACCCTTCGGGTGCGGTCAGTACTGGCACACCGGCGCGCTGCCCCCAGACCTGCAATTGTTCCACTGCTGCGGCACGGAACGTATCCCCTGCCGCGATCACGACATTCTTGCCCGCTGCGCGAAACTGGCTGGCGAGCTTGCCGATCGTCGTTGTCTTGCCCGACCCGTTGACACCAACAACCAGCACAACCTGCGGTTTCTTGGCGTAAATCGGCAAAGGCCGCGCTACGGGTTCCATGATCCGCACCACTTCGGCAGCCAGCAAGCGCTTGACCTCATCGACGGACAAACGCTTGCCCAGATTGCCCTCGGCCAGATTGGCGGTGACACGCTGCGCGGTCTCCACCCCCATATCCGCGGCGATCAGCAGGTCTTCCAATTCTTCCAGCATCGCATCGTCAAGCGCGCGGCGCTGCACATCGGCATCCGAAAACAACCGCCCGATCAGGCCGGGTTTCGGCGCAGGCTCCGGCGTTTCGGTGACAATCGCATCCAGCCCCGCATCGATCTTGGCCGAGGATTTGAACATCCTCTCTTTGAGCTTGCTAAAAAACGCCATGCGATCCGCCTTTCGTGACTATCCCCAAAGACCTAGCCATTCCGCCAACAATTGAAAAGACCACACCCCATCATCGTCCGAGCATAAATATCCACGCCGGAGGCGCGCGTGCGGCAAAGCCGCATGCGCATCAGATTTCATCGCCGAAATGCTGCATCACCAACCGGATCGGATTGGGCGCCGCCTGCCCCAGCCCGCAAATCGAGGCATCGGCCATCGCATCACAGAGATCCCCCAACAACGCGCAGTCCCAGCGATCTGCCTGCATCAGAATCACCGCCTTCTGGCATCCCACCCGGCAAGGCGTGCATTGACCACAGCTTTCGTCCTCGAAAAACCGCAGCATATTCAGTGCGGCATCCCGCACGCGGTCGTGGTCCGACAGCACCACCACCGCCGCTGATCCGATAAAGGTGCCGTGTTCTTGCAGCGTATCAAAATCCAGCGGCACATCATTGATCGCCGCGGGCAAAATGCCCGACGATGGCCCACCCGGCTGATAGGCTTTGAACACATGCCCTGTCGCCATCCCGCCTGCCGCCGCAATCACATCCATGATCGTCGAACCGGCGGGCAGCACATAGATCCCCGGCTGCGCTACGCGCCCTGAAACCGAATAGGATCGCAGCCCGATGCGCCCGTTCTTTTCCACCTGATTGAGCAGTTCCGGCCCTTCGCGACAAATCCGCGCGACCCAGAGCAGGGTTTCGACATTATGCACCAGCGTCGGGCGGTCAAATATCCCCACCTCGGCGACAAATGGCGGGCGGTGCCGGGGCAGACCGCGCTTGCCTTCGATGCTTTCGATCATCGCGGATTCCTCGCCGCAGATATAGGCACCGGCCCCGCGCCGCAGGTCGATATAGCCGGGGCTGACGATCCCTGCCTCTTCCAGCGCCGCAATCTCACGCCGCAAAATCGCCAGCACCGCGGGATACTCGTCGCGCATGTAGATGAAACAAGTGTCCGCCGCGACGGCCCAGGCGGCAATCAGCATCCCTTCCAGAAACAGATGCGGGTGCCGCTCCAGATAATGCCGGTCCTTGAAGGTCCCCGGCTCGCCCTCATCCCCATTCACGGCCAGATAGCGCGGGCCGGGATGGGCGCGCACGAAACCCCATTTCTTGCCAGACGGAAAACCCGCGCCACCCAGACCGCGCAGACCGGAGGCGAGGATTTTATCCTGCACCAAAGCCCAGTCACCATGATCGCGCAGATCGGCCAAGGTCAGATAGCCCCCCTCTGCGCGATAGGTCGCAAGGGTCTGATATTCCGGCACCTGCGCGTGGATATCCCCCGCCGCAATCGCTGCCTGCACCTTTTCAACACTCGCATGGTCGATATGGTTGTGGCCGATTTCCAACGTGGGCGCAGTATCACAGCGCCCCATGCAGGGCGCGCGCAACACGCGGACCTCTGCGGGATCAAGTCCGTCTTCCAGCGCCGCTTTCAATGCCTGTGCGCCTGCCAGTTCGCAGGACAGGCTGTCGCAAACGCGGATCGTCAACGCGGGCGGCGGCACCTCGCCTTCTTTCACCATATCAAAATGGGCGTAGAAACTCGCGACTTCATAAACCTCGGCCTGTGACAGCCGCATCTCCTCGGCCAAGGCACGCAGATGCGCGGCGGAGAGATGGCCGTAATGGTCCTGAATCAGATGCAGATATTCAATCAGCAGATCGCGGCGACGCGGGTGATCGCCCAACAGCGCACGCACCTCGTCCCAGGCTTTATCGTCAAGCTGGCGGCCCTTAGGCGTGTGCCGCCCTTTGCCTGTGCCGGAAATCCAGATGCCATCCTTGCTGTCTTCGGCCATGCAACCCTCCGCTTTCGCGGCAGCATAGCCGTTGCCCCGCCCGCAAACCACGCAAAAGCGACACCCTTGCGCCAAAGCGCGCAGACCCAGAGTTTCGCTTAATCTGTCCATAAACCCATGCTATGACTATCGGTGATGAGCAGACAAACCGCCCTTTTCGCCTTTGCCACCCTGCTGCCCGCGGGATTGATCGGCATCGGCGCAGTGCAAGGCGGGCCTTGGGTTCTGGCCGCCGTGCTGGTGCTGACATTGGTCACCAGCCTTGCAGACCGCTTGCTGCCCGAGGACCGCAGCCGCGATGAAGATGCGACAGGCACTGCGCTGGCGGTCGTCCTGGCGCTGGCGCATCTGGCACTGGTGCCCTTGGTGGTCTGGGCCTTGGCAGGTGACGCGATCAGCCGTCTGGAAAAGGTCGGGCTGTTTTTTGCCGCAGGCCTTTATTTCGGGCAGGTCAGCAATGCCAATGCGCATGAACTGATCCATCGCCCGCAGCGCGTGCTACACCGGCTGGGGATGTGGGTTTATATTTCGCTCTTGTTCGGGCATCACACATCGGCGCATGTGCTGGTCCATCACCGCCATGTGGCGACGCGCCAAGACCCCAATACATCGCGCAAAGGTGAAGGGTTTTACCGTTATATGATCCGCGCCTGGGCCGGGTCGTTCAAAGGCGGCTACCGGGCAGAGAAAGACCGCCTTGCGCGGATCGGACGCGCCGCTTGGCGTAACCCTTATTGGGTCTATCTGGGCGGCGGTGCGGGTTTCATCGCGCTGGCCTATCTGCTGGGCGGGGCCAAAGGCATGGTGCTTTACATCGCGCTGGCGGGTCATGCGCAGATGCAATTGCTGCTGTCGGATTATGTCCAGCATTACGGTCTGACGCGCAAAACCCGCGCCGATGGCAAAGCCGAACCTGTCGCCGCCCGCCATAGCTGGAACAGCCCGCATCTTTATTCCTCGGCCATGATGCTGAATGCGACCCGCCATTCCGACCATCACGCGCGGCCTGCCCGTGTCTATCCTGCGCTGGAATTGCCACCGGATGCGCCGGTGCTGCCGCGCCCTTTGCCGCTGATGGCAAGTATCGCGCTGGTGCCACCGCTTTGGCGGCGAATCATGGACCCTCTGGCGGATCGGTGGCGCGATGCGTAGTTTTCTGCTGTTGCTCTGCCTCGCAACCCCGGCCATGGCGCTAGAGACGATGGATGCGGACGCCTTCGACGCCCATGTCACCGGGCGCACGATCACTTTCCGCACCGATACCAACCCTGCTTTCGGGGTCGAGGCTTATTTGCAAGGTCGCCGCGTTATGTGGTCCACGTTCGAAGGCACCTGCATGTATGGCGTCTGGTTCGAAAGCAAAGGCGATATCTGCTTTCGCTATGATGGCGACCCGGTCCCCAAATGCTGGGCGATTTATGATGAACCCGGCGGGATCAGGGCCGTGTCAACCGACAGCGCCTTTGGCACCGTGATCTTTGAAACGGACGCGGATGAACCGCTGATCTGCAATGATCTGTCATCCTGAGCGGACATTGACCCGCCCATCAGCAAACTGGATTTCCAGATCACCCGCTTTGGCTGCTGTCTGGCTATCCGTCACCAGATCGCCGCCCGCGCGCACCACCGCATAGCCGCGTTTGAGCGTTTCCATATAACCCAAAGTCTCGCGCAGCCGGTCGAGTGACGCAAGCTTTGCTGCTCGCTCCGCCTGTTGCCGCGTCGCGCGGTCTGACAAGCGTTGCAAAGCGATGCCCAGCCGGTCGCCCTGCCGGTCCAGCCGCATCTGCAACAGATCCGCCCGCAATCCCCGCCCGGCCCGTTCCAATGTCGCCGCCGCATCGCGGTTGCGCCGTTGCAAAGCAGGCACCAGCCTGTCGCCAAGGGCGGTCAGATGCCGCCGATCCTCTGCCAGTTTGCGCTGCAGGATCGCGGGGCGCAAAGCAGCGTCAGAGAGTTGCAGCCGCTTCTTCGCCGCCGCTTGCCGCAAGGCGGCTGGCAGACGGTCAGTCAAGTAATCCAGCCGCTGCTTTGGCCCATCGGTCAGCGTCTCGACCTGCGGCAAAGCCCGCGCCAGATCGCGCAGACGCTGCTGGCGGTTCTGCACCCCGTTGGACAAGGCCCGCACCAACCGCGCGCCCTGCCCGTCCACAAAGGCCAAGAGTTCGATCCGCACCGGCACGGCGAGTTCTGCCGCCGCCGTGGGTGTCGGCGCGCGGACATCAGCGGCGAAATCGATCAGCGTGGTGTCGGTTTCATGCCCCACGGCAGAGATCAGCGGAATATCCGACGCCGCCGCAGCCCGCACCACGATTTCTTCGTTAAAGCCCCAAAGGTCCTCCAACGACCCGCCCCCACGTGCGACAATCAGCAGATCAGGGCGCGGCAAGGCACCGCCGGGGGTCAAAAGGTTGAAGCCGTTGATCGCCGCCGCCACCTCTGCTGCGCATTTCTGGCCTTGCACGGCGACCGGCCAGACCAGCACCTTGCGCGGGAAACGGTCGCGCAGCCGGTGCAGGATGTCGCGGATCACCGCACCCGATGGCGAGGTCACAACGCCAATAATCTCGGGCAGATAGGGCAGCTTTTGCTTGCGTGACGCATCAAACAACCCCTCGCCCGCCAACATCGCACGGCGTTTTTCCAGCATCGCCATCAGCGCACCGGCCCCGGCAGGCACGATATCCTCAATGATCATCTGATATTTCGACTGCCCCGGAAAGGTCGTCAGCTTGCCAGTGGCGATGACCTCCATCCCTTCCTCCGGGCGGTGGCTCAGCGCGGCAGCACGGCCTTTCCAGATGATGCCGGACAGAACCGAACGGTCATCTTTCAGATCCAGATAGATATGCCCCGAGGCTGGCCGTGAAATCCGCCCCAATTCACCGCGCACGCGGATATGGGAAAAGCCGCCTTCAATCGCTTTCTTGACCGCGCCCGAAATCTCGGACACGGAAAATTCCGGTGTGTTGTCGGCCGGGGTGGGATCGTCGAAAAGGTCCATCGGATGCTCTTGTGATATGGTTGCCCCGACCTTAGAACGCCCATGACCAAAGTCCAAGCGGAGAGCGCCATGAACATCCTGATCCTCGGCAGCGGCGGGCGCGAACACAGCCTCGCCTGGGCGATCAAGCAGAACCCCAAATGCGACCGGCTGATCGTGGCACCGGGCAATGCGGGTATTGCGCAGATCGCGGAATGTGCCGATCTTGATATCCTCGATGGTGACGCCGTTGCGAATTTCGCCGAGGACAACACGGTGGATTTCGTGATCATCGGGCCAGAGGCCCCGCTGGCCGCCGGTGTTGCCGACCGTCTGCGGCGCGCAGGCTTGCTGGTCTTCGGGCCATCGCAGGCCGCGGCGCAGTTGGAAGCATCGAAAGCCTTTACCAAATCCATCTGCGATGCGGCAAATGCGCCAACTGCGGGCTATGCAACCTTCACCGAAGCAGATGCAGCCCGCGCCTATGTGCAAGCACAAGGCGCGCCCATTGTGATCAAGGCGGACGGACTGGCCGCGGGCAAAGGTGTCACCGTCGCGATGAACCTCGACGACGCTCTGGCGGCGATTGACGATATGTTCGATGGTGCCTTCGGCGATGCCGGGGCATCCGTGGTGATCGAGGAGTTCATGGAAGGCGAGGAAGCCTCCTTCTTCGTCCTCTGCGATGGCAGGACGATCCTGCCGGTCGGCACCGCCCAAGACCACAAACGCGCCTTTGACGGCGATCAGGGGCCGAATACGGGCGGCATGGGCGCCTATTCGCCTGCCCCAGTGATGACGGATGCCGTGACAGCGAAAGCCCTCAATGAAATCATCCAGCCGACGATGGATGAAATGGCCAGGCGCGGCACGCCCTTCCAAGGTGTGCTGTTCTGCGGTCTGATGATCCAGAACGGCCAGCCACGGCTGGTGGAATATAACGTCCGCTTTGGCGATCCGGAATGTCAGGTGCTGATGATGCGGTTGGGCGGGCAAATCCTTGACCTGCTGCAAGCCTGTGCCGAGGAACGGCTGCATGAAATCTCGGTCAACTGGGCCGATGACCATGCGCTGACCATCGTGATGGCGGCAAATGGCTATCCCGAGGCTTACGCAAAAGGCAGCGTGATCAATGGCTTGGACACGCAGCCCGAGGATAGTTTCCACATGGTTTTCCATGCCGGGACCAAGCGGGTGGACGGCCACTATCAATCCAACGGCGGTCGTGTGCTGAATATCACCGCGCGCGGCGCGACTTTGGCCGAGGCACATGAACAAGCCTATGCCATGGCACATGGGGTTGATTGGCCGGGCGGGTTTTACCGGTCCGATATCGGCTGGCGGGCGCTGTAGAGCTGAATGCGTTGCAAAGTTGAATGGACTGCAAAATTGAACGGGTTTCAGAATTGAAGTTGACTGTTGAACGTCAGATGACTTTGACCTTTAGGTCATAAACTGACCAATAATAGAAACCGGGACCTTCGCGCAAATCGCAGAGAACGGGTGGAACGAACCCCTCGCCGACAAGGCCCGCAAGCTGGGCATCCCGGTCATGAAGCACGAGGGCGCCTCTTCGAGATCATGGTCGACATTGGTTCGACGGGGCAATTAGGCGTCTTGCAAAAATTGTTGTGCGGTAGGAGGCCAGACAAATGCAGGTTATTTCTGAATGGGGTCTATCAGGCGTCGAATCTCTCATTGACCGCGCGGATGCCTTTGTTGTTGTAGACGTGCTATCGTTTTCGACATGTGTTGACATAGCCTGTGCCAACGGGGCACTCGTTTTCCCATTCCCAATTCACGATCAGGAGGCCGCGCAGCAGGAAGCTGATCGGCGAAATGCGGTGCTGGCGGGCAGGCGGTCCGACAAGACCGCACGTTTCAGCCTGTCCGCCCCGACCCTGCGGGGTATCGCCAAGAGAACGCGTCTGTTGCTCCCTTCTCCAAACGGGTCCCACATCTCCTTCGCGGCGAAGGGAAAGCCCATTCTTGCTGGTTGTCTTCGCAACGCCGCTGCCGTCGCGGAAGAAGCCATGCGCTTGGTGGAGGATGGTACACTCGCAGTTATTCCAGCCGGTGAGCGTTGGCAGGACGGTAGTTTGCGACCTGCCATCGAAGATCTGATTGGCGCGGGCGCAGTCATCTCGGCATTGACAGGGACGCTCTCTCAAGAAGCTGCGGTGGCACGGGATGTTTTTCATTCCTCGCGGCCCGTATTGCTTGACCGGTTGATGCGCTCCGTATCGGGTGTTGAGTTATGTGAACGCGGCTTTCCGCAGGACGTCGAAACTGCGGCAACTCTGAACGTTTCGGCTTGCGCCCCGGTCCTGCGAGACGACTTTTACATCGCCGCGGGTTGATTGAAATCGAAGGTCCGCTCCATCCCGCTCACCGGACCTTCCACCTCCCTGCACCGAAGGTCCAGTTCGGTCAGAAATGCCTGACGGTCGGGCCACACTTGGCTGACGGGCCGCACCGATAGATTTCAGACAATCCGTCACATCGCCTCAAAGATACGCGACGCTCCACACAGCCGTAAAAAAACCGCGCTGTTAGGCGCGGCTTTTCAAATCAACAGGCAGGGATCAGGCGGCGCGACCGACCAGAACAGAACCAATCTGCGCGGCGGCAGCATTCTCGTCATCGCCAGCGACAGCGGCGAATTCGCGGGTCAGGCGTTCCAGGGCAGCTTCATATAGCTGACGCTCGGAATAGCTTTGCTCGCGCTGGTCGTCCTGGCGGTGCAGGTCGCGCACGACCTCTGCAATCGCGATCAGATCGCCGGAATTGATCTTTTGCTCATATTCCTGCGCCCGGCGGGACCACATCGCTTTCTTGACCTTGGCCTTGCCACGCAGGGTTTTCAGCGCATGGTTGACCACATCGGGCGTCGCCAGAGCGCGCATGCCAACGTCAGTCGCCTTATGTGTCGGTACCCGCAGCGTCATCTTGTCTTTTTCAAAGGCAATCACGAACATTTCCAGCTCGAAACCGGCAACTTCCTGCGTTTCCACGGAAACGATCTTGCCGACACCATGTGCGGGATAAACAACAAACTGGTCGGGGCTGAATTCACTTTTCTTCTTGGTCATGATCTTCCTTTCAAGGCGATCCGGCGGCTCAGGCGACAAAAAACCGTCGGTAACAAAGGCTACCGGCGGGATGTTCCTATCAAGGCGGGATCAAATCGTTCGCGTCATTGAGGAATCATACCACAAAAACGCCCCCTTCGGAAGCGTCCTGTAACAGCGGGATGAAATCCCCTTCTATCAATGGCTTAGCTCAGCCACCCTCGCCGGGCGTCTCGGAAAACAGGCGCATCTTGTCAGGTTCGCCATCCATCTCGGCGGCACCGGGCAGCGGGTCTTTCTTGGTGATGATGACCGGCCACATTTCCGAATATTTGCGGTTGAACTCGACCCATTTTTCCATGTCAGGCTCGGTATCCGGACGGATCGCATCGGCCGGGCATTCGGGTTCGCAGACGCCGCAATCGATACATTCATCCGGATGGATCACCAGCATGTTCTCACCCTCGTAGAAACAATCCACCGGACATACCTCGACGCAGTCGGTGTATTTGCAGGCGATACAATTGTCGTTGACGATATAGGTCATGGGATCATCCGTAATGCTTCGGAACGTGTGCTAAAGCGGATCGCGCGGTCATTCAAGGCTGAAAGGGTCATCCATTCCGCGCTGCGTCATCATATCCCTGCGATCCTTTTTGGTGGGCCGGCCCTTGCGGTCGCTGAGCGGTCCTTGCGGGGTTGGCACGGGGACAGGTGACAGATCCTCGTAAAGCGTTTGCGCCTCGGGTGCCGGACCACGACGGGTGCCGCAATCGAGGATACGGATCACCTTGGTCTGTTCGGCTTGCACAAAGGTCAGCACATCGCCCGCCCCGACAGCGCGGGCCGGTTTGCTGACCGGATTGCCGCCCACCCGCACTTTCCCGGCAGAGACGATCCCGGCGGCAATGCTGCGCGATTTGAAAAACCGCGCATGCCAGAGCCATTTATCAAGCCGGATCACCTGCCGGGGCGCGTCGGTCAAGCCTTTTTGAACCCCGCCAAAGCGGCCGCAAAGGGATTATCCGGGTCAATCGGTTTGTCCCGCTTGGGTTTAGCCTGAAAGCTTTCAGGCTTGTTGGCCTGCGCGGGCGGCTTGCCTTTGCCTTTCCCCTTCGGCTTGGGATTGCCGCGTGGGCGTTCACCACCTGCCGGGCGGGCCGGACGCACGGCGCGACCGCCCCAGGTGAAAGTATAAAACGCCTCCATCTCGGGCGCTTCAACCGGGATTTCCTGCGGCGCATCGGGCGCGTCGGCGGGGTCATCGACAGGCATTTCCTGCGGTGCATCATCGGGCAGTTCGACTGGCACATCGGCAGGGCTGTCAGCGGGTGGCGCGTCATTCGGCACTTCTACCGGCGGCTCTGGTGCAGTGTCCGGGTCCTGCACTGGCACTTCCACTGGCGGCTTGCCAGCGACATCGGCGCGCGCAGCTTTCACCTTTACCCGTTCGGCTTTCTCGGCTTTGTAGCCCAGGCCCGCCATCAGATCGGCGAATTGATCCAAGGTCATGCCGGTGATCGACAGCATATCTGCATTCGCCTCGAACCCCGCACGGCTGTCCTTGTCGCGCAACATATCGGCGAGCCGTTCGAGCATATCGATGCGGATCGCCCTTTCGCCCGCAGCGCGGTAGCCCGACATCGCGTAATAGCCTGGCACAGCGTCTTTCGCGGCTGGCAAAGTCACCAGACCGGGGGGCGGGCTTTCGGGGAATTCGGACAGGTTCTTCGCCAGGGACCACAGCACCAGCCGCAGACGCGTCGGCGCGGGTTTCAGCAGCAAAGGCTGGAAAATGGTGAACTGACCAAAGCGCACGCCATGTTTGCGCAGGGCAGAACGTGCCTCCTGATCCAGCGCCTTGACCTCATCCGCAACATCGCCACGCGGGATGATGCCGAAATTTTCGGCCATGCGGAAAGCGAAGCCTTTCGCGGCCCCTGTCAGCGTCTCGTCGTTGCGCAAAGCCAGCAGGCCTTCAAAGCCCGCAGCAATCTTGCGGTCGATGAAATGCTGCAACCGGCGCTGCACCTTGGCGGTCACGTCAGGCCCGGCTTCTTCATCCACGAACACCGCGACGCCGGGTTTAAGCGGATCGGACCCCGCCACCAGTTTGCCCAAAGCCTGATCGCCCCACATCAGGCCACCCTGTTCGGTGAAATCAATCTCGGTATCGGGCGCGTTATAGAAACGGTCCGCGCGCAGATGCAGATGCGGCGCAATCGCCTGCACCGAGGCCTGCCGCAGGGTTTTCGCCTCGTCCGGGCTGCCCGCCTTGTCCATGCGGAAACGGAACCCTTCCAAACGACCGACGAATTCGCCCTCGACGGTCACTTCACCTTTTTCATTCACCTCGGCCAACAGGCTCTCCTTTTGTTTGAGCCGGCGAAGCAGGATACTGGTCCGCCGGTCCACAAATCTTTGCGTCAATGCACCATGCAGCGCATCTGATAAACGGTCTTCTACAGCGCGCGTTTCATCACGCCAATGCAAATCGTCAACCAACCAGCCTTTGCGCTGGGCCACATAAGTCCAGGTGCGGATAAAGGCGAGCCGTTTGGACAAAGTATCAATATCCCCGTCCGTGCGGTCAATCCGCCGCACCTGAAGCGCAAACCAATTGGCCGAGACATGCCCAAGTTGATGCAGATCGTTGTAAATCTGCGTCAGAAGGGCCGCATGTTCCGCCGGTGAAACACCGCGAAAGTCAGGGATTCGGCACACGTCCCAGAGCAGTTTGACCGACGGCCCGTCCGTCGCACGCGCCGCAACCTCTGCATCCAGTGACAGCGCTTTGAGCGCCGCCAGATCATCGCTTTCGCGCACGCGGGTCAGCCAGGGGTTGTCGGTGCGATCCTCCAACGTGCTGATCAGCCGCTTGATGGAGCCGAATTGTAACCGGCTGTTGCGCCATTGCAGTTTGGTGACCGGGCGGAACTGGTGATTGCAGATCGCCTCTGCCACAGCATCATCCAAAGGCGGGGCCTCACCCGTCACGCCAAAGGTGCCGTTCTCAACATGCCGCCCGGCGCGGCCTGCGATCTGGGCCAATTCCTCGGGTGCCAGATGCCGCATCCGTCGCCCGTCAAATTTCGTCAGCGAGGAAAAGGCGACATGGCCGATATCCAAATTCAGCCCCATCCCGATGGCATCGGTGGCGACCAGATAATCGACATCGCCGTTCTGATACATTTCCACCTGCGCATTGCGGGTGCGGGGCGACAGCGCGCCCATCACCACAGCAGCGCCGCCTTTGGTGCGGCGCAGCAATTCGGCGATGGCATAGACGTTATCCACCGAAAACCCGACGATGGCTGATCTTGCTGGCATCCGGCTGATCTTTTTCGACCCGGTATAGGTCAGCTCTGACAACCTTTCGCGCGCCATGAACTGCACACCGGGCACCAAGGCGGCAATCGCCCCGCGCATGGTTTCGGCCCCCAGAAACAGCGTTTCATGCAGCCCGCGCGCATGCAGCAGACGGTCGGTGAACACATGCCCCCGCTCAGGATCGCCGCAAAGCTGGATCTCATCCACAGCCAGAAAATCGCAGCCCATGCCCTCGGGCATCGCCTCGACCGTGCAGACCCAATAGGCCGCACGCGGCGGCACGATCCGTTCCTCGCCCGTGACCAAGGCCACCACGGATGGCCCCTTGATCGCGACGATCCGGTCATAAACCTCGCGCGCGAGCAGGCGCAACGGCAGGCCGATGACACCGGAGCGATAAGACAGCATCCGCTGGATCGCATAATGGGTCTTGCCGGTATTGGTCGGCCCAAGCACGGCCGTAATCCGGGAACCTTGCATTTTCGTCCCCGTCTGGGGTGGCGATCAGATCGCCAAACCCTCTAATTGTTGTTCCAAGCGGTCGATATCCGCCTTCGCCTGCGCGGAGTGTGGCACGATTTCGATGATCATGCGCTGAAGGTCAAGGGCCGCCGACGGGCGGTCCATTTCCTCCATGATCGCGGCCAGCCCGCGCATCGCCTCGAAATGCCGTGGGTTGCGCGCCAGCACTTCCTCAAGATCGGCCATGGCGGGGCCGACCTCATCAAGCAGATAATAGGCCGTCGCGCGCTGAAAATACCCTTCGGCAAACTCCGGCGCATGATCGACAAGGGCAGAAAAATGATCCAGCGCCGCATCCGCTGCGCCCGCTTCCAGCGCGTCAAAGCCACGGCGCAGCAGCAGATCAATCGCGGGCGATCCGCTTTTGCCCCATGCGTCAATGATCTGATTTTCGATGCCCGGCGAACTCTGTTCATCAGCCTGTGACAATTCTGCGAAAAGCTGATCAAGCCTTTCGGTCTGTGCGACGACAGGCGCGGAAAAGCCGGTCAGCAGCACAATTGCCGTAACGATACATTTGAAGCGAAAGTCGTGAGCCATCATATTGGTAATGTAGCGCATCACGCGCCAGACACCAGAGCCTGCCTGCCGCAGCTGATCACGAAAGGATTAGATCAATGAGCGAAGTCGTGAATGAAGCCGTCACCCAGTTGAACGCCAAGATGGGCGGCGCGGGTTTCGACGGTGTCGCCAAATTTGTGATCGAAGAAGAAGGTGCGATCATCATCGATCACAACGGCGCCCGCGCCAGCGATGACGAGGCCGATGTGACCCTGACCGCCACAGCCGATGTGTTCAAGGCGATCCTTGACGGCGAGCAGAACCCGACCACCGCCTTTATGACCGGCAAACTGGCCGTCGATGGCGATATGGGTCTGGCGATGAAATTGTCCGGCGTCCTGTCCTGATGACCCAAACCGCCCCGTTTTACGACGACATCGCAGATGGCCCGGCAAACGGGGCGGCGCATTGGATAACGACCAGCGACAACAGGCGGATCCGTGTCGGCCTCTGGCCCGCGGAACAGGCCAAAGGCACCGTGCTGATCTTTCCCGGTCGCACGGAATTTATCGAAAAATACGGGATGACCGCGCGCGCGCTGACTGCCGCTGGCTACACCACTCTGGCGATTGACTGGCGCGGGCAAGGCCTGTCCGACCGGCTGATCGATGATCCCGCCTTGGGCCATGTCGGGGATTTTGCCGACTATCAACTGGATGTGCAGGCCGTGCTGGATCATGCGCAGGCCGCCAACCTGCCCCGCCCCTATTTCATGATCGCCCATTCGATGGGTGGCTGCATCGGGCTGCGGTCGCTGACCACAGGTCTTGATATCAACGCCGTGATGTTTTCCGCCCCGATGTGGGGCATCGGCATGTCGCGCGCGGTGCATTCTTTCGCCTGGGGCCTGTCCGGTCTCAGCCAATCGCTGAAATTCGATGAAAAGATCGTGCCGGGCCAGATGCCTGCCAGCTATCTTCTGCATCAGCCCTTCGCAGGCAATGCACTGACCAATGATGCCGAAATCTATGCGGCTCTGCGCCAGCAGGTCAGCGCCCATCCCGAGCTTGGGCTCGGCGGGCCATCCCTGCGCTGGCTGCGGCAATCCTTGCAGGAAATGCGAGCCCTGTCCCGCCTGCCCGCACCCAAAGCCCCCTGCATCACCTTTCTGGGCAGCAAGGAAGCTATTGTAGATCCCGCCGCGATCCGCAGCCGCATGGCCAGATGGCCGAATGGCGTGTTGCACGAGATCAAAGGCGGCAAACATGAAATGCTGATGGACACAGCCGAGATGCGCGGCATGGTCATGGCCAAGACCTTGGCGCATTTCAACGCGCATCGCTGACCCCAAGCGCCCTGTCTTCTTTTTTCTAAAAATACTCCCGCCGGAGGCGCGCCGAAGGCGCTCCCTATTGGCAGGACCATTTCAGCCCCTATCTGACATGAATGGCTGATGTCCTCACCTTCACCGATCACGGGATCTATTGCCCCGCAGGCGATTTCTATATCGATCCTTGGCGACCGGTGCCGCGTGCCCTGATCACCCATGCCCATAGCGATCACGCGCGCTGGGGGATGGAAAGCTATCTCGCCACCCCCGGCACGGCGGCTGTGATGCGCCACCGCCTGGGCGATATCAATGTGCAGACCATCGCTTATGGGGCCGAGCAACAGATCGGCGATGCGACCGTGTCCTTCCACCCCGCAGGCCATGTGCCCGGATCGGCGCAGATCAAGGTCGCGGTGAAAGGCCAGGTCTGGGTCGCCTCGGGCGATTATAAAACCGTCGATGACGGGCTGTCGGAACCTTTCGCACCGGTCAAATGCCACGCTTTCATCAGCGAAAGCACCTTTGGCCTGCCGATTTTCAACTGGACGCCACAGGGTATCCTGCGCGACCAGATCAACCGCTGGTGGGCGGATTGCGCCGCCAACGGGCAGACCGCGATCCTTGGTGCCTATGCTCTGGGCAAGGCGCAACGGCTGTTGCGTCTGGTGGACCCCGATATCGGCCCGATCCTGACCCATGGCGCAGTGGAAAACACCAATGAGGTGTTGCGCGCCATCGGCATCGCCCTGCCCGACACGATCCGCGTCGATGCCAGCGTGACCGCCAAAACCCATCCCGGCGCTTTGGTGCTGGCGACACCCAGCGCGCTTGGCACGACTTGGGCGAAACGCTTCGGCCCTGCCTCGACCGCCTTTGCCAGCGGCTGGATGGCCCTGCGCGGCGTGCGGCGCAGGCGGGCAGCGGATCGGGGGTTTATCGTCTCTGACCATGCCGATTGGGCCGGGCTGAATGCAGCGATCAAGGCGACAGGGGCCGAGAAAATCTTTGTCACCCATGGCTATACATCGGCCTTTCAGCACTGGCTGCGTGATCAAGGCTATGACGCGCATATCGTCAGCACCGATTATCAGGGTGAGGGCTTTGACAGCACCGAGGATGCGGCATGAAAGCCTTTGCCGCCCTATTCGCCGGGCTCGACGAAAGCACGAAAACCAGCGTCAAAGTCGCGGCCCTGGCCGATTATTTCCGCAACGCCCCTGATGATGACAAACTCTGGACCGCCGCCCTGTTCACCGGGCGCAGGCCGAAACGGGTGATCACCGCCACCAAATTGCGGCTTTGGGCGGCGGAACGCGCTGGCCTGCCCGATTGGCTGTTCGAGGAAAGCTACAGTATCGCAGGCGATCTGGCCGAAACCATTGCGCTGGTCCTGCCGCCGCCCAGCCAGACCAGCGACCAAAGCCTGACGCATTGGATCATGCGTTTGCGTGAATTGGGGACGCAGGATGAAGACGCCCGCAAGGCCGGTATCCTCGCCGCTTGGGACAGCCTGCCCCATGCCGAACGGTTCCTGTTCACGAAACTCCTGACAGGTGGTTTCCGCATCGGGATCAGCGCCAAACTGATGACCCGCGCCTTGGCGCTGGCGACGGGTCAGTCGGAACCGGAACTTACCCATAAGCTGATGGGCAACTGGACGCCGGACAATGTATCTTGGGACAGTCTGATCGTGGCCGATGACCCGACCAGCGACGAATCGCGCCCCTATCCGTTTTATCTGGCCTATCAACTCGAAGACCTCACAGCCCTTGGCCCGCCCGGAGATTGGAGCGCAGAGCATAAATGGGATGGCATCCGTGGCCAGTTTATCCTGCGCGGCGGCACCCATTACCTATGGTCGCGCGGCGAAGACCTGATGACTGACCGATTCCCAGAACTTGCGCAATTGTGCGATTTTCTGCCCGATGGCACCGTGATCGATGGCGAAGTGCTGGCCTTTGCAAATGCCGCACCTTTGCCCTTTTCTGCTCTCCAAAAGCGGATCGGCCGCAAAACCGTGCCGCGCAAATTGCTGGCCGAAGCCCCTGTGGTGCTGATGGCCTATGACCTGCTGGAACATCAGGGGCAGGACATCCGCGACCTGCCCTTTGCCGACCGCCGCCAGCATCTGGCAGAGGTAGCACGGGGGTCCAACGGTACCTTACGGCTGTCGCCACAACTGACCTTCGCCAATTGGGACGACCTGACCGCCATCCGCGCCACATCGCGCGATATCGGTGCCGAAGGGTTGATGCTGAAGCGCCACGACAGCCCCTATCTGTCAGGCCGCAAAAAAGGCGATTGGTGGAAATGGAAGGTCGATCCGCTGACCATCGACGCGGTGATGATCTATGCGCAATCCGGCAGCGGGCGACGCGCGAATCTGTTCACCGATTACACCTTTGCTGTCCGCGATGGTGACTCTTTGGTGCCTTTCACCAAAGCCTATTCCGGACTGACCGATGCCGAATTCCGCGAAATCACCGCTTGGGTGCGTAAGAACACCTTGCAAAAATTTGGCCCCGTGCGGCAGGTCCCGCCCGTGCATGTGTTCGAGATCGCCTTTGAAGGCATCAACCAAAGCCCGCGCCATAAATCCGGCGTCGCCCTGCGCTTTCCCCGGATGCTGCGCTGGCGGCAGGACAAACCCGTGGCCGAGGCCAATACCCTGGCTGATCTGCAAGAAATGCTGCGGCTTTACGGCTGACAGGGTTTCATGCGGGCGCAGGGCGGCTTAGATTGCATGTGAAATCAGAGAGAAAGACGCGCCATGAAAACCCCCTGCTATGATCACACGTCCACTGGCAAAGCCGATTTCGGTAACCTGCCCGAATGGGACCTGACGGATCTTTATCCGTCCGAGGACAGTGCCGAAATCAAGCGCGATCTGGCGTGGCTTGAAAAAGAATGCAGCGCCTTCGCGCAGGATTACGAAGGCAAGCTGGCGGATCTCGATGCCGCTGGCCTGCTGGGTGCCGTGCAGCGCTATGAACAGATCGACGTCATCGCCGGGCGGATCATGTCCTTTGCCGGGCTGCGCTATTACCAGATGACCACCGACAGCCACCGCGCGAAATTCATGGCTGATTGTCAGGACAAGATCACCAATTTTACGACACCTTTGGTGTTTTACGGGCTGGAATTCAACCGGCTGGAGGATGCGCATCTGTCCGGCCTGCTCGCCGCCAATGCCGATCTGGCGCGTTACAAACCCGTCTTTGACCGGATGCGCGCGATGAAGCCGCATCAGCTGTCTGATGAGCTGGAAAAATTCCTGCATGATGCATCGACCGTGGGTGCTGCCGCATGGAACAGGCTCTTTGACGAAACCATGGCGGGGTTGGAGTTTTACGTCGATGGCGATCTGCTGAACCTTGAAAGCACGCTGAACCTGCTCACCGATCAGGACCGCGACAAGCGCGAGGCGGCGACCCATGCGCTCGCCGATGTGTTCCGCGACACGATCAAGATTTTCGCCCGCGTGCATAACACGCTGACCAAGGAAAAAGAGATCGAGGATCGCTGGCGCAAAATGCCCACCCCGCAAACCGCGCGGCATCTGGCCAACCATGTCGAACCCGAAGTGGTCGAAGCCCTGCGCGATGCTGTCGTCAAAGCCTATCCTCGCCTGTCGCACCGCTATTACGCGCTGAAGGCGAAATGGCTGGGGCTGGAACGGATGCAGGTCTGGGACCGCAATGCGCCTTTGCCGATGGACCAGACGCGCGTCGTGGGCTGGGACGAGGCGCGCGAGACAGTCCTGACCGCCTATGCCGGGTTCGATCCGCACATGGCGGAAATTGCGGGGCGGTTTTTCGACAAAGGCTGGATCGATGCTGCGACCAAACCGGGCAAGGCACCCGGCGCTTTCGCGCATCCGACAGTCACCCCGGTGCATCCCTATGTGATGCTCAACTACCTTGGCAAACCGCGCGATGTGATGACATTGGCGCATGAACTGGGCCATGGCGTGCATCAGGTGCTGGCCGCGGAACAGGGCGAATTGCTGTCATCTACGCCGCTGACGCTGGCCGAAACAGCCTCCGTCTTCGGCGAAATGCTGACCTTCCGGCAATTGCTCGACAATGCCAAGACAAAGCAGGACCGCAAGGTGCTGCTGGCCGGCAAAGTCGAGGATATGATCAATACGGTCGTGCGCCAGATCGCGTTTTATGATTTTGAATGCAAACTCCATGCCGCGCGGGCCGAGGGTGAGCTGACGCCCGATGATATCAACGCGCTCTGGATGTCGGTGCAGGCCGAAAGCCTTGGGCCTATTTTCGATTTCGCCGATGGCTATGAAACCTTCTGGGCCTATATCCCGCACTTCGTGCATTCGCCGTTTTATGTCTATGCCTATGCTTTTGGCGATGGTCTGGTGAATGCGCTTTACGCGGTGTTTGAAGAAGGCGATGCCGATTTCCGCGACAAATATTTCGCTATGCTGCGCGCGGGCGGGTCCAAGCACCACAAGGAGCTTTTGGCGCCTTTCGGGTTGGATGCATCCGACCCGGCCTTCTGGGACAAGGGTCTCGCACTGATCGAAAGCATGATCGACGAATTGGAAGCCATGGAAGAATGACGAACGTCACCATCGCGCCGATGACACCCGCAACGCAAAACGCGTTGCGGGAGATCAGTGTGACACCAGAGCAGGTCAATTTCTCGGGCCAACCGACCGAAGTGATCGATCTGGATGAACCGCTGATCGATATTCATGTGATCCATTATGGCGATCAGGTCGCGGGGATGTTCCGCATTGATCGCGGGTTTCACCTGCATCATCGGTTTGCGGCCAGCACGACCTATGGGTTGCGCACTTTTCTGGTGGATCATCGCCTGCAAGGCCGCGGCATTGCGCGGGAATGTTGCGGTCAGTTACACCGTTATCTGTCCGCACGTTATCCTGCGGCAGAGGCGATCATGCTGACCGTCAATCTGCTGAACCCCGGCGCGCGCAAAGTCTATTTGGCGGGCGGTTTCATCGATACCGGCGCGCAATATATGGATGGCGGTTTTGGGCCGCAGCATATTCTGAAGCTGCCGCTTTAGAGACCTGCGCCGGGGGCAGCCAAAGGACGCCTCCGGCGGGGGAGTATTTGCAGAAATAAGAAGACGCCAGAGGCGCGAGGGGCTAGCTTTCTGCCCCTTTCGCAAAGACCATATCCATCATGATCTGCGTGCCGCGTGAGGATTCGAGCGGACAGGGATAATCAGCCTCGCCCCGGATCGCCTTGCCGAAGTTTTCGACCTGCAGAATATAGTGATTCACCCCCGGCCAGCGTTCAATCGTGATCGGCCCACCGGTATCGAGCGTCAGCTGCGCCAGATCAAAGACATTGGCGTTGAACGGGCAGGTCAGTGTCAGCACGCCTTTGTCACCGTGAAAGGTGATCTGCTGGCGCGGCTGCATCCGCATCGACACGACGGCGGAATAGGTGAAACCGGCAAATTGCGCGGCGATCTGCGCGAAAACATCGACATCATTTTCCAGCCGCAGATTGGCGAAAGGCACTGCCTCGGGCTCCTGCCCCGTCACAAATCGCGCGGCCCCCATGACATAGACGCCGATATCGCGCAAAGCACCGCCTGCGGTTTCGGGGCGGTTGCGGATATTGCTGGCATCGCCGCCATTGTTGAAGCTGAAAACCGCATCCACATGCATCAGCTTGCCGATCGCCCCGCCCTGCACCAAGTCGCGGGCGCGGATGAATTGCGGGTGATGCACGATCATGAAAGCCTCGGCCGCGAGCAGGCCGGATTTATCGCGTGCCTTGATCAGCTTGTCATAATCAGCGACATCCAGACCCATTGGTTTTTCACACAGCACCGGTTTGCCTGCGGCAAGCGCCTTGAGCGACCATTCCACATGCAGATGATTAGGCAGCGGGATATAGATCGCATCAATCGCGGGATCGGCCAGCAGGGCATCATAGCTGTCATGCACTTTGATCCCCGGCGCAAACTCCGCAAAGCCTTCGGCCTTTTCCGGGCTGGACGTGGCCAGCGCGTAAAGCTCCGCCCCTTTCGCGGCATGAATAGCCGGAGCCATATGGCGGCGCGCAAAATCTGCCGCGCCCAGAATACCCCAACGGATCGGTGTCATTGTCTCTCTCCCATAATTTTGGGAATGTTAGCGCTATCTGCACTGCAAAGCCACGCCTCTTTCCCATCGTCAGAGCAAAAAATATCCCCGCCGGAGGCTCCGACGGGGATAAATTGCACTGCGATCAGTGGAAAAACTCAGGCGGTTTCCAGCATGCCCTTTTCGCGCGCCAATTCCTGCATCCGCTCCTGCAGCTTCTCGAACGCGCGCACTTCAATCTGCCGGATCCGTTCACGGCTGACGTTATATTGCGCGCTCAGCTCTTCCAGCGTGATGGTTTCATCGGCCAGACGGCGCTGGACCAGAATGTCACGCTCGCGGTCGTTCAGCACGCTCATCGCCTCAGCCAGAAGTGCGCGGCGGGCGTCAAGCTCGTCATGCTCTTCATAATCGGCGGCGGTATTGGCGCTGTCGTCTTCCAGCCAATCCTGCCATTGCATCGACCCTTCGCCATCCGACCCGATCTGTGCATTCAGTGACGCATCACCCCCCGACATGCGGCGGTTCATCGAGATGACTTCATCCTCAGTCACGCCCAGATCAGTGGCGATCTGTTTGACGTTTTCGGGGCGCAGATCGCCCTCTTCCAAAGCGCCGATGCGGTTTTTCGCCTTGCGCAGGTTGAAGAACAGTTTCTTCTGCGCCGATGTCGTGCCCATTTTGACCAGCGACCATGACCGCAGGATATATTCCTGGATCGAGGCGCGGATCCACCACATTGCATAGGTCGCCAGCCGGAAGCCTTTTTCAGGATCAAAGCGTTTGACCGCCTGCATCAGGCCGACATTGGCCTCTGAAATCACTTCCGCCTGCGGCAGGCCGTAGCCGCGGTAACCCATGGCGATCTTGGCCGCCAGTCGCAGGTGTGATGTCACCATTTTATGCGCGGCTTCGGTGTCCTCATGGTCCACCCAGCGTTTGGCCAGCATATATTCTTCTTCCGGTTCCAGCATCGGGAACTTGCGGATTTCCTGCATATAGCGGTTCAGCCCGCCTTCTGGCGATGGGGCTGGTAAATTCTTATAGTCGCTCACTGCTGTTGCCCTCCGTTATGTATAAAGGCTTAACATGGATATGGGCGTCGTGCCGCATCTGTCAAGTCATATGGCCTTCAGTGGTAAACACAGATTGAACCATTCGGTTCAGTTTGACGAGTGAACTTTTGGTGCGTTCACGCACATGCGATCCGCAGCCTCAGATTGTAACACCCAGAGCGGTTAATAAATGACGCATATCGGCGGGCAAAGGTGCCTCAAATTCCAGAAAATCGCCGGTGACGGGATGTTCAAAGCCCAAAGACGCCGCATGCAACGCCTGCCGGGGGAATTCCGCCACGGCGGTCACACCCGCCTCGCCGATTGCCTTGGGTGACATCTTGCGCCGCCCGCCATAGGTCGGATCGCCGATCAACGCATGACCGCAATGCGCCAGATGCACCCGGATCTGATGCGTGCGTCCGGTTTCCAACCAGCATTCGATGAAAGCCGCGACAGGTGGCGTGCCGAGCGGTGCCAAAATCCGCGCCCGTGTCACGGCATGGCGGCCTGCGGTAAAAGTCACCGCCTGCCGCTGCCTGTCGGTGCGGTGGCGGCCCAGCAGGGTCTGGATTTTCAGGATATTGCCGGGCTCGAACGATGTGCCTTTGATGCCATGCAGGCGCGGGTCATTGGCATCCGGCACACCGTAGCAAACGGCGACATAGCGGCGCGCCACTGTATGGGCGGCAAATTGATCAGCCAGATGATGATGGGCGCGGTCGGATTTGGCGACAACCAGCAGGCCGGATGTGTCTTTGTCGATCCGATGCACAATGCCGGGGCGTTTCAGCCCGCCGACACCGGACAGGCTGTCCCCGCAATGATGGATCAGCGCATTGACCAAGGTCCCGCCCGGCGTGCCGGGTGCGGGATGCACGACCATGCCCGCAGGTTTGTTGATCACGACCAGATCGTCATCTTCATAGACAATTTCCAGTGCGATATCTTCGGCACCGATATGGCTCTCGACAGCGACCTCGACAGTCACCTCTACCTCTGCCCCTTCGGCAATCCGAAAGCGCGGGTCGGTGATGACAGCGCCATCCACCATCACTGCGCCATCCGCGATCAGCCGCGCCAGACGTGAACGGCTCAGCGCCGCATCCTCTGGCACATCGCGCCCAAGCGCCTTGTCCAGCCGGGGGGGCGGGTTTGCACCGATGGTAAAGGTAATTTGGGTCGGCCCCATCTGCGTCTCCGTCAACATCTGCGGCCTGAAAAGGGGGTGGTACCACCTGCTGGTCTCGAACCAGCGACCTCTTGATCCACAATCAAGCGCTCTAACCAACTGAGCTAAGGCGGCACTGTCGGGGGATTTAGCCGCATGGGTGGATGATTGCAAGGCCTTGGCGGGGCTTTTCCGCAGATGCCCTTGCCAAGCGATTGCTGCAAGCTGTAGGCAGGATCAGATCAGCAAGGAAGAACATCATGGGTATCAACAACGAACGCGATATCGAAGCCAATATGCAGATCGGCCCGACCGAACTGGGCATGGTCCGTATTTTTGTCGAAGCCGGCAGCACCGAAATCCCGATGGATTTCGAACCCGAAGAAGCCGAAGAAATCGCCGATGAGATCCGCGCCGCTGCCATGGCCGCGCGCGCCGTCAAAAAGCGGTAACAAAGCCCGGATCGCGCGCAATCTGCGCGCGGATCGCGGCATGGCGCGCGAATTTCTGGGTGATCGCCTTGCGCCGGGCCGGTGGCAGGCGGCTTTCAGGACCATGGCGGATGATTTCGGCATCATAGCCATCGGCGAGGATAAACCCGGTTTCATCGGGCAGCAATTCGGTCGGGAAATTACTGTCCACCGCCCAGAAAAACTGATCGCACCAATCCAGATAATGCTGCCATTTGTGATCAGTCATGAAATCGGCGCGGCTGGATTTGCATTCCACGATCCAGATCTGGCCCTTTGGCCCCAAAGCCATAACATCGACGCGCAGCCCGCGCGCGGGCACCAATTCGACCACCGACACAAAATCATGGCCGCGCAGATGGCGGCAGATTCCACGCGCCAATAAATGGCCGGGTTGCAGAGGTATGTCTGGCAATTGCATGACGTGACCATGAACAAAAGATGAACAAATTGCAATCCCTGCGACGGGGCCACTTGTCCTTTGCCCTGCACGCGCCTATCTCAAATGGTGACGGGACTTCTGCGCTGCTCGTATACCATCGGTACAAATCCAGTGGCCTTAAGCAACTCCGAGGGAGCTGGCTCTGTTCTGACCCTGGTCAGTCTATCTGGTGCCCACCTGTAAAAACAGGTCCTCGGGATTAGCTACCGCTACGGCAGAGGTGGTGCCCGTCACTTGCATGAGCGCGTCACCTCCGGCGCGACTGCGCCGGCACGCGGATCGGGATCATACGCCCGCCGCGATAATCGTCGTTATCGTCATCCTGTGCATCCAGCATGATAGAGACGGCGAATTGCACCGCGCCGAAAATCGTGCCGTGAAAAAACCACAGCAAAAGCACCGCAAGCCAGCCGATGTCAGAATTCATCACCAAGCTGCCCAGCTGCGCGATATCGTAAAACAGCAACATCGCGACAAAGACCGCCGCCGCCAGAAAACCGACAGCGCAATGGCGCAGGTAAAGCTGCATCAGGTTCGGTTCATTATTCTGTGTCATTCTGGCACCCCCACCAAACAAACCTATGCCGCCTGCGCCGGAATACAATGCGCAAAACGCCGCGCATTTTGCTGATCATCTTCCGAGCCGTTGAAATCGCGCGATGCGCGCATTCAACTACATACCCCGCCGGAGGCATAAAATTATCAGAACGCCTCTGGCCGCGCCTCGCGTGCCATATGATCCAGAACGGCGTTCACGAATTTTGGTTCCTTGCCGTCATGCGAAAACGCCTCTGCGACGGCGACAAATTCGCTGATCACAACCTTGGGTGGCGTGTCCTTATCCAAAAGCTCTGCCCCGGCAGCCCGAAACAGCGCCCGCCATGTCGAATCGATCCGCGCAATCGGCCATTTCGCAACAAGCGCGCGGTCGGTCATCTGGTCGATCGGGGCCTGCAGATCGACAGCGCGATCCATCAGGCGGCGGAATGTATCGACATCGCCTTCGGCCATCTCCACATCGTCGATGATCTCGCCAAAGCGATGATCTTCGAATTCACGCGTGATGGCATCGACGGTCTGGCCCGTCGCCTCCATCTGGAACAAAGCCTGCACGGCAAAGAAACGCGCCGCGGATTTCATCTTGCGCCGCTGGTTGTTGGAAATTGTCATGCTGTCGTATCACTTGCCATCAGGATATCGCGGGTAAAGCCCATGCCTTTTTCCGCCCGGCCCCATTTGCGCGACAAGGCCACCAGATGCAAGGCCGCAGCCGCAGCCCCGCCACCTTTATTCATCTGCGCCGGATCAGCGCGGACCGCCGCCTGCCCGTGGTTTTCCACAGTCAGGATGCCGTTGCCGATGCACAGCCCCTGCAAGCCCAGAAGCTGCAACGCGCGGCTGCTGTCATTGCAGACCGTGTCATAATGCGTCGTCTCACCCCGGATCACGCAGCCAAGGGCGACATAGCCGTCAAAATCGCTCATCCTTGCCGCGATGCCGATTGCTGTGGGAATTTCCAGCGCGCCGGGGACATGGACGATTTCATGCGTCGCCCCGGCCTTTTCAATCTCGGCCAAGGCACCGGCGATCTGGTGATCGCTGATATCCTTGTAATAAGGCGAGGCCACGATCAGAATTTTGACAGGTTTATCAAATTCCGGCAGTGGCAGGATATGGTGCGAGGGTCCGGCCATCAGCCAATCTCCGATATTTTGCGGGTGCCGACGATTTCAAGGCCGTAAGCATCAAGGCCCACGACTTTGGGCTTGGGTGAATTGGTCAGCAAGGTGATTTCATGCAGGCCCAGCGCCGACAGAATCTGCGCGCCCAAGCCATACTGGCGCAGGGTCTGCGGGCTCGCCTCTTCAGATGCATGCAGCGTCATATGCAGATCGCGCAGCAGGACCAGCGCGCCGCGCCCTTCCTCGGCAATCAAATTCATCGCATCGCCGAATTCATTGCGCCGCCCTTTGGGGCCGACACCGACGACATCCAGCATCGGGTCCAGCGCATGCATCCGCACCAGCACAGGCTCTGGTGTGGTGATATCGCCTTTGACCAAGGCGATATGTTCGGCACCTTGGGTTTCATCAACGAAAATATGCATCTCCCACTCACCACCGAATTCAGAGGTGATTGTTGTCGCGCTGCGTTCCACCACCAGATTGTCATGGCGGCGCCGATAGGCGATCAGATCGCTGATCGTGCCGATCTTCAGCCCGTGCAATTGCGCGAAGGCAATCAGATCGGGCAGACGGGCCATTTCGCCGTCTTCCTTCATGATCTCACAGATCACACCGGACGGGTTCAGCCCGGCAAGGCGGCTGATATCGACGGCTGCCTCAGTATGACCTGCGCGGACCAGCACGCCGCCCTCCCGTGCGCGCAGTGGAAAGACATGGCCGGGTGTCGCGATATCGGCAGCACCTTTGGCAGCATCAATCGCGACCGAGACAGTGCGCGCCCGGTCGGCAGCGGAAATGCCGGTGCTGACACCTTCACGCGCCTCGATGCTGACGGTAAAGGCGGTCTCATGGCGCGATGAATTATTCGACGCCATCAAAGGCAGGCCCAAAGCGTCAATCCGGCTGCCGGGCAGCGACAAGCAGATCAATCCGCGCCCATGTTTGGCCATGAAATTGATCGCATCGGGTGTGGCCATCTGCGCGGGGATCACCAGATCGCCCTCATTCTCGCGGTCTTCGTGATCGACGAGTATGAACATCCGCCCGTTGCGGGCATCATCGATGATATCTTCGATCTTGCTGATCGCATCGGACCAATCGCGTTCCACCGGACCCGGCGTTTCAAAAGTAGATGACATCAGCGACCCCGCAGTTTGCTTGACTGGCAGATAGCCCAGCCTCTCCGGTTTGAAAAGGGCTGCATCCGGTCAGGTCGATCCCGATCTGCGTTAAGAAAAGAACGCCTCGGCGCTGACATAGCCCGCAAGCCGGGCGGCTGCGACCCATTCGCGTTCGAAATCGGTATCCCCGACCAGCACGAAACGGTCACCGGGCTGCCTTAGGTTCGAAGTGATCTCCTGCAATTCTGCGCGCATGGCGGACCAACTGTCGGTAAAGCGTGGCGCGGCAAAGGCCCGGTCAATCGACGGCTGTGCAGCCAGATGCGTCGGCGTCACCGGCCTGTGCGCCAGCGCATGTCGCGCGGTTTTTACCAAGCCGTCCAGCCGCGCCTTGCGCTCTGCCGGCATGTCCTGCACGTCACGTAGCACCCGCAAGGCATTGTTGGAAAACAAGAACCCGATCAGATCATGGCCGTTGCTGGCCCTGATCCCGGCATAGGTCTTGTAGGGCAGACCCAGTTCCGCCGCGCGTTTGACCCGCAGGCGCACGACTTCAATCGGCAAGACAGGCAGCAGATCGCGCCGCGCTTTCGTCCATGCATGGACGCGCCAGCTGTGGCCCGGCTCTGGCGACCGCCCAGAATTATGCCCGATGCCCGCCATCACTCATACTCGCGCAGCCGCGCGACATAGCGGGCCATCGTATCGATCTCGATATTGATCAGATCGCCAACGGCCACCGCGCCCCACGTCGTCGCGGTCTTGGTATGGGGGATGAAATTGATTCCGAAATCACGCCCCGATACCTCATTGACGGTCAGTGACGTGCCATCCAGCGCGACCGACCCTTTGGGTGCAATGAACCGCGCCAATGCCTCCGGCGCGCGGAAGGTCACGCGCGTGCTGTCGCCTTCGTCGCGCATCGCGACCACTTCGGCAACGCCATCGACATGGCCGGACACGATATGTCCACCAAGCTCATCACCGACCTTCAACGCACGTTCAAGGTTCATGCGCTTGCCAACGTCCCAGCCGCCGACATTGGTCGCGCCCACGGTTTCTGCCGAAATCTGCACGTCAAACCAGTTCTGCGGCTCGCGGCCCAGCGCGATCACAGTCAGGCAAACCCCGTTGCAGGCGATAGAGGCACCAATATCAATCCCCGCCACATCATAGCCGGTGCCGATCCGCGCACGCAGATCGCCGCGCTGTTCCAGCTCCAGCACATGGCCGATATCAGTGATAATTCCTGTGAACATGGGTTTTCCTTTCAACACAATGTTGACCTAACCCCTTGCCATTCACCAGACAAGCGTCTGCGTGCTGGTCTGCCTCATTCCGGCCAAAATCAGAGTGTAGAAGCTTTTCAGTGTAGTGGTTTATCAATGTTTGTTTGTTAGTAGGTGTTATGAGTAACCAGCGCCGCTTTTTGTTCCTGCAGGGGCCACATGGCCCGTTTTTCCACCAGCTGGCTGGCATGTTACGCCACGCGGGTTGTGATGTCTGGCGCGTCGGATTCAACGCAGGCGATGCGGCCTTCTGGTGGTTTGACCGGGGATATTTGCCATTTCGAGACGGGCCTGCAGATTGGCCCGCAGCTTTGGCGAATATTCTGCAGGACAAGCAAATCACCGATCTGGTGCTTTATGGCGACACCCGCCCGATTCATGCAGAGGCGATCCGCCAGGCCCGCGCTGCCGGTCTGCGGATTCATGTCTTCGAAGAAGGCTATCTGCGCCCCTATTGGGTGACCTACGAACGCGGCGGCAGCAACGGCAATTCCCAATTGATGGATTTATCCGTGCCGCTGATGCAGGATTGCCTGACACAGCCCGGCGATGATCTGCCGACCCCGCCCGCCCATTGGGGCGATATGCGGCAACATATTTTCTACGGCGCACTTTACCATTGGTTTGTGATGTTCATGAACTGGCGCTATCCACAATTCCAGCCGCATCGCGCGCTGCCCATCCTGCGCGAGGCACAGCTATATTCCTTGCGGCTGCTGATGTTGCCATTTCACGCGCTCAGCCGGGCCTATGCCACTGCGCGGATCAGGATGCGGGGGCATCCCTATCATCTTGCGCTGTTGCAGCTTGAACATGATTCGAGCTTTCAGTCCCATTCTCCGTTCAAAGACATGCGCGATTTTATCGAGGTGGTGACTGCCGGTTTCGGGCGTGGCGCGCAGCCCGGCGATCATCTGGTGTTCAAGGCGCATCCGCTGGAAAACGGTCGGCACAAGCTGCGCCACGTCATCCGGCAGATCGCCAAGGAACACGGCCTGTCGGACCGGGTGCATTATGTGCGTGGTGGCAAACTCGCGCGCCTGCTGGACGGTGCGCGCAGTGCCGTGACGGTGAATTCAACAGCGGGACAGCAGGTTTTATGGCGCGGTATTCCGCTGCGGATTTTCGGCACATCGGTCTACAGCAAACCCGAATTCGTCTCAAACCAGCCGCTGTCTGCTTTCTTCGCCGATCCGCGCAAACCCGATGCGGCAGCCTATCGCGATTACCGGCAGTTCCTGCTGGAAACCAGTCAGGTGCCGGGCGGCTATTATTCCGCCAAAGGGCGGCGTCAGCTCAAACGCCAATTGGTCGCGCTGATGCTGGCAGAAGCCGATCCCTATTCCGCACGGCTCGCGATGACCGAAACGGTGCCTTTGCGCATGGTCAGCTAGGGTGCTGGCCACAATCCGGCCGCTGGCATAATCTCTCCGCATGACCAACGCTGCGCGCAGAAATCTTTATGTCTATTCGGGCGGTTTTCTGACCCAGCCGCGGATCCGGCGCATCCTGAGCCTTGCGGGCTATGACATCCGGCTGGGCGCACCCGGCCCTGCCGATCTGATCGGCGTCTGGGGGCAAAGCCGCACCGCCCCGAGGGGCGAGGCTGTGGCCCGCCACAAAGGCGCGGGCCTTGTGCGGATCGAAGATGCTTTCCTGCGCTCGGTCCGTCCGGGCCGCGCGGGCGATCTGCCCATCGGGCTGAACATCGATACGCGCGGTGTGCATTTTGACCCCGCCACACCCTCTGATCTGGAAATGATCCTGGCAAACCATCCGCTGGATGACATGGTGCTGTTGAACCGGGCCAAATCCGGGATTGCGATGATGCAATCGTGGCATCTGTCGAAATACACCGGCTTTGATCCCGATGCAGAGGTCCCTGCGCCCGGCTATGTGCTGGTCATCGATCAGACCCGCAAAGATGCGTCCATCACGGCCAGCGGCGCCGACAGTCACACCTTCCGCGAAATGCTGTCTTGCGCGCAGACCGAACACCCGGGCCAGCGCATCGTGATCAAGACTCATCCCGAAACAGCCTCGGGCGACAAACAGGGCTATTTCAGCGCAGCCGATTGCACGGATCGGATCAGCCTTTGCGACGACCCCCTCTCGCCTTGGGCGCTCATGTCGGGGGCCGTGGCGGTCTATACGGTGACATCGCAACTGGGGTTCGAGGCGATTCTGGCACGCCACAAACCTGTCGTCTTTGGTCAGCCCTTCTATGCCGGCTGGGGGCTGACCGACGATCGCAAGCCTCTGCCACGCCGCCAGCGCCGCCTGACGCGGGCGCAATTATGCGCCGCTGCGATGATCCTCTATCCGACATATTATGACCCCTATCACGACCGGCTGTGCAGCTTTGAAGAGGCCGCAGCCAGCCTTGCCGCCCTGACCCGTGCCTGGCGCGACGATCATCGCGGCTGGGTCGCGGCCGACATGCGGCTGTGGAAACGCGCACCATTGCAACAGATCTTTGGCCAGCAGAAACGCGTGATCTTTGCGCAAGGGCCGCAAGCCGCCGCCAAAGCGACAGCGACGGGCCGTCGGGTGATGCGCTGGGCCAGCAAAGGCGGCGATGACGCGGTACTGGTCGAGGATGGTTTTTTGCGCTCGCGCGGACTGGGCGCTGATCTTGTTGCGCCGCTCAGCCTCGTGCTGGATGATCTGGGGATCTATTACGACGCCACCCGTCCCAGCCGGTTGGAGGCGCTGATCAACCAGTCGGACAAGCTCGATCCAGCCGCGCGCGACCGCGCACAGGCCTTGTCAGAGCGGATCAAAGCTGCGGGATTATCGAAATACAATCTGCGTGGCGCAGATCTGCCGACCCTGCCCAAAGGACGGCGCATTCTGGTGCCCGGTCAGGTCGAAGACGATGCCTCGATCCGGCTGGGCGCGGGCGATATCCGCAGCAATGCGGGGTTGTTGGCCGCGGTACGGGCGGCCAACCCTGCCGCCGTGATCATCTATAAACCCCACCCCGATGTGTGCGCGGGCCTGCGCCCCGGCCATGTCCCGAACGCGGGCGATTGGGCCGATCTGGTGCTGGACAATGCCGATCCTATCGCCGCAATCAAGGCCTGCGATGCGGTCTGGACCATGACATCGCTCTTGGGATTTGAGGCGCTGCTCCACGACCGCCCTGTCACCTGTCTCGGTACGCCCTTCTATGCCGGTTGGGGTCTGACCGACGACCGCGCGATGCCTGTGGCGCGCCGACAAGCCAATGTTGATCTGATCGCACTCGTCCATGCGACCCTGATCGCTTATCCGCGCTATTTCGACCCCATGACCCGCCTGCCCTGCCCGGTCGAGGTGGTGGTGGACCGGCTGGAGAATGGCGATATCCCGCCCGCGCCGAAATTCAACCGCGCGCTGGCCAAGCTCCAGGGGCTGTTCGCAAGTGCCGCGCCGCTTTGGCGTTGATCTTCTTATTTCAAGAAATACTCCGGGGTGAGCCCCGGACTTGCTCCGGGGCGAGGGGCAGCGCCCCTGATGCGGCTCCGCCGCAGTCTCCGACGGGGATATTTATACTCGGACGATGAGAACGGTCATGGCTGCCGTCGCCAATGTGTCATCACATCATCACCCAGACGCGCCAGATCATGCAGACCAAAGCGCGGCGCATCGACTAGCCGCCCGATCCCCATCGCGGCAAGCGAAGGCGTGCCTTCCGCCCCAATCGCGCAACCTGCGGTCATCACCACCAGATCATCGACCAGACCTGCGCCCAGCAAGGACGCCGCCAGCATGCCGCCACCTTCGCAAAAGACCCGCGTGATACCGGCACCGGCCAGCGCGCGCATGGCAGCGTCCAAGTCCACTTGGCCTGCCCGCACAGCACAAGGCAAGCTGACCGCGCCTTGCGCAACCCAGGCCGACACATCGGCCTCTGGCCCATGGCAAAGCCAGACCGGCACGTCGCGCGCGCTTTGCGCAAGCTGGCTGGTGACCGGGAGTTTCATCGCACGCGAAACGACGATGCGGACCGGCTGTCGCGTGATCCCCAGCCCACGCACCGTCAGCGCCGGATCATCGGCCCGCACGGTCCCTGCCCCGACCATCACCGCATCATGGCGCGCGCGCATCATATGCACCACGCGCCGTGCAAGCGGGCCGGTGATCCATTGGCTTTCACCGCTGGCCGTGGCGATGCGCCCATCCAGCGTGCCTGCCAGTTTCAAGGTCACAAAAGGCCGGTTCTGCGTGACCCGCGACAAAAAACCCGCATGATCAGCGCGCGCCTGATCGGCCAGCAGACCTGTCTCGACCGCGATCCCCGCCTGCTCCAGCATCGCAAGGCCGCGCCCGGCGACACGTGGGTCAGGATCGCCCAAGGCCACCACAACACGGGCAACACCGGCGGCAATCAGCGCCTGCGCACAAGGCGGGGTCTTGCCGTGATGCGCGCAAGGTTCCAGCGTGACGTAAACCGTCGCGTCGCGCGCCGCATCCCCAGCCTGCGCCAGCGCCACCACTTCTGCATGCGGCCGCCCGCCATCCTGCGTCCAGCCACGCCCGACGATCCGCCCGTCTTTGACAATCACGCAACCGACCGCCGGATTGGGCCAGACACGCCCCATCCCGCGCCGCCCCAATTGCAGGGCGAGCGCCATGTAGCGGCGATCGCTCACTCGTCTTCTTTGGCACCGATAGGGCGCAATTCGCTGACGAATTTATCGAAATCATCCGCAGCCTGGAAGTTCTTGTAAACGCTGGCAAAACGGACGTAAGCGACGGTATCGATCCGCGCGAGGCTTTCCATCACAATCTCACCAATCGTGCCGGAGGGAATATCGGTATCGCCCAGGCTTTCCAGCCGCCGCACGATGCCGCTGATCATCTGATCCATGCGTTCGGGTTCTACGGGCCGTTTCTGCAAAGCGATGCGGATCGAGCGTTCCAGTTTCTGACGGTCGAAATCCTCGCGCCGTCCGTTGGATTTGATCACCACCAGATCGCGCAATTGCACCCGTTCATAGGTGGTAAACCGCCCGCCACAGGCCGGGCAGAACCGCCTGCGCCGGATCGCGACATGATCTTCGGCGGGGCGGGAATCTTTGACCTGAGTGTCGGCATTTCCGCAAAAAGGGCAACGCATGAGGGGTCCTTTGGTCTATGTGTGGGGGGGCAGACCCCGCTTATCCACAGCCACTATAAGAACCCGCCCGGGTTTTGGGTAGAGGGGAATTCACACCGCAAGATACAGTTATTCGTCCTGTCGCGTGATCCATCGCTGGCCTTCCCGATCATAGGCCATGCCTGCGGCTTCTTTGGCGGCAAAGAGGCCCTCACCCCAGGTGAAATCCAAACCGTCGGGCGCACAGGTCAGTTCGGCCACGTTCTTTTCGCCAAAGCTGACCCGGACACCGCCGAAACTGGCGTGGTCATCCTCGGACATGCGGTCAAAACCCGCGTAGACTTCGTAAATGTAACCTGAACTCGTAAAACGGACATTTTCCCATATGGCCCGCCCAACGCCGGGCCATGGGGTGTAGTCAACGTCTGTGATGGTTGCGGATAGCGCGAGTTCCGGCGGCTGACCTGCGGGACCAAAACGGTAGTTGACGGTGTCATTGTCAAAACAGACACGCAGCGATTTGCCACTGTCCTCAATCTGACAGGCCATGAAAGTCTGCTCACCCGGCAGACAATCCGCCTGCGCAGCCCCCGCCCCGCCGATCAGAACCGACAGGGCGACGGCAAACCGCATCACTGATCCAAGAAGGACCGCAATTTGCGGCTGCGGCTGGGGTGTTTGAGCTTCCGCAACGCCTTCGCCTCGATCTGGCGGATGCGTTCGCGGGTCACGCTGAATTGTTGCCCGACTTCTTCCAGCGTATGATCCGTGTTCATCCCGATGCCAAAACGCATCCGCAGCACACGTTCTTCACGCGGGGTGAGCGAGGCCAGCACGCGGGTTGTAGTTTCTTTCAGGTTTTCCTGAATGGCGGAATCCAGCGGCAGGATCGCATTCTTGTCTTCGATGAAATCGCCCAACTGGCTGTCTTCTTCATCGCCAATCGGTGTCTCCAGCGAAATCGGCTCTTTGGCGATTTTCATCACCTTGCGGACCTTTTCCAGCGGCATTTGCAGCTTTTCTGCCAATTCCTCTGGAGTCGGTTCGCGGCCGATTTCATGCAGCATCTGACGCCCGGTGCGGACCAGTTTGTTGATCGTCTCGATCATATGCACCGGAATCCGGATCGTGCGCGCCTGATCCGCGATAGACCGGGTGATCGCCTGACGGATCCACCAAGTCGCATAGGTGCTGAATTTATAGCCCCGACGATATTCGAATTTATCGACGGCCTTCATCAGACCGATGTTACCTTCCTGAATAAGATCAAGGAATTGCAACCCACGGTTGGTGTATTTCTTCGCAATCGAGATGACCAGACGCAGGTTCGCCTCGACCATTTCCTTTTTCGCCTGCCGCGCTTCTTTTTCGCCCTTCTGGACCTGCTGGACGATGCGGCGGAATTCGGTGATATCGACACCGACATATTGCCCGACCTGCGCCATATCATTGCGCAATTCTTCGATCTTGTCGGTGGATTTTTCGACCAGCGCCTGCCAGCCACGGCCCGATTTTTCGGCCATTTCTTCCAGCCAGTTCGGGTCGAGTTCGCGGCCACGATATTCATCGATGAATTCACGCCGGTTGATCCGGGCCTGATCCGCCAGCTTTACCATGGAGCTGTCAATCGACATGATCCGGCGGTTGATGCCATAAAGCTGATCGATCAGCGCCTCGATCCGGTTGTTATGCAGGTGTAGCGAATTCACCAGCACGACGATTTCGGACCGCAACGTCTGATATTTCTCTTCGTCTTTTTTGGAGAACGACGAATCCTCGTTCAGGGTCGCCGACATGCGGGCATCTTGCATGTCAGACAGACCGGCAAAGCCGCGCGCGATGATTTCCAGCGTTTCCAGCACGCGTGGTTTCAGCGCGGCTTCCATCGCGGCCAGCGACATATTGGCCTGATCGTCATCCTCATCATCATCGTCACGGCTGATCGGATTGCCATCGGCGTCCAATTCGGTGCCGCCGTCGGATTTATCCTCGGTCACAGCGGCGGTATCGACGACGGCCTCAACCTCACCATCTTCGCCAAGCTGATTGCCGAAGGTGGTTTCCAGATCGATCACATCGCGCAGCAGGATGTCCTCGGACAGCAATTCGTCGCGCCAGATGGTGATCGCCTGAAAGGTCAGCGGGCTTTCACACAGCCCAAGGATCATCGTGTTGCGACCCGCCTCGATCCGCTTGGCGATGGCGATTTCGCCTTCGCGGGAGAGCAGTTCCACAGACCCCATCTCGCGCAGATACATCCGCACAGGGTCATCGGTGCGGTCGAGCTTTTCAGCCTCGGCCCCGCCAATCGTCACATCACGCGAGCCGGACACGGTGGCAATATCAGTGCCCCCCGCGTTTTCATCGCTTTCTTCGGATTCTTCTTCTTCGGTGACCTGAATGCCCATTTCGGACAACATCGACATCACATCTTCGATCTGATCCGACGACACCTGTTCCGGCGGCAGAACGGCGTTCAGCTGATCATAGGTGATGTAGCCCCTCTCGCGCGCATCTGCGATCATCTTCTTGACCGCGGCCTGGCTCATATCAAGGGAGATATCGCCATCCTGGTCATTGTCCTTGCGATCATCAGTGTCTTTCGCAGCCATTCAAAGGGACCTTTCCAAGTCGTCGTTCCGTAGCCAAAGTGATTCGGCCGATTCGGTATCCATCGAATCAACCCTGCATCGGCAGGGACCGCAAGCAGGTGACTACGTGTTTTTCAGTTCTGTTGCCAGTGCAGGACCTAGTTCAGTCCCGTTTCTTGGCAAAATCGATCTGGTCGAGCAATTGATCCAATGCATTCAGCTCGTCCTTTTTCATCCGCGCCCCATTGGCACCAACCGCATATTCGGCGCGGTCTTCGTTGTCTCCGCGCCCAGCCTTGTCGACCGCGGCGCTGGCCTGCGCCAACCGCCATGTCAGCCCTTCATCGGCCAGCCCGCCCAGATCTTCAACCGCGTCTTCAATCTCGCGGGCATGACCCCGGCGCGCGGTCAGTTTGGCGAATTCTTCCGCCAGACAAAGACGGGCAATGTCCGGCTCGCCTTCGCGCCGCACCGCAGGGCTGATAGCGACATGGCTTTGCGACAACAGCTTTTCAAGGGGATCGGGGCCAAGATCAGCAGAAATAGCTGCTTTCAGATCGCGCACCCCAAGATGTCGCAGAATCGCCACTTGCAGATCGCGATGGGCGGGATCGTGGCAATCGATCCGTTCCAAAGCATCGGCAAATTCCACGGCAACGCCGGGTGCGACGATCATCGTCGCCAGAATGACCGCCTCGCGCAGATGTTCCTGCGTCGTGGCCCCCGCCCCCAGCACCGAGGTTTTCGAGGAGGCGACCGGGCTGATGGTACGTTTCCAAGGATCGCTATTGCGCGACCATGCCACACCCTGCGCCTTGCGCGCCACCGCCGGACGGCGAGTGCTGAACAAGGCCCAGCGCATTTCCTTGATCGCCTCGCCATAATGCGTGCGAATCGACGGATCGGCGATCAGCTTTATTTTCTCGCGCAGGGCCTTGTCCAATGCCGCCTTGCGTTCCGGGCTGTCGAAATTCTTGCCTTCGGTTTCGCGCTGCCACAGCAATTGCACCATCGGGATCGCATCATCGAGCAGCTTTTGCATCGCCCCCGGCCCCTGCGCCTTGATCACATCATCAGGGTCCAGCCCCGGCGGCATCAGCGCGAAACGCAAAGATTGCCCCGCCTCCAGCAAGGGCAGCGCGATATCAATCAACCGCATCGCCGCGCGCAGACCGGCAGTGTCACCATCCAGCGCGATGATCGGTTCGGGTGCAATCCGCCAGAGCAGACGCAGCTGATCTTCGGTAATCGCTGTACCCAAGGGCGCAACCGTCGCGCTAAACCCCGCCTCTGACAGCGCGATCACATCCATATAGCCTTCGGCCACGATCAAAGGCTTACCCTTGCCCGCCGCCTCCCGCGCGGGACCGTGGTTATAGAGGCTGCGGCCCTTGTCGAACAATGGCGTCTCGGGCGAATTGTAATATTTCGCCGGATGGTTCGGGTCCATCGCCCGGCCACCCATGGCAATCGCGCGGCCCCGCGCATCGCGGATCGGAAAGATGATCCGCCCCCGGAACCTGTCGTAAGGTGCTGTGCCCCGGTCGCTTTCGGCGGCAATGCCCGCCGCGATGATCAGCTTGGGATCAACGCCCTGCCCGGTCAGATGCCCAAAGGCACCGCCATTCGCGGGGGCAAAGCCGATCTCCCACCGCGCCTGCGCTGCCGGGCTCAGGCCACGACGTGCCAGATAGTCGCGCGCCTCAACCGCCGCACCGGTCTGCAATTGCAGCCGGTGCCATTTGACCACCTGCTCCATGACATCGACCAGCAGGTTGCGGGTATCGGCCTTTTGCTGCGCTTCGGGGTCGCGTTCGGGCATCGGCATGCCCGCTTCACCAGCTAGAATCTTGACCGCTTCCATGAAATCGACATTCTCGGTCTCGCGGACAAAGGAAATCGCATCGCCCTTGGCATGACAGCCAAAACAATAATAAAAGCCTTTCCTATCGTCGACGTGAAAGCTGGCACTTTTCTCCTGATGGAAAGGACAAGGTGCCCACAGATCGCCCTTGCCCGGATTGGACTTGCGGCTATCCCACATGACTTTGCGCCCGACGACCTGCCCTAACGACAGCCGGTTGCGCAATTCATCCAGAAATCCGGGTGGCAAACTCATCCGCCCAGTATCCGCGTTTTGGCCTCAACTTCCAAGGTCTGCTTTGGCATATAAAGGCCAATCCATCTTCCGAGCAAAAATATCCCCGCCGGAGGCGCGCCCTGTCGCGCAGCGTCAGGGCGCATCCCGCGCTGCCACCCCTGACATCGCCGACGTCAAAGCGTCGACCAAGGATGCCGCCATAGACCGCATTACCATGATCTCAAAGGCCTGCGCGCCCGTGCGGGTGATACTGACCGGCATCTGCCCCAGCAAGCTACGCGCAGTATGATTGACGGCAAACACATGCGTACGCAGATCCAGCGGCACTAAACGCGCCAGCACAGCCGCGACCTGATCGCCCGCTATCTCCAATTCAGCCCAGCCGTCTGATTGATCTGTGACAGCGGCCAGACCATCCAGCGCCACAGGTGCCGTGACCAGCCATTGATCATGCGCGATCCATTGGCACATGACATCACCCACAATACTGCGGCGGTTCACATCGGGCAGGCCCACACCAATCTGCGCCTGCATCTGTGTGGACACGGCGTCTTGCTGGCCGCGATAGGGCGCCACGGACCACAGCACGTCACGGGTCACGTCGGTACAGGTCACTGATCCGATCTGCACAGGCAAGAGATCCGCAAAGGGACCGAGGGCGATCAATCTAGCCACGGGCGCGTCCTCCATCGGGGTCAAAGAAAACCGGCGCGCAAACTTCCGCCAATGTGTCCACACCGCGTAAGTGATCGACCATACGGATCACCTCGCCATAGCGGTCAGGACCATGTCTAAGAAACGCGAGCCCCAGATAGCAATCCAATGTCGGCGAATAACAGGCAGAGGTGACATAGCCTTCGTCATTGGCGCTGATCGCCTTGGCCTCTTTCGCAAAGAGATGCGCGCCAGCCGTCAGACGCCGCCCCTCTTCGACTGCGCGCAGACCGATCAGCCTTTCGCGGGCCGAATCGACCAGACCCTGACGGCGCGCTGCGGCCCGCCCGATGCAATCCTTGCTCGCGTCAATCATCCCGGCCAGCCCCAGATCATAGGCCGTGGTCCGCCCGTGCATTTCGGCATGAGTCAGAAACCCTTTCTCGATCCGCAGCACATTCAGCGCCTCCACCCCGTAAGGCCCACCGCCAAGCGTACGGGCCTGACCGATCAACTGGCGAAACAGGCTTTCGCCATAGCGCGCAGGGACGGCAATCTCGAAGGCGGTCTCGCCCGAAAAGGAGATGCGGAACATCCGCCCAGCGACACCGCCGATCCCCACGGCACCGCAAGCCATGAAGGGCCAATCCGCAGGGCTGATCTGGTCATCCAGCATGGTATTGAGCAGTACCAGTGCCTTTGGTCCCGCCAGCGCAAATTGCGCCCAATGATCCGTGACTGACGTGATCCGCGCATCCAGATCGGGGCGTAAAACCTGCGCTGCAAATTCCAGATGGCGCATCACCAGACCTGCGGCAGCGGTCGTCGTGCTGATGACAAAATGCTGATCCCCCAGCCGCGCGACTGTGCCGTCATCCATGACAAACCCATCCTCGCGCAGCATCAGGCCGTAACGGACGCGGCCTACCTTGAGCGTCGACATCCTGTTCGCGTAGACGAAATCCAGCAGCGCCGCTGCATCCGGCCCCTGCACATCAATCTTGCCCAAGGTCGAGACATCGCAGACCCCCACGGCATTGCGGACATACCCAACCTCGCGGTCGCAGGAATGTCGCCAGCTGACCTCGCCCTCCAGCGGGAAATAGCTGGGGCGATACCACAGCCCCGCCTCTACCATCGGTGCACGGGCCGCGACCGAAGCCTGATGCGCACTGCTCAGGCGGGTGGGCGCAAAGCCTTTGCCCTGCCCGCCCGCCCCCATCGCAGCGATGGACACCGGCACAAAGGGCGGACGGAAGGTCGTCGTTCCCGTCTCAGGAATACCGCGCCCGGTCAGATCGGCCAGCACGGCCAGCGCCAGCACGTTGGAGGATTTCCCCTGATCTGGTGCCATGCCTTGGGTGGTATAGCGTTTCATATGTTCGACCGCGCGCAGGTTTTCCTGCGCCGATATAACTATATCCCTGGTTGTGACGTCATTTTGCAAATCCACCCATTTGCGGCCCTTGCCGGGCAGTTCCCACAGCGGCGCAATCGCATAGGCACGCGCCTCGGCGTCTGGCAGCGTGACCTTGGGTTCAAACCCAAGGTCACGGGCGGCCTTTGCGCCAAGCTCTGCCCCTTCGCGCAGGCAGCCCTGCGTATCAAACACGCCGTTACACGCGCCCGCTGCGACCATGCCGGGGATCGCATCCGGTGTCGGGACGAAGGCCGCTATATCCTCGCGCCAAGTGGGGCGGCCATTCATATGGCAAGTCAGATGCACGGACGGGTTCCAGCCACCCGATACCGCAAGGCAATCGGTCGGAATCACCCGAGTGCCGCCTTGGTGGGTCACCGTGATGCTCGTCAGGCCAAGACGGCCCGTGGTGGCGGTGATTTTACCACCCATAAAGACCGGATAATCCCCGCTGATCTGCACATCGGCGCGACTGTCGATCAGCCCGGTAATTTTCACCCCAGCCGCATGCAGATCCCGCGCTGTGCGATGGGCGTCGTCATTATTGCCAAACACGGTCACCGATTTGCCCGGTGCAACACCCCAGCGGTTCACATAGGACCGCACAGCGCCAGCGAGCATGATGCCGGGGCGGTCATTGTTTGCAAAGGCGATGGGCCGCTCCAAGGCACCGGCACACAGCACCGCGCGTTTTGCCACGATCCGCCAGAAACATTCCAAGGGACGGTCCGGGTTGGCTGGGCCGATAATCCGCTCCAACGCGCCATAGGTGCATTGGTCATATGCGCCGGTGACGGTGGTGCGGGTCATCAGCCGCACATTCCGCATCGCACCAAGCTGCCCCAGGACATCGGCGACCCACTCGGCGGCAGGCTTACCATCCACCTCCTCCACTTCGCGCAGCAGGCGACCACCCATCGCGCTGTCTTCATCGACGAGGATCACATCGGCCCCGGCCTGCGCTGCGGTCAACGCAGCCATCAAGCCCGCAGGCCCAGCGCCGATCACCAGCACGTCACAGAACGCGAATGCCTTTTCATATCGGTCGGCATTCGCCTGCCCGCTCAACCGCCCCAACCCCGCCGCCCGCCGGATCATCGGTTCATAAAGTTTTTCCCAAAAACTACGGGGCCACATGAAGGTCTTGTAATAAAACCCCGCCCCCAGAAACGGCGCGCACAGGTCATTCACCGCCAAAGCGTCATGGCGCAGACTGGGCCATGCGTTCTGGCTGAACACCTCCAAGCCTTCGCTAACCTCCAGCATCGTGGCGCGGATATTGGGGTCCTGCGACGCACCGCGCCCGACCGTCACCAGCGCATTGGGTTCCTCAGACCCAGCCGTCAGCACACCACGCGGGCGGTGGTATTTGAACGACCGGCCGACCAGTTTGATCCCGTTCGCCAACAAAGCAGCGGCGACAGGTTCGCCCGGCACGCCCTGCACCCGCTTGCCGTCAAAGGTGAATGTCACCAATTCTTGCGGGACCTTCACCCTCATGACGCGACCTTGGCCGCCAGCACCGCGCCCTGCACCGCATGGCTCACCGTGTCGCGCGACACGACGATCCAGGCACCGCAACCGCCTTCGTGATACCACAGATCGCGGGTCGGGCCCGCGGGGTTGTCGCGATTGTGCAGGTAATCATCCCACAGATTTGCCCCTGCAGCCACAGCAGGCCGATCAAGCGCCACAGCATCGCCTGCGTAGTAAAATTCGCGCCGGTCCCGTTCGCCGCAATAGGGGCAGTTAATCCGCATGATCCGCCTTCATTCTCATTTCTTTCAAATACTCAAATCCAGCGCTCAATGCAGGTTATGCTGCGCGCCGGTACCTTCTTCATCCATCAAGCCCACGCCAGTGCGGAAACGGTCCAGCCGGAACCGCGCCGCTGTCGGATGCGGCTGGCCGGTCGCCATCAGATGGGCAAGGGCAAAACCCGAAGCTGGCACCGCCTTGAACCCGCCGTAACACCAGCCGCAATCCAGAAACAAACCCTTCGTATCGGTGGTGTCGATGATCGGGCTACCGTCCGGCGTCATATCCATGATCCCGCCCCATGACCGCAGCACACGCGCCTTGCCGATCATCGGCATCAGGGTCATCGCGGCCTCCATCACATGCTCGGCCATCGGCAGATTGCCCCGCGCGGCGTAAGAGGCATAGAAATCCAGATCACCCCCGAAGACGAGACCGCCCTTGTCCGACTGGCTGATATAGAAATGACCCATGCCGAAACTGACGACATGGTCGATCACGGGCTTGAGGCCTTCAGTCACAAAAGCCTGCAAGACATGGCTTTCCACTGGCAAGCGCATCCCGGCAAGGGCGGCGACCTGCCCTGACCGGCCAGAGGTGACGATGGCAACCTTGCGCGCCTTGATCGCGCCGCGCGTGGTTTGCACCCCGGTGACCGCGCCGTTTTCGATATCAATCCCGGTAACTTCGCAATTCTGGATCAGATCGACACCGCGCTGGTCAGCCGCACGGGCATAGCCCCAGGCGACGGCATCATGCCGGGCGGTGCCGCCGCGCGGATGGAACAAACCGCCAGTGATCGGGAACCGTGCGTTATCGAAATCAAGATAGGGCAGATGCGCCCGCACCCCCTCACGATCCAGCAGGATCGCGTCATCGCCGTGGTTGATCATCGCATTGCCACGGCGCACAAAAGCGTCTCGCTGGCCGTCCGAATGAAACAGGCTGATCACCCCGCGCTGCGACAGCATCACGTTGTAATTCAGCTTTTGCGACAGACCTTCCCAAAGCTTGAGCGAATGGGAATAGAATTCCTGATTGCCGGGCAGAAAGTAATTGGCGCGCACGATGGTCGTGTTGCGCCCGATATTGCCGCTGCCGATCTGGCCCTTTTCCAGCACAGCGATATTGGTCAGCCCATGTTCGCGCGCAAGATAATAGGCCGTGGCCAGACCGTGCCCGCCACCGCCGATGATGATCGCGTCGTAGCGGGTTTTGGGGGCCGGATCACGCCAAAGGGGTTTCCAGCCTTTCTGGCCAAACACCCCTTCTTTGATGATCCCAAACCCCGAATAGCCCATGACCCGCCCTTTGCTTGATCCGCAATATCTAGCCTATTGGCAGCGGACCGAAAGTGCAAAATCCGCGCTACAGCCCCTTGGCGCGATAGCTGTCCGCGACCTTGCGGATTGACACCAGATAGGCCGCCGTGCGCAGATCATGCACGTCATCGCGCCCATGCCAGACCGCGCGCATCGCCTGATAAGCGGCACGCATCGTGTCATCGAGGCCAGAGCGCACCAATTCCAACTCATCCGCCCCGCGCAGGTATTTTTCTTTGAAATCCGGCGACAGGGTCCAGCCAAGCCCCTTGTCCGATGACAGTCGCTCCAATTCATCCACCACCAATTGGTGGCGCGATTCTTCCTGTCGGCGCTGCATCCGGCCAAAGCGGATATGCGACAGGTTCTTGACCCATTCGAAATAAGACACCGTCACACCGCCAGCATTGGCATACATATCGGGAATAATGACGCAGCCCTTTTCACGCAGGATGTCATCGGCACCTGCCGTGATCGGACCATTCGCCGCCTCGATGATCAGTGGGGCCTTGATCCGCGCGGCATTGGACAGGTTGATCACCGCCTCCAATGCGGCAGGGATCAGGATATCGCAATCAGCCTCCAGCAGTTTGGCACCATCGGCTTGATGAGCAGCACCGGGATAGCCCGCGATCCCGCCATGTTTGACGATCCATGCGCGCACCGCTTCGACGTTCAGACCCTTTTCATCATGCAAAGCTCCGTCACGTTCGATGATGCCGGTAATCAGCGCGCCGTCTTCCTCGGACAGGAATTTCGCCGCGTGATAGCCGACATTGCCCAGACCCTGCACAATGATGCGCTTGCCCTGCAAGCTGCCGGTCAGATTGGCCTTCGCGATATCTTCGGGATAGCGGAAAAATTCGCGCAAGGCATATTGCACGCCGCGCCCTGTCGCCTCGACCCGGCCTGCGATACCACCCGCATTGGTCGGCTTGCCGGTCACGCAGGCGGCAGCGTTGATATCGGTCGTGTTCATCCGGCGATACTGATCAGCAATCCACGCCATTTCCCGCTCGCCCGTGCCCATGTCGGGGGCAGGCACGTTCTGAGCCGGATGAATCAGGTCGCGTTTGATCAGCTCATAGGCGAAACGGCGGGTGATCAATTCCAACTCATGTTCGTTCCAATCCGCCGGATTGATCCGCAACCCACCTTTCGAGCCGCCAAAGGGCGCCTCGACCAGCGCGCATTTATAGGTCATCAGGGCCGCCAGCGCCTCGACCTCATCCTGATGGACATTGGGGGCGAAACGGATGCCGCCCTTGACCGGTTCCATATGTTCGGAATGCACGGACCGATAGCCGGTGAACGTATGCAAAGCCCCCCGCAGGCGGACACCGAAACGCACCGTATAGGTCGCGTTGCAGACCCTGATCTTTTCCTCAAGCCCGGGGCTGAGGTCCATCAGCGCGACCGCGCGGTTGAACATCATATCGACGGATTCGCGGAAACTGGGTTCCTGGATCAGATCATTCTGGGTCATGTCATATCCTTGCTTGCACCAAAAGGCGGGCCGAAACGGCCATGACACCAGCATAGGAAGGTTTTTCAAAGAGATGTTGAAAAATCAGGCAATCCGCGAAAATCGACCCTTTGGACCAGAAAGCGCCGGTTGCGCAGGCAAATGCCCTGCGCTCTGCGCGCCATCAGCGATCTCGCCCTTTCAGGCGCTGGGCGATCTGTTCGGCCATGAATTTTGTTTCACCCGCAGCCGTCACACCGCCGACGCCGACCCTTTTGCCGACCCGCCACCACAGGCCGGGGGCCCAGCCGCGCCCATGTCTTGCGGTCAGCACAAGGGTAAAGCCATTGGCAGGCTTCATCGCCAGCGCCCCCCTGTCCACATGGCTGACCTCATCCAGCCGCGCCAGCAAAGTACCCGATGTGTCGCGCAATTCGGTTTCGGTCAGCACAATGCCCCATTGGGTCGCGCGCCACAGCCTTTCGCCCAGCCACAGCGCCGCGCCGCCAAAGGTCAGCAGGAACAGCAACCAAGGCAGCGCGGGCGGCTGCGCCAGCGCGGTATAGATCAGGGTCGCCCCCAGCACGAACATCACCGCACAAGCGAAATACCGGCGCGGCTGCGAGGCATGGACGATGGCGATGACACCATTCTGGTCAGGCTGGAACATGGACATCCTTTCGCGTCAGCAACTGACGGATTTGCGCACGAGGTCGCAATAAATATCTTCGATCGCATCCATGCGCAGCCGCCCACCTTCGCGATACCAATGGCTCAGCCCGGTCAGCATCGCGATAATCGCCATGGTTGCCACGCGGGTATCGGGGACGGCAAAGATACCTTCTGCGACGCCGTCGCGCAGGATATTTTCCAAGGCGGTTTCATATTCGCGGCGCATCGCTTCAAGCGTGGCGAAATTTTCCGGGTCAAGATTGCGCAATTCCATGTAAGAGACAAAAACCTCATCCGACCGGGGCAGGTGAAACCGGATATGAAACCGGGTGAACCCGTCAAGCCGCTTTCGCGGATCACCTTCGATCTTCGCGGCGGCAAGCGCGCCCAGCACATCGTCCATATGCGCACGCATCAGATCGAACAGCAGGCTTTGTTTATCGGTCGTATAGTTGTACAGCGCACCAGCCTGCACACCCACCTCTGCCGCGATCTGGCGCATCGATACGGCAGCATAGCCATACCGCGCGATCAGGCGCAGCGCAGTTTGCTGCACCCTCGGGCCGGTGATATCGGAATGAGAACCTTGTTTACGCGCCATGACCGCATCTAACTGAACGGATGTTCAAATGAAAAGCCCGACTTGCCGCGATATCCCGCGCGTGTCTATTGTCTGCCACATGCGCTATGCCCTGCCCTTCCTGTTTGCCCTGACGGCCTGTGCGGATATTCCGGCACTGGACGGCAGCCTGTCTGATGCCGCCCGCGCCGCGCCTTATCCGCGGCTGTTGCCGCTGACTGATCCGCCCGCGCCGGTTGCGGCAGAGGATAGCGCAATCGATGCCAGATTAGCGGCCTTGCAACAAAGGGCCGATGCCCTGCGCCAGATCGATCCCGGCGCGTTGCAGTAGCCCTGCCTATTCGCTACACCGCGCGGGAAACCCGACACAGATGGATTTGACAGCATGACACAACCTTTACGCCTCGGCATTGCAGGACTGGGCACCGTTGGCGTGGGTGTCGTGCGGATGATCCAGAAACATGCGGATCTGCTGGCCGCAAGATCTGGCCGTGCGATCACGATCAGCGCCGTTTCCGCACGCAGCCGTGACAAGGACCGCGGCGTCGACCTGTCCGGCTATGTCTGGGAAGATGATCCGGTGACCTTGGCCCAGCGTGATGATGTGGATGTGTTTGTCGAGGTGATGGGCGGTCATAATGGTGCGGCCAAAGACTCCACCGAAGCGGCGATTGCGGCAGGCAAGGATGTGGTCAGCGCCAACAAGGCGCTTTTGGCCGTGCATGGGCACGCCTTGGCACTGGCAGCAGAGGCCGCAGGCCGTGTGATCCGGTTCGAGGCGGCCGTGGCGGGCGGCATTCCCGTGGTGAAAGCCCTGACCGAAGGTCTGGCTGGCAATGACATCCACCGGATCATGGGCGTCATGAACGGCAGCTGCAATTACATCCTGACCCGGATGGAAAATGCGGGCCTCAGCTATCAGGAAGTTTTTGATGAGGCCAACGCGCTTGGCTATCTCGAAGCGGACCCCGAACTCGATGTGGGCGGGATTGATGCGGGCCATAAACTGGCGCTGCTCGCCTCGATCGCCTTTGGCACGCAGGTCGATTTTGACGCGGTGCAATTGGAAGGAATCGGCGCTGTCAGCATCGACGACATCCACCATGCCGCCGATATGGGGTTCAAGATCAAGCTGTTGGGTGTCGCGCAGATGACCGGGCGCGGGCTGGAACAGCGCATGTCGCCCTGTCTGGTGCCAGATACATCACCTTTGGGACAATTGCAGGGCGGCACCAATATGATCGTGCTGGAAGGCGATTATGTCGGCCAGATCGTGCTGCGCGGGGCCGGTGCCGGTGAAGGCCCGACCGCCAGCGCGGTGATGGGCGATGTGATGGATATCGCGCGCGGCATCCGCATCGCGACCTTTGGACAGCCAGCGACGACATTGCGGCGCGCACGGGCGGCGCAGGCGGCCGTTCCAGCGCCCTATTACCTGCGGATGAAACTGCTCGACAAACCGGGTGCCTTGGCAAAAGTCGCCCGCGCCTTGGGCGATGCGGGGATTTCCATCGACCGGATGCGCCAATACGACCATGCCGATACCGCAGCCCCAGTGCTGATCGTGACGCATAAAACGACACGCACAGCGCTGGACGAGGCTTTGGCAGCGTTTAAAGAGACAGGCGTGGTCTACGGCGACCCTGTCGCGATCCGGATCGAGGCGGTTTAGCCGGTCTTAACTTTCGCAACCAACACCATCCCGGTCCCGATCAAGGTGCAAACCATAGCCATAGGTGCCCGCACGGATATTGCTGTAGCCGGCGGCGCGAGCCTCGGTGCAATTGCGGAATGAAAAACCATTGGACGGCGGTTGTGGTGCTTGTGCCCTGTGGCAATGATATTGCCCGGTGCTGCGCTGGGTATGGCAGCCGCTCGCATCAAGACCGCCACCATGGGCCACAGCAAAAGGTGCAGAAAACAGCAAAAACGGAACCGCCAATAAGACTCTTGTCATGATAAAATGCCTCGATTGAAAAATGGTAGATCAAATACGATTGATGTTATGACCAGAATGCATTTGACGCGAGCAATAGTTCTGCGCCGTGCAGACTTTCTTCGCATCCGCGGCAAAGGGTAAAGCCAGACGCCCGACCACACTCCGGGCCTTGGTTTAGCGCAAACAGTCTTGCGGGCGTCACATGGACACGCTTTACGGGAGCGTGAACATACCAAAGGAATATCCTTATGCCGACGCCTCTTGATTTCAACGACCGCAACCTGTCACTGGGATTGGCCCGCGTGTCGGAGGCTGCTGCCATTGCCTGCGCGCCCCTGATCGGGCGTGGCGACGAAAAAGCTGCCGATCAGGCGGCGGTCGATGCGATGCGCACCCAGCTCAACAAGCTTGATATCGCAGGTGTCGTGGTGATCGGCGAAGGTGAACGCGACGAAGCTCCGATGCTTTATATCGGGGAAGAGGTCGGCACCGGCAACGGGCCGGGCGTGGATATCGCACTGGACCCGCTGGAAGGCACGACGTTGACCGCCAAGGACATGCCCAATGCGCTGGCCGTCATCGCAATGGGGCCACGCGGGTCGATGCTGCATGCGCCCGATGTCTACATGGACAAACTGGCGATTGGGCCCGGTTTTCGTGTTGGTGTCGTGACGCTCGATATGTCGCCTGCAGAACGTGTGTCGGCATTGGCCGCCGCCAAGGGTTGCTCCACCAACGACATCACTGTCTGCGTCCTCGAACGCCCCCGGCACGAGGCGATGATCGACGAGTTGCGCGCCACCGGGGCCGCGATCCGGCTGATCACGGATGGCGATGTTGCGGGTGTCATGCATTGCGCCGAACCCGATCTGACCGGGATCGATATGTATATGGGATCGGGCGGCGCGCCGGAAGGTGTGCTTGCTGCTGCCGCGCTGAAATGCATGGGCGGCCAGATCTATGGCCGGCTTCTGTTCCGGAATGATGACGAACGGGGCCGCGCCAAGGCGGCAGGGATCACCAATTTTGACCGCGTCTACACCCGCGATGACATGGTCACCGGCGACGTGATCTTTGCCGCGACCGGGGTGACCGACGGTTCACTTGTGCCCGGCATCAAGCGCGAAGTCGGCTTCGTGACTGCCGAAACCATCCTGATGCGGTCCAAGACCGGGTCGGTCCGGCGGATGATCTACCGCAATCCCACCAAGTAAGCCGCTGCCGCGCCGCCTGCCGCGCGGGAGTATTTTTGGAAAAAAGAAGACGGGCGTGGCGCTGGGGCCGCGCCGCTGGTAGTATGCGGGTATGAATATACCACAAGATCATGGGTTTTTGGGCGTCACTGCGTCTTTGACGGGCCGCCGCTGGGTCGGGCCTTCGGTGCAGGAAAGTCGCGCGGCAGAGGCTTTGGCGCAGGCGACCAACCTGCCAGCACCTTTGTGCCGGATATTGGCCAAGCGCGGTGTGACGTCGCAAACGGCAGATCTGTTTCTGGCACCGACTCTGCGCGCCCTATTGCCGGATCCGCGCGTTCTGCGCGATATGGAAAAGGCCGCCGCGCGGTTCTTGCTGGCGGTGGCGCAGCGCCAGCGGATCGCGGTTTTTGCCGATTACGATGTCGATGGCGGTGCCTCGGCAGCTTTGCTGCTGGTCTGGCTGCGCCAGATCGGGATGCAGGCGACGCTGTATATCCCCGACCGGATCGACGAAGGTTACGGCCCCAATGATGACGCTATGGCGATGCTGGCCGCCGCCCATGATATGATCATCTGCGTCGATTGTGGCACCTTGTCACATGGCCCGATTGCTGCTGCCGTAGGCGCGGATGTGATCGTGCTGGACCATCACCTTGGCGGGGAAACCCTGCCCGATGCTGTGGCCGTGGTGAACCCGAACCGGCAGGATGAAACCGGCGATCTGGCGCATCTTTGTGCCGCCGGTGTCGTGTTTTTGATGCTGGTCGAGGCGAACAGGCAATGGCGTGTTGCGGGCCAAAAGGGGCCGGATCTGATCGGATTGCTCGATCTGGTGGCTTTGGCCACGGTGGCCGATGTCGCCCCGCTGATCGGGGTGAACCGCGCCTTTGTGCGCCAAGGGCTGACAGTGATGGCGCGCCGCCAGCGTCCCGGCCTGACCGCACTGGCCGATGTGGCCGGGCTCGATGCGGCCCCCACATCGCATCATCTGGGGTTTCTGCTGGGGCCGCGCGTCAATGCCGGGGGCCGGATCGGCAAGGCCGATCTGGGCGCGCGCCTGCTTGCTACCGATGATCCGTCAGAGGCGCGCGATCTGGCGGATATGCTGGATCAGCTCAACACCGAACGGCGGGCCGTGGAACAGGCGGTGCGCGATATCGCCATCGCCCAGGCCGAGGCGCGCGGCACCGATGGCCCGTTGGTCTGGGCTGCCGGTGAGGGCTGGCATCCCGGCGTGGTGGGAATCGTTGCCGCACGGCTGAAGGAAGCCACCAACCGCCCCGCCGTGGTGATCGGGTTTGAGGATGGCATCGGCAAAGGCTCGGGCAGGTCAGTCTCCGGAATCGATCTGGGCGCGGCGATCCAGCGGCTGGCCAGTGAGGGGCTGCTGATCAAAGGCGGTGGTCATAAGATGGCCGCCGGGTTGAGCGTGACACAGGACAATCTGGAACCCGCCATGGCGCGGCTGGCGGAATTGCTGGACAAACAAGGCGCGGGCGCTTTGGGGCCTGCCGATCTGCGGCTGGATGGCATGCTGATGCCGGGGGCTGCCAACGTCGATCTGGTCACATTGCTCGATGATGCTGGCCCTTTTGGTGCGGGCGCGCCTGCACCACGTTTCGCCTTTCCCGATTGCCAGATTCTTTTTGCCAAACAGGTCGGGGACAATCACGTCAAGATCACCTTTGGCGACGGGTTGGGCGCGCGGATCGATGCGATCAGTTTCGGCGCGATGGATGGGCCCCTTGGCCCTGCCCTGCTGCACCATAACGGCGCGCGATTCCATCTGGCCGGGCGGTTAGAGGTCAATGTCTGGCAAGGCCGTCAATCGGTGCAATTGCGTCTGGAAGACGCCGCCCCCGCGCATTGAAAAGAAGTCTGCAAAAAGCGTAATTAACCCCTTGCGCGCGCTGCGGGCTTTGCCTAAAAGCGCGACACCAACTGCGGTCCCTTCGTCTATCGGTTAGGACGCCAGGTTTTCAACCTGGAAAGAGGGGTTCGATTCCCCTAGGGACTGCCATTGGTTTCCCCCGCATTCATCGCGATAACTTGACGGTTTTGCCGTTTCATATCGCCGTTCCGCAGGTTAGGCTTTGCACGGAACTGCAAAGGATATCCTGATGACATTGAAATATCTCCATACCATGGTGCGTGTGAAAGACCTTGAAAAATCAATGGCTTTCTATGAACTGCTCGGTCTGCGCGAAACCAAACGGATCGACAATGAACAAGGCCGCTTCTCGCTCGTCTTCATGGCGCCCGAAGGGCAAGAGGAATGCCCGGTTGAGCTGACCTATAATTGGGATGGCGATGATGGTCTGCCCTCGGATAGCCGTCACTTTGGCCATCTGGCTTACCGCGTTGGCAATATCTATGAGGTTTGCCAGCATCTGATGGATAATGGCGTGACCATCAACCGCCCGCCCCGCGACGGGCATATGGCTTTCGTGCGCTCGCCCGATAATATCTCCATCGAATTGCTGCAGGAAGGCGACGCCCTGCCAAAGGCAGAGCCTTGGGCCAGCATGGAAAACACCGGCCATTGGTAAACCATCGCGTGCCTCGCGTCAGTAGATATAGCGGATCTGCTCGGTCCAGTATCTTTCGACCCGGCGCAGGGCGGCGGTGATATCTTCCAGACCGGCATGTGTCAGTACCTGCCGGTCGACCAGCCCATCGGCATGGGTGGCGAAAAGCTCAGTCATGATCTGCCGGACATTGCGGCCTTTCGCGGTCAGCCGCACCCGCACGGACCGGCGGTCAATCTCGCTGCGTTCGTGATGCATATAGCCCAGATCGACCAGTTTTTTCAGATTATAGGATACGTTCGATCCTTGGTAATAGCCGCGGGTTTTCAGCTCGCCCGCTGTCACCTCATTCTCGCCGACGTTGAACAAAAGCAAGGCCTGCACCGCATTGATATCGAGCAGGCCCAGCCGTTCAAACTCATCCTTGATCACATCCAGCATCAGCCGATGCAGCCGTTCGACCAGCGTCAGCACCTCAAGATATGAGGCCATAAAGGATGCATTACGCGCCGCGGACAGGCCCGCTGTGTCGCGGCCGCCAAGGTCGGTGTGGATGGTCATTGCGAAAGCTCCGTCTGCTGTCTTGCCACCTGTCTAAGGCAGAAAGACCAACATTCGGTTAAGACGCTCACACAGGCCGCGTGACCCCCTGCGCGCCTTCGGCAATCCGCGCGATCAGATCGGCATAGATATCAGGGACGGCGAATTGCCCGCCGACCCAGCCGTAAAGATCATGATCATTCTCGGACAACAGCGCATCGTAAAGTGTCAGTTCATCGGCATCCATCGCGGCCAGATATTCGGCGGCAAAGGCCGACAGGATCAGGTCCATTTCCTTGATCCCGCGCCGCATCGACCGCATATGCAGCCGCTTGCGTTTATGTTCGATGAGTTCCGTCATACTACCCTGCGCAATGCTGTCTGAAGTTGTTTTTCCACTTGCCCCATCCGGTCGAGCGTCTGGCCCATCTGCGCGCGCAATTTGCGCAATTCCTGCATCAGGGCGGCGACATCAGCGGGCATTTCGACGGCATCGTCGGGCGCGGCCAAGCCATCACCCTGCCCTGTCATCAGCCAGCCCAGAGAGACACCCAACATGCCTGCCAGCATCTGCAACCGATTGGCGCGCGGCTCGCCCGTGTCATTTTCCCAAGAGGCCAAGGTCGAGAGTTTCACGCCCAGCGATTTCGCCAGATCCTTCTGGCTCAGCCCCGCCGCCTCGCGTGCGCCAGCCAGCCGGTCGCCAAAGGTCGCGGCCTCGGCGCTATACCAATCTGTGTCTGTTTCAGTCACATCATGCTCCTTGGTTCTTGCTATGACGGCTTGGTTGATCTTATGTCACGTTGATTGCACTCTGACCACCGGACATCCCCATGACTTTTCTGTCTGCGACTCTTGATCGCGTGAAACCATCCCCCACTGTCACCGTGACCAACAAAGCGGCAGAGCTAAAGGCAGAAGGCCGCGATATCATCGGCCTTGGCGCGGGCGAGCCGGATTTCGACACGCCCGACAATATCAAGGCCGCCGCCGTCCGCGCGATTGCCGAGGGCAAGACGAAATACACCGCTGTCGATGGTATCCCCGAGCTGAAACAGGCGATCTGCGCCAAGTTTCAGCGCGACAACGACCTGACCTATGTGCCTGCACAGGTCACCGTCGGAACGGGCGGCAAACAGGTACTCTATAACGCCTTTATGGCAACGCTGAACCCCGGTGATGAGGTGATCATCCCCGCCCCCTATTGGGTCAGCTATCCTGATATGGTGCTTCTGGCCGGTGGCACCCCGGTGACGGTTTCAGCGACACTGGAATCGGGTTTCAAGATTTCCGCCGCGCAGCTAGAGGCAGCGATCACGCCCAAGACCAAATGGTTCCTGTTCAACTCTCCGTCGAACCCCACAGGTGCGGGCTATTCCTGGGATGAGTTGAAGGCGCTGACCGATGTGCTGCTGCGCCATCCCCATGTCTGGGTGATGACGGATGATATGTATGAGCATCTGGCCTATGGTGATTTCAAATTCTGCACCCCGGCACAGGTAGAACCGCAGCTTTACGACCGCACGCTGACGGTGAATGGCGTGTCCAAAGCCTATGCGATGACCGGCTGGCGGATCGGCTATGCCGCAGGGCCGGAGCATTTGATCAAGGCGATCCGCAAGGTACAGTCGCAATCGACATCGAACCCCTGTTCGGTCAGCCAATATGCAGCGGTCGAGGCTTTGAACGGACCGCAGGATTTTCTGGCACCCAATAACGCGCTGTTCCAGCGCCGCCGCGATCTGGTGGTCGGGATGCTGAACCAAGCACCCGGATTGGTCTGCCCAACGCCCGAGGGTGCGTTCTATGTCTATCCGTCCATCGCGGACTGCATCGGCAAAACCAGTGCCGGTGGCGTGCTGATCGACAATGACGAAACCTTCGCCACGGCGCTGTTGGAAGAAACCGGCGTCGCGGTGGTGTTTGGCGCGGCCTTTGGCCTGTCGCCGAATTTCCGGGTCAGCTATGCGACCTCGGATGAGGCGTTGACTGAAGCCTGCCAGCGGATCATCCGGTTTTGTGAAGGTTTAAGCTAACCTGTAAAGCGGGTCTTGTGCCGGAGGATGCCTTGAGCTGCCTCCGGCGGGAGTATTTCAAACAAAGCGAGTGCACCTTCCCCGCGGGGAAGGTTTTTGCCATTCATGATATACGCGGCGAGAGGCAGAACCTTATGACAGGACGCCCTGCGGCAGCGGGCGACCCTCATCCCAGGCAATGATATTGTCGAGCGCCATCTGCCCCATCGCCTCGCGTACTTCCAAAGCGGCGGTGCCCAGATGCGGCAGCAGCACGACGTTTTCCAAGGCGCGCAGGGTTTCGGGTACATAGGGTTCCTTGGCATAAACGTCCAGCCCTGCCCCCGCGATCTGGCCGGTTTGCAAGGCCGTGATCAACGCCTCTTCATCCACCACATCGCCACGGGCAATATTGACGAAAATGCCTGTCGGTTTCATCGCGGCCAAAGCGGCGGCATCAATCAGCTTGGTATTGCTGCCGCCACCCGGCACGGTGACGACGATGATATCGGCTTGCGCCATCAGATCATGCAATGTCGCAACCTGCTGTGCGGGCAGGTCGACCGCCTTGGGTGAGCGGTTGAAATAGAGCACCGGCATCTCGAACCCGTAATGGCAACGCCGCGCGACGGCCTGCCCAATCCGGCCCATGCCGACGATCCCGACTGTTTTGCCAGTGACATGGGTGCCCAGCATCTGGGTAGGTTGCCAGCCTTTCCAGGTGCCCGCGCGTACGATGCGTTCGCCCTCACCCGCGCGGCGGCAGGCGGAGAGGATCAGCGTCAGGCCGATATCGGCGGTGGCATCGGTCACGGCATCGGGCGTGTTCGACACGGCGACACCGGCGGCGGTCGCTGCTGCAACGTCGATATGATTATAGCCAACACCGAAATTGGCGAGCACGCCGCAGCGAATTTCGCCCGTGAAAGCATCGGCGGTGAACCCATCCCCCAAGGTCGGCAGGATCGCATCATAGTCACGCAGGGCGGCGGCGGCCTCCTCCACGGTCAGCCCTTTGTTTTCACTGCGCAGGGTCACGTCGAACCGCGCGCGTGCTGCATTCAGCGTGGCATCCGGCAAAGTTTTTGTAATCAGAAGTTTTTTCAATGTAACCGCCCCCCCAAAGGCACATTTTGATCCGGTCCGACCAGCACGACAGCGCCGTCTGCATCGGGCATGCCCAATACCAGTACCTCGGACATGAATTTGCCGATCTGGCGGGGTGGGAAATTCACCACCGCCAAAACCTGTTTGCCGACCAGCGTTTCCGGCGCGTAATGCACGGTGATTTGGGCCGATGTCTTTTTCTCGCCGATCTCATCACCGAAATCGATCCAGAGCTTGATCGCGGGTTTGCGCGCCTCTGGATAGGGTTCAGCGCGGGTCACGATGCCGACGCGCACGTCGACCTTCAGGAAATCGTCAAAGGAAATTTCAGCCATTGGCCAGTTCCTTTGACCGCGCCGCCGCAGCCGCTACGGTGCGGCGCATCAGATCGGGCAGGCCATTGGCGTCATCCATCAAAACCTCCAACCCCGCCTGCGTGGTGCCATTGGGGGAGGTCACGTTTTTGCGCAATTGCGCCGGGTCTTCATCGGCGGTTTCGGCCAGTTGCCCAGCGCCACCGACCGTCGCCTTGGCCAGATCCATCGCCATCTGCGCAGGCAGACCTGCGGCGACACCGGCAGCCGCCAAAGCCTCGATCATGTGGAAGACATAGGCGGGGCCGGAGCCCGACACGGCAGTGACGGCATCCATCTGCGATTCATCGTCCAGCCGAACGGTCTGGCCGATGGCCTGCATCAGCACCTCGGCCAATGCCAGATCGGCAGTCGTGGCCTTGGCATTGCCGATCACTGCAGTAATCCCACGCCCGATGGCAGCGGGTGTATTTGGCATCGCGCGGATCACGGGGGTGGCGGGACCAAAAGCAGCCTCGAACGCGGCAAGCGGCGTGCCTGCGGCGATGGAAATCACCAGCGTCTTGCCCGTGCCGAGCGCCTTCACATCAGGCAGGGCCGCCTGCATCATCTGCGGCTTGACCGCGATGACCACGATGGCGGGGCTGTCTGGCAGGTCAGCGCCGATATGGACGCCTTGCTGTTGCAGCCAATCGGATGGATGCGGGTCGATCACATAGACCGATGTCGGCGGCAACCCGCCGCGCAACCAGCCCGCCAGCATGGCTGACCCCATCTTGCCGCAGCCCAGCAACACAAGGCCACGTTCGGCCACATCATTCATTGTCATTCAGCGTCCCTCTTGTCGTCTTTGCAAAAGGTTACGCCACGCCAGAACCAGTGGAAACCCGTCCTGGCGAAATTTTCAGGCGCGCCCGTAAGCGCCGGCAATCGCGACTTGCAGCGCCTGTTTCGGCGTCTGATCGCCCCAGGTCACCAGCTGGATCGCGGGATAATATTGTTCGCAGGCATTCACCGCCGCACTGATCATCGTGTCGATCTGATCGGGACCTGCCACCTGATCGCCCGCCAGCATCAGACCATAGCGGTAGACCATCAGATTTTGTTCATCCCACCATGTCAGCGACCCGGCCCAAAGCCGGTCGTTGATCGCATTGAGCGTTTCATAAAGCACAGGTTTGCGGTCTGCGGGTGGTTCCATCTCGAAGGTGCAGATCAGGCGCAGGGTTTCGTCATAGGCCGACCAGGCCAGCGTGATCGAATAGCTGCGCCACTGGCCTTCGACTGCCATGGCGATTTGGTCGTCATGGATGCGGTCAAATTCCCAGTCATGGTGTTCTGCAATATGTTCGACCAGATCGATCGGATGCAGATCGTCAGCATCAAGGTAATGTTCGGACAATGCCATATGCTCGGCCTCACTTTGTTGGCGTAGGGTCCATGGCGTGGCCCCTAACGCTAGCTGCCTGCTCTAGGGACGGTGGAGTTGTCGTTATGCCCCTACAAGATATCGTGGGTCACAGCGGCACACCTGTAAAGCAGTTTCTTGGGGATAACCTTGCCATCACAAAAAATTCACGCAGCCCATGTAGCGCGACAGTAGTTTTTGCAGTGCCGAACAGTGAAGTTTGCAGCAGATGAATTTCTGAAATCGACCAGCTACAACGCGTTGGTAATGTCGATGATTCTGGGGCGGCCTAGTTCGGGCCGGGTGCCGGATCCAGCAAAAAAGCGTTTAAAGCCGCACGTTCCTTTGCCTGCGAAACGGTCTTGCACCAAGCCACGACCTCAGACTTTCCATCGAGATATGGATCCTGCGTTAAGATCCAGTGGTCTAGCCCGCCTGGTGAAATGATGAACCTAGTTGCTCCGAGCTTCAGTTCTGCAGTGTACTGATCAATGCGTCGCCAAATCATGCATCACACCCAAAGCTTTTAATCTGCCTTTTTCTGGGATGCTTTAAACACCCTGTTAACCGCCATTTGAACGTAACCACCACAGGATCAACCGCATGTTTAGACTTCATGAACATCAAGCTGCTCTTATAGTCACCATCAGAATTCTGCTAAAGTAACCGTGCAACTGACGGTCACAGGCGTTGACCCCGCGAAATTGCTGACCGCATCCATTCGGATAATCTGTGGACGGACATTATTACGAGTGACGGCTAAAATATTTGCTGCGATGCGATCCAGCCCCCCCCCGCTATGTGCCGCGCCGACAATGGAGGCGCTGGCCTCTGGTATTTTTGGGAACCTCATTGGTAATGCTATTACTGGAGCGACAGAAACCACATCAGTTGAGGGAGTTAGTGTCGTGCGGAAAGTATATGGGTCCAACCGTGCCAGCACATTGGATGCCGTGTCCAAATCGCCAAATCCCAGAACAGCGTTATTCGCGCTGTTTGCCTGTTGCGCTCCTGTGACCTCGATCCGAGCAGGCGGGTCACCTGAAACTGTGCTTAGAGACACAAGACCGGCAAAGTCCGGCAAGCCCTTGGGTTGATCGACATGTATACCCCTCACAGATACAGACCAATCCCGCTCTGCCTTAGTCCAATTGGCCGCATAAACCGCTACGCTAGGCGAGGCCACCAACGCGCGCAGGTAATCGGCCACAACAAAACTAACGCCGTCAATAGTGCCTTCGACAGATACCCGAAAAAGGTCGCCAGCTTGAATAGGTGATCCATCGCCGCGCGTTGACGGGAAAGCGCCAGTGGTGGCATTCCACACCCCAACATTACCCCGCACGTAGCCTCGATTGCGAATAGCAATCACTTGCCGATCCTGTTTTGTGGCACGGATTTTCCATCCTTCTAGTGTCAAGTGTCCGCCGCGCTTGCAGCTTTCCGTGAGTGCGAGACTGTTGCCACCGAGATCAAATGCAACACCACGGGTCGGATCTACCCGATCAGTTAAAACCCTGATATTTTTGTAGGTGTGGGTAAGTCCGGATATCTCGCGCCCCAAAACACCCAAACAGCCGGGTCCACCAATAATCTCAATGTTGGTTGCGATGTTGTGGTCACCGGCGACATTTAGTCCACCGCCGTAACAAAACCCATTTTGGTAACTCGAAAACTCTGTGCAACCATGCCAGTCAGCGGCGGCGATTGCGCTTTGGGTTGGGTGATTGCGCGCCTCAAAATCGTGGACATGATTGCCGCGACAAGGGATGGAAAAATCGTCACCACCACCAGTGGCAACCCCATGTCTCCAACCAGCAAATTTACCCTGAAACCGGCAATCTTGACTATTCGCAATGCTCAGTCCGTATTGCGTCTCAAATCCCGGTGACATAGACCACTGTTGTTCATCCATAAAATCGCCCTCACATCGATATGACAGCAACACCGATGCGCTAGCGTTATCGCTGTTTCTGGAGGCGCTTCGGGTAAGCTTAACACCCTCGCAGAATTTAAGCTCCCACCCTTTGATAATGCCATTTAGACCAGGGCCAGGGGCAAAAGCAGTAAAGTTTTCCATCTTGCCTGTTGCCATATCAGAGCAATGGAAAACTTGCGTTTGGATATGGTCGTGACTGCCATAAAGCACGCTAGATAGCTCCACAGACGTCGTGCTAGTAACACGCATTACCTTGGCAAATTCTCCCTCACGGTATGTCCGACGGTACCCCGAATAGCTGTAATCAGTCGGATTATATAGCAGGACAGTGTCACCAATAGCTAACCCGTGATCCGCTGAAAAATCCAAAGTGTAGTCATTGCCACCGTCGCCTGCGCCGACGACGCTGGTGATGAGGTTTGCGATACGAGTTGGGGTGGCGCCGACTTTTGAGACGACCGCACTATCAAACACGCCTGTGCTACCAGTCGACCAAAATATCGTATCTTTGCAAATCAATGATGCGTGCCGGGGAACAACAAACGTCCCATGCGTGTGGACGTAACCCGATCTACAGGTTAGTGTCCCACGGTAGTCGGAAAGCACGCGCGACACGCGCGATAATGCATCCGTGTTGTCACCACCGCCGCCAGATACGGTTTCAACAAGGACTCCCAATGCTTCAAGGGCGATTTCGCCCCGGGAATTCTCAAGTGCTCGCAGCTTAACTCCCCCAGCATGCGGTACTTCGGTCTCCGGTAATGTGCTGTCAACGACACAAAAATATGGTCCATATTTAATGACCGTGCCATCTGGCCCGAGTATGGATGCAGTGTTGTCAAACAACTGGTATTCAAATCCGAATTCCGGCCCTAACAGCCAAGGCCCAGCCTCCCACAATCCATCCTCGACGCTATAAAACCGGATGCCGAAATCCTCGACCCGCTTGACAGTTGTGCCGTCAGCAGGGATCGGGTCAGGCAAATCTACCAATATAGTCGGGTCTTGAGCCATTGCAGCGCTGACTGCAACCTGCTGCGATGCCAGCGCCGCCGAAGCCCGCGCGGCGGCCACGACAGCTTGGTTGGCTGATACACCGGCCTGCATAGTTGCCGTCGATGCAGCTGCCTCAGAAATTTCTGCCTGATTTCGCGCGATGCCGACCTGAAGGATCGTTGCCGCTAAACTGGCAGCAGCCTCTTTCGCCGAAATGCTATCAGTCAGCGACAACGGCAATGCCGCAACCAGATCCCACTGTGAACCTGTCCACCGATACACGCCACCGCCGTTGGCCGCAGGCTGCAGCACAGCACGCTTGTCGCCAATCGTATTGCCGACCGCCGGCATATCACCAACAGACGCATGAAAATCCTTGAGCATCTCGACTGCAGCAATGGTTTGCATCTGGTCGAGAACACTGACGAGATCGGCTTTGCGAGGCCGGTAATCCGGTGTTGGCGGGTTGCCCTGAAGCGCATCACGGGGTGTCGGGAAAGCCATTGAAAACTCCTAAACTGGAATATCGAGGATCGCGGGGCCGCTGATTGGCCCTTGGATCCCGCTGCTGTTGATGGGGGCGGCCCAGTACGCATAATTGCCGTCTGGCAGGCCAGTATTGTCAGCACCTTGGGCTGCGTTGGGCGGGCCGTAGATGGTGGCGATCAGGCTGGCATCGCCGATGGCATAGGGGCCGCCATAGGCCACTGGGTAGCCCGCCCGGTAGATCCGGGTCGCGGCATAATTCGCATCGTTGGGCGTCTGAAAATCGATATCGACATCACTGCCCGCGCCTGTGACGCTGAAAGCATCGAGCGCGGCCGGTGCGATGGGGTTGACGATGGCTTGGACGGTGACGGGCCCATGCCAACCTGACCGGCGGTTAGAGGCCGTCAGGTTGCTCAGCTCGGACTCATAGAACGCACCGTCACTAAGGTTCCCTATGACAACGGATGTCTCGGCATTCGGGATGGCGATCGCAGGTTGCCATTCGGGGGCACCAATCTCGCGCCAGCGCAGCTGCTGGGTCAGGTTGCCGGGCTGTGCTGTCCAGGACCAACGGATCGTCCCACCCGGCAATGCCTCGCCGGTCAGCCCACCAGGTGCGCCGACCGTGTTATCGTTGGAGACCTTTTCACGGGGTGGCCGTTCCGGCTCTTCGACGGCCGCGACGAAACCGAAATCCTCGGGGGTCACAGACGTGCCCTCGATGCTCAGGCTGGTGAGCTGCTCACCGCGCGAGATGCGGCCGATCTCCATGACAAAATCAAACCCATAGGCCTGGACGCGCACAAAGCGATGTGCCCGGCCGCCAGCGCCATTGACCAGCTCATAGCCAATCGCCCGGATCGCGCCCTGCACGGAATATTGCGCACGCACGGACCGCGCGATCCGCTTGATGGCCCGGATTGCCTGATTGTGGTCATCCACGAAATACAGCCCCGGATCGCGGCGCACGGCGCGCCCTTGCGCGTCCTCGACCCACACCCCGGTAACGGCCTCATTCCAGTCGAAACCTGGCTCGACGTAGCGTCCCACCCATTCGGTTGCGGGCTTTGGTCCCCAGTCGCGCTCTGCGATCTGCAACGAGTCAAAATCATCCTCGGTCAGGGTGATGGTGGGTTCGATATAACGGCCGACCATAAACCCGATCGAACCATCAGGGCGCTCGTAGACATAGGCATCGCAGGCCGCGATGATCTGTTTGATGATTTCGGCCACATCCGTCTGCTCATCAAAGACACCATTGAGTGTCCACTTGCGCTGCAGCGCACCTGTACGGTTTGCAACCAGCACATCAGCCTGATCCGCCTCTTCAGCGATCTCGGCCCAATCCACCTCGCCGCCCAGGACATTGGTGATGATCCAGGCAAAGACCAGGGCTGCATTGTCGTTCCAGCCGAAGCTGTCGGTGCGGGGATCATAAATCGTATCAGCGGCCCGGATTGCGGGTGCAATGGCGGGGCCAGTGCCGGGGGAATTGCCATAGACTGTCCCGAAGTTTTCATCTTTGACGCGGCGGGCAAAGGCCGCGACATAGGCCAGCCCGGCCATGTTATGGGCAGACGTCCATTCGGGGATCTGGCTGACAAGGATAGGGTCTGCGACTTGCCCCGGTTCCCCTCGGCGCAAACGCAGACTGATGGCGCTGTCGCCCGGCAGCGCGCTGATCGCCGTGCCATATGGCTCGGTCAGCACGGATCCGTCGCCGTCGACCTCGACAGGCCTTTGGTCCAGATACCATTGCTCGACGCCCAAAATCGAATGCGCGCACAGGATTACCGCGTAGTGACGCCGGTCACCCTGGAAACTGGTGAGCGCATATGGACCGCCCTTGCGCACAAGCCCGAAGGCCCATTCCATGGCCGACAGCGGCTGCGCAAAATTCACCAGCCGCTCACTCGGCCGGGGGATCGGGGGGCGTCGTTGCAGTGAGTTTGCGACAGCTGACAGGCCCAGCGACAGCACGACCTGTCCGAGAGCCGTCCCGAACAGGAATGAGCCGACCTGAAACCCCAGCAACGTGGATCCACCGATGGCCGATGCCACGGCGGCCGTCGCAGCACTTGCGCCAATGGAGGCCGTCAGTCCTGTGAAAAACAAGGTGACCGGCTCACCCTTGGCAGGCGAGGCGATAGGCGTCAGCGCCGTCGTGCAAAGCAAGAGTGCGGCCTTACTTCGCATAGCCGCTCTCCCATGCTTTGATGATCTCAAGGGGGCGGAAAATCAGCACGCCGTTGTCGGCCGTCTTGCTGGCCCAGTTGTCACCGAGGCAGAGGCCGCCGACCAGGAAGCGATTGCCGGTCTGGCGCAGCACGCCAACATCGCCGGGCTGGGGATCAGTAGTGAGTGTCAGCCCCGCCCTGGCGCAGGCGGCAGTGACCACAGGCTCCGGATCACGGAACAACGGCCGTGCGATCGCACAGACACCCGGATCGCCGTAGGTGCCGCGCAGATCAGCGCCGGGGTCACGCCCCGATTGATCGCGCACCCAATCTGCGAGGGTCATAAAACAGTCGTTAAAGCCCCATTCATGGGGGGTTATAGCCCAGAGGTGAAGGCGGGCGTAAAGCGGGCTCATCCGAACAATGCCTCCTCTTCTCGGCTTTCGAGCGGCATGAACTGGAGGCTGGGGTTCGGGCTGCCCACAAGGCGGCTGTGGTCCTCGACAGTGTAGAAGCGCGAGCGTGCCGCACGACGCCCGGCGAAAATGCTTTCAACTGACAGGGAGATGCGGCGCGAGATGTCGCCATTGAATGTGTATTTCACGACGCCGGCAGTGCGGGTGGCATAGAGGATCATCGGCAGGCCCGGCGCGTAGAAATCCGACATCGTGCGGATCGGCTGGACGTAATAGCGCACCTTGCGACCCTCCAGATAGCCCGCACCAAGGGCGCGCACCTTGCTGATCAGATCGGCAGCGTCAGGATCCTGAAAGTAGGACATGGAGAGTTCGCCCTCGGGGGCATCGCCGCCGCGCGACCATTCCAGTTCCGTGCCCTGCAGCAACTGCGATCCAACCCACGCGCGGCCGTCGATATCCCGAAAGATGCCTTCTGCCGCGACCATGTAGCGGGCAGGCCCATCGGGCGTGTCGATCTCGATCAGGCCCAGAAAGCCAAGGATCTGATCGCGTGGGTCAAAGCCTGCACCAAAGACGCTCATCGCAGCACCTCGCGCAGCTGGAATTCGGTTTCCGAGAACCGACTGGAGCGATAGGCGGCGTTGCCGGTGCGCGGATCGACCATCTCGAACAGACCAAATGCGGCCATGTCGATCAGCCCGTCGGCCGGGATCGGCCGGCGCAGTGGCATCTCGATGCCCAGGCGCACCAGCGTGCCACCTTCTGGCAAGCGCCATACAATGCCAAAGGGCAGCTCCTCGTAGCTCATCATGCCACCCGCGCGCACTGGGTGCGGTGCTGTGACCTCATCGATGACGATCTCCTCTGCGCCAGCAGGCGCGCCGCCCACGCAACGCACGAAAGGCAAATCGGCAAAGCCCGCGCCATCCTCGAAAAGCACATCGCCATCCCAGGGCACCTGCCCTGTCGGCTGCTGAGACAATGAGCCGCTGTCGGTCATCTGCAACCGGAAAATCCCGGTCTGCCCGCGTGCGGCCCAGCGATGGGCGCGCCAGACGTTGATTTCACCGCGAAGCATCTGGAGCTTTGGCGTCCCGATCCAGCGCGGCATCGATGTGATCTCGATATTTGTGCGGCCGGCCAGATTGGTGCCGGACGATTGCTCACGCCAGTCGATGTCCCAATCGACCTCGGAGGCCAGCAGAGGCGGCAGGGTGATGATGCGCCGCTCCATCAGCCTCTCCGCAACTGGCTGGCGGTGAGCTGACCGGGCATGGCCTTTTGCTGCGCGCGGGCGGAGCCCTGCTGGATGGTCAGTGCGACACTGGCGGCGATCTCACCCGCCTGCTCGACCGTGACGCCGTCAGCGGCCGTCACAACAAGCTCGATACGCGGCACTGATCCGTCGCCGCGCTGCGCGGTCATGTCGGCGCTGCCGAAAGGCGTCAGAACGGCCGGAGAGGAATTGGTGCTACCCAGCCTGCCACCGTCAGCAAAGGCGGGCATCCGGTCCTGGTTGATGGCCTCAAGGATGTGGCGATACTTGGCCGTGGACCGGGCGTTGACCATGAACTCACCGTCAGAGCCCCAGAAAAGGATGTTGTCCTCGCGCGGCCCACCGACACCTGACAAGGTCCCGGCCGCGCGGCCGCCAACCTGCAGATCGCCGCCATCGGCATAGCCCGGGATCATACCGCCATCGGCACGGCCCGGAATGCCGCCGCGCCCAGGAAGAACCGCATTGATCACACTTCCGATCAATCCACCGCCCCCACCGGGAGAGAGAATGCTTGCCAGTGGCCCCTCACCGAGCAAAAGCGCCTGCTGGATCATCTTAATAAGGGCATTTGAGAGGTTGTTCAAAACGCTCTCAAGATCGCCGCCGCTGTCAATTAAGTCATCGAACACCGAATATGAAACATCGCGCAGCGTCTGAATGTTGGCCTCGGCCAGCTCCATCGCGTCGGCCTCGCGCAGTCGCGTGGTGATCAGACCTTCGATCTGCTCGCGCTGAGCCGCAGACGCGCCGTTAAGCGCTTCGCGCTGACGCAGCATCTCCTGCTGCACTGGATCCAGTTCGCGCAGGATCGCGAGTTCCTGCTCGAGGTTTGTGATCAGCTTTTCGGTTGGATCGACTTCTGGACGCCTGGTCCTCGATCTCCCGCGTGATCCGGCTTCGCGGTCACGACGTGCCTGCTCAGCAGCATAATTCGCGCGGATCTGTTCAGCCAGTTGGCCACCTTGGTCACTGTCAGGGTCGATCTCCATCTGCCGCTGCGCAGTAGCGATCCGGCGATCAACTTCAGACAGCCCCTGAATACTGGTCTCAAACTGAAGCCGGTCGATCTCTGAGTTGAAGCCCTGCAACCGTTGTGCAGCCTCCAGAGAGATGCCCAGTTCACGCGCGATCTGTCGTGCCTCGCCTGCCGCGCCGCTCAGACCGCTTGTCAGATCGACCTGAGACAGACTGACAGCAGCGTCGAAAGCATTGCGCAATTCGTCCTTCAGCTCTTCGGAGATGTCGCGGCCGGCCAGTGTCTCCTCAAACGCGTCACGCTCAGCCTCGGCGCGCTGCTTGGCCACTTCGAGACTGTCAGCGCCAAAATCGTTGATCACGGCCTGCAGATCATTCTGGGCCTGCATCGTGGCCAAAAGCTCGAGCGCGTCCTGGCGCTCTGCGTTAGCACCCATCTGACGGGTGCGGGCGTACTGCTGGTAGGTTGAAATCAGACGTTGCGTCGTGTCGATCGCGGGTGCGATAGCCCCTTCGATTTCACCAGCCTGCAGCGCCACAAGACCGGCCTCGCGAGCAACGTTGGCTAATGCCGGGGGGATATTTTCGACCGAGCCAAAAACGCGCTGGAATGCCTCCTGCAAATCGTTGGCAGCTTCGATCTTCTCAGTCATTGATCCAGCATTTGCCAGCTGCTCGAGTGACACGACAACCGCAGCAGCCTGATCATCGGTAAGATCGAGTTCATCGCGCAGCGCGAACATCGTGCGCCCGATTTCTGCCATCACACCGCCGCGTGTCGACACCAAATCCGTGCGAGACAAACCACCAAACGTCTCGGTCAGGGCCTGGACCGCAGCATCGACATCGCGAATAGCTTCGACCCGAGCCAACTCTGCGAGAAATTCAGCCGTGACACGCGCGGCGGCACTCGCCGCACCAAACCGCTCGGTTAAATCATCGGTAGATGTATCGGCCAGATCGACCAATTCGGTATAGGTGCTGACACTTTCACTGAGGCTGTCGAGGATCTCTTCAAAAGTCCGGCTGTCACGTCCGGCCGCAAGAGCACCCTGAGCGTATTGGAACAGCGCGGCACCCCCGGCAATTGTCCCGATCGTCACAAGTGAGACGGGGTTGAGCATCCCCAGAAATGCAGCACCCAACGATTTGACGGCACCTGCCGCGCCCATTGGACCGATTACCTGGCTGATCTGCGTACCTTGCTGCAGAGCCAGCTGCAGGGGGTTTTGGCCTGCTGCCAACATTACGCCGATATCGTTAAACTGCGCAGTCAAGTTTGACAGCGATCCAGCGGCAACGCCGTTTGCCGCACCGACTTGTCTGGCTGTCAGCGCTGCCTTGGTATTGGAGGCAGCCAGCGCATTGGCGGCCTGTGACGCCTGTCGCTCTGCCCTGGTAAGCGTATCGGTCTGGGTTGCGGCCTTGCGCCCCTCCTGACCAAGCTTGCTGGTCTCAGTCCCTGCCTGGCGCATGGCATCGCCAGTACCCTTGAGCGCACGCTCCGCGTCAGTACTATCCGCCGTAATGCGACCACTGACGACAAAATCGCTCACCGGCCAACCTCCATCGCAGCGGCGACCGCACCGGCCTCAATCAGACGCACATCCGCCCAGGTCTCAGGTGACATGGTCAGGCCTGCCATGCGCAAACCAGCCTCGGCACCGGCATAATCGAGACCTGTGATTACCAGACCGCTCATCGTGGACACCCGTTGCCATTGCGACGCGACCGCCAGAAATGCATCGAGCGCGTCAAGATGCGTGGCCCAGATTTCAAGGTCTGGGCTGATGTCCTGCTCTGAGAGATCGATGTTCCAGCGTTTTGCATCCGAGGCGGCCTCGTCATCCTTGCGTGATCCGCCGAGCTTGCCGGTTGCCCAAGCGCGCCCGACGGCCTTCAGTTTCCCACCCGCGCCTTGTAGACGGCCCGGTTATAGGCCTGTGTCAGCCCCATGCGGATATGCGGCTGCATCAACATCCGGTCGCGCAGGGCATCAGTGCATTCCAAACGGTTATTGTCTTCATCGACCAGATCCTCGAAGCCGATAACAACGCGCTGCAGGAACGTGGTGTTGCCCTCTTTGGTCGACAGATCGAACGCATCGATTTGATCCAGATCCATCATGCGGAAACGCGTGCGCAACTTCTGCTCAAGATGGCCGCCATCGACTGGCACCTGGACCGGCACATCGTGGGTGAATTCAGGGTTGTGTGTGACTTTGAACATCGTGGCTCCTAACGGGGTGATCCAAATTTCAGCAGCGCGGCCAGTGCCAGCTGCAAACCCAAGCCCGTCGTGGGCTTGGTCTTTCTCTGCCTGCCATTGCCGGCGCGCTTTGCAGCAAGGCGGTGCTTGGCGATTGCAAGCTGCTGTTTCGCAGCCGGCCGGGGGTTCTTGCGCGGCATGCTACGTCAGCACCAACGTCCATTGATCATCACCAGCCGTCGGCAAAGGGACCAACCGCAGCGGCCATTCGATGATGTTCTGCGCGTTTTCGAGACCTTGGGTCCGCTGCATCTGGGCGTTGGGCACATTCAGCGTCACGATCTTGCCGGCCAATGTGCCATGCCCTAGTACCAGTGGAACCGTGCCTTGGTTTTCGGCCAGAGTGTAGGGATCGAAGGTGGTCAGCGGCACAGCCTCGACGGTGGTCTGGATCATGTCGGCCCGATCGGTGATCAGGATGCCTTCAGAATTGACCAGGAACCGCGCTTCCACTTGGTTGGCCAGATCGAGCATGCAGCTGCGCATCACGAAGTCCTCGCCAGCCATGGTGAAGGTCGGCGTGTTGCGATCGGTGACCAGCTGGGGCTTTTGGAACGCCGTCAGGGTCGGGGTATCGCGCGCCTCTTCCGCTGCGGGGCTGAACAGGCCGGTGAATTCGAATTCCAGATAAGGAATACCCTGGGCTGTGAACGTCAACCGGGCAGTGCCGCGCGTGCCGGTGAGCATATAGACCGTGCTGTCCATCCAAACGTAAATGGTGATGCTTTCATGATCATCGCTGACCGGGTTGTAGGTTACGGACGTCGCAGCCACGATAGTTTCTGCAACACCGCAGGCCCGCAACAAAGGCCCCCACGCGGGGGCCGTACCAGCAGTACCGGACCCGACCAGTTCGACTTTCAGGGTCAACTTGCGGTGCAGCTCTGCCACGATTGTGCCTTGCGCGCCCAAATATGGGGTTTCCAGCTCACGGCTGACATCAGAGCCTTCCATGGGGCTGAGCACGACTTCGGTCGCCAGAACGCCATTGAGCGCCCCTGTCGGATCCGGATCGACGCCATAGGCTGCTTCGATTTTCGCCAGAACGATCTTGTTGCGCCACTTCTGAGCCATTTAGCTCTCCTCCGATTTGGATTTGGCGCTGGCGGGCTTGGCACGTGCCGGCGCGGGTTTCTTGCGTTCCGCAGGCGCGGTACCGGCGATCTTGCGCAGGCTGCCGTCGTCCTCACGGATGAAGCTGCCGCCCTTGGTGGGCAGCTTGGAATTGGGTTGCGTCGTCATGTCGGGATCCTCAGCTGGTCTTCGATCGAGAAAGTGAGCTCATAGACAAAATCACCACGACTGATCAGCGCCACGCGGCCGCTGACAAACCGGAACACGCCGACCTCGTCATCCGGAGCCCAGCCCGCCAGCGCCGTGATGATTTCCATCAGATGCGCATCAAGCCCCTGCAGTGCGCGCCGGCCGTTTGGATCCTGCCCGCGCAGGGTCAAAGCGACGGCGACCGTCTGGGTGAACAGCTGCCGAAACAGACCCGAGGCGACATCAGGATTGCCACCGCGCAGACCCACGGGGATGACATGGGCGGCCGGTGTCACCGGTGCGAGCTTGCCGCTGGCAACCAGTTCGGTGAACTGTGCCGCACCATCGACGCGTTGCTGCAGGAATGGCACTTCGGCTTTCAGGCGGGTGATGACGGCTTCGATCATCAGATGAAGCCTTTCATATTGGCTTCTGTCAGCGGACGTTCGCGGTCGGTGATACGCGCGCCGCTGCCACCGGTGCCAGACGCAGCCTTGCCCGCGATCGTCAGCGTGATCCGGCCATCAGCGATTTCGCGCAACATGCGCATCGCCTCTTTGTATTCGTCCGTGATCTTCTGGTTCGGCTCGTAGACATGGAGCTTGTAAAACGCGATCGCCTTGGCCAGATCCGACAGCAGCTGCGGCACAGCCACGACCGGCAGTGCATAGCGACCTTCCAGATACCCATCGATCACTGCATCCGTGTCGGTGAGCGCCTGCTCAACAACGCTGACGTCGACCACGCCTGTCGGCACGGCCGCGCGGTCAGTCAACTGGATCAGCAGCTGCGCGCCATAGCGTTCGGAGAGTTGATCGAGGGTGGCGTAGCTCACGGCAGGGTCACTTTCAAAGGGGCATTAAACGGGGTTTGAATGGGCAGGTTGCAGGCGACTTCAAGGCGTGGACAGAACGGGCGGAACGTCGACCTTTTCGTCGCCGAGGTAATAGGCGACGGTGAGCGTCGGATCAGTTTCCAGCGCCTGGGCCTGTTCCAAACTCAGCTCCCCGGCCGGGATCCGCACCGGCTCTGCCCCGAACTGATAGCCAGCCCGACGGCGTCCCTTCTTGGGACCGGTCACAACCACTGTCAGTTCAACTTGGGCAATGTCAGGTTTCGGCACTTCGACGACTGTCGCAGGGATAGTGAACGTTTCGCCGTTCGCCGCCGGTAGGGCTTCGCCTGCCATATCAGCCACTGTCGGTGTTGGATCCTGCACCCCAGTCTCCATTGCCGCGGTATCTGCTGGCGCAGCACCGGCCTCTTGCGTGGTGTCAGGTGCTGCGCCTTGCTGCACGGCCGTTGTCTCGCCTGCAGCATCGAACGACGCCGGTGTCAGCCCTTCTGGCCCACCATCATTGGCATCGCCGGTAGGGTCGCCGATCTCCCCACCGTTGTCTTCGCCCCCGGAGGGACCGGCACTGGTATTCTTGTCGGCCTCGGCCGTGGCAATCAGGGCTTCGAGGTTTTTGTTGTTGATGTTCTTGGCGAACGTCAGCTCGAGTTCATTGGCGCGGGCAATCAGGGTCTCACGTTTGGACATGGTCAGTCTCCTCTGGATCGGCTGATGAAAGCGGTCCGGTCGCCCCGGACCGCTCGATTAGCCTTGCCATTCACGGCAGGTCAGCGTCAGGCCAGCCACGGCACGACAAGCAGTTCTGCAGTGCCTTTCCACTCGTTGGTCTCGCCACCGGCGGCGTATTCAGAGTTCAGGATTTTGCGCGCAGCACTTTCCTGCGTCGGACCCACAACCAACAGGTTTGGCATCAAGCCGAGGGCACGGCCGTAGTCGGCCTTCATGCTCATGAGTGCAGAGCGAGCCGTGGCATAATTGGCAGCGTTCAGCGTTTGCTTGGAGCCATATGCCATCTGCCAGAAAGCGTAACCGACAGCATGGCGGGATTCAGCGCCATAGACATATTCTTTGTTATTAAAGACATTGTCGTCGTCCGGTTTGTCCTTGTAGACGAAGGTCGTCTTCATCCGCTCCTGGAAGATCAATGGTTTGACCGCCTCGTTGGTGCAGAGCAGGAACCATGGCGCGCCAGAGCCGCCCCCGGTGTTCGATACACTGGTCGGTTCACCATCTTCGCCCAGAACAGGGTGATCGGCATCGAAGAATGGCTGACCGTCATAACATTCGCGGGTAAAGCCGTTCTTCAGTGCATCCCACACCATTTCTTCGGGATGCCGGGCAGCCGAGCGGCCCATGAAAGCAAAGCGCGAACCGTATGTCGCCAGTTTGTCATCGAGGATGGCGTTACGCGGCACCGAGATCGTCAGCTCGAAATCTTGGTTCTTGATCCGGTAATCGTGTTCTTTCAGGCCATGAACAACACGCGGGCCGATCCATTCGCGCATGCCTGGCAATTCACCAAGCCAGCCATAGAGGTTTTCACCTTCTGTCGATGGCATCGTTTCGGCCACCGCATCGCGCATGCTTTTGACCTCGGCAAAAGCATCGTTGAATTTCTTGGAAAAGCCAACGCGAAGCGCGGCGATAGAGGTAGATGTGATAAGCATCGTCAGATGTCCTTGTCAGGCCTGCGTCAGGCGGCTTTGGTGAGTGCTTCATCGAAGCGGACCCAGACGCCCAGGGCGTCCACATCGGCGACGGTGCCAGCAGGTGAGCGGGTGTCGGTGCCGCTGGTCGCGGCCACCGTCTGATCATCGACGATGAAACAAACCTCACCGATATCGGCGATGGTGATTTCATCTGCGGCAGCCGAATTGGCGAAGCGGAAGACGCCCGTGCGGAAAGTGATGTCGAGATCACCATTCGCACCGCCAGTATTGTCGAGGTGCTCTTCCGCCCGGCCAACGCCGACAGATCCGGTTGCTGTCTCACCGGCCAGGATGAAACCAGCCGCGTTGCGCATCAGCAGCGCGCCTGGATAGATCAGCGCATTTGCGGCCAGCTTGCCGGCGCTGATGTCGCCGATGCGTTGCGGCGTATTACGACCTTCGGTCAAAGGTGCCATCAGAGGGTCTCCTTCGTGTCGAGCGCGAGCTGCGCTGCATAATCTTCGGTGGTCATGCCCAGCATCGCAGCAACAGCGCTCTGCTCGGCATTCAGGCTGACGGTGCCATCAGCGGCGGGGGGCGGGGTGAGCGTCATGCCTGACAGGCCGAGGATCGGCATGCCGTTGATCAGCGCTTCCGCCTCGGCAGGGTCACGCTGGTGAAGGGCAATGTAGCGATCACGCAAAGGCTTCAGGCCAGCCCGGCCGCGCTTGATTTCAGCGTCGACGAAGGATGTCGCGGCAGTGAGCGTGCGATCGGTTTTGATGGTATTGAGTTCCTTCACCACCGTGGCGAGCTCGCTTTGCAGAGCGACGATCTCGTCAGGTGTGGCGGCACCCGATTTGGCGGCCTGTGTGGCGGCCGTCAGCACTTCGGCAGGCTTGGCATCCTTACCAAGACCCAGAACGACGCCGAGCTGGGAAAGCTGCGATTGCACAGCAGCCATGTCCTTGTCTTTGTCCTTATACTGGCCCTCGCCTTGAGTCTGCGCCATCTTGGCCGTGAGCGCGGTCTTGACCTCGTCCTCCGTTGCGGTGGCGGGCAGGCCGAGCATTTCGGCCAGAAACTTCATCCAGTCCATTTCATTGTCCTGTTGCTGGTGGAGCGCGGTCATCCCGCGCAGGTTGGGTTTGTTCACAAGGCTGGCGCGCAGGATGCTGCGCAGGTTCTTGTTCTTGTCATGCAGGATGACGGGCGAGATCCCACGATAGGCACGGCCCTTGACCAGATCGCGTCCGGAGGCGTTCCATTCGACGCGGCCCCAGATGCCGGTGTCACGCGCCTGCATCTCGACAATCCAGCCCAAGGCCGGTGCCGGTTCGCCGCGCGGAGCAGCAAGGTCGGTGGAGTGGTTTTCATCAATCGGCAGCCGGCTATCCTCGGCAAAGGAGGCCGTGATCACCGCCTGGGCGGATGCGACGTGATAAGGGCCACGTGCATCGCCGGTCTGGATCAGGTTGCCAGCAGGCAACAGATGGATCCATTCCGGCACATCGCCATCATCCTTGGCGGGCGGCAGATCCTGCGACGCGCACATCGCCACCGTGGAAGATGGCTGTGCGGCACAAAGAGCGATGATGAGTTTTGCGGTGTTCATGATGTTGCCACCATGCGCCCATCCGCCTGCGCTATATATCCGCAACGGTTTGCGGGGTAGTCGGATCAGATCCCCAAACCCAAGCTGCCCCGATCAGGCAGGGCGCGTCAATCCCGCGCAGCCTCTTCGAGGTATTCTGAAATCAACTCGATAATACTGACTTCGTCACTCTCCGACAGACCGATAAATGGTCGCGCTGGGATATCGCCCCACGGAAGTGTCGTGAAATAGTCCTGTGACTTAGGCCGCTTCTCTGATGGCCGTGTCCGGCCCGTCTGTGCGCCAAAGGATCCTTGTTCTGCACCGAACTGCATCACGGCCGCCTGGATTGCACTGGAGCCAAACACAACGCTGTCTTTGCTGGCCTCATAATCAATGCCGTCGCGCATATCGCCTTTGCGGTTTAAGGGCTGCCCATAGGTCTGACCTTGAGCGGCATAGATGTCGATCGTTGTCTGTGACCTTGGCGCGAATGGCTGACCATCAGGTTGCGTGCCGGCAAGTATGCGATCAATAGTGGCTTGGCGGAGAAATTCGCCAATGCCTTCCATCACCTCTGTCTTATCCTCCAACGCCCCACCGAGACGAAACATCACGACCTCAAGCTCTTCAGTGTTCAATTCCATGATGATCATCAGACGTCTCCAGCAAGCTCGAGCGCAGTCAGGAACTGCTCTCGGATTTCAGGGTCGAGGGATTTGAGAAAGTCGCGCGTCACGCTTTCAGGCCATGTCTTGAACTTCGGAATAATGCCGATAATCAAACTGGTGACCGTGCCGCCAGGGGCATAATCCCAGCCCTTACCAATACCTGGCGGCGTTCCTGTATTTGGACGCGGCACATCCCAATCAGGATCGAGTTGCACCTCTGGATTGCCACCAAGGCGAATGGCACCGCGGATCGATCTGGCACCTGCCACGCCGCAGCTGCAGCCCCAATCATTCGGTGGAAAATGCGTCGCCCAGAACGGATGATCGGATGGCAGGATCAAGCGATCCCAGGCCAGATGCTGTGGGCGCGGATCACGCGACCCACCGTGCCGGTAAACCCAATAGGCGAACTTGCCATTCACAAGCTGCGCATGCCGACCGGCCATGTAGGAGGTGCGCATGTTGGTTTTATATATGGTGCGCATCCGCCATTCTTTTCGGCGCTCGCTTTCCTCACCAGTCCAGCCATGCCACCCGCGCTTTTCGACAATCGCGCGGAAATCCTTCTTGAATGTATCGTAGGTTGTGCCCTGCACGATCGACTTCTCGATAGCCTCGGCAATATCACTCAGCAGATCAGCTTTCATCGCGCCGGCCACAACAAAGGCCTTGTCGTGTTCCTCGCGCATCAGATCGTCCCACGCGGCCGTGGGGATCATGTTGCCCATCCGCAGACGGAACGCGATTAACTGCTCTTTGAACGGCCTGCGAAAGGTGCCTCTAATCGTGTCGGCCATCAGGGTTTCCTATCGCTTGGGTTTAGGCGGCGGCGGTGATGTCGGCGCGTGGGCGACAAACTGCTGTCGATGGCGCGGATCACAATCTGGATGTTGCCGGTAGCGCCGGCGCAAGGATTGAAACCACATTACGGTCAAACCGAAGGCTGGCAACAAAAGAAACATTGCATCGACCCTTCCTAAGACAACCATCACGACCAAAACAGGTGATCCCAGAAACAGCAGCAAACGCGTCAAAAAGGATAGAACGCGATAAAGCTCTAAAACGAAAGCAACGATGTCGCCGCGCGCGGTGTCCAACATCGGTTTAGGCATCATTTGCCTCTTCAGCGGCAAGATAACCACCTGCATAGGCCGCCGTCTGGGCATCGGCGATCAAATCCTCTACCTCTTGCGCATCAAGATCGGGGAAACCTGCATGTAGCATTTCGCGGAACTCATCGAAGCTGTTTGCGGCTGACAACATCGCCTCGATCTGTTCGAGCATGCCCCGCACGGCCGGGCTGGCGTCATCAGTCAGCCGATCAATCAAAACGTCCAAATCATCCGAGCCGCTGAGCGGCGTTTTAAGCGGGGTCTGGGCCTGCACGGCGGCGATGGGCCGTGACAAAGCCTCAACCCGTTTAAATTCGCCTAGAAAGCGTTTAAAAAACGAAACGGGGTCATTGGGCGCGGTCGCATTCAGCGCCGGTGGCGGATTTTGGGACGGTTGGCCGAGAATTGCATCGCCCGCACCCGGTTCTTCATAGCCGAACTTGTCGTAGACCTGCGTCCGCTTCATCGGCAGGCCAGCTTTGTAGAGCTTGTCGAAAACCTCGGCCTCGCGCACGGCATCGATCTGCTCAGGCCGACCGATCCGTAGACGCGGATAGGCTTTCAGCGGGCCGAAGTTCAGCTGCATCCACGGGATGATCAGATCGCGGTTCAGAATAGCGCTGAGCGCCTTGGCATCGGCGCGCTCGATGTCCTCCTGGACCTGCCTGTGCTCTTTGCCCGAACCCAGACCGCCGGTGACCGCATCCGTGGTTGCTGTCTGGCCAAGCACTGCTTTCGAGATCTGCTGATCGAGCCAGTCAGCCCGGTCTTTGTAAAGTGTTGCCGACGATCCGACGTTCTTGGTCTCAACAAAGTCAATCGTCATGCTCTCGGGGATGATGGCGGCGCAATCGCCAGCGATATTGGCGACAGCGTTGAACAGCGTGTCCTTGTCTGCTTCAGACGCGCCCGCACCCCATTTGCCGACGCGCAATGGCTGGCCGAATGTCTGGGTAAAGATCGCCCAGTCGCGTTGGGTGAAAGCCTTGAACATCCATCCCCAAGCACCGACACGTGCCAGACCCGATCGCAGCGGGATGCCTGATTTCGCCTTCAAGCGTGCATGGATGAACTTGAACGCATCAAGCGGACGCTCTTGCCCGTAAGCATCCAACTGCATCGGCTGGGTCAGGCTGACCCGGTCAAAGCGGAACCAGCGCGGATCACGCCACTCCAGCCGTTGTGGCTGCCATTCGCCGCTCGAGCTATCCCAGATGATTTCCGTAAAGCTGTAGCCCTTGCCAACGGCGTCGAGAATATCGAAAAACTCATCTGTCAGCTCGTCACGGCGCAACCAGTCGCGGACCATATCAGCCCGCATGACACCATCAGGATCCTCGCTGGCGGCTTCGACGGTGATATCGAGCTGGCTGATCGCGCGCTTTCGGGTCCCGACGACACCTAGATAATGTGGATCACGTTCCTCGATCGTTTCGGCCAGCTCCAGATACTGGATCGGATCGCCCTGGTCGGCCGCGCGCAGGATGTTGGCCAAACGCACAGGGTTCAGCCCGTCGCCTGGATACGTAGTAAGTGGTGATCGCACACCGCCAATCGTGGCAGCTGATACCTCTTGGGTAAGCACCGCCCGTTTTACCGGACGGCCATATTGATCCATCAGAACAGGTTTACGATCCATTGGGTGTGCTTTCAGTTTGGATTTGTGATCGGGCGTTGCACATCACAGCCCTCCCCCGCGCAAGCCAGCGCCGAGAGGTGTGTCCCACCACGCCCGCTGCTTTTGGGTTCTGTCGTCAGGCGGGAGCATATTCATACGTCCGGTCTCGCGTGGGGCTGACGATGCCGGCGACGCCGCACGGTATCCATATTCGACCCAGCGCATTCGCCCCGCGAAATGCGCCAGCGCCAAGCCGATCGCAAAGTCACCGTGGCGCATCTTGCCCTTCTCGCCCTGGCGTGTGGGCGGCACGCGCGGGATCCCCCGGATCACCTTCACAACGCGCAGGTCGGACATGTGATCATCATCGCGGATAAGCGCCAGCGTGTCGTCTTCAAACGCGGCTTTAAGGGGGGGCATATTGACCCGGTACCAGTCCTCGGAGAACTTGATCGCCCAGACCAGACCGGAGCCTTCTTCGTCTTCGCGCAGCCCGAACTTGCGCCCGAGCGCTTCGGCGATCGACATACCGATACCGGTGGCATCAATCGCGGCACCAACCAGGCGGTTGCGCACATGGTTCATCACCAGCTCGACGGCTGTGTACTGCTCTGCAAAAGGCACATTGCGCATTTCGATCGACAATGCCTCGTGCTGGCGCAGCTTCTGATCGATGGCCAACAGCGGCACAGCTGAGAGGTCCGCAACGCGGCCCACGTCAAAGCCCAAGGCATAGCGCATGGTCATATCGAGACCGCCAAGTTCTTCCTCAATCTGCTCCATGAAGGGCGCGACCAGACTGCGCTGCTCAAGATTGGATCGTTGAAGGAAATCAGCCGGCAGCGTCAGACGGATCACCGGTTTGTCGATCGTCATCCGCGCATCGATCAATGGCGACGGCAACCAAGTGCCAGATGAAGCACTGGGCACGCAGAACAATTCCTGATCGGCACTGGCGCCATAGAATTTGACGATGCCAGCGCGCCATGCCGCCTCGCCTTCCGGCGTCCATTCAGTGCCTTTGACCAGGCAGATGCGCTGGTACAAACCATCGCGCAGCGCGTCGTCGAGATCGATGCGCAGATGCTCCCCAGGGGCGCGTTCTGACAGCACGTCCTGGATGGAAGCATTGAACTGGTTGTCCACACCGTAGTGGGTCGAACAAACGACAACCTGTCCGCCCCACATCAGGAAAGCCATCGCGGCTTCGATCAGCGTGTCCAGGCTGTCCACGAATGCAGCCTCGTCGATGATCACGACACCTTGCTTACCCCGCAGGCCGCGCGGGGCCGAACTGAGCGCCATGATCTCAAAACCGGATGCGAAGGGGATCCGGAATGCCTGGATCGCCTTGTCGCCGTCCTCGTCGCCCTGCTCGAACAAGAACTCCTCTTCTGCCAGCGCCGCGACCGAGAACGCGCGGGCCCACATGGCACAGGCGTCGATGAATTCGCGGGTCATCTCGCGGCTGTAGGAGATGTACATCACGTCCATGCCGCCGGCACTCTTCTGACGGCCGGCGCGCAGCACGGCATAAGCCGCCAGCGCCCAGGTCAGACCGATCCGGCGGGACTTCTCGATGTAAAGGGCTTGGGTTGATACAGAGTCGAGCAGCGAGACGGTGCGCTGCTGATAAGGCAATAGGACCTCAGGCAAACCGACCTGGTCGATGACATCCGGCATGGCGTCCATCGCCTCGCGGCGCTGCGCCTCCCATTCTTCCTGGCTGGGGGCGTCAAGCATGCTGATCATCCCCGTTGACATAGGTCTCGTGGCGGTCGGCTTCGGCCTGTGCTGCCGCCTCCAGCTCGGCGATGATCTGGCACTGGCGACGGATGGTTTCCGCCCCACGCTTCATCGATGCGGCGATCTGATTGTTGCCACTACCGTTTTGGTGCAGCATCGCAGCTTGGGCAGCGAGATCATTGGCCACTTGCGCGGGTGTCGCCATCAGCACGGCTCCCAGTAACCATTGCGCAGCCAGCCGTGCCAATGGCCCTGGTGATTGACCGACGGCTCGAGGATCGGCTCCGTGGTCGATCCGTTCCAGTACCAGCTGGGCCGCGCACCGGCGGGCTTCAGACCGTCACCCACAAGCAACCGGCCCTTGTGACCGCAGCCGCAGGGACAGAAATAGATGAACTCGCGCAGATCAGGGTTCTCGCGATCCTCCAGATGAAAGCTGCCGGCATAGGCATCGGCGAGAAACTTTTTCTGATCTGGCTGATAAAGCGCCCGGACAATCATGCGCGCACCCCGAGGATCTGCGCCTTGATCGCCTCACTGGTCTCGGCCGTCATGCCCTTGGCCTTGGCAACGGCATCGACCGCTTCATTGACCTCTTCCGCAAACTGCTTGGCATGCTTGATCCGGCGCTCGGTTGAGATGTTCTGCGCCTGGGAGACCTGCCGCATGGCCGAGGCCAGCTGCATCACATCCTTGGGCAGCATCTTTTCGCCGTGATCGGCCAGCATATGCAGGGTCAACGACTTGATCGTCTCGGCCGTCATGATCGTCAGATCGTCGCTTTCCTTGGCGTCGAACTTCTCGGCGATAGCGGCAACGATGTCGCGGGTCTGGTCATGCAAGCGCGTCAAGCGGCTGAGCCGCATGGAGTAGCGATTGAACGCAGAAAAGCTCGGGATCGCGAATTCCAGCTCGCCCCGATATTCTTGCATCAGTTGCTCGCAGCGGGTCACGAACTCCGCATAGATGTCGGTCTGGGTCCGGTCGCGATCCGACAATTCGCTGGCCGCCCAGGCGATGATGCCATCGCAGGCCTCTGGCAGCAGCTCGAATGCGCTGAGCTTTCCGCGCCCCATATCAGGACACCGGCCGTGACGGGCGTTTGACGCCCTCGATGGCGATCTCCCGCTCGAGGTGGCGGTGCCCCTTATCTGTCAGTGAGGCGACCTGCACCGTGCCAGCGGTCAGGACTGTGACCGCACCCATATCAGCAAGATAAGCCAACTCGTCATGCACCCATGCGCGGTCCTTGCGGATCCCGAACGGCTTGAGCATCTCGACCAGCAGATCGCTGTTGAGACGCTCGTCGACCTGCTCGGCCAGTGATTTGAGGATGATCAGGCGAGCCTGCTCGCGAATGATCTGGTTCATATCCATCAAAGCTTGTCCTTACCGCGTTGCAGCAACAGCTCCTGCATGCGCTCCATTATGGCCGCAACTGGTCGCAGCTCCCCTTTCAGTTCGGTCAGTTGGATCCCGAACTTATGGAAGTCATCACGTGTCGGGAGTGATCTGATCGTTGTTTCGAGGTTGTTCAGCCGGTGCTTGGTTTCACGCAGATCATCCTCGCTCGCCGCCACCTTTGTTTTGGTCGATGCGAGGTCTGCGATCAGCAAGGTGAGCTTATCGTCGGCAGTTTTTTGTGCCGCCGCGTTGTCTTTGGTAACCTCCTGCACGAACTTCGTCATCTTCCTGTTAAGATAAACGCCGACAGCAGAAATGATGCCGCCAAAGGCGACAACGATAGCAGCGACAACCTGAACAACCCCGAGTGCTTCGATCCAATCCATCACGCAGGTCAGCCGATTTTGCGGTCGGCTTTGATCCGCCCAAAGATGGCCAGCACTCCACCGACGCTGGACGCGATGCTGGCCAGCAGCACGGGCAGCTGTACCGTATCTTCCGGCGACATCGAATAGCCGAAGAAGCCAGCGACGCCGCCGCCTACGGCGACGACACCGCCCCAGATGGCTTTGGATTTAAGGGCGTGTTTTGGTGTCAGATCAAACATTGTGGAACCCCTTTCACGGGTGATTTAAAGCCGCATTACGCGGCGGTTGAAAACGTGACCGGTGCGGTGTGGCTCGCAACGATCCAGCCCTCCTGACCGGCATAGAAAACCTTGAGCCATTCGCGACCTGCGAAAGCGCCCTGGCGCAGCACAGGCACCAGCACCCCGTCCGGGATCGCCGTGATGACGTTGGGATTATGCAAATATGGCTCCCGGCGCATGTTGAGCGTGCTTGAGGGCACATCAATCGCGACATGTTCAATTTCGGGCACGGCGTCAGACGCACAGTCGGCCTCATCAGAGGCAACATCCTCCCGACCCAAGACCCGGGCACAGACCGATGCCAGCGGGAACAGCGGATTGGTGTCGGTCTTACGACCGGGCGAGATGTACCAATGCGTTGTGATGTACTTGAGCGACTTCACGTATCCGAAAAGTCCGCTCAGCAGGTCAATCAGCGCCGCGATCTGTTCGGGGGTGTAATCCTGCCACCATGCGGTGCCGTGCTCAGGCGTTGAGACATATTCGATATCAGGTTGACCCGTATCAAAGCGCTCTTTGAACCATGTCACCGCATGCGCCGCATCAGGACTACCGGTCATGCGGCCGACATTGACCAATTCAATGCCAATCGAGAAACCGTTGACGTTGTCTGTGCCGTGAAAAGTGGATTTACCCGCATGGTTGGCGCGCCGGTTTGTCGGGACCTGCTGCACAACCTTGCCGTCACGCTCCAGCACGAAATGCACCGACACCTTCGCATCGTTGTCCTGCAGATAACGTGCCGCATTGCCCGGCTCCAACCGGCTGGCGGTGTCATGGATCACGACAACAGTCGGCGCGATCACAGGCCCGATCCAGCGGGCGCTGTTAAACGGAATGCCTTTGGCTTTGTGATTGGCAAATCTCATGGCGAACCCCGGCAAATCAACGGCGCGCAAGGCGCGCGACACTTGGGGTCATCATGGGGAATTTATCAGATGCGATACGCCCGCAACGGTTTGCGGGGTGTCTTCAGAAGAGCGGCAATTGCCGATCATCGCCGCGCGGCTTGGTGTCCGTGCCCTTGATCCAGCCGCGTACGGCCACATCGCTGACATGCAATCTGCGGGCAATTTCGGCCACGGGCAAGCCTTTTGATCGCCACACCTTTGCGATCCACGGTTTGGATGTGGGAATGCGTTTTGGCATGCCTGCGCAGGCACGCCCCAATGCCGCGGCTTTGTCCTGGCCGACCAGCTGACACAGACGCGAGTTGCCGCGCGGGTTAGGCGACAGGTAAAGCTCGGAGCCGCCAAAAGTCATAAGAAATTCGATAGCCTGATCGACGCCGAGCACATGGACGTACGGTGAGACCTGTGCAGGTGTCTGGATCTCTTTGCTCACGGCGCGTCGCCGTGTTTCGGCGCGAAGCCAATCGGCACGACCGTGACGACAGACCGCCCGCGCAGCACATACCGAAATCCGTTGGATGTGACGGCAAGGCAGGTGTCATGCTGATCCGCCGTCGCGGCGATCCGCGCGATCTCTTTGCGGATGGCAACGATGTCGTGGCCCTGCACCCGCTCGAGATAGCGGATGACGGCGTGATCGGTGATCGTGATCGGCTCTTGCTTCATTTCTTGTGCGCTCCCCAGTCAAAGTCGATCGACACCCGCTTGCCCCAGTCGCTCAGCGCCTTGATGACGGCGGCGATTTTTTCGTGGTCGCGCATCATGTCGACGTCAGCGGGGACGGATCCCCAGCTGCGTTCAAAGTTCGCCCGGATGAACGTGTTCAGCCCCGCCCGGTCAGGTCGCTCCAGAGCGCCGGCGTCGCCCAGCTTGCGCCACAGCACATGGATGAGCCGCAGATCGCCACGGGTAGCCGCAGCGCGGCGGTTTGCCGATTTCGTCGTAGGCTGGAAACCGTCGGCTTTGAGCCGGTCGAGCATGGTGGTCAACTCAGCCTCGGTCATGTCGGCCATGCTGGTCTTGCCGCAGACCACGACCTGCAGATCGCGGCGCGCCTGGACATCAAGGCCCAGCTGCCGACATCCCACATGGATCATGCGCTGCAGGGACCGGTTCATGATGGATCGACCCTGGAGGCGACCGCATCAGGATCTGGCACACCGTGGACGGCCAGCGCTCGGGCTGCGCATTTCGCAAGCAGGTCGGCTTCAATCGCTTTTGCCGCAAGGCCGAACAGATCGGCGATCTCGATCGAATAGATGCGCCCGACTGACCAGACCTCCAGCCTGTGGCAATGGCTGGTGATGAACAGCTTCGCCGGTTGGCCCATCACTTCACCTTCACCGATTTTGGTGACCAATGCGGAACTGGTCCGCTGCGTCACATCGCAGATCGGAATTTCGAGGAGTGCAATTTGATCAGACATCTTGTGCTTCCTTTCAGGCTACGATTGCGATTGGACCTTGCGGCGGTTCCCACGCGATCAGGACACCTTCAAACAGTTCCATCGCCCCGTGATTTTTCACCCAGAATGCCGACATCTCTCGGCGACCTTCAAAGCCGTCGAGCTTTGCAAAGTGGTTGACGTCCTCTACGGCGACACCAGCAACCTCGACGCTTGTGAGCAGAACAAGTGCGCCACCAAGTGCGGGCGAAAAGCGCAGGATCACTGGATCGACGCGAAGACAGAGCGTATCGCTACAGATCTTCTGCGCAGCCTTTGTCCGCAGACCTGTGTAATGCTGGATCATCTCGCCGGGGCGCGCGTGACGGCGGCGCGCGGCCCGGATCGTCTGGGTCTTCAGCCCTACCGCGATCAGCGGGGCAAAGACCTTTTTGTAGGAATACGCCACCATCGCCCTAAGCCTTCGCCAGATCGATGGTGATCGGCTGCCAGGGCGCATCATGCCGGTCGCGCCGATAGCAGCGCACATAGGTCTTTGACCCGACGACACGCATAGCATCGCGCACTGCTTCCATCGCGCGCACCCAGCGGGGGTCTTCGATGTTCTGGCGCAGGAGCATGAAGATTTCCGACCGGTTGATCTTGCCTTCCTTGTCGGTGTTGAACGCGTTGGTGACGATGCCGCGCAGTTCCGGTCCAGCGTATGCAGCCCATTCGTTCAGGCATTCATCGAGCAGGTTCTTGGCAACCTGCAGCTCCGGCCCGAAGTCGATGTAATCGGACACCTGCACAGAAATCTTGAACAGGCCGTCCACCGTCATCAGCGTCTTGTTGCCCTTCTTTCCGCCGACGGTCGCGTTGTATTCCTGTGCCAGCAGCGCCTCGTAGGCCCCGATATCGTCGAAGGTGTGCTGCTTGAACCGGGTGACCTGATCAGAAAGAGGTACCGCATGCCCGATGATCGTGCGCACGGTTTCATCTTCCAGCAGATGCTGCGGCTTGATGTTCTCGATAGGGTCCAGACCGCCTTTAGCGTTGCGCATGTAGATCTTGCCGCCATGTTCTTCGCGGCCGTCGGTCATGATGAAGGGGGCTTGCTTGTTCATTGAATTTCTCCGGAGTTTGCGACGGCATCGCGACCGTCTGGGGTGACTTGGAAAACGTGATCGTAAGGGCCGACCCAAGATGGCCGATCAAGACGCTTCATGAGACCGAGCCAGACGAGGTCAAAGCAGACAGCAAAATCGATGCACGTTCGGTTGCTCACATGGATCCCACGCAGCAAACCGAGATCCTCATTCATGACTCTTTTCAGGAGGTCATAATGTTCATCGGTCAGACCGCTAGGTGTCATAGCTTGGTTCCTTCGTTGCCGATTTCTTGAAGCAATTCGCGACCAGCATCCGTCACGCATCCGGACTGATCGACCATGCCGGCTGCCAACAGCGGCCATGCACCCGAAAGGCCCATCTTGCGGCCATTGTCGCGCAGTGACTGTCCATCGACGGTATCGATAAGTATGTAGCCGGCCTGATCGATCTCGACGGTAGCCCGCCCAGACGCCAAAAAAGCTAGTGCCTGTCGCGGAGCCGGTTTGGACATAGCCGCCTGACAATGCGCGATGCGCTCAGCAGTAAAGGTCATAGCTTGGTTCCTTTCGGTGTCAGGTTGGGGTTTGGCGGGGCAACACGCTCGGGGATCGGCGGCAGCAGGCGAGAGCTTGCGATCAGCCCGGCCATGGCCACGATTTCATCCTGGCTGCACAGCGTAGCACCCCGCGCGCCGAGCAGGTCGACCTTGGTGACCGCGCTGGCGGCAAGATTGATGACCTCCGCGTGGGTAAAGCGTTCGCACATCATGATCCCTCCGTTACATTGTTGGGGCAGTTGCTGCAGGCGCGGTACATGACCACGCGCTGGTGATTGGCGTTCGAAAACACCTTCGCTTTCTTGCGCCAGTCCTGGCATTCATGCAGGGGCAGCAACCCCAGCGCCGGGCATTCGAGGGTGGCACCCATCAGCACGCCCTCGACGCGGGCGCGCACATTGTCGACCTTGCCCGCATACTTGTTGCGCAAGATCTGACTGACGACGGCAGCAGCATAGCCAAGGCGCTTTGCGACCTTGCTCTGCGATGAGGCGGCACAGGCCTTGGCCAGTACATTGACCCATTCGGGCATGTCATGGCCCCATGCCTCGACGGCGATTTCAAATGGGCCACTCATTGCTGCGGCTCCGGAATATGGGTGAAGGTCCCGAGGTTGGCGTCATAGGTCGCCCGGATCCGGCATTCGCGCGGGGCTTTGGGGCCGGTGTTGCGGATCAGCTGATAGGCCGCTTCGCGCTTGCCCGGGATGGCAGTCTGCTTGACCCGCAGATAGGGTTCATCACCCTTGGCCAAAAACCGGCAGAATGTTCGGGCGTCCTCGACGGACACCGCCACCTCGTCAGTCGTGGCGTTGACGGCGATATCGACCGGCGTGAACACCTGCAACTGACGCATGGCCGTCCACATATTGCCGTCAGGTGTCTGAACCGAGCGCTTTTGGGCGACCGTGAATTGCGCCCTGCCCAGACGGGTCAGTTGATAGCGCAGCCGGTTCTTTGTCCCTTTTCCCAGGCATTCAACCAGACCTTTGGCCTCCCAATCCTTCACAACTTTCGTGACGGTTTTCGGGTTCGGCCCCAGATCAAAATAGCTGAACGATGGCATGGCAGCAGCCTTGTTCCGGCAGAGCTGTTCCATTGTGGCGCTGTAACGTGCTTTTGCCATCAGACTGCCTTCCGTGGCATGGGTGCGTTGCCGGTAAAGAAGGCTTTGCGCCCCCAATCCTCGACACCGACGCGCTGCAAGCCCTGCTTTTTGGAAAGCTCGAGAATGTGATCGAGGTTGACGCGGATCCGGCGGATCGATCCGTGCGAGGCGCGCAGCAAAGCATCCAGTACCTCCGGTGCGATTTCGACCTGAGGCACATAAAGGCGGGCCAGATGTTTTACATCGCTCATGTTGCCGGGTTCTGCGGCGACCCAGTCCAGCATGCGCCCATGGACCCGTTCCCATTCGCGCAGCTTTTGCGGCAGCAACTCTTCACCGATCAAAATGACCGGCGCGCCAGACCCTTCGTGGATGTCACGCACAATCTCGATCATCTTGCGCTGCACCAGGAAATCAGCCTCGTCGATCAGCAGCGGCTGATCATGCACGGCCATGTGCTGGCTGATGTCATCGACCATGTCGCTCACAGTGGTGCGGTGTGGCATGCCGATCTCGGTCAGGATTGCCTGGCAAAGCTTCTTTTTTGTCCAGGTCGATTTGACCTGCACGGAAATCGCCTGGAACTTGTTGGTGGCATGGATCGCGGCAAAGGTTTTGCCGAAACCGCTGGGGCCAAAGAACGTGGCCATTCCGGGCAGATTGTGTGCGCGGTGTTTGACCCGGTCCACCAGTTCGACAAGCGACGCCACGTTCCGCAGAGGTGCCACGCTATTGTAAATCGGTTGTTCATGTGTCATTCAAAATCCACCTTTTGTTTAATGCCCGCCGCTCGAGTTCCAGCTCGGCGGCGGTTCTACTTGGCAAGGACGTCTTCCCCGAAATCCTCGACCATGCTCGACCAGGTCCGGTATTCAGCTGTGGTCTGATACCCAGCCAGCCAGACCTGCTGTTGTTTCGTCAGATGCCCGCCAGAGGCCTGCAGCTGCTCAAGTTCACGGGCGCGCACAAACGTGTCACGGCCATCAGCTTCTTCACTCTTGGCCAGCCGCGATGTGCGTGCGGCATCCAGATCGGCGACCATGGCCGACTGGATCGCAGTGACCTTGTCGCTTGGCTGTTCCGCCACGGGCGTCTTGGGAGCATCAAACAGCGGGCGCACGACCTTGGCAGCGACCGGCTCTGCAGGTGCCTGCGGTGTCGCCGCCTCAAGCGCGTCGGCCACATCGCGCACCGTCAGCTTGCGATAAGCTGCCAGCTCTGCCTTTTGCGTTTTGACCCATGCTTTCTTGGCTTTGGCGGTGGCGCGGGCGTCCTCCATATCGAAGAACCCGGCTTTGACTTGGCACGGGGCGAAACCAAGGTAGGCATCCGAGCTGCTGTAGATGTGGATACCGTCCCAGAGCGCCTGACGATCAAAACGTGCGACCACCTTCTGTCCGGCGATGTCGGCCATCCAGTCGGCCCAGTAGCGGTTGCCCATGAAATTGATCTGGCCGGTGGTGCTGTTGGCACGGATACCCTCTGCACCCATCAGCCACAGGCGGCGCTGTGCCGCTGTCGCCTTGCGGATCGGGGCGTTGGCATAGCTCTCGCGGAAAACATCCGCGAAGCTGCGCCCATAGGCGACCTCAGAGCGGCGATCACCGCGTTCATTGTGGTCCTTGATCTCCTCATCGAGGATCTTCTGGAACACCGCCAGCGGCACCGCTGCGTTGCCATAGTTCTCAGGCTTGGCATCAGGGCTGTTGCCCGTATAGGCACCCGCAAAAGCGGGGTGCTTGGCCACGCGATCACACATATCGCGGAATGCGCGCTCGATTGGTTTGGACTGGCCACTATAGGGCAGTGCCCAATGGATTTCGCAGCCGAGGCTGGTCAGCAGACCGGATGGATCATCCTCTTTGACCTTGAAGCGGTACCGCGTCTTGCTGCCGCCGGTAATCAGCTTTGCGGCGAACTCGCGCCCGTTGTCCAGGAGCACATGCTCGGGGATGCCCCAGCGCTCGATCATCTCACCGAGGGTGAGCTGGACGCAGTGGCTGTTCGGTGTGCGGTCTAACCGGTAGGACAGGATCATGCCCGAATGAATGTCCTGGAAGGCGCACATCTGAACGCGGGCGATTTCCTCAGGCTGACCGTCAGCACTGGCCGGAAAGCGCACGAAAACGTCGAAGCGGTGAAAGTCGCCGTTGACGCCCTCAAGGGCATGCATGGCCGTCTTGTCACGGGTCTGGGCGGGGCGCATCCGCTTGAGCGCCTCATACCCTTTCCGGGCATAGACCAGGGCCGTTGGTGACACTGTACGTTTGATCCAGCGCGACACTGTATGGAGCGGGGTAATCTCGATACCCTGTGCCTTGGCTATGCGCACTGTGCGGTCATAACAGGACCGCAGCGTCGGCTCTTCCAGACGCAGGTAATCCGCTTTGATCAAGTCCAGGAACTGGGGATCGATCTCGGTGGCGCGCGGTGAGCGGCGTCCGGTCTGATTGCGCGGTGCCAAATACGGCAGCCGGTCATCGGCGCGAATGCCGCTGACCATGTCGAGCCAGTTCCAGATCGTGCGCGGCGCGACACCTTCCATGCGGGCTACATCGCAGACCGCCATGTTGCGCGTGGATCCACCGGCCTCGAATGCCGCGACCTTCTGGATGATCATCAGGCGCTTCTCTGCCTTGGCCTTCGGACCAGCAGGCAGGGTTTCATACCAGGTCCACGCCTCGTCCCGATCTGGACGCGCATCAGGGATCGGCGCGGCCTTGGCGCGCGACAGCAGCAACGCCTGTGCGCGGTGCGGGAACAGCGTCCAGTGGTATTCCCAGCCGCCACCACGGCCCGTGCGACGGCGTGCGACATCCGGATGGTCGGACCATGCCAGACGCGCCGCCAGATCGTTCACCCGACGCTTGGTTGTCGGCATATCCGGCAGTTCAGCCTCGGCGATCTCAGCCGCGCTCCACCATTCCTGTTGCGGGGCTGTGGTCACTTGAGCATGCCCTCCGCGACCAGAAATTCGTAAATTTCAGATGCCTCATGCGACATGAACCGCTTGCGCGCTGATTTCGGGGCGCGGTCCCATGCCTCCTTCAGGCGTTTAAACGCCCTTTCAACGGGGTCTTTAACTGCGGTCGAACTAACGGTTTTGAGCGCATGAGCGATCTTCTTAACGTCACCCGATGCAAACCGCGCGATGGCTGGTGCCCGTAGCTTTGGCTCGGCCTTGGCGAAGGCCAGCAGATCATTCAATGTGACCCGGGTTGGTGCCGATCTCAGCTTTTCAGCCAGCACTTTATCAAGCTCGGCACCGGCCTCAATATAGCGACGAATTTTGCGTTCATTCAGCCCAGTCTGTTCCGCAGTCATCTTTGCGAACGAATGCAACGGCAACTCTGCCGGATCATTCCACCTAGCCGCTGCACCTGCTTTGCCTTGGGCTGTTTCAGGGTGCTCAGCAAGATACTCCTTGCGACGGGATGCAAGGTGAATAGCACGATCAAGATCAGATAGGTCAGCCCGCGCAAGGTTCGCGTCGATCTCAATCATGCGAATTGATGGCGCTGGCCCTTCATAGCAGCGCACCGGTGCCATCTTATGGTTCAGGCCAAGCAATGCCGCGAACCGATGCCCACCATCCACGAGCTCGAAGCGTCCTTTAGGCATCCTCCGGACGGTCAGCGGGTAAAGCAAGCCATGCTCTTCGATGGAATGTGCGATCACCTCAACCGAGGTGATGTCCACAGGCCGCAACCGGTCATCCGTGATATGGATATCAGCCAGTGCCAGTTCGGTGATGCTGGGGACCAGTTTTGCGCGGCTCATTCTTTCGGTCCTTCCAGCATGGTGTAATTCCAGATGTGCTTCTGCTCGCCCTTCTCGGTCACCGGCTTGCGCTCGCAGATGATGTCGGCACCGTGCTGGCGCAGCTCGGCGACGCAGGCGCTGATCGCCAGCACGCCTGTGCGGCGGGCAATGTCGCGGGTCGAATGCGGACGGCCATCGCGCAGCAGCTTGAGCAAGCGCAGCAAACGGGGTGAATTGAGCGTCGCGGCATGCATCAGATCATTCCCATGTCATTGGCGTGTGCCCGGCAGTACTTGCACATACGGTTATGCTTACCCTCGCTCTCAAAGGGCTTTTCACAGGTGATGCAGGGGCGAGTTTGTGTCTCGACAATGGGGGTGATTTCCACCCGATCCATCATGCGGTTGGCGTCCTTGTAGGTGCCGTAGCCGCCACGGATCACTTCCTTGGTGTTCATATCCACGATGTCCCAGCCGTCTGACTGGTTCGGCTTGACACACAACCTCATGCCACACCCCCGATGTAGGTTGGGCGTACATTGCCGCCCAAGCGGAAGTTTGCATGGCGCACAAGCGTGAAACCGAGCAGATCTTCGCATTGCTCGTCGGACCCACGGTGCTCCCTCATTCCTGCAGCGAACATCGGGCGCAGAGCCAAGACAAGAAGCTCCACTTCACGCGCGAAACTGTCGGCCTCAAACTGCATCCCTTCGCCGCGCGTTGCGGCAAACCAAATCCACGCTTTTCGCGCTATCTCGGTTTGGTACTGCAGAATGCAGTTCTGCCAGAGGATCGGCATATTGTCGGCCATCAGGTGACCTCCCCGTAGACAAAGGTCAGGACATCGCGCAGGTCATCCAGCGCGTCACCATGCGCGAGGAGCCACGTATGGGCATCAAGGGCGCGCTCGAGCTGAGCAGCGCTATTATCAAGGGCCTGGTCCTGCGCGGCCGGATCGTCAACTTTTCCCGCCTGATCGATCCAGACTCGCACCAGCCCTAGCGCATCTAGCAGATCATCAAACGCAGTGACCGGCGTCACTGGTGGGATCGACAGGCCGCTCATGGCTGCACCCAGAACAACGTCGCACCGACCGGCCGCACCCAGTAAAGCACTGCCCCATAAGTGGACCAGATGACGATCATCAGGGCGAACAATGTCACCTCGATCCGTGACGGAGCCTCTTTCAACCAACGCCACATTACGCCTGCTCCTCATGTGCGAAGTCAGCGCCTTCGACTAAGGACCGGGCGTCGCGCGCCAAGCTCTCCAGCCGCCGCAAATGCGGGGCGCTGCCACGCTGTGCTGCGCCGTTCACCAGCTCGATCGCAAAGGCGAGGCGCTGCACTTCCGTCATGCCCGCGCAAGCCTCGCGTGCCATGTCGACAAGGTCGATCTTGCGTCAGATCATGGGCGTCGCTCCGATGCTGCAAAAATGTTGGCAATTTCCTTGAGCTTGGCCACCGATTTAGACCACGCAATTTCATGCGGTTTGCCGTCGAGATATGGATCCTGCTTTAAGCTCCAGTGGCTTAGCCCACCGGGCGAGATCGTAAAAACGATCTCACCAAAATTTGCGACAGCTGTGTAAATTCCCGTACGCACCCAGGCCATATTACGCGGGGCACTCATGCTGCCGCCTCGTTGGCGTCAGGACGATCAATTTCGCTTGGCCACTCAAGGTCATTTGGCCAGTTACGAGAGAACCAAGAAAGAACACGTTGCGCACGGCGCAGTGTGCAATCTGACTGCAACTTCAACGACGCAAAGAACTTTCCGTCGTTCGTCGCATAGGTCGAAACCGTCGATAACTTCAGTCCTGTATGTTCAGCATACATCTCTGCCAGAGTGATCAGTTTTTGCTTGTTCATAGCGCCCTCGGTATCGTTACCTTATACATACAGGGTATCTTTACCGATAGTCAACAGGGCAGTAATTCGGTATGTTCACCGAATCATGAAGAGCGATGAAAAATCATTTGAAGATGCGGTCAGAGACCGGTTAGAAGCCCTTGGGAAAAGGGCTTATGCTGTTGAAGTTGAAGCGGGATTACCGCCTGATGCAATTCGCAATGTGCTTCGAAGTAGCAAAAAGAGCGGACCAACTCTAAGTAGAGTTAAAGAGATCTGCGCCGCTCTCGGGTTGGAATTTTACGTCGGCCCCCCTCGGGAAACCAATTCAGTGCACCACACGATTATCGGTGGCGAAGACTATGCCACTGTTAGCTACCACGACGTTTCAGCTTCAGCCGGGCCAGGTGAAGAGGCCGATCCGCACGCAGTAGTCCAAGACTATGTATTCCGTCGTGATTGGCTAAAGCGTCAGGGCGTCGCACCTCAGGACGCCGCCATGCTTCGCGCGCGGGGCGACAGCATGGTACCGATGATTTCGGACGGAGACGTGTTGCTGATCGATACGAAGCGCCGAAACCCACCTGTCGCACCTCGCACCCAACCCGGCATGCGGAGGTCATCGATCTATGTTGTTGACGTCGACGGCCAGACCCGAGTCAAATGGGTCGAACGACCTGACAACATAACCCTTATTCTGTATTCCGAGAATGCATACAATTATCACCCCGAGATATTTATGGGGGAAGAGTTGGATGAGAGGCTACGGTTCATCGGCAAGGTGATCTGGTGGGGACATACGGTCCGCTAAATTTCCAACTTATCTGCAGCTTTCACGGATTACGGGAGCCCGTGGGGATCGATACGCTTCGCTGACTGATCTCCTCTATCGAGAGATTGATCTCGCGCGAAACTGCGGTGTCTTCCAAAAGCCTGTCGTCCAATGCGATCTGACGATCCAGCAAAGCCTTGCCTACCATCAGTTGACGGCGGATGTCGCGCAGAGTGACTTCCAGGCGCGAAACAGCCTCTGCTGAGGCCGCATCACATCCGGCGCGAGATGCGTTGTTCCAGTTTGCCATCGGGATCTCGACCGGCACAGAGTTCCCGGCAAGTCCGTCAAAGGCGGTGATCAGCGGAGCAAAGCGCATGTTCGCCTCATCGTAATCCATGCCGTCGCAGACGGACAGTGTCGCCATGCCAGTCATCATATCGTTCCGGCGCTCGTGGGACAGGCTGCCTTGTACGACCATCTGATTGAGGTAGTTGATTTCTGCGATCAATTCAGACGATGGCGTCGCAGCATAATCAACTATTTCCGCCTTGGCGGGACCAGATACGATGCACAGGACAATTGCTGCGGCTCTAAGTTGCATAGGATATCTCCAGTTTCTGACGTTCGATCTACTGCTTACCTTCAGACCGCCTGATCCGCCGGATAGCGCGGTTCATAATGCGCTTAATCCGCGCCGTATATTCCGCATCACGTGCTTTTAGTCGCTCTCTTGCGGCGCGTATTGCCTCAACATCCTGTTTTTCATTATCATTTAGCGCTTCAGTCCATTTTGCCATGTAGCCCTCACGCTGTACAACTTCCTCGATTATGCCTGTTTAGGCCAAAAAGTGTAGTGTGTCACGCTTGATGGTAAGTTCCGCCTAGATCGGCGAAAATAGCGTCCCAGTTCGGATCGGCGCAATGATCCACACCAGAATGCTATGCCCATGTTTCTATTGCGTTAATCGATAAGTGGGACGCTTTTGCCGAACTGGGCGCAAAACCGCCCAGTTCGGAAGCATGTTTTCAAACCCATTTCTAGCCTGACCACGCATTCATTGCGCCTTTAAACCCTATTTTAAAAGGTTATTGAACAATCACCTATCAGCTATCGCTGGCCACCAAGTGAAACGCGCCACAGCGTCGATATCCGCCCAAACCGTGCCTTTTTTGCAATCTCTGCAAACAACGCGCCTGTCCGAGCCTTCCAATCGTCCACGCTCTCACACGCCTTATTTATATGGTCAATTTTCGCTGGTTATCGGGTGTTCCCGCATGTTCCCACATTCTGGCCGCACTGCAACAACAACTGTTTACTTACAGCCCAATTGCCATCAGGGGCGCATCGGCACAGATTGTGACCAACAAAGGAGCACTTCATGAACATCGACCTGCTGAAACGACTTTGCGAAATGCCTGGCGTGCCGGGCAATGAACACCGCGTCCGCGACCTGATCACATCAGAGATCAAAGGCCTGTTCGATGAGGTCAAGACCGACCCGATGGGGTCACTGCTCTGTCGCCGTGATGCGAAAAAGAAAGACGCGCCGCGCATCATGCTCTTGTGCCACATGGATGAGATCGGCTTTCTGGTCAGCCATATCACCAAGGAGGGCTATCTTTACCTGCAACCGGTCGGCGGGTTTGATCCACGCAACCTGTTTTCGCGTCGGGTGCTGGTCTGCACCGACAATGGTGATTTCAAAGGCGTGATGAACCCCGGCGGCAAGCCGATCCATATTTCCTCCCCCGAAGACCGCAAAAAGGTCCCCGAGGTCAGCGAATTCTTTGTCGATCTCGGCATGGGCAAGGCCGCTTGCGACAAGGTCAAGGTCGGCGATTTCGTGGTGATGGATGAACCCTTTCTTGAGATGGGCGATAAGGTCGTGTCCAAGGCGCTGGATAACCGCATCGCCTGCTGGCTGGGGATCGAGGCGATCCGCAAACTGGCGAAAAAAGGCCGCGGCGCGGAAATTCATGTTGCCTTTACCTGTCAGGAAGAGGTCGGTCTGCGCGGTGCGCGCACGGCAGCCTATGCGATCAAGCCTGATATCGGGCTGGGGATTGACGTGACCTTGGCCTGCGACACGCCCGGCATCGCGGATAAAGACGCGACAACGACGCAAGGCGCAGGCTTCGGTCTGCATATCCGCGACGGGTCTTTCATCGCCGACAAAGCGCTGGTCAGCGAGATCGAGGCGCTCGCGATCAAAAAGAAGATCCCCTATCAGCGCACCATGCTGGCCGCAGGCGGCCAGGACGGGGCCGCAGCGCAACAAGCCGCTGCTGGCGCGCGCGCTGTCGGGATCGTGGTTGGCACACGCTATATCCATACCGTGACCGAAATGGTCGATAAGGGTGATCTGCAGGCGGCACTGGATATTCTGGTGGCCTATCTGTCGGAATTTTGATGCGGGTGGCGGGCATGCCAGCCATGCCCGCGCCACAGCTTAGTGAAACATGACAAATTTCATCATGACCAAGGCCAGCGCAAGCAGCGCGGCGATCCTTGTGTAAACACAAAGCACCAGCCAAAGGCCCAGAAAGACAAATGCGAGATAATAGGCGGTGTCATAAACATGCGCCCAGCCAAGCGGCTCAAGCAGGACCGTAATGGCAGGGTTCAGCGCGACGGGCATCCCAGAAAGGCCAAGGATCCCGATGCAGAATAACAAAAGACCTGCGAAAGAGGCGCTGATATAGGCGCTATAATCCAACATATGACAGCCGCACTTGAAACGTTTTCTTCGTCTCTCAAGCGGTATGCACATAATACCACGCGGTCAATATGCGGGAACGCTTTTGTTTAATGCGCCTGATCAAGGCGGGAAACAGTGGATGCAAAGCCACGATTGGGGCGCTTGGCGTGGTTCGCGGACGGTTTTTTAGCCCGCGAACCGCCCAAGACGACGCAGATCAACAACGTGATCAACACTAAATCCAACATACTCGTTACCCCCGCCAGTCTCTGGCTTCACTCGTGTCAAAAATCGACATCACTCATCTGGGTGTCGATCTAAAAATAAATCATGCTCTAATCATGGCAGAACCGAGGTATCACCATGAAAGGCTGTAGTAAAACATTTACAAAAGGACAGGTATCGGACGGCGCGCGACATAATCAATCAGGAATTGCACGCGTTCCGACATTTTTCTCCGACAGTCGCTGTTTTGCCACCGGACACAGCGACCACCACTTTACTTCGCTGATTCCAATGCAGCGATCCGGGCGGCCAGTGCTTCGTTTTCTTCGCGGGCTTTCTGGGCCATCGCGCGTACCGCATCGAATTCTTCGCGGGTCACAAAGTCGCGATCCGCAAGCCAGCGATCCATCATCGATTTCATCGCGGTCTGTGCTTCATCGCGTGCGCCTTGGGCGACGCCCATGGCATTGGTCATCAACTGGCTGAGATCGTCAAAGATCTTGTTCTTGTTCTGCATGGTACTCTCCATCTGGTTGCCTTCTATATGGGGCCTGATGCGCAACCAGACAAGCGTGTTGGCCCGCTTGACATCATCGCCGCCTGCCATCACCAAAGCGCCATGATAGCAGCGATCCCCTTTCCCGATATCTCGCCCGAGATTTTCACGATCAACCTGTTCGGGTTTTCGCTGGCCCTGCGCTGGTATGCGATGGGTTATATCGTCGGTATCGCACTCGGCTGGATGATCATCAAAGCCGCCCTGCGCCGCCCGGATGTCTGGCGCAATGGCGCCCCGATGGACCCCGCAAGGCTGGAAGACCTGCTGACCTATATCGTGCTGGGTGTGATCGGCGGCGGACGTCTGGGCTATGTTTTATTCTACCAGCCCGGGGAATTTCTGGCCGATCCGGTCGCGATCATCCGGATCTGGGAGGGTGGTTTATCCTTTCACGGGGGATTTATTGGCGTCGTTCTGGCTGTTTACCTGTTCAGCCGCCGCCATAAGGTTCCGCTGCCCGATCTGGCCGATATCATTGCGGTCGCCGCCACGCCCGCCATCCTGCTGGTGCGGATCGCCAATTTCATCAATGCCGAACTTTGGGGCCGCCCGACGGATGTGCCTTGGGGTGTCGTATTTCCCGGCGCGGCGGCGCAATCCTGCGCCACGCTGACTGAACCCTGCGTGCGCCATCCGTCGCAGCTTTATGAGGCGGGGCTGGAAGGCTTGGTTCTGGGTACGATCCTGCTGCTGCTTGCCTTCCGCTTTGGCGGGCTGAAAAAACCTTGGCTGCTGTCAGGTGTGTTCTTTACAGGCTACGGCATCGCGCGGTTCATCGTCGAATTCGTGCGCCAGCCCGATGCGCAGTTCGTCAGTGTCGGAAATGAACTGGGCCTTGCGCTGCATTACGGCGGTTACGGTCTGACGATGGGGCAATTGCTGACGCTGCCGATGATTGTGATGGGGCTGATCGTGGTGGCGATCACCAGCCGCAGATGAGCGCGCTGCGCGATCTTCTGCTGACCCGGATCGCACAGACCGGGCCGATCAGCATCGCGAGCTTCATGGGCGATGCGCTGATGCATCCCACACATGGCTATTACGCGACCCGCGATCCGTTCGGCGCTGCGGGCGATTTCACCACAGCGCCAGAGATCAGCCAGATGTTCGGCGAATTGATCGGCCTGTCGCTGGCGCAAGCCTGGCTGGATCAGGGCACGCCTGATCCTGTGATCCTGGCCGAACTTGGCCCCGGTCGCGGCACGCTGATGGAAGATATCCTGCGTGCGACGGCCAGCGTGCCCGGCTTTCACGACGCCCTGACCGTGCATTTCATTGAGACCTCTGCCCATCTGCGCCGGATGCAGGCCGAAAGGGTGCCGCAGGCGATCTGGCATGACCAGATCGACAGCCTGCCAGATGCGCCCTTGCTGCTGGTGGCGAATGAGTTTTTCGACGCCCTGCCGATCCGGCAATTCATCCGCGCAGGCAATGGCTGGCGCGAAAGAATGGTGGGCGCGCAGGACGGGCAATTGTGCTTTGGCCTGTCAGATGCAGTGCCTTTGGCACAGCTTGCGGATCGGCTGGCCGATACCAAGGATGGGGATCTGATCGAAACCTGTCCCGCCCTGCCCGGCATCATCAGCGCTCTTGTAGACAGGATCGCCCGACACGGCGGTGCCGCGCTGATCATTGATTACGGCGACTGGCAGTCGCTGGGCGACACTTTGCAGGCGCTCGCCGGCCATGCGCCCGCCGATCCGCTGGCTGATCCGGGCGCGGCTGACCTGACCGCCCATGTCGATTTTGCCGCGATTGCCGCGCATGCCGCCCCCGCCCGCCACAGCCGTCTGACCGCGCAAGGCGTGTTTCTGGAACGGCTGGGAATCACTGCGCGTGCGCAAAAACTCGCCACCCGTCTGACCGATGCCGCGCTTGAGGCGCATGTCGCCGCACATCGGCGCTTGACCCACCCTGCCGAAATGGGTGACCTTTTCAAAGTGATGGCGCTTTACCCCGCCACGGCCACACCGCCTCCCGGATTGGACCCATGACGCTAGACATCATCACCGATCCCGCGCTTGGCGCGGCGCGCCACGGGTTTTTCACCCGCAAAGGCGGGGCGTCATCCGGCGTCTTTGCCGGGCTGAATTGCGGCTTTGGCAGTTCTGACCAACAGGATATCGTGGCGATCAACCGCGAACGGGCGGCGGATGCGCTGGCCCTCGCACCACATCAGTTGATCGGCGTGCATCAGGTTCATTCTGCCGATGTCGTTACCGTCACAGATGCGACCCCGGTGCTGCAAAAAGCCGATGCGCTTGTGACCCGCAGTAAAGGCATCGGCCTTTCGATCCTGACCGCCGATTGCCAGCCGGTGCTGTTCTGCGATCAGACCGCAGGCGTGATCGGGGCGGCCCATGCCGGATGGAAAGGCGCGCTGACAGGCGTGCTGGAACAGACCATGCGTGCCATGGAAAAACTGGGCGCGGCGCGCCGGAATATCGTTGCGGTTATCGGCCCCTCGATCAGCCAGCGCAATTACGAAGTCGGCGCCGATTTCCGCGACCGTTTTCTGGCGGTCGATCCCGGCTATGACAGGTTCTTTGCCGCAGGCCAGCAGTCACGGTTCCAGTTCGACCTGCCCGGCTTTGGCCTGATGCGGCTGCGCAGCTTTGGCGTGGGACAGGCCCATTGGACCGGCCATTGCACCTATGCCGATCCGGGCCGGTTTTTCAGCTATCGCCGCAGCGTCCATCTGCAAGAGGCTGATTATGGCCGTCTGATCGCAGCGATCCGCCTGTAATCAAGGCGGCATTGCGACGCCGGAATGGCGGCTTGGTGGCGTACGCGCAGGGCGGCCCGGACCGGGCGAAATTTCAGCATGAAATCAGCTCGTTAAGCCGATCTCTGTTGCAGGCGTTTTCATCCGCGCTTTGCCATAGTGCTGCCGCGTTGCGCGCACATCCTATAGGCATGGACATATTGGATATTTCAATCAGAACGGGCAATTGCAGCAAATCCGCTGCCCTGCCGCAGCGAAAATACACCATCAGCCATCTTGGCACCGATGGTGAGATCGCGGATGCCCGCTTCACCGCCCCGGCGATCCCGGCGTTTGAGGATGCATTCGCCGCTTTGGGGCGCGGCACGATCCTGCAAACCCCGGGCGGGAGCGTCGCGGTCGAAGATCTTGTGCCGGGCGATCAGATCCGGATGAGCGAGGGTCATTTTATGCCGCTCTTGTGGCGCGGCACGGTGACCATCAGCCCAGAGGATGTCGCCGGCCCCTACTCCCGGCGGATGCTGACACGGATCACGGCCGGCGCTTTGGGGATTGGGCGTCCGCTGCAGGATCTGATCCTTGGTCCCGCCGCAAGGCTGCGCCATTGCACGACCGGCATCACACAGCTGACCGGCAGCCGTGCCGCCTATATCCCGGCCAGCGATTTTGTGGATGGTGATCAATTCATCGCGCTGCGCCCGACCGCGCCGGTCGATCTTTATCAGCTTGGCTTTGCCAGTCAGGAAACACTGTTGGTCAATGGCATCGGTGTCGAAAGCCTTAACCCTGGCACCGCCTTTGGTCTTGGTCTGCGCGGCACGACGCTGGCACAATATCTCGCGATGTTTCCGCATCTGCACTGTCTGGAAGATATGGGCCTGCCCAGACACCCGCGCCTGCGGCTGACTGATCTGGAAATGTTGCGCTAAGCCAGCGCGATCCGCACCGACCGCGCCCAGAACCGCCACAGCAGCAATACCGCCGCGACCAGCAGGCCCAGCACCAGCCCGACCCAGATCCCGACACTGCCGAAATCAAAGTAAAACGCCAAAAGATAGCTGATCGGCAAACCAACGATCCAATAGCTGAACGAGGCCATGATCATCGGCACGGTGGTATCCTGCACCCCGCGCAACAGCCCCAATGCAACGACCTGCAAACCATCGACCAGTTGAAACAGACCGGCCATGATCACCAGCGTGATCCCGACCTGCATCAGGCGCAGCCGCTCCGGCTCTGCCGGATCAATGAACAGCGACACCAATGTCCCCGGTATCAGCAAAAACACGACAGATGTCGCGGTCGCATAAACCGCCGACAACCCCAGTGCCGCGATCCCGCCGCGGCGCAGGTTCGGCTCGTCCCGCCGCCCCAAGGCACGGCCCGCGCGCACGGTGGCCGCCTGCGAAAATCCGATATGCACCATGAAGGTCAGGCTGGCCAATTGGATTGCGATACCATGGGCCGCCAATTGGATTGGCCCGATCCAGCCCATCATGATGGCCGAGGCGGTGAACAACCCGCCTTCTGCCAAAGATGTCAGCCCAATGGGCCAACCCAGCAGAAAGACACGGCGCATAATCTCGCTATCTGGGCGGTGGAAATTGCGGAACAATTGATATTGCGGCAGGACTTTGACGATATAGCCGACCAGTAGCGCGACCGTCAGCAGATTGACGAAAAGCGATGCGATTGCCGCCCCTTCGATCCCCAGTTCCGGCGCGCCGAAATTACCGAAAATCAGTGCATAATTGATCAGCCCATTCAGCAAGGCCGTCCCCACCGTCGCCCACAGGATAAAGGCAGTATGTTCCAGCGCCACCAGAAAGGATTTGAACGCCATTACAAGCAGCGTCGGGATCATCCCCCAGATCACGATGCGCAGGTAAAGATGCGCCTCTGCCGCAACCACCGGGTCCTGCCCGATGGCCAGCAGAATCTGTTCGGACCAAAAGAACGGCAGCATCACGATGACACCATAGATGATCGACAGCCACAGACCCATCCGCGTGACGCGCCGGACCTGCACGTGATCATCCTGTTCATTCGCCGCCGCGACCAAAGGCGTGATCGCCTGCGCGAATCCCGCGCCAACGATAAAGGTCACGAAAAACAAGGATGTGGCGATGGTTGCGGCAGCCAAAGCCGTCACATCATACCAGCCCAGCATCAATGTGTCGGTCATATGGATCGCAAATTGCGCCATATTGCTGAGAATCAACGGAATTCCCAGTTTCCAGATCGCCCGGTTATGTTCGCTGTATGTTTGGGCAATTGGCTGCATTTCGCCAGCTTTAGGGGCGAAATGCAAAGTCGTAAAGCGCTATTACACGCTACGCAGCACCAGTTGCAAAGCCAGCACAACCACGACCGCACCCGCGGCGATCTCGGCACTCGCCATCATCTGCGCGGTGCCACGGTTGCTGACCAGCCGCAGCGCCGATTCGCGAAACCCGACCGCAGCAAAGGCCACCAGAACGGTGATGCTGGCGGTGCCCAGCCCCATCACAAAGGCCCCGACAATCCCGGCCCAATCCAGATCAAACCGCCATGTCAGGATCAGCAGAAACAACGCCCCGGTGCAGGGCCGGACCGCAATCGCGGCGATGATTGCGGCGGCATCGCGCAAAGACCTCACCTCGGCCGCTTGCGCAGGTGTCGGGCCATGGGCATGGCCGCAGCTGCTGCAGACTGCATCATGGTGATGCGCCGGCTGGCTTTGTGCCCGCAGATGCCGCGCGCCGCGCAGCACCAGCCACAGCCCGACGCCCGCGATCAGCGCATAGCTGAACGGTTCCAGCAGATCATCAGCAAAGCTGGTCATCTGTTCGCGCCCCCAGCCCAGCACCCAGACAGCGCCATAAACCAGCAACACCGCCGTCGCCGCCTGTGCTAGGGATGAGGCCAGCGCCAGCCCCGCCAGCCGCCCGACTGGGACCCGCGCGCCGACGCCGTAACCGCCGATCACCAGCTTGCCATGCCCCGGACCCGCCGCATGGACGAAACCATAGGCGAAACATAGACCCCAGAGCGTCATGACCGCCCCCGGTTCACCCTGTTGCAAGGCGCGCAAGGCACCGGCCATCGCATTTTGCACATCACGTTGCATCATCGCGGCCTGCTGGGCCACCTGCCCCGCGCCGCCAAACCCCCAAAGCCACAAAGCCGCCGCACCAATCGCGGCCAGCCCCGCTAGAGCAAGCCAGCGCATGTCACCACCACCGTATCGGCAAAGGACCGGCCCACTTCAGGAAATTCCTCGTCCGGGCCGACATCGCTTGCGGGCCTGCCATAAAGCAATTCATCGACCAGCGAATAGGCCGCGTTCAGATCGGCGGGGATGATCGAAACCTCGCAATCATCGCGGCCTTCAATCGTCACGTCACCGGCGATTTCATAGGCAATGTAATAGGTCGGATCATATGGCAGGATCGTCAGCGGTGTCGTGCGATCCGCCAGCGTGATGGGCCGCAGATGCGTTTCGCGCATCAACCCGTCCTGATAGATCATCGCATGATCGCGCTTGTCGGCCAGCGTCAATATCTGCTCACCCTGCAACACCTCAAGATCACCCTCGAAATCCGGGGGCCATGCGGCGATCTGTTCATCCAGCATCACCTGTTCCTCGGGCGTCAGTTGCAGATCACCATCGGCATCGATCCCCAGATCGGAGGTGACCAGCATCGAAAAATAGGCGTCATAGACCCAATCAAGCCGCACCGCGACCTCGCCGTCCGGCGCAAAGACCACGGCCATATCGACCTGCACGAAAACATGCGGATGCGCCAAGGCCGGCAGCGGCAGCAGCATCGCGGGGATCAGGGATAATTTACGCAACATGCTGTTTGGTAACCCGATCACGTCACTGCCGCAATCGGGCTTGGCCACACTTGGCTGTGATCTGCGCAAGCGCCTGATCACTTAGCATGTCCGCTTAGCATTAACCCAGGACGTCACGCCAGGAATGTTGCGGATTGAACCCAACCATGCGCTTGGCCTTGCCATTGGCGTACATGGTTTCGTTCTCGGCCAATGTGCCGCGCACCTCGACCCCTTGATAGAAGCGGTCAATCACCTCTTGCGCGGAAATCCCAACACTCAGGTCATCATTGGAGACGTTGAAAATCTGATAACCCAGCCCATCGGTTTTCAGACAGCAATCGACCATATGTCCGAGATCACGCGCATCGATATAGGCAAAGATGTTGCGGCGGCGCAGGGACGCGTCATCGACGAAAGCCGGGAACATCGTTTCATATTCATGCGGCTCGATCACATTGTTGATCCGCAACCCATAGATATCCGTGCCGGACCGCGCCTGAAACGACTTTGCCGTCATCTCATTGCAGACCTTCGACATGGCATAGCTGTCATGCGGCACGGTCGGGTGGTCCTCATCCACCGGCACATAGTCTGGCTTGACCTCGCCCTGCGCGAAACACACGCCATAGGTGGTTTCCGAACTGGCAAAGATCACCTTGGGCACGCCCAGTTTCACCGCTGCTTCGATCACATTATAGGTGGACATCGTATTGATGCGGAAACATTCACCATCGGTGCCGATCATCACGCGCGGCACGGCGGCGAAATGCACGACGGCATCGAAACGTGGCACGCCATTGGCGGCCTCCAGTTCATGGAAATCAATGAATTGCGACATCGCCCCAATGACCTGCCCGGAATCGGTCAGATCGACCAGCAGTTCCGACACATCCAGCCCCGATGGCACCATATCGATATTCACGACCGTGTGCCCCTGCGCCTGCAGATGACGTATCGCATGTTTGCCAGCCTTGCCGCTGCCGCCTGTGAAGAAAATACGCATAACCTACCTCCCGAAGTGAAACGTTTGCGCAGAGTTTTCCACGACCCGCAGGCCAGTGCAACCACCCTTGGCGCGCTCGGCCCTTTCATGCGGCAATCCCCTCTGCCATAAAGGCGCAAACCACCAAGAAAAGAGCAGCCCATGGCCGACGACCTTTTGTCCGCAAGCGGACCCGACGATTACAACGCCTCCAGCATCGAGGTGCTGGAAGGGCTGGAACCCGTCCGCAAGCGCCCCGGCATGTATATCGGCGGCACCGATGAACGCGCCTTGCACCATCTGGTGGCCGAAGTGCTGGACAATTCGATGGACGAGGCTGTCGCTGGCCATGCCAATCGGATCGAGGTGGAACTGCACGCCGATTATTCCGTCACCGTGCGCGACAACGGGCGCGGTATCCCGGTCGATCCGCATCCGAAATTCCCCGATAAATCCGCGCTGGAGGTGATCCTTTGCACTTTGCACGCAGGCGGCAAGTTCTCCGGCAAGGCCTATCAGACCTCGGGCGGGTTGCACGGCGTCGGTGCCTCGGTGGTCAACGCCTTGTCGGATTCGATGGTCGTGCAGGTCGCACGGAACAAAGAGCTCTTTGAGCAACGCTTTTCCCGCGGCCTGCCCCTTGGCCCGATCCAGAAAATGGGGCCAACGCAAAACCGGCGCGGCACCACGGTGACTTTCCACGCGGATGAGCAGATTTTCGGCAATCAGAAATTCAAACCCGCACGGCTGTATAAATCGATCCAGTCCAAGGCTTACCTTTTTTCCGGCGTGAAAATCCACTGGAAATCGGAAATCAGCGATGGCGAAACCCCGCAGGAAGCGACCTTCCATTTCCCCGGTGGGCTGTCGGACTACCTCAAGGAAACCTTGGGCAAGGCCGCGACCTATGCCGAGCGGCCCTTCGCTGGCTCTGTCGAATTCGCCGATAAATTCAACGAACCCGGCAAGGTCGAATGGGCGATCAACTGGACGCCGGTGCGTGATGGGTTCCTGCAATCTTATTGCAACACCGTCCCCACGCCGGAAGGCGGCACCCATGTCGCCGGTTTTTGGGCCGCGATCCTGAAAGGGATCAAAGGATACGGTGAACTCGCAGGCAACAAGAAAGCCGCGCAAATCACGCGGGAGGACCTGATGTCCGGCGGCTGCGCGCTCGTATCCTGCTTCATCCGCGATCCCGCCTTCGTAGGCCAGACCAAGGACCGGCTGTCGTCCGAAATCGCCGCACGGATGACCGAAGGCGCCGTGCGCGACCATTTCGACAATTGGCTGGCCGCCGATACCAAATCCGCAGGCGCGATCCTTGATTTTCTGGTGCTGCGGGCCGAGGAACGGCTGAAACGCCGTCAGGAAAAGGAAACCGCGCGTAAATCCGCGACCAAGAAACTGCGCCTGCCCGGCAAGCTGACTGACTGCACATCAAAAGACCGCGCCGGCACGGAATTGTTCATCGTCGAGGGTGATTCTGCCGGTGGCTCCGGCAAGGGCGCGCGCAACCGGGTCAATCAGGCGCTGCTGCCGCTCAAGGGCAAAATCCTGAACGTGCTGGGGGCGGCCTCGAACAAGCTGAACACCAATCAGGAAATCAATGATCTGTGCGAGGCGTTGGGCGTCCAGATGGGCACCAAATTCAACGTCGAAGACCTGCGGTATGACAAAATCATCATCATGACCGATGCCGATGTCGACGGCGCGCATATCGCATCGCTGTTGATGACCTTCTTCTTCACGCAGATGCGGCCGCTGATCGACCACGGGCATCTCTATCTGGCCTGCCCGCCGCTTTACCGGCTGACGCAAGGCGCACGGCGGATCTATGTCGCCGATGATGCTGAAAAGGAAAAGCATCTGGCCAAGGGACTGGGCGGCAAGGGCAAAATCGACGTGCAACGCTTCAAAGGTCTGGGCGAGATGGATGCCAAGGACCTGAAAGAAACCACGATGGACCCCGCGACCCGCAAACTGATCCGCGTGACCGTGCATGATGAGATCCCTGGCGACACGGCGGATCTGGTGGAACGGCTGATGGGGAAGAAACCGGAATTGCGGTTCCAGTATATTCAGGAGAATGCCCGGTTTGTGGAGGAGTTGGATGTTTGAGGGATGACGATCAAGAAATTAACCTAAGAGATCCTCAGGATATCTCTTTACAAATAATCAGCCTTGCTCGTGATGAAGTCGAAAGAATACTCATAGGATCAAAGCTTGATTTGAGTGATCACACGATATCCACCTTGATAAGGTTGATGAGCTACGCGAGCGGGAGAAGCCAATGCGTAAGCTTTCTTCTTTCGCATCAATATCTTTGGGATACCGAAATTGTACTTAGATCATTTTATGAGGCCATCGTAAAAATATTGTTTATTTGCCAACATCCCAACGAGGCGGCAGAGAAACTAGTGAATGAGTTTTGGGGAGACTATTTAAGGGCTGAGAATAAACTTACAGCAAATCGCGCACGAATTGCTCTAAAGCTCGCGGGTGAAGCGATGAGTTCAGATGATGCCAGAATATTCGCAGCGTTATCTAGAAGTGGTACCCTTGATGAGAGCATTTCTAATAAAGAGCAACGACGAAAAGTTATGCGGAAATGGTCTTTCACAGAAATGGTGAACACACTTGACCAGTCATTACATTTTTCTGGTGCGTTAGTTCATATTTACGGAATTCAGAGTCATCTATGTCATGCAGATAATGTTGCACTAGATTTCATTTATGACGATATGACTCGGCCAGCCGAAGAGGCTCGACTTAAACAAGCTTCACATGTTTGCAGAGTATTATCCGACCAAGCAAACCTCTGGTATATCGCAGCACTTTCAATCAGCAAGCTTGCAAAACTACCAATTAATAATGACGTGTTCCATGAACTTCTTACTAAGCTTTCGACCGAAACAACTACCGTAACTGAGGCATTTCACAGGAGCCAAGACGGGCTGTACGATCAGTTACAACAGTAGCCACACCACCCCCTTTCCCTAACGTCACCCCGCCCTATCTTCCCTCCATGCGCCACTTAATCCTCACCCTCCTCCTCGCCACCCCAGCCGTGGCCCAGTCGGTCGAAACCGACCTCGAACTGGTCCTGCTCGCCGATGCCTCCGGTAATCTCCCCTTTTTTAACGGGGTGCATCCGTAGAATTCATGCAGCCATATTCAATTTCATGACGGGTGTGATGC